>JBQCFW010000196.1:0-3689 GCA_051958655.1 Agriterribacter sp. | reverse complement strand
GTACTTTTTTGGCAAGAGCGCCAATTTTGTAATTGAAATGCTGAGCGTAAAAACAGGATTAAAAGCCTGGGTAGATAAAATGCAAAGCAACGTAGTGGGTTTCTTTTTTGCGCTGGGCGGTATAATGATATGGCTGATATTGATGCTCATGTATTTTTCGTGGTTTAAATATATATGGCTGATCGTGGGCTCACCTGTATTTGGATACCTCAGCGAAAAAACAGAGTCGATTATTGAAGGGAAAGACTATCCATTCAGCTTTAAACAGCTTATGAAGGATATTGTGCGGGGCATCCGGCTGGCACTGCGTAACGCGCTTTGGCAAACTGTGTATACTTTCACTTTACTGATCCTTTCTTTTGTTCCCATACTGGGGTGGATTACCCCGCTTGTGGCGCTTTTTGTTGAATGCTATTATTACGGTTTTTCAATGTTAGACTACAGTTGCGAACGCCAAAAACTTTCGCCTGTGCAAAGCATTGAATTCATCGGGAAGCATCGCGGACTTGCCATAGGCAACGGGCTGGTATTCTATCTCATGCATGGGTTAATTGTTATTGGCTGGGTACTGGCGCCGGCTTACGCGGTAATAGCGGCTACCTTAAGCCTGCAACAAAAAGAGGAGTAGTAAATACCACTCCTCCTGCCAAAATATAAAGTTTTATTACTGTCCCTGTGCCAGGCTGTATCCTCGTTTATCGCCCCACATATTCAGCAGTTCCGACGAACATATTTTAAAGTTGCCGCTCAGGCTGATGTATAAACCCAGTATATCCTGTTGATTTAGCGGCTGTCCATCGAGTGTTTCAAATCGAACATTGTATGCATTTACCAGGTTGGTATATACCGATCCGGTGGGCCATACCTGCGTGCCGCGATTGCTGATGTTTACCAGCTTGAATTTAACACCTGCGTGCCGCTGACATTTTTCAGCAATTGCGTTGGGTTGTTCATTGCTTTCGATGAACATATCAACGCCTACAATTTCTTCGTTCCCAATTTCTGTAGATTCCATCATGGCATTTTGCACCAACCTGAATGGAGTGGGCGTGCCCGGCTTATTGGGCACCACCTGCTTGGCATTTGCCTGGGGTTGCTTGCCAAAATTGCTTATAACAGCATCGGCAAACTGGGGGGTGTTAACAGACGGTACTGCTTTGTTGCCAAAATCTCCTGTGTGTACGCCGCTTTCCAATGTATACAATAAGGCATTTTCAATTACAGCGGCGTTTGCGGTGAGTCCCACATGGCGCAACATAGAAATGCCGCTTAACAATAATGCGGTAGGGTTGGCTATGTTTTTACCTGCAATATCCGGCGCAGTTCCATGCACGGCTTCAAAAATCGATATATGATCGCCCACATTGGCCGATGGTGCAAATCCCAATCCGCCCACGAGGCCTGCGCAAAGATCGGATACAATGTCGCCCTGCAGGTTGGTAAGCACCACCACATCAAATGTATCGGGGCGGGTAACCAGCTTCATACACAGGTCATCTACAATAATATCATCTGCCTTCAGCTCCGGATATTCTTTCGCTACTTCGTAAAAGCATTCCAGGAAAAGTCCGTCCGTGATCTTCATAATATTGGCTTTATGCCCGCAACTAACGCGCCTGGCATTTTTTTGCTTAGCCATTTCAAAAGCATACCGTATTACCTGCAGGCTGCCTGGCCTGGTAATAAACCGGCGGCTGAGGGCCACATCGTGCGTTATCATGTGCTCAATGCCGCCATAAGTATCTTCAATATTTTCGCGAACAATGGTTATATCTATCGGAATGCCGGCTTTTGAAAAAACGGTATCCACGCCGTGCAATGATTGAAACACACGCTTATTTGCATACGTGTTCCAGGTTTTACGGGCGGTGACGTTAATGCTTTTAACACCTTTTCCTTTCGGTGTTTCCATTGGACCCTTAAACAGCAAACCCAGGCTTTCAATAGTATGTTGCGCTTCCGGCGTCATTCCATTAGAGAATCCTTTGTCGAACACCCATTTGCCCATGTCAACAAACTCATATTCAAGCGGAACTTTATTTGCTTCAAAAATGCGGAGCGTGGCGTCCATTATTTCGGGACCGATACCATCGCCTTTAGCTACGGCTATTTTCATATATCAGGGATTTTTTTGTAAAAAAGAAAGGGGGCAAGACTATTTAAACCGGATGGCAAAGGTAAAATAGAATGGATTGCAGCGCTAAAATTTCTGAACATTTGCAATCCTGTCAGGGTTTTTTGCTATTTTTAAGTCAAACTTTGGCAAGGCGATGGCATCAAAAGTAACGGAAGGGGTAACTGTAACGGTAGAAACATTCTATCAACCGGATTACAGCAATCCCGTAAGCGGCGAGTTCATGTTTGCATACCGCATTACTTTGCAAAACAACAACTCCTTTCCGGTAAGGTTATTGCGCAGGCATTGGTACATATTCGATAGCAATGGCACGCAACGCGAAGTAGAAGGCGAGGGTGTGGTTGGCGTGCAACCTCAAATAAACCCGGGCGAGCAGTACCAGTATGTAAGTGGTTGCAACCTGCGCACAGAAATGGGGAAAATGTATGGCACCTACGCCATGGAAAACATTACTTCACGCAAGCAGTTTGAAGTTAAGATACCGGTGTTTGATATGATCGTTCCCTTTAAAATGAATTAACCCTCCCGCAGCCGGATAAACGACAATTACCTGACAAATATCATTGATTCTTAACATGTCTGTTTGGGCTTTATGGCCTATCTTTGTCCGTCCGTTACCAACGGGAATGTAAACCACAGCGTTCAGGAATATTGAAGTTAAATTCCATAAAACGCCTATTTTTTAGAATGGCAATTCAGTGATTGGCTTTGCCGTAAAACCGACCAGCGTACATGTACAAAGTTACCTTCAACAATAAGAATAAAGTTTTTTTCAATGCTTTAAAGGCAAATGTAGACCAGTATTTTGCCGATAACAATCTCCGTAAAACCGGCAACTGGAAATTGTATCTTAAATCCTTTGTTCTTATTCCGGCAGCCATTCTTATTTATCTTTCTTTGTTGTTTGTACCCATGCACCCGGCTATAGGCATTTTGCTGAGCGGATTGTTTGGTTTTACATTAGCAAGCATTGGGTTTAATGTAATGCACGATGCCTGCCACGGAAGTTATTCCTCCAAAGGGTGGGTAAACGATATTATGGGTTTAAGCATGAACGCTTTGGGTGGCAACGCCTTTTTCTGGAAGCTCAAGCACAATATTGTTCACCATACCTATACCAACATCGACGGTATTGACGATGATATTAACAACAAGCCTTTTATGAGGGAGTGTTCTACTCAGAAATGGTATCCCATTCACAAATACCAGCATAACTACATGTTCTTTTTGTATGGGTTTACATCCCTCTTTTTGTTGTTTATTACCGATTACATAAAATACATTACTAAAAAAGTATACACCACTCCGCTTAAGCCAATGGACTTAAAGGAACACTTGGTATTCTGGATTTCGAAAGCATTATATGTAGGATTCACCATTGTGTTGCCTATTATGGTCGTGGGATGGCAGGCATGGCTGGTAGGCTTTTTGGTAATGCATTTTGTACTGGGCTTAACGTTGGCGCTGGTATTTCAGCTGGCACACGTGGTAGAACATGCTGAGTTTGATGTAGCAGGGATAGAGCCAAAAAAAATAGAGAACGAATGGGCTA
>JBQCFW010000195.1:0-87915 GCA_051958655.1 Agriterribacter sp. | reverse complement strand
AGCGCCTATTTTTGTAAATGCCATCAAGCAAATGAGTATACAGGATGCGGCAGGAATTTTAAAAGGTGGTGATTTTGCAGCCACAGAATACCTTAAAGGCAAAACTACTTCGGCTCTTACAGAGTCTTTTCGCCCGGTAATTGAAAAGTCGCTCGAAAAAGTGAATGCTACAAAATACTGGAACGCGGTATTTACAGCCTACAACAGATTTTCGCTTAACAAAATCAATCCCCATCTTTCTGCCTATGTAACGGAAAAGGCATTGAGTGGTATTTTTTACCAGGTAGCTCAGGAAGAACAAAAAATACGCAAAGATCCTTTAGCCCGTACATCGGAGCTGCTGAAGAATGTATTTGGAAGCAAATGAGCGTCAAAAGAAAAAAGGTGAAGGGTGAAAGAATGGACGCTTGATTCTTTCACCCTTCACCTTTAGCCTTTCACTTTCGGCTTTTCACTTTTCGTTATCTTCGACAAAAACACTTCATGTCCATAACGCTCATCATTATCATAATGACCTGTATCATTTCGTTCACCGCATTCAGAAATGAAAAGGTTTTTGATGATCTGATATTCTACCCGCCGGCCATTACCGAAAAAAAGCAATATTATCGTTACTTCACTTGCGGCTTTATACATGCCAACGTGCCGCATTTGCTGTTTAATATGTATTCGTTCTGGATTTTTGGGCGATACGTTGAAATACTTTTTATGGCAAAATTCGGCACAGCAGCAGGAAAGTGGCTGTATTTAATCATGTATCTGTCTGCCTTATTCTTTTGTTTATTACCAACCTATTTAAAAAATAAAAACAATTATTACTACCGCAGCCTGGGAGCATCAGGAGCTGTATCGGCAGTAATTTTTGCTTTCATCTTCCTTGCGCCCCTTGAAGATCTTGGGCTTATTATATTACCTGGTTTTAAAATACCTGGCTTTATTTTCGGCGCTTTATACCTTGTTATTTCCTCTGTGCTGGACAAACGGGGTGGCGGTAATATCAACCACTCCGCACACATATGGGGTGCATTGTACGGTATTGTATTTCTTATTGTTGCCGGTTTCGCATTTATACAAAAAAACTTTGCGCTGGAATTCTGGGAGGATGTAAAACTGTATATAACAAATTTTTGATCCGGCAATTAGCGTTTGAAGCATCATTAAATCAGAAATCAATAAACCTGCCTGCCGGCAGGCAGGTCAAAAATCAGCAATTACGTCTTGAACCCTATGCCTTTCTCAAAAACTCAATCCTTAGACACTCTTTAGTACCGGGTGTTATTTTAAACCGGTCGTCTATCCGGTGATTAATGACCCAAATGATCTTCTTATTCGATTCCAATATCCATGTTTTTTCTTTGTCTGCCAGCGATAACTTCCGGTCGATAAAAAACCGCGCCAGCTTCTTTTTCTTGCGCATTCCCAACGGATAGAAATAATCGCCCGTTCTCCATTTTCTTAAAAACAGCGGATATTCAACAGCAGATGCATCTATGCAGGCAATATGCCCTGGTTGCTGCAGTACGGTATTTTCGCAGGTTTCCTTTTTCAACTTTAGCGCTCCTTCGGCAAAAGCTATTGTTGCCGGCACATTGTTTATCAGGGTGATAGCGTCATCATTTGTTTCCACTTTTTCATTCTCCGTAATGATCAGCCAGTTCCTGTTTTTTAGTATACGGTGCGTAGCCGACACAACATATTTCCCGCTTTCGCTTTGCAGCAATTCAATCACCTCGTCGGTTTGTTTCGGCGAAAAGTGAAATGCTTTTATAATTTCATAAACGATGGTTTTTAAAGGAACAGCCTGCTGCAGTTTCAGCGCCGGTATATGAACCTCTTCCCCCCTGTATTCCATCAGCTTCTTTTTATGCACCGCTATTGCCTGGTTGTACAACAATTCGGTTTCCCTGAACCGTTTTATATTCTCCTGGATGCCTGCTTCTGCTTCCGGAAATACGTTTAAAACCAAAGGCAGGATATGCTGCCTGAAATAATTGCGTGTATACTTATCCGTTAAGTTGCTTGAATCTTCCACATAGTCTAATCCATGCCCGGTAGCATAGTCCATCAAACACGCTTTTGAAGCAAATAGCAGCGGACGAACGACTTTCCCTTTTTTGGGCAATATGCCACGAATGCCGGCTATGCCCGTGCCCTTAAAAAAATTCATGAGCACAGTTTCTGCATTGTCATCGGCATGATGGGCTGTAACGATATGAATGATTTGAGATTTGAGATTTGAGACCTGCCTGCCGGCAGGCAGGTTTGAGATTTTAGCCTCTGCTATTTCATCAAACCATGCATATCTTAGCTCTCTTGCCGCTACCTGGATGGATACTTTACGGCTATCTGCATACGAAGTAGTGTTAAACTGTTTTACCAATACGGGTACGTTGTACTTTTTTGCTAAGTTTATTACAAAAGCTTCATCCCGGCTGCTCTCCTCTCCTCTCAAATTAAAATTGCAATGTGCTATTTCAAATGAATAACCAGCTTCAAAGCACAGGTGGCACAATACAACAGAATCTATGCCACCGCTCACAGCCAGCAGCAATTTGTCTTTTTCTGTAAAAAGTTCTTCCTTTTCAATAAACTGCTTAAAGTGTTGTAACAGATCATTCATGCGTAAAACATAGTTGGAAATTGGTTGTCTTCGTTTGACGTTTTTAGTTAGTGTAACTATAAACTTTAAACCGTAAACTATAAACCATTAAACTTTCCCTACTCATCCGATAATTCTTCGTAAGCCGAACGCAGCTCATTATATGCCTTTTTATCGTTGGCTGTACCTGCAACCTCCATCCCTTTTTTATACCAGTCAAGCGCCTCTGCGTAGTATTCTTTCTTTTCCAGCAGTTTGCCTAATTGGTAGTAGGAGCCGATGTAAGAAGGCTCTCGGTTCAATATTGCTTCAAAAATGGCAATTGCTTCCGAATCATTGCCCTCGCTTATATACTCCATCGCCAGCGCATGTTGTAAAAAACTGTCCTGCGGAGCCGTTTGCAACATCTCCAGCAACTTTTCTTTTCTGTTCATGCTAGCCCAACATTATTTATTTCAATTTTGCAGAATATAAAAAGGGAAATATTATATTTGCTCAACAAATAGTTGCATAAACAACTTTTATTTAGTATCCAACTATCATTCAAACACCTGTTCATGAAGATACTCGTTTGCATCAGCAAATCTCCAGACACTACGGCAAAAATAGCCTTCACCGATAACAATACGAAATTCGCTACCGACGGCGTGCAGTGGATCATCAATCCTTACGACGAATGGTATGCGCTGGTAAAAGCCATCGAAATAAAGGAAAAAGATCCTGCTACTATTATTCACCTGGTTACGGTAGGTGCAGCAGATGCCGAACCTATTATCAGGAAAGCACTGGCGCTGGGTGGCGACGAAGCCATACGCGTTAATGCTGAGAGCCAGGACAGTTTTTATATTGCTTCGCAAATTGCAGCCATAGCACAGCAGGGTGGATATGATTTAGTACTTACTGGCAAAGAAACCATAGACTACAACAGCGCTTCTGTAGGTGGTATGGTGGCAGAATTGCTGGAACTCCCGTATGTATCGCTGGCAATAAAACTCGATTTAAACGGAAGCACCGTTGTAATAAACCGCGAAATTGAAGGAGGCGAAGAAACATGCGAGGTAAACACGCCCGTGGTAGTGAGTTGCCAGAAAGGAATGGCAGAAGCCAGGATTCCTAATATGCGCGGCATTATGGCTGCCCGCACCAAACCTTTAAAAGTGGTAGAACCAACTGCGGCAGACAGCCTGACCAGCGTTGCGAGCTTTGAACTTCCGCCCCCAAAGGCTGGCGTTAAAATGATACCGGCAGACAATCCTGCCGAACTGGTAAAAGCTTTGCATGACGAAGCCAAAGTAATCTGAGCCGCAAATCTCAAATCAGAAATCACAAATCAGAAATTCTTTATGTCTGTTTTAATATTCATAGATCAATCAGAAGGGCAGGTTAAAAAAGGAGCGCTGGAAGCCATGAGCTACGGGGCCAAACTTGCTGCTCAACTGGGCGTAAGCGCAGAAGGCGTTTTATTGGGCAAACCAAACGAAGATATTGCCGCCCTGGGAAAATATGGGGTTAAAAAAATATACCAGGTTGCCAATGAACAACTCGATCATCTTGATGCGCAGGTATTCGCTAATGCAATAGCGCAGGTAGCAAAAGCTGCTGGCTCAACTGTAATCGTATTTTCCAATAATACGGATGGCAAGGCCATTGCACCCAGGCTATCGGCCAGGCTAAAGGCCGGTTTGGTGGCAGGAGCCGTAGCCTTACCAGATACCAGCAGCGGTTTTTCCGTGAAAAAAAGCGTGTTTTCCGGCAAAGCATTTGCACATGTAGCCATTAATACGGAGGTTAAGATTATTGCGGTAAATCCTAATTCGTTTGCCATAACGGAAGCGGGTACCGCAAATGCTGAAGTGGAAAATTTTAATGCCACCATCGATGCTCCAAAAGTTAAGGTAACGGTAGTAAATAAAGTAAAGGGCGAAGTTCCGTTAAGCGAAGCAGAAATAGTGGTGAGCGGAGGCCGTGGATTAAAGGGACCGGAGAATTGGGGCATGATAGAAGAACTGGCAAAATTACTGGGCGCGGCTACGGCTTGCAGCCGGCCTGTGGCAGACACGCACTGGAGGCCGCATCATGAGCATGTAGGACAAACAGGCCTGGCAATAGCTCCCAACCTCTATATCGCTATCGGTATTTCCGGAGCCATTCAACACCTGGCGGGTGTTAACAGGAGTAAAACAATTGTTGTGATCAATAAAGATCCGGAAGCCCCATTTTTTAAAGCCGCCGATTATGGCATTGTTGGCGATGCATTTGAAGTGGTTCCAAAGATCATTGAAGAAGTTAAAAAGCTGAAAGGCGTAGCATGAGAAAACAGGTCCTTTAAGCGAACCGCTCGGGCAACCGGAGCGGTTTTTTATTTTAGGTTTTTGAGGATAGGCTTTTTATAAAATTCTTGTACATTCGCAACAGATTATGAAGAAAATAGAATTGGAAATAGTAGCATTGTCCCACAGCATTACACAGACACATTCCTATGCTGTTGTTCTGGGTGAAACAAATGGATTGAGACGCTTGCCAATTGTAATTGGTGGATTTGAAGCACAGGCTATTGCGGTTGCGCTGGAAAGAATGCAGCCCAGCCGTCCGCTCACGCATGATCTCATGAAGAACTTTATGATGGCATTCAATGTGGAGCTTCATGAAATTATCATCAGCGATTTGCAGGAAGGTATATTTTATTCAAAGCTGCTTTGCAGCAATGAGCACGATACGGTTGAAATAGATTCGAGAACCTCCGATGCACTGGCGCTGGCGGTTCGTTTTGGCTGCCCCATTTATACGTATGAGCACATACTCGAAAGCGCCGGCATATTGATGGAAGATTCGGGCAAAAAGAAAAAAGGAGAAGAAGAAACTGCCGCTCCTGTTCAAAGTACCGGAGGCTCCAAAGAAGATCTGAAGGGCATGTCGCTCGATGAGCTTAACAAGCTGTTGAACGAGGTGCTGGAGCAGGAAGATTACCTGAGGGCAATTGCCATCAGGGATGAGATCAACCATCGCAAAAAGAAATATTAGACATACCAATACCCATCGTCCGTGGTAGTCTTTCCCAATTGTAAAATCAATCTTGGCTTACATATTACCGCCCGCAGGGACGATGGATTCCATAACCTGGAAACAGTATTTTACCCCGTCAGCTGGTTTGACGCACTGGAAGTAATCCACGGTGATGGCGCACCTGCATTTTCTTTTTCAGGCATTCCCATACCCGGCCAGCCAACAGATAATATTTGTTACAAAGCCTGGCAGTTGTTGAAAGATGATTTCCCTCAATTGCCGGCCTTCAGAGCGCATTTGCACAAAAATATTCCTGCAGGCGCAGGCTTGGGTGGAGGCTCGGCAGACGGCGCCTTTATGCTCAGCCTGCTGAACAAAAAATTCAACCTTCAGCTCAACAACGAGCAACTGATTAAGTACAGCCTGAAACTGGGCAGTGATTGTCCCTTTTTCATTATTAATAAACCCTGTTATGCAACAGGTCGCGGTGAAATATTATCGCCCGTTACGGTTGACCTTTCGCGTTATGACCTGTTAATTGTAAATCCCGGCATTCATATAAATACCGGTTGGGCATTTTCGCAGCTCTCTCCTACCATCCCGTCCGCTTCAATTGCAGACATAATACAGCAACCGGTTGAAACCTGGAAAACAGCATTGAAAAACGATTTTGAAGCGCCTGTTTTCGATGCGTACCCGGTGATAAGCGAACTGAAAGAAACATTATACCAGCGGGGCGCTGTATATGCATCCATGACAGGCAGCGGTTCCACTGTATTTGGCTTGTTTGAAAAAAAACAAAGGCCTGCATTTGCGTTTCCTGCCAACTATTTGGAGAAATGGGTTTAAAATAAATTATTTCAGATTTACGACGACACTAAACCCATTGTCGAATCTGCGGAAGCATGAATGATAGCGCAGATCGTTTCAAATTTTCAAACTCTGGCATTTTCAAATTTTACAGTATCTTGCGGCAAATACTCACTATCTTACTCAAAGCGCACATATTATCCTTTCTCGATCGCAATCTCGATTTCCTCGATCATAATTGTAGCTGCTTCTAAAGTGCTCGTTCATTTACCAGGCAGTCAGTCAACTATTTCCCATACCTCTCAAACTTAATTTCATGTCGTTAACTATATCCGCACAGGATAAAACAGCTCATTATTTAGCGTTAGAAGAAAAATATGGCGCCCACAACTATCACCCTTTGCCGGTGGTGTTGGAACGTGGCAAAGGCGTGTTTGTATGGGATGTGGATGAGAAAAGGTACTATGATTTTCTGAGTGGATATTCTGCCGTTAACCAGGGGCACTGTCATCCCAGGCTGGTAAAAGCCTTAACCCAACAGGCGCAAATCCTCACGCTTACTTCCAGGGCTTTTCATAGCAGCCTGCTGGGCGAATATGAACAGTTCATCACGTCCTATTTCGGCTATAATAAGGTGTTACCTATGAACACAGGTGTAGAGGCTGTGGAAACGGCTTTGAAACTTTGCCGCAAATGGGCCTACAAAGTGAAAGGCATTGCTGCCAATCGGGCTAAAGTTATTGTTTGTGCAAACAACTTTCATGGCAGAACATTATCTGTTATTTCATTTAGTACAGATCCGACATCTGCTAAGGATTTTGGTCCTTATACCCCAGGCTTTGAAGTGATCCCGTATAACAATGCAGCGGCGTTGGAGCAGGCATTGCAGGATGAAAATGTTGCGGGGTTCCTGGTAGAGCCAATACAGGGAGAAGCCGGCGTAGATGTTCCGGACGAAGGTTATTTAACGAACGTAAGAAGGCTTTGCACGCAACACAATGTATTACTGATTGCTGATGAAATACAAACGGGTTTATGCAGAACCGGCAAATTACTTTGCTGCGATCATGAAAACGTGAGACCCGATATACTTATTCTTGGTAAAGCACTGAGTGGCGGCATGTTGCCGGTGAGTGCCGTGCTGGCAGACGACGAAATAATGCTCACCATCAAACCGGGCGAACATGGATCTACTTATGGCGGCAATCCTTTAGCATGCAAAATAGCAATGGAAGCACTCACTGTTTTAAAGGAAGAAAAAATGGCGGAAAATGCTGAAAAAATGGGAATATTGCTGCGCGATGGTTTGCTGAAAATCAATTCTCCGCACATTGATATTGTAAGAGGCAAAGGGCTATTAAATGCCATCGTTATAAAACATACCGACACCGATGCTGCCTGGAAATTATGCATTGAGTTGAAAAAAAATGGCTTGCTGGCAAAGCCTACGCATGGCGATAAAATCCGCTTTGCCCCACCGCTGGTGATTACCAAAGAGCAGATAACGGAATGCATTGAAATTATTGACAAAAGCTTACGGGTGCTGGATTGATTCTTTGCTGTTTAACTGATAATCTTAATAACTTAAAAATGGCAACCACTAAAAACAAACAAACGGTTGAAAAGTACATGGAAGGCTTCAGGCACAGCGATCATGAAAAAATCCTTTCTTGTTTAACAGATGATATTGTTTGGGAGATGCCAGGCGTTTATAAGCATGTTGGAAAGGAAGCATTTGACAAGGAAATTGAAAATGAAAATTTTGTTGGAAGTCCTGCTATCCAGATCACCAGGCTGGTGGAAGAAGACGATGTTGTAATTGCTGAAGGTTCCGTACAGGGTAATATGAAGAACGGTGGGCGCCTGGATGCCGTGTTATGCGATGTTTTTTTAATGCAGGATGGAAAGATAAAGCAATTGACCTCCTACCTGATGTCGAAAAATGCCTCGCTTAAATTTGAGTAGACAGCAGGTTGAAACGACAAATACCATCAGACCGATAATTCGGTAATAGCTTTCACTAATGTATCCAATTCATTGAGTGTGCTGTATACATGCGGCGTTACCCGAACGCAGTTTACGTTTGCATATACCATAGCCGTGGTATGAATACGGTACTTGTCGAACAACATACCACTTAATGTTGCAGATTCTATTCCATCTATGCTCACGCCGCAAATGGCGCAGGAATAATCATGCTTCAGTGAAGTGTGCAGTTTTACTTTTTTAAGATGCTGCACTTTTTCTGCCCAATAATTCTTTAAATAACGTACCCGCTCTTCTTTACGCTTGGGACCGATGGCGTTATGAAAGTCAATAGCTTCTGCAATTCCCTGCTCTATGGGAAAACTGCGGGTGCCCAATTGTTCAAATTTGCGAATGTTATCGCTCCTGGGGTTATCATTGCACAACAACGGCCATATTTTCGAAATCTTTTCTTTTTTGATCCACAGCATACCGCTGCCAATAGGCGCACTCAAAAATTTATGCAGGCTGGTGCCTAGGTAATCACATTGCAAGTCGGGAATTTTATAGTCGAGCAGCCCAAATCCGTGGGCGCTGTCGCAAATTACTTCTATGCCCTTCTGATGCGCCATTTCAGAGATCTTTCTCACCGGCATTATCTGTCCCACCCAGTTTACAACATGGGTTACATGAATTACTTTGGTTTTGGGCGTTATCAGCTTTTTGTATTCGTTTACTATTTCCTCGTCGTTTTCAATCGGAAAATTAAAAGTGATCTGCTTGTAAACGATCCCGTCACGCTGGGCGCGCTGCCGCCATGCGGCCATCATGTTGGGATAATCGTGCATGGAACCAATTACTTCATCTCCTTTTTTCAAATCCATTCCAAATATCACGCTGTTCAACGCTTCCGTTGCATTGCGGTTGATGGCAATCTCGTCCTTATCGCATCCGGCCAATGCAGCTAATTTTTCCCGCAGGGGTTCTCTTCCCTTGTCGAGTATGCGCCACATATAGTATGAAGGTCCCTGGTTTGACAGGCGGTTGTATTTTTCCACCGCATCCTGCACGATGCGCGGCGAAGGGCTTACTCCACCGTTATTGAAATTGATGATATCGGGGCTTACAGAATATGCTTTTTGTATGATGCTCCAGTAATCTTCGTCGAGTGCTGCCTGTAGCGGCGATACATTTTGGAGCCGGCTGGAAGCCGTTTGTATATTTTCTGCAAATAATTGATTGGCTGATAAGGCGCCGATTGCGCCCATACCCATATTCTTCAAAAATGTTCTGCGGTTCTTTTGCATTTCAGGGTAAAGGTTATTGTGGGTAATGGCTTAAAGATACTACAAAATATGCTGACGGCGATTGCATTACAGTAGTTTCTCAGGCAAAATGCGTTTAAAATTGACAATGATTTGTTATTGCAGCAGAAGAATATTTTTTAACCGTTACCAATGGGCAAAATCTTTTTCATAATTTCCTTTGATGCGCTCCATCGGGGGATTGAAGTAACCGTATTTTACCTGCGGAAATTCTTCATGAATTAAATCCATCAACTGCTTGATGCCCATACATTCGCCGGTATCGTGTACACCTATCTTGCCCATGTACCAATCGGGATCGATATTAAAATTTCTCCATTGTATCATGGTGAGATCTGTATCTGATATCAGCTTGCGCAACGCCTCATATTCCTCAACACTGTCTGTCATGCCCGGAAACACAAAATAGTTGATGGATGCCCAGCCATTGTAACTTCTTACCACTTTCAGGCTTTCCACAATGTCTTCAAAACTATAGTTGTTGGGACGGTAATAGGCTTCGTAAATATGCTTGCGCGCCGAATTGGTACTTACTCGAATGCTGTTCAGCCCTGCCTCACAGAGCGCCTGCACCGCGGCGGGTTTAGAGCCATTGGTATTGATGTTAATGCTCCCTTTTTGTGTATGTTTCCTGATCTCAACAATAGATTTTCTTATCGTTTCCCACATCAGCAAAGGTTCACCCTCGCAGCCTTGTCCAAAGCTCACCAATGGATAGGGTGCAGATTCAAGATGAGGCACGGTGAATTCAACAATCTCTTCAGCGGTAGGCTTAAACGTTAGCCTGTCCTGCGTTGAAGGAATGCTTTCTTCTTCTGGCTGAAAAGAAATGCAACCCACGCAATTGGCATTGCAGGCCGGAGAGGAAGGCACCGGGCATTCCCACCTGCCCATAAAATAATTTCTTGCGGCAGGGCAATGATAGGTATTGCAACAGTTATCGGCCAGATGCTTTACCAGCCTGTTATGGGGATAAGCCTGCAACAGTTGCGATACGCCAGATTGAATAACATCGTTATCATACCCGCTGCATTCCTGGCGTATATCCTGCTCTATACGTACCGCAGGCACATAAAACTTTTCATTGTACCAGGCAGCAGCCGTGTAGCAAAACAAAGGCAACAGCGGCGCTTCGGGCTGAGTTTCGTAAGCCGCAATGTACAACCCGGTATGTGCGGGAGGAATAAAAGCCGCCACAGCCCATCCTTTTTCGCACAGCCTCATCTCGCCTGTTTTAACATCTATGCCAATGCCCCGCCTGCCAGGCAGTTCGTACAGCGATCCACCGTCCGGCAGTTCTATCCAGTCTTCTACCGGCACAGGTATGGCGTCCCATCCCGTTCTTCCAACAGCATACAGAGAAAGATCTTCAAATATCTCTCCTTTACCGTTGGAATATAGTAAGTATGGCGACTGCTGTAAAACCGGCATAGTGTATTGTTAAACGTTATTAGAATGATTCAGGTTGAAAAGACTGTCAACAAATTCGTGCTTGTCAAATACCAGCAGGTCTTCCATCTTTTCTCCCACCCCTATAAACTTAACAGGTATCTGGAACTGGTGTGCTATAGAAAGTACTACTCCGCCTTTGGCCGTGCCGTCTAACTTGGTAATGGTAAGCGCCGATACATCAGTAGCGGCGGTAAACTGTTTTGCCTGTTCTACCGCATTTTGCCCGGTAGAACCATCCAGCACCAGCATTACTTCATGCGGCGCTTCGGGTATCACTTTCTGGATTACTCTTTTTATTTTGCTCAGCTCTTCCATTAAATGCAGCTTGTTGTGCAACCTCCCCGCAGTGTCTATCAATATCACGTCTGCTCCCCTCGCTACACCACTTGTTGCTGTGTCAAATGCAACTGATGCAGGATCGCTGCCCATTTCTTTTTTAACGATTGGAACCCCTACCCTTTCGCTCCAGATAGTAAGCTGATCCACTGCTGCTGCTCTGAAAGAATCTGCAGCACCCAGCAATACCGACTTACCAGCCTTTTTAAAATTATACGCCAGCTTGCCAATGGTTGTTGTTTTTCCTACACCATTTACACCTACCACCAGGATGATATATGGTTTTGCAGGCAACACCGAATTAAAGCCATAGGCATTTTTTTCGGGCGCGTCTACCAGTATGCTTTCCATTTCCTGCTGCAAAATATTGTTCAGTTCTGCAGTACCCAGGTATTTATCTTTGGCAACGCGCTGTTCAATTTTTTCTATAATAGCAACGGTAGTGGTTATACCAACGTCTGCGGCCACCAAGGCTTCTTCCAGGTTGTCAAGCACCTCCTCGTCTACGGTGCTTTTACCGGCTATTGCCTTGGTGAGCTTTGAAAGAAAACCGGTTTTGGTTTTTTCCAATCCCTGGTCCAGACTTTCCTTTTCTTTCTTACCGAATAATTTTCCAAAAAATCCCATATACCCAATTTATTAATAGTGAGCTGTCAGCGATCAGCTTTCAGCAAATCCACCTGTCGGTAGGTAGCTCAGCAATCATTCACAACCTGTGTTTATCAGCGATGAAAAAGCAAAATTCAGGAACCAAAAAGCAATAAACAAAAAAACAAGCAGGTAACCTTACCCGGATCTGAATGCTTACTGATGGCTGAAAGCTGATTACAGACTGCTCAAACGTACAAATCAAAACGCATCAGGAAATCGTCCTGCTGCATAGTGGGTGTAAAGTTAAACACGGTAGTTTCAAATACCACAAACCCTGCTTTCTGGTAAAACCGGATGGCCTTATGGTTGTGTTGCCATACCTGCAGCCATATCGTATCATACTTTTCAAAAGCAGCCAGTTGCTTGCATTTTTCCATCATTTCCCTGCCCACTTTAAATCCCTGGTATTCCTTCAGCACGTAAATGCGCTCTATTTCTATAGCATTTTTTCCTTCAAGCCCCTTCGCTTTCCTGTCGTTTCTCAGCTTGGTAAAAGCAACGGCTATATCGTTTACAAATCCAATGTAAAATCTCGCAAACGGATTGTTTAATTCTTCTTCAACTTTTTCGGGCGAAAACTTCTGGCGCACGTATGCCTCCAATGCTTCATTGGCACCTACTTCTGCATATGTTTCAACAAAAGTTTTGCGGCCGAGATCTACGATGGTTGAACTATCCTGTATTTCTGCTTTCCGGATATGGATTACATTATTCATGTGATCGGAATACTTAAAATAACAAAAGCTGTCCCGACAACATCGCGACAGCTTTTTATACTGTAACTAACCCACGTAATTATTTCTGGGCCAAAAATTCTTTTATTTTATCCTTATGCACAATAGCCTCTTTAAAGGTATATGCACCAGATTTGGGGCTGCGTACGGCACGCACCACTTTGGTCCAGTTTTTTGCCTCAGCGGCTGCTTTCTGGTCTTTTGATTTTATCGCCGTTTTAGCTGCTTTTGCCATTGTATCTAATTTGAAATTTGTTATTTGAAATTTGAAACTTTATGCCCATTTCCAAATGGCATATTTTCAAATTTTCAAATTAATTATTTAATTTCTTTGTGAACCGTAACCTTTTTAAGGATAGGGTTGTATTTTTTCAGCTCCAGACGCTCAGGAGTATTCTTTTTGTTTTTATTGCTGATATAGCGACTGGTTCCAGGCTGACCACTGCTTTTGTGCTCAGTACACTCCAGGATTACCTGTACTCTGTTTCCTTTCTTAGCCATTGCCTTATAAATTTAAATTTGTTATCAGATTTTTTCTCCCTGCGCACGCAGTTCTTTCACTACAGTATACAATCCCCTTTTGTTGATGGTACGAAGACCTTCGGTAGACAATTTCAGGGTAATCCATTTATCTTCTTCCGCCAGGAAAAAGCGCTTAGTTTGCAGATTAGGTAAAAACCTGCGTTTAGTCTTTATGTTTGAATGCGATACGGAGTTTCCTGTAATGGGAACTTTACCTGTAACCTGACATACTCTGGCCATAATCTATTTTTTGGGAGTGCAAAGTTCAGTAAAATATTATTAATATCAAAAAAGATTTTACTGATTTTCACGTTAATACCAAAGGTGCGCCGGTTATAAGTGAATTTGGTGCAATAATTGCAATTATCGGCTTACAAAATCCAAAATCTGTATATCCAATGAAAAGGAAACCTGCCCTTTTTACCCTGCTGCTGTTGCTGGTATTTTGTTCAGTAAAAGCTCAATTGGACTGCGCTTCAGGTAATTTGATAGCCAAAGACACGATCATTATTTGCGCCGATACCACTTTTCGCCTGCAAATGCCTTATGCTCACGGAACCGTGTCATACGCATGGGGTGATGGCGAAACTACCGATTTTATTGACATACATCAAACCAAAAAATATTACGTTACAGCTACCGATGCCAACTGCAGTATTGACGACAGCGTATATGTGCTTTTTAACTCACTGATACTGATACCCGATGTTAAAAATACCTTGTTGTGTCTGAATGTTCCTGCGCCTCCTTTAAAGGCAAAGGGAGAGGATTTGAAATGGTATACCTCGCCTGTAGCTACGGCAGGCAGCACTACCCCGCCTATTCCCTCAACGGCTGATACGGGACTGACCAACTATTATGTGTCGCAAACCATTCTGGGCTGCGAAAGCCCGCGGGCTAAAATTCAGGTGGAGGTAATTGACAAACCCAACTTCAACCTGGGCGAAAACGTCATCATTCCCTGCGGCGCCCCGGGGGTAATGCTTCAAACCGTAAAACAAAAATATACTTCCTACACCTGGCAGGATGGTTCTACCAGACCTGATTTTACTGCTACCGATGCAGGAAAATATGTATTAAAGGGTGAAAATATTTGCGGTTCGCTGGTAGACACTGTTACAACGGTTACCTGCAATACCAGGTGCGTGAACTTTCCAACTGCTTTTACTCCTAATAACGACGGGCTAAATGAAAGTTTTCGGGCAGGCGCCTTTTGTCCCATATCAAAATTTAATATGGTGGTATACGACCGCTTTGGCAAAAAGGTTTTTGAAACAAGCAATCCGTCTTCGGGGTGGGATGGCAAAATAAATGGTAAAAAAGCCGATGTAGGCACTTATGTTTATTATTGCGTGTACGATGATTTTATGTTAAAAAGGGAGCTGATGCTGAAGGGGTCGGTGACGCTTATGAGATGATTTGAAATTTGAAATTTAAGATTTGAGATTTACCGCAGCAATCAGTTTACATTTTTAGCCAGATCTGAAACTCACAATTATAAGGAGTTCAACGTATTTTAAAAAAGACTGCAGGGTCGAAGTGTTTTCAAATTTCAAATCTCAAATCTCAAATTTGAACTTACATTTGTGCAAAAACGGATTTGCAGTTATGACGGAAGAAAAAGGCTTGAATTTTATTGAAGAGATTATTGAAGAGGATTTAAAGAATGGAAAACACAGCACGATTGTTACACGTTTTCCGCCGGAACCGAATGGATATCTTCACCTGGGGCATGCATCAAGCATATGCCTGAACTTTGGATTGACACTTAAATATGGCGGCTATACCAATCTCCGCTTCGACGATACCAACCCCGTTACAGAAGAAACAGAATATGTAGAAAGCATTAAGGAAGATGTGAAATGGCTGGGCTTTAACTGGAAACACGAACTTTATGCATCTGATTACTTTCCGGTTTTATACGACTATGCCATTAGACTCATTAAAAAACAACTGGCATATGTAGACGATAGCACTTCCGAAGAGATTGCTGCTTTAAAAGGAACACCTACCGAGCCAGGTAAAAACAGCCCTTACCGCGACAGGAGCATCGAGGAAAACCTTGATTTGTTTGAAAGAATGAAAAAAGGTGAATTTCCCGATGGGTCTAAAACACTAAGAGCTAAAATAGACATGGCGCATACCAATATGCTGATGCGCGACCCGGTATTGTACCGCATTAAGCATGCGCATCATCATCGCACGGGAGATGAATGGTGTATATACCCGATGTATGATTTTGCGCACGGGCAAAGCGACAGCATAGAAAACGTTACCCATTCCATTTGTACACTGGAGTTTGTGCCTCACCGTGAGTTGTATGACTGGCTGATTGAAAAGCTGGAAATATTTCCCTCCAAACAATATGAATGTGCACGCCGCAACCTTACCTATACTATCACCAGCAAACGCAAGCTGCTACAACTGGTGAATGAAAAATATGTGGATGGCTGGGATGACCCGCGGATGACCACCATTAGTGGTATGCGCAGAAGGGGCTATACGCCCGAGAGCATTCGCGATTTTTGCGAAAGGATTGGCGTTGCCAAACGCGAAAACCTGGTAGACATGGGTTTGCTTGAATACTGCGTACGCGAGCACCTGAACAAAATTGCCTTGCGCAGAATGGCGGTGCTGGACCCTGTTAAGCTAACCATTACCAACTACCCTGTGGGACAAGTAGAAGAAGTGTATAGTGAGAACAATCCCGAAGAAGAAAATATGGGTGGAACAAGAGCGCTTCCATTTTCCGGTTCGCTTTGGATAGAAAGAGAGGATTTTATGGAAGTGCCTGCAAAAAAATGGTTCAGGCTGGCGCCGGGCGCTATGGTGAGATTGAAGAGTGCCTATATAGTGAAGTGCGACGATTTTATTAAAGATGAAAACGGAACGGTAACCGAAATCCGGTGCAGCTATATACCCGAAAGCAAAAGCGGCAACGATACGTCGGGCATTCATGTAAAAGGAACCATACACTGGATAAGTGCAGCGCATGCCGCCAAAGCGGAAATAAGACTGTACGACCGATTGTTTAAAGTTGAGAATCCTACTGCAGAAGACGGTGATTTTACTTCTTATATCAATACCAATTCATTGCATATTATTCCTACAGCCTACATTGAACCATCGTTAAAAACGGCAGGTGTTGGCGAAAAATTCCAGTTCATCAGGAAAGGTTACTTCACACCCGATAAATATTCAACTCCCGATAAACTGATCTTTAACCGCACTGTAACATTGAAGGATACCTGGGCGAAGGAAAGCAAGAAATAGGCAGAAGGCGAAGGGCATATGGTAGAGGAAGGGCTGATTACTGAAGGCTGAAGGCTTTCCTTACCACTTACTACCTGCTACCTACCACTTCCAAATGCGCTATCGCCTGATCCAGGAAGTTCGGAAGCACATGCGAGTAAGTCCATAAAATTTTATCGGGATCGTTGAGTTGTTCGATCATTGAAGCCCATTTGGCTTCGCCATGCGCCTCAATCACGCTTTGTTTTTTATCATCGCGTTGCAGGTACATGCTCATGCCTATAGCATCGGCTTCGGGGTGAAATTGTGTGCCAATCATGTATTCATTAAAACGTATCGCCATTATCGCACGTTCCAGCGGCACATGCGGCCTGTCTTTTTCAATACACAATACAGCCGCACCTGACTGCTGTAGTTTTTCTATATCAGGGCTCACTACCTGGTAATCGCGACTGTCTACCACGTAAAAGGGATCGTTCAAACCTTCAAATATCAATTCATCTTTCCCCGCGTCCAGCAAATGGATAGGAAATACGCCAAACGATGTAGACCGTCGTTTACTTACGGTAGCCACCTTATAATGTCTGCACACCAATTGGTAGGAATGACAAATAAAAAAAACAAACTTTTTTTGACTATTTCCAGGATCGTTATTCCAGCTCTCTATTTGCTGCAGCCAGTTAAAATAGTGGGTTTCCCATTCCAGCCCTTCGCTTTCGAGCGGGCTTCCCGGACCACCACTTGAAATATAAATATCATATGAAGTATCTGGCGTTTCCAGCTTTTGGCGCACATCAAATTCATCCCACTGTATATCCAGGTGATTGGCTTCTCCGTATTGGTTCAGGATCTCTCTAATACACCGCATCCCCTGGTTGGCTACGCCTTCATACATATCAAGAATAGCTACCCGGATGCTTTTCTTTTGCATCAGTTTCATCGCGCAAATGTACGTTTTTTGAGGCAGACGCCTACCAGGTAAAGCTGGCTATTTTGCCTCCCTTACCGGCAAGAAAAACAGCCTTCCCATTTTTTGCCTTACGGCATACATGAAAGCTTTGTGTGCTGATCAATCGCCAGTTTTTTCCGCCATCCTCAGAAATATCTACTCCCGAAGTTCCGCAGGCAATAAGCCGCTTATCTGTTATGTATTCAACACAGCTCCTGTAACCATGTGGTGGCGTTTGTGGTTGGTTCCAGGTTTTCCCACCATCACTGCTCAACACTGCATTTTGTGAAGCCTTAGTGTCTGCAGCAAAATCGCCGCCTACCACCACCATTTGCATTGCTGCTTTTCTCTTTTTATTGTTGTATACCGCTATAGAGTTGGCACCTGTAGTTTCTTTTCCCTGCAGGAGCGGCAAGATTGTTTGCTGATCCCGGATGAATACACGCGACTGTTTTCCACCGGTGACAAAAGCAGCTTCCGATAAAGAGAGCGCCCTGATGTTGGTGCCGCTAGCCGCAAACATCGCTTCGCCTTCCTGCGCCAACGGACAATTTGCCTCAGGCAACTTTTGCCAGGTATCGCCGCCATCAAAGGTTCTGGCTATAAATATTCTACCGTTAACCGGATCGCCGATCACAATGCCGCTTTGCTCGTTCCAGAACTCCATTGCATCTAAAAACATTCCTTTGCGTTTGTCTTCAAAAACAATTTTCCATGTATCTCCTCCATCGTATGTTTTTAAAATATAGGCCGGATCGGCGATACTCATTATTACGGCAGTTGCTGCATCGAATGCTTCAATATCACGGAAATCATTTTTTTCAAATCCTTTTACCTTCATCCATTTCCAGGTCTTGCCTCCGTCAACCGAGCGTCCCACTGTACCATTGCTTCCGCTTACCCAAGTTACTTTGTCATTTACCACACTTAGCCCACGTATCGAAACAGCAGCACTATCATTTACAACAAACAGTTGCTGGCACAAGGAACACAGAGGTACGAATGAAAAAACGATCGCTAATATCCTTAACAACATAAAAGCATTTGTATGCAAAAATGCAATTCTTTTGCTCATTGACATTCATTGATCGGTATCGCTGTCTTCAAACAACTCCCGCAATTTTTGCTGAAGCAGCTTTTTGTCGGGCAATTGGGTTTTGTATTCTGAAACCATGGTAGGCGAAAGGGTTCGGCTTAAGGCATATTCAACCACTTCTTTGTCTTTATCCTTGCAAAGCAAAACACCCATGCTCGGATTTTCGTTTTCTTTTTTTACATCCCGATCCAAGGCTTCGAGGTAAAAATTTAATTTTCCCAAATGTTCGGGATCAAATCTATCGGTTTTTAACTCGAAAGCCACCAAACACTGCAAACCCCGATGATAAAAAAGAAGATCGACGCTGAAATCACGATTGCCCACTTGCAATCTGTGTTCTTCTCCTACAAACAAAAAATCCTTGCCTAATTCAAGAATGAATTTTTTCATTTGTTTGATCAACTCTTTTTTCAAATCACTTTCACTGTGTGGCTCAGCTAAGTTTAGAAACTCAAAAATATAGCTGTCTTTAAATGTGTTGGCAATATTTGCCTGCATTGCGTTTACTTTAGGCAAAAGCTTCGCTTTCCCAATCATCGTACGCTCAAAAAGACTTGCCGAAATCTGGCGGTCAAGTTCACGCTTGCTGTATCGTTCTTTTATGCACAGCCTGATATAAAATTCCCGCTCTTCCTTCATTTTGCACCTCGAAAAAATTAAAAGATGATGCGTCCAGTTCAATTGCACTAAAAGAGACCCCTTAATATCCTCTGGTTCAAATTGTGTCACCACTGGTGTCACAATTTCATTCATCTGATTATCAATGCTTTGTATTTGTCGCACCGGCGGTGCGACAAATACACTTTCGCTATAGGCTTCATAAAACTGCATCATTCTATAAAGCCCTCTGCGGTCGAATCCTTTCAGTTCCGGATTGTTTTTTTGAATAAAAGCCGACAATTCGTTTACTGTTTTGTCGCCCCATTCTGCAAGCAGCAATTTTTGTTTGATGTAGGCGCCCACATTCCAATACAGATTTATCAATTCTGTGTTAACGGATTGTATAGCATTCGTGCGGGATTGTTTTATTAGTTGTATGATGTCGGTAAATCTGCCGTCGAAGGTTAGCTTTGAGCTCATAAGTAATGGTTGTTTTTACATAGTGTTAGCTAATATACCAAAGTTCCCTGACGATTTGAAGTATCCACACCCTACTTCCACAACATGTAATTCATTTATTCACAGATGAATATTCAATTTTACACGATTCATTTTCTATCTTGCAGGCGCTTATGAGAAGGTATGAAGATGAATATCGCCACAAAGGATTGCGCAAAAAGCTGATTGATTCCCTCAGGGCTAAAGGTATTACCGATGAACGGGTGCTGGATGCCATGAACAATATTCCACGACATTTTTTTATGGACCTGGCGCTGGACAGGATAGCGTATGAGGACAGGGCTTTTCCTATCGGCGAAGGACAAACGATTTCGCAGCCTTACACGGTGGCTTACCAAACACAATTGCTGGAAGTTAAGCCGTTTGAAAAAGTGTTGGAAATTGGCACGGGAAGTACTTATCAAACCTGTGTGCTGGCTCAACTAGGGGCCCAGGTATTTACCATAGAAAGGCAAAAGAAACTTTTTGACAGCAATAAAAATTTTGCCTACCTGAAAAAATATCCCTCGGTGAAATATTTTTATGGTGATGGATACGAAGGATTGCCCACTTTTGCCCCGTTCGATAAGGTAATTATTACCGCTGCGGCTCCTTACATTCCGCCTGCGTTAATAGAACAATTGAAGCCTGGCGGAAAAATGGTGATTCCGGTGGATGAAAACGACGTACAGCGTATGCTTCGCCTCACCAAAAAGCCAGATGGCGGCTATACCGAAGAAAAGTTTGACGCCTTTTCGTTTGTAAAAATGCTCGAAGGAAAAACCAATGGCAATGGCAATAATAATGGCAAATAAGAAGTCATTGGACCTGCCAACGACTTCTATGGTTTTCCATGCATGTTTTTTGACTATTGTATCATGTCATCTCCGCCTTCGGAGCCAGACCTGTTATTTTTCCGTTTGAACAATGACGCATCAAACTTGCCAAAGCGGTAAGAAAAGTTCAACCTGAATACCTGCCAGTCTCTCCGGCGCCAGATGTCCTGCACAAAATAACTGTTCTCCGAATGCGCATCGTAAATGCGGGTTCTGAAAATATCGTTTACACTCAAAGTAATTGCAGCACGTTTGTCTTTCATGAATTCCTTCCTGATAGCAACATCTACTCCGTAGTTAGGATTGATATAACCTTGTGCCGCTCCTGATGCACCGCCGAAGAATCCGCCGCCACCACCACCGCGGCGACCACCACCTCCTCCTCCGCCACCATCCTGCGGAACAAGTGTGCGCGACTGGTATTCGCCCGACAACTGAATGGTAAAATTAGCCGGCAACTTAAAGTTGATGTTCATCTTGCCTAAAAAAGCCCAACGATCATTTACACCCAACGTTGAATCGAGTCCGCTGTTATCGATCTGCGCATTGTAAAAGTTGAAATTGGTGGTTACTTCCATCCACTTGGTGAGCGGATTTTTGGAGGTGAGTTCTATTCCATACGACCGGCTTGAATTGGCATTGATGTATGAAATCACCATTGCCGAATCTAATTTTCCATCGGGCAAAGGAACATCATACTCCAAACTTTGATAGCGGGTAATCAGGTTGTTTGTTTTTTTATAAAATACAGATGTAAGCAGCGAATGCCCTTTACCGAGAGATTTGTTATAGTTCAACTCGAATGAATTGGTAAACTCAGGACGCAAGCCGGGGTTACCCACGCTGATGTTCAAAATATCTGAAACGTCGTAAAAGGGTATCAGTTGCCAGAAATTAGGGCGATTGATACGCCTTGAATAATTGAGTTGAAGATCATTACCGGGACCAAACGACTGCGTTAAGAAGACACTTGGAAAAAACTGCAGCGGGTATTCGTTCGAAAAACGATCGCCTGTATTCAGCAAAGTGCCTACATATTTTGAACTTTCTGTTCTTAATCCCAACTGATACGAAAACGATTCGCCGATCTTACTCGAAAAAGTGGAATAGGCCGCATATACCTGGTCGTTATACTTGTAATTAGAACTAACGGAAGGAATGGAAACGTATTCGCCCCGTGAGTAATCGTACGAAAGGTTGTCGATGATGTTTTTATTATTGCGTATGGCAGCCCTTAAACCTGCTTCCAGCTTTGATTTTCCCAACGGCAACACATAGTCCGACTGAATTGTCCAGAAACTGTTTTTACCCGACGATACCAGCTTTTGCAATGCCGGGTCGCCCAGCTTACTGCCGTCTGTATTGTAATATTGTGTTGTATAGTCGCCGTCGCCCGAGTTAGAGCTGCTGTTGTAGTTTATATCGGCTGTAAGTTCATGTCCCTGTTTGGGGAACAAGTGTTTATATCCCAGCGATGGTCCAAAGTTGTTGAACTTTCTTTTGTTCACCGTGGTTCTCAATGCCTGCTGCGATTTTATGGGGCTGGAAAGCGTATCCACATAAATATCATCTGTTTGTCTGGAGTTGAAATTTCCCCGAGGCATAGCCGCAGAAACTGTAAAAGAGTTCCGGTTGTCCATCAGGTAATCGAACCCTATTCTGCCAAATGCAAACGACCCGGTATTAGTGGAATTGCTGTATTGATTGAGAATAGTGTTCCTCGTTTTATCCGTAAAAAGATTTTCGCGGTAAGTAGCGCCCTTGCTGATGCTTTTCCGCTGATTATAGTTTAATCCCAGAAAGAAGTTGAACTTTCCCTGCTTTACGTTGATGTCTGCCCCAAAGTTTACCCTGCCCCGTGAGTCGATACCAGCTCTTATATTTCCGTTGTAACCCGCCTTGCGATTCTTTTTAAGTATAACATTCAATATACCCGCCATACCACCCGAAGCATCAAATTTGGCAGAAGGATTGGTAATGATTTCCACACTTTCTATGGCATCCGCAGGTATCTGGTCGAGCGTTAAAGTGGTAGGTCTGCCATCTACAAAAATGGTAGGCGCTGCATTCCGCAGAGTTACGTTTCCATCAATATCAACGTTTACCCCCGGTACGTTTTTCATAATTTCGGTAGCAGTTTGACCGGTGGTGGTAATGTTCTTATCTACATTAAAAATACGGCGGTCCACTCCCATCTGGAACATGGGTTTGGTAGCCACCACTGTTACCTCTCCCAACTGCTGCACATCCTGCTCCAGCTTAATGTTTCCAAGGTCTTTGTCGAGATTAGCCATTGCTTGCGACATATCTCCCCCGCGTTTGAGATCAAAAGAAATCTCCTTGTCTATAGGCGTGTATCCAATGGCAGTTACCAAAAGCCGGAAGGTTCCGCGTACCGGTAAATTTTCGAGGCTGAAGTCGCCCTTTGGAGTAGTGAGCTGACCGGCAATTGAAATATCTTTCTGTTGGCCCGAAGCGGAATCGAGCCTTGCCTGAATCAACTGAACAGAAGCTGCATCTACGCCCTTATTGGTGGTGCCATCCACTATTCTTCCATAAAAACGACCAGCATTGGCTCCTCCTCCCCTCATGGCACCTCTCATGCCAGGTTGTTGGGCAAATACTGCTAACGAACAAAAAGAAAAAAGGGTGAATAAAAATGTTTTCATTAATGTGAATTGAGTGCTGTACAGACCGGTTGAGCTACTGCTACGATGATTTTCAAACATCACATCCAGCCAGTGCAGCCGGCGTTTTTCGCGCTACCAAAGGCAAAATTACTATTGATCCAGGTTAGGGTAAATGCTTTAAGGTTAACGAAGGTTAACAGTTTGTTCCGGCGGCCATTCATAGGTTTCTAAAACTCACGGCACCCCATGCACTTTTGTAACCCTGTTTGAAAATCCTGAACTCTTTTCGCTAAATATTAAACTGAATTTTGCATGGATGTTTTTTTCAACTATTTTTGCAGCCTCATAAAAAATGGTGGCTGTAGCTCAGTTGGTTAGAGCATCAGATTGTGGTTCTGAGGGTCGCCGGTTCGAGCCCGGTTAGCCACCCTTCTCAAAGCGGTTTTCAACCGCTTTTATTTTTTTCCGCCCGCACCTTGCAATTGCCGGTTTTTATGCGCACTTTTACCCTTCATGTATATTTTACAAATCCTTAGCTAAATCCTTAAAAAAGGCGGCAACATTACTTTATTATTTCCGTTATTTTTGAATATGCAAAAAGTGTTAAGGCTTATGTTTAATAAAAAATCACTTCCGGTAGTACTGGTTATTCTTGTTGCTGGCGTTTTTATCGCGTTTCAAACGATAGGATTGGGTAATCCTCCCACCAAGTATGAAAAAATATTAAGGCAGGTAGGTGTGATGCTGGAACAGGGACATTACAGCCCTAAAAAAATAGACGACAATTTTTCGAAAGAAGTTTTTACAAAATATCTTGAGGCACTCGATCCCGAAAAGCAGCTTTTTCTCACGTCGGATGTAGAGCAACTCAAAAAACAATTTGAGAATAATATCGACGATGAAATTCACGGCGCTCCGCTTCAATCGTTTAAAGCAATCAGCGACACTTACAGCAAAAGACTGCAGGAGTATCTTGCCTCATACAAAGAAATTCTCGAAAAACCTTTTGACTTTACTGTTGACGAAACATTGATAGACGATAAGGACAAGCTTGAATATGCGGCAAACGAAAAAGAAAGAAAAGATGTTTGGCGCAAGCGCCTGAAGTACCAGATACTGGTTCGTTATGCCGATCTTATCAGCACCAACGAAAAAAACAAAGGCACCAAAGATTACAAAGCCAGGACAGATGCTGATATGGAAAAAGAAGCGAGAGAAAAGGTACTGGCATCTACCAACAGGATAGCAGACAGGTTAAGGAACAAGTTTACAGAAGAAGATCGTTTCAACGACTTTGTAAATACCGTTACCTCCTGCATGGACCCTCACACTACATTTTTTCCTCCGATAGAAAAAAGATCTTTTGACGAGCAGATGAGTGGCAGATTTTACGGAATAGGCGCATCGCTCCGCAATGAAGATGGTAACATTAAGGTTGCTACGCTGGTTACGGGCAGCCCGGCCTGGAAATCGGGTCAGATACAGGTTGGCGATATTATTACAAAAGTGGGACAGGGAAGTGAAGAACCGCAGGATATGGCCGGCTTTGATACGGAAGACGCAGTAAAGGTGATACGCGGGAAAAAAGGTACTGAAGTAAGACTCACTTTGAAAAAAAGCGACGGCAGCACAAAGGTTGTTTCAATCATTCGCGATGAAATAGTATTGGATGAAACTTTTGCAAGAAGCGCGGTGGTAAACGAAGGTTCCCGTAAAATCGGCTATATTTTCCTTCCGGAATTTTATGCCGACTGGGAGCGCCCTAACGGTGCAAAATCTGCTGAAGACGTTGCTAAAGAAGTAACCAAACTGAAAGCAGAAAATGTAGACGGCATTATCATAGACTTGCGCAACAATGGCGGCGGTTCGTTGTACGATGTAATACAAATGGTAGGTTTGTTTATTGATGAAGGTCCTATTGTACAGGTTAAAGACCGCGAAGGAAACCCGACAGTGCTTCGCGATAAAGATAAAGGTGTTTTATATGATGGTCCGTTAGCTGTAATGGTAAATGAGTTCAGCGCTTCTGCTTCTGAAATATTTGCTGCTGCCATCCAGGATTATAAACGCGGCATTGTAATAGGCAGCACATCTACTTATGGTAAAGGCACTGTTCAGAGAAATATCGGTTTGGATGCCGGACGCCTGGGCGGATTGATATCCAGCCAGGACGATGCAGCCAACCTTGGAACGGTGAAGCTTACGCTTCAGAAATTTTATCGCATCAATGGCGGTTCAACCCAGTTAAAAGGTGTAACGCCAGACATTGTAATACCCGACCAGTTTGAGCACCTGGAATTCCGCGAAAAAGACAATCCCGATGCGTTGAAGTGGGACGAAATAACCAAGGCAAAATATACCGTGTGGAACAATGGTTCAGATTTATCGGCTGTTACCCGTACAGAAGAAGGTCGCATTAACGCAAACCCCGTGTTTGAAAAAATCAAAGCCAACACAGAGCAGTTGTCTAAGCTCAACGATAAGGTATTTACGCTCAACCTTAAAAAATACCAGGAAGAACAAAAGCAGATCCGCGACCTGGTAAAGGATATAGAGAAGCTTACAAAAACAGAAAAAGACAATCCTATAGAAATATTGCCTGAAGACCTGGCGAAATTTTCGCAGGATGAAGGAAAAAAAGACAGGCAGAAACAATGGTTGAAAAACCTGAAATCGGATGTTTACCTCAATGAAAGTGTAAGCATTATGAACAGCATGATCAGCCAGGAAGCAATTGCCAAGTCGAAATAAGTTATTGGTTAAGTAAGTAAAGTGGGTTAAATGAGTTGATTAGGTTTTTCGAGGACCTGCAACTGATTTAACCCATTTCTCATTTAACTTATTTACCAACTACCCTTTCCGCTTAATGCCGCAACCCACACTCCGGGTTTCTTTGGTTGCAACATCCTTGCCCTCAATGCTGGCATCTATAGCATCTTTAAGATATTTTGTTTTTACGCCGGCTGCTTCTTCAGGATTATCATCTATCGCTCCTTTATACACAAGCTTTCCACTCTTATCAAACAAATAGCATTCAGGTGTGCGGCTGGCGCCGAAGGCATCGGCTAACACATTGTCCTTATCCACCGCATAATACCATTTGTATTGGTGAGTGTTGCCGTACGATTTCATGGCATCGAAGGAATCGCCACCTGCTCGCCCGCCCTCATTTGAGTTCAATAAGATCACTCCCACTTTTTTACTGAGCGCATAACGGCATATTTCGTTTGTTCGTGGCTGATACCCTTTTACCACGGGGCAGGTGTTGCAACTAAACATCACCAGCAAACCATTTTGCTGAACCGCTTTTTTAAGACTGATCTCCTTGCCGGAAATATCCATTAAACCAGCATCGGCATTGGGAATGGCCGATCCAATGGGTAGTTCGGCATTCATTAAAGTAAAAGCTGTAAGCGAGGCTCCCGCCAACAGCGTAAACAAGGCAGCTTTCATGACCGTATATTTTAAAAGATGAAGAAATCAACAAACTGGCGGGTACGGTCAGGTTAAGTGCACAAACTAAGTGCCGGTTTATTTTCCTCCCGCAGATTTACATGGATTGATACGTTGTCTTTTCCCCACTGGCGCAGGTCTTGTAGCATAACATAGTGGGCGCCAGAACAGCTCCAGTAATTTGCATGTGCTGATTTATTCTGCGTTAATCCGCGTAAACAGCGGCGTATCTGCAGAAAAAAACTATTTTCCCCACCGGTAGGTTTGAATGGTAAACCCGCACAGGTCCAGCACCCGGTCGGTTACGGTGGCAGCTACTTCCTCAATGGTTTGCGGGCGGCTATAAAACGATGGCGTTGCCGGGCAAATAATACCTCCCGCAAGCGTAACTGTTTCCATATTCTTAATGTGAACCAGGTTATACGGCGTATCTCTCAACACACATACCAGCTTTCGGCGTTCCTTTAGCACCACGTCGGCAGCACGCGTAATAAGGTCGTTGGATATGCCTCCGGCAATCCTCCCTAATGTACCCATTGAACAAGGAACAATGATCATTGTATCAAACTGCCCCGAGCCGGATGCAAACGGAGCGTTAAAATCGGTTTTGCTGTAAATCTTAACATTGTCATTAACCAGCATCGATTCCCCCAATTCTGTTTTCCAAACTTCCTTTGCATTGTCTGAAATTACAGCGCAAAGCGCACTCCACTGTTCCGGAATAGCCAGTAATTTTTCAATAACCTGTTTGGCATAGATAGATCCGCTCGCGCCCGTAATGGCTACTACAATTTTTCGCTTCAATTGTGAGTTATATTTGTGTAAATAAACAAAATCAAATGCAAAGATCCGGCATTTTACTGTGTTTTGGGTTGATACTGTGTGCCCTCCTGTTCGCTGATACAAAGCGTGTATTTCCGCAAGACACATCTGTTTCCAGGTCGGCAAAGATGAGCTGGCTCACGCTCGAAGAAGCGGAAGCCCAGCTTAAAATAAAGAAAAAACCTATTTTGATTGATCTTTATACCGATTGGTGCGGCTGGTGCAAGGTAATGGACAGGAATACCTATTCAAACAAAGATGTTATAGCATATATAGAACAAAACTTTTACCCGGTAAAGTTGAATGCCGAAACAAAAGAAACGCTCAAATGGCGGGGAAAAGATTTTACTTATAACAGTGCTTATAAAGTAAATGAATATGCCGTGTACATTACTGGTGGAAAACTCTCTTTTCCCACCACAGTTATTTTGCCGGCAGACGAATCGGGACCGCAGGCCATTCCCGGGTATTTAAAAACGCCCGACATGGAAATGATATTAAAATATTTTGGCGAAGGACATTACGGCAAAACGCCGTTCGATACCTATTATAAAGGGTTTACTGCGCAATGGAAATAATTTTTAAACCAGTAACAATATAAAAATCATTTGCCCCGTTATATATCCGGTTTTTCATAGGATATTGGATTTAAAACGGGGCAGGATTTCCATCCAGCCCTTTTTTATTTATTTTCCCGCCTGTTTATCCACAATTTACCCGTATTAAAAAAATTCATTTGGTTTCATGCAACGTTTCTTACAAATCCATAGTCTGATAATTGGTTTTTCATAGGATATTGGATTTAGAAACGGGGCAGGATATCTATCCAGCCCTTTTTTTTATACACTCTTTCCACCCGCGCCTTGCTCTTCTTTAAAAAAATTTTACTACTCCAGTCAAAAATTCAAAAAACGATTTATATTCGGCTTTTCATAGGATAAGGTTTAATGGTTAATGGTTAAAAGATTAGTGCCCCCGAGCAATCGGGGTTTTTATTTACCAAAATGGTTAAATAGAATATTTAATAATGTGAATTTCTAACCGCTGTAAAAAACACCCAATGCCTCACGATCTGCTGTACCTTATTGCTTTAACCCTTGTTCCCAATATCGGGGAAGTACATGCTCGGGAACTGCTCACGCATTACGGAACTGCCCAAAAAATTTTTGCTGCTAAAAGAACTGAACTCGACAAAATACCCGGAATTGGTGCCGTAAGGGCGCATTCCATTACATCGTTCAGCGGTTTTGACAGAGCCGAAGAAGAATTAAAATTTATTGACAAGTACAAGATTACAGCGCTAAGCCAGCAACAGCGGGAGTACCCGCAACGACTGCTCGGCTGTTACGATGCGCCTATTATGCTTTATTATAAAGGAAATGCCGACCTGAATGCCACAAAAATTGTGGCAGTAATTGGCACCAGGAACCATACAGACTATGGAAAAGAAATGACCGTTCAATTAATTGAGGAATTATCGAACGAGCAGGTGGTGGTAGTAAGCGGGCTGGCATACGGCATAGATACAATTGCGCATAAAGCTGCACTTAAGGCTGGGGTTCCCACGGTTGGTATACTTGCACACGGCCTGGATCGCATTTACCCATCGTCCAACAAACTAATGGCAAAGGAAATGCTGGGCAACGGCGGATTGCTAACCGATTTTATGTCGGACATCAAACCCGATAAGCAGAATTTTCCGAAGCGCAACCGCATTGTGGCCGGCATTGCCGATGTTACCATCATTATGGAAACAGACGTAAACGGAGGCAGTATGATCACTGCCGGGCTTGCCAACAATTACAATAAAGACGTTTTCGCTTTTCCGGGCAGAGCCACCGATGCCAAAAGCAAAGGCTGCAATTATCTTATCCGCAGCAATAAAGCAGCATTGGTTACATCGGCTGCAGATGTTGCCGACTTGATGAACTGGAGAACCAGCACCGTAAAGAAAAAAATACAGCAAACGGAGTTATTTATTGATCTTACGCCTGATGAAGCAACCATTGTGAACCTGCTGAAAGAAAAAGAACAGGTGCATATAGATGAAGTTACCTGCAACTGCAACATCAGCAGCAGCGCCATTGCCGCAGCCATCCTCAACCTTGAACTTCGCGGAGTAATAACCGGTTTACCAGGTAAAATATACAAACTGAATTAGGAAGCTATCAGCCGTCAGCTATCAGCCATAAGTGACTTGTCCTGAAAAAAGCAGACACTATTATTACTGCATTTTCCTTCTTTCGCATCTATCCATATCGGTCAGACCATCCCGGTATTCCCTCCCACGAAGCTCCAACCGGGACGTGCCGACCGAGACTCATCGCTGATAGCTGACAGCCCGGTAGGATCAACAAAATTTGGAACCTATTTATCCTCTCCCCTATCTTTGCACATGGCAACAATAATTAATTCCCCCCAGAACAAATTTCCCTCTAAATTTTTTGGTGAAGGCTTAACTTTTGATGATGTATTGCTGGTTCCGGCTTACTCGCAGGTGCTGCCGCGCGAAGTAAACATCTCAACCAAACTTACCAAAAGCATCACACTTAACATTCCCATGCTGTCTGCAGCAATGGATACTGTAACAGAAGCCAACCTGGCCATCGCCCTTGCCCGCGAAGGTGGATTAGGCATTCTTCATAAAAACATGACGATAGAAAAGCAGGCGGAGCAGGTTAGAAAGGTAAAAAGAAGCGAAAGCGGCCTGATACTCGATCCCGTTACCCTTCATGAAAATGCAATTATTGGCGATGCGCTTCAGCTGATGAAGGAAAATAAGATCGGCGGTATTCCTGTAGTAGATGCCAATAAAAAACTCGTTGGCATTCTTACCAACCGCGATCTGAGATTTGAAACCTCTGTTACAAAAAAGATCAGCGAGGTAATGACCAAAGAAAACCTGATTACCGCACCCGAAGGAACTGATATTAAAAAAGCAAAAAAAATACTCAGCCAGTATAAAATTGAAAAACTGCCGGTGGTTGATAAAAACGGCTACCTGGTGGGATTGATCACTTACAGGGATATTCTGCAATTGCAAAGCCATCCAAATGCTGTAAAAGATTCTTTCGGAAGATTGCTTACCGGTGCCGCTTTAGGCATTACGGGCGACCTGATGGACAGGGCATCGGCGTTGCAGCAAATAGGTGTTGACATTGTGTGCCTCGACAGTGCGCATGGGCATACAAAAGGCGTGATAGAAGCATTAAAGCAACTGAAGAAAAATTTTAAAAAGCTACAGGTAATAGCAGGCAATATAGGAACGGCAGCCGGAGCAAAAGCATTGGCCGAAGCAGGAGCCGACGCGGTGAAGGTGGGTATTGGACCGGGATCTATTTGCACCACCCGTATTGTTGCAGGGGCGGGCGTGCCGCAGATTACGGCAGTAATGGAAGCAGCTTCGGTACTGCACAAGCTGGGCATACCTTTGATTGCAGATGGTGGCATACGCTACACCGGCGACATGGTAAAAGCACTGGCAGCAGGCGCCAACCTGGTAATGATGGGAGGAGTATTTGCAGGTACTGAAGAAAGCCCCGGCGAAACCATTATTTACGAAGGCAGAAAATTCAAGCAGTACAGGGGAATGGGTTCATTGGGCGCCATGAGCCAGGGCAGCGGTGACCGCTATTTCCAGGATGTGGAAGATGATGTTAAGAAATTTGTTCCCGAAGGCATTGAAGGCCGCGTAGCGTTCAAAGGAAGTTTAGCGGAAATTGTTTACCAGTATATAGGAGGCTTACGTTCGGGCATGGGATATTGTGGCGCAGCCGATATTGCGGCTTTGCAAAAAGCCCAGTTCATAAAAATTACCAATGCAGGCATGAAAGAAAGCCATGCACACGATATAGAAATTACCAGGGAGGCCCCGAACTACACACGTTGATATTATGCCGAGTTACCTGGTGAGCAGTAAAGTAAGGCATATAAATACTAGTTACACACCGGCCGTTAGTTGCCGGTGTTTTTGTTTATAAGGGTATACAATGCCGTTAACATCTCGTTTACAAAACGAAAATTAGCCCCATGAGTATTCTGTTTCTTACATCCCTCTCCTTTTTATTAACTAAACAATAGCATACAATTTTTAAATCATCATTTAAAACCAACCTTAAAAGGTTGCGGTTATTGTTTTGCCTATACTAAAACAACTCATTTACAAATCAACCGGCATCAATTGGCTGTACAAAATCATGATAACAGCTTTTTATCTGCAGCAGAAAAAGCAGCGATGCGGGAAAAAATATTCAGGAGCATATCACGATCTGATAAAAAAAATGCTGCCACAAAAGTAAAGAACAAATGGGTTTTGATATTGACGCTGCTGGCAGCAGCGGCAATACTAACGCTCATCATTTTAAAAAATCAAACATAAAAACAAAGTACACTATCACCATAAACACAAAAAACAATCACCATTATCAATCCCAACATTCATTCAAAACAAACCAAAGTTCAATTAATCATCATTAACCCACAATCAAAAACAGTATGAAAAGAAGAAAATCTTTTCCGCAACACTGCTTAGGGATTTTTGCTGCTTTGCTCCTCTGTATCGGCTCCGGAGCCCAGGCACAAAATATAAATGTATTTTCAGGCGGCCTGGCAAACAATGCCGCTAACCGCTTGCACGGCATTCCGCAGGCCGACATCGTGGTAAAAGGCAGGGTAAGCAGTGGGTCAACACCACTGGAAGGAGTAACCGTAACAGAAAAAGGAACCAGGAATATTACCACAACAGATGCCGGGGGAAACTTCTCTATAACGGTTGCCGGCTCGTCTTCCGTTTTAGTGATTACCTATGTTGGTTATACAACAAGGGAAGTAGCAGTAAATGGTCGTGCAAACCTCAGCATAGAGCTTCAGTCCGAAAGCAAAGAATTAGAAGGTGTGGTGGTAACGGCATTAGGCATAACCAGAGAGAAAAAATCATTGGGTTATTCAGTAGGCCAGATAGCCGGTGAAGATATGAACAGGGTAAGCCAAACCAACATGCTTAATTCAATGGCTGGTAAAGTATCCGGTGTTACCATCAGCTCTACCGGCAGTGCAGCCACCTCTTCGGTAAGCATGGTGATAAGGGGCATGCGTTCGCTGAACAGTGATAACCAGCCTTTGTTTGTAATAGACGGAGTGCCTGTTCAAAACAGCATGAACAACGTTACCAGCATTGGAAATGGTAATGATGTAGATTACGGAAATGCGATTTCCGACATCAATCCTAATGACATAGCAAGCATTTCCATTTTAAAAGGACCAAGTGCAGCAGCCCTGTATGGAGCACGTGCAGGCAATGGCGTGGTGTTAATCACTACCAAAAAAGGAAGCAAATCAAAAGGGCTTGGCATAACGTTTAATTCCAATACCGAATTTGATATGCCTTACAAATATCTTCCGGTTAATACTGATTTTTCTTCTGGTTCCCGCCCCTATACCGAAGCATATCCTGGCAACGATCCGTTAACCAATATTGGAGAAACAGATACTTACAGGTTTGGCATTCCGCTTAACAAGGGTATTAAGGCTATTCAATGGAACAGCCCTAAAGACGAGAACGGCAATTATATTCCTACCGAAATGATTGGCTATGCCGATAACTTTAAAAATTTTGTTCAAACCGGAATTACTTCTCAAAACAGTTTATCGATAGACGGCTCAACCGAAAAAGACAATTACCGTTTTTCTTACAGCAATACTGCCAACAGGGGCGTTCTTCCAAAATCGGGATTAAACCGGAACAATCTTTCTTTAAATGTAGAGCATAAAATAACAGATGCGTTTAAAGTAAGCACTTCGCTTAACTATACCCGTAGTGGTGCCGACAATGTAATTGCCGGCAATGTAAACGCTAACCCGCTGGTGAGCTTATTATATCTTTCGCCAAGTGTGAACATTCTTGATCTGAAAGATTATTGGCTGGTTCCGGGCATTCAGCAAAAAAAGCCGGTTTCTCCTGATACCGATCCTTCAGACGCAGGCATTGACAATAACCCTTATTTTGTGTTGAACCAGGTAAAGAACAGTTTTTTACGGAACCGCTTATTCGGCAACATCAGGTTCGACTACCAGTTTTCACCTCATGTTAACGCCTTTATTCGTTATTCGCAGGATTTGTTGAATGAGCAACGTGAAACTAAAATTTCAAAAAGCTTTGAAGCAGACAGAAACGGCGCTTATGGTCTTCAGAAATTGTATTCAACCGAAAGCAACACCGACTTCCTGGTTACTTACAAAAATAAGTTCAGCGATTTTGATCTGTCTGCATCTGCCGGGGGCAACATCCTGTATTCCTACGCCTCAAACATCATGAACAAATCAAAGAATGGTTCCGGCATCATCACTCCTGAGTTTTTCAACCTGTCTAACATAGCAGCAACAGCCCTTGATTATTCCGGCGCTTATTATGAGTATTCCATCTACAGCCTCTATGGAACGGCTTCTTTGGGATACAAGAATATCGCTTATCTTGATTTGACAGGCAGAAACGACTGGTCAAGCACATTGCCTAAAAACAATAAATCCTACTTCTATCCTTCTGCGTCGTTGAGTGTGTTGTTAAACAACATTTTTGATATGGGTCCCAATGTTAACCTTCTTAAAATACGCGGAGGCTGGGCCAACGTGGGTAAAAGCACAGGACCTTACAACCTGCTTGGCGTTATTGGGCAGGGTAATTATGGCGGCATAACAACAATGGCTACCTCTCCTAATCTTAAAAATCCGGAATTAAAACCCGAACAGGCTAAGTCAACAGAGCTTGGACTTGATTTGGGAATGTTCAATAACAGGCTAAGATTTGAAGGTACCGTGTACCAGTCAGACAATAAAAACCAGGTGCTTGGAATAAATACGCCTATATCATCGGGCTATTCAACAAGACAAATTAATGCGGGCTTGGTCAGAAGCAAAGGCATTGAGCTTTCTATAGGTGGAACGATCCTTACTAAAAAAGACTGGAACTGGGATTTGAGCGTTAACTACACCAAAAACAATTCTTACATCATTTCATTGGCCGATGGAGTGCCCTACTTTAAGTTTTGGGAAGATGGCAACAGCGGCGCATGGACTTATGCTAAAGGAAACGTTATACCGGGAGTATTTAATGCAGATGGTTCTCCTACGATCAGTGATGGTAAATTAGGACAACTTTGGGATAACCAGGTTGCAACAGTTACTGATAAAAGCTCGAAATACTATGGATGGCCGTTGCTTAACAGCGATGGTGGATTACAATATGTAGGCAACAGGGCGTTTAACAGCAAGCAGGTTGTGGGTAATTTCAATCCTAAGTTGCTGATGGGCGTACAAACATCCTTAACGTACAAATTCCTTACATTAACAGCGAGTGCGGATATGCGTTTGGGTGGTATATTCTTCTCTCAAACCTATCGCTACCTGCAATCAGATGCTGTGATGAAAAGGCAGGAAAACATGGGTATACCCATTCCTGATCAATACAAAAACGACATCCCCGGCTATCTTAAAAGTGACCCCGACAAGTTTATTAAGTTTTCTGGTCTTCAACAGTTCCACCTCGTTGGCGGGGCAACCGCTGAAATGGGCGGCTTTCCTTACAACGATGGAAATGTAACATTAAACGATGGCGCATTTGTGCCCGGAGTATACCTGGATGATGATGGAAATTATGTTGAAAATCTGGGTGGTCCCGACACGCGGTACGATTACTATGCAGATGCAGTAACCAACAACTGGAACTCGGCGAGAATGAGCATGTTTGATGCCTCTTACATTAAGCTGCGCGAATTAACCATCAACGCCAATCTTCCACGTGCATGGGCTAACAGCCTTAAAGTGCAAGGCATTTCAGTGGGAGTATATACACGCAATATTATTCTTTGGACGAAAGCCAAAGCAGGCATCGACCCTGAATTGGCTTTCCAGCTTCAAAGAGATCCACAGGGTAATGGCTCTCAATTCAGACAAGGGATAGAACGGTTTAACGTAACCCCCTGGTCGATACCACTGGGTGTAAAGCTTAATGTGAGATTTTAATTAAAGCACTTTTAAACTCATTAATAATGAAGAATATAATTAAGGGAACAAGTATAATCGGAGTTTTCTGGTTATCATTGTCCACTTCCTGCGGAAAGTTTGAGCAGCTTAATACAGATCCTAATAATATATCGCCTACCACTGCCAACGCCAATTATTTGATGGCCCAGGTATTAACCTCTTCCGCCAAAGATTATGGCAACCTGGGTTCAGGCGATATGTCGGGCGCCATGCAGCAAACCGCGCAGGATGCATGGTCCGGAGGATACAGCAATTACCAGTGGGACCCTAAGGACTGGAGCGGCTTTTATGGCCGCCTTCGCGACAATAAATTAATGCTGGAGAAAGCTGAAGCAAACAACTGGAAGTTTCACCAGGGGGTTGGACTGATTATGCGCGCATTTAATTTTGGATGTATTGCTGATTTATGGGGTGATGCTCCTTATTCAAAAGCTTTAAATGGCGATCAGACCGGAACAGATAATACAACGCCTGCATTTGATACACAGGAACAAATTTATGATGGTGTTATTGCAGACCTGAAAGCTGCACTTCCTATGCTGGAAGGATCAGCGTCTGATTTCCCCGAAGTAAATCCTTCGTCGGATGTATTTTATGAAGGAGATCCTGAAAAATGGAGGAAGGTGGCTAACTCCTTATTGCTTCGCTATTATTTAAGACTTTCAGATAAAAGAGACGTTAGGGCAGATGTTGAGGCGGTAGCCGCAAATGTTTTTGAAAGCAATGATGATGATTGGGCGATGAGCTATCCCGGTATTGACCAAAACTCTTCCTATCAAAAAAACTCCAAGTTCAACAGCCCGTCCAATTACAATCGCAATAAAATGTCTGCAACGCTTGTAAAAAAATTAGACGAGCTAAAAGACCCGAGAATAGTGATCATGGCTGAGCCGGTGATCATAAGAACAAAAGTGGATGCAAGCAAGTTTTCAGACAATACAACGCTAAGCAAAATAATAAACGGCATCCGGTATATAAACCCGCCTGCTGCCCTGGCTGCAAAAGACAAACAGTTTGATATTAATACCTATGCTACAGACAGACCCTGGGGTGCTCCATCCAACACGGTCTGGAACTTTTACGACACTTCTGCTGTATATGTGGGTATCCCTATCAGTTATGCGGGGGAAACTTATCAATATAATCTGAATGCCACCGGAACACAGTCTACTTCTGCCAACGACTATGTTTCTTATATGAGAAGAGACATTTATGACAACCCGAGCCACCCATTGTTAAAAGCACAAATGGCATCTTACGCAGAAATTTGTTTTGATTTGGCTGAAGCCGCTCAAAAAGGATGGAACGTTGGTGGCAGTGCCGAAGAATGGTACAATAAAGGCATCAAAGCATCTTTTGACACATGGTTAGCCGATTACCAGGATGATGTGGATGCGTATGACGGCGCGGTAAAAAGTTACGAAGATTACATTGCTCAACCGTTAGTAGCCTACAACGGAACGCTGGAAAGAATTATGGAACAGAAATGGATCGCTTCATGGCAGGCGTCTACCGAGTCGTGGATGGATTGGCGTAGAACAGGTTTTCCCCGCTTGCAGATTGGATGGGCTTCTTTCCGTGGACAAATCCCGGTAAGGTACGCTTACTTTAATACCGAACTACAAAATAATCCGGCAAATGCTGAGGCCGCCATTCAAAAGTTGGAGGAAACGGATTATTCAACTGTTGACGGGAAAAATAGCTCTTGGTCGAAGTTTTGGCTTACGCAAGGCACTAATAAACCCTGGTAGCTGGTAGCGATCAGCCACTGTCGTCCATTTTAGAAGCGCCCTGTTTTTGATCAATGGCTGATAGCTGACTGTTCGAACGCTCAGTTCTTCTAAAACCTGCAAGGTTTGCTGGCATTCCGGTAACCTTGCAGGTTTCTTTTTTTGACGGTGATGTCTTTGCTTACCATCCCGGATGGATAGAAATCCATCCTTACAATATTTGACCGAACCTACGGTTCTTGCTGTTGATGATTGTAACAGCTTTCAATTCAACGATAAAGTTGAATTTCACCTTTCTCTCTCACCTCTCACCTTTCACCTCTCTCCTCTCACCTTTCACCTTTCCCCTTCATCCCCCCTCCGTTCACAAAAAATTATTTGAATCGCTATGAGTATTTAAATTGATATCCCCCTCTCCTATACGTTAATGAAATGTTATTGGGATAAGTTGTCTGGTTTCACCGAAGAAGAGTTTGCTGCAGATGAATATTTTCAGCAATGGGTGCTGATTCCCGATGATGAGAATGAAACGTTCTGGAAATCCTTTATTGAACAGTACCCTGCTCAACGCATTCCGATCAATAATGCCCGCAAACTGGTAGAACACCTTGCAGATACAGGCTTCCATGTACCCAATTTATCAGGCGAAGAGAAGCAGTCGTTAAAAGAAAGCATTTTCCAAAAACTTAACCTGCCACCCGCCCCTGCAATACCTGCAGAACCTGAAGTAAAATATATTTCCACCAACAAAACAACCTGGCTTTGGGCGGCTGCGGCTGTAGTTGGCTTACTGGTAGCCGCGTTCTTTTTTTTAAATAAACCCACGCAACCAGGCGCTCCATTACTGGCAATGCAAAAAACCGCCGCCAGGCAGGTTAAGGAGATTTTATTGCCCGATAGCTCGGTTATTATACTCAACGGTAATTCATCCATTCAATACAGCAATCAATTTAATGAGTCGGCCATAAGAGAAGTTTTCCTGGAAGGCAATGCTTATTTCAAGATTAAAAAAACAACCGGCAATAAACCATTTGTAGTACGCACCAGCCAGGTTTCTATAAACGTAACGGGAACAGAGTTCAATGTAGATGCCCGCACCAAAGCAACCGATATAGTGCTTACAAGCGGACTGGTAAATGTTACCATGGCGCAGGATAGTTTACACAAAACCCGGCTCAATGCCGGCGAAAAATTAACGCTCGACACCGTAAAGCAACAGCTCATCACCAAAAAAGCAGATACACAACTCTATACTGCAGCCTGGGAGAAGGGCGAATGGCATTTTGAAGAAACCACCCTTGAAACGGTAGCCTCGCTGATAAAACAATTTTATGGAACAGAGGTAATATTTGAAAAGGAAGAATCCAGAAAGTTGATGATAACGGCCGTAGTATCTGTAAAAGATTTTGCAACCCTTATTCACGTTATTGAAAAAACGCTGAATGTAACCATACACGAAACAGAAACCAAATTGTTCATTCATTAATTCCCGTTTTAATTATTAACCCCTCAATCAAAACAGTTATGAAAAGAAACCGATCTTTTTCAAAACGCTGCTTAGGGATCATGTTGCTGCCCATTTGGGTTTTACTGGTAGCAACGGGAGCAATGGCGCAGGATGTTAGCGCGCTGTCTCCATCCACATTCAACAAAACCACTCCATCCCTTCCGGAAAGCAAGCTCAAAGCTGCTTTGCTGGAAAACTTTATGAAGGAGTTCAAAAAAACCTATGAAAACGTTTATTATAGCTACCAGTCAAACACCATTAAATCGGCAAAGGTTTGGTACACCGACCTCGATGCCAGGCAACAGGCCAATCCTGATGTGGTACTGGAAACTGTACTGGCAACAGCCGGTCTTAAGTTTGAAAAAGTAAATGAAGTATATATAATTAAGCAGGCAGACAACAACAAAATTGATGAAAATTTTGTAGTGCCTGCCGCCGTAATAAGCACTGCAACCGAAGTTGCAGACTTTACAGTCAGAGGTAAGGTTGGAGATGGTAATGGGCCGGTAGCAGGTGCAACAGTAACCGAAAAAGGTACTGCCAACGTTGTAAGAACAAATAACAATGGAGAGTTTACAATAAGGGTGAACAACGGCGACGCCATCCTGGTAATAAGCCATGTAAGCTACAATACAAGTGAAGTTTCGGTATCTGGCAGCGCAGAGTTGAACATTACACTTGAAGCATCGAGCAAGGAACTGGAGCAGGTAGTAGTTACATCCCTCGGCATGAAAAAGGAGAAAAGAGCGTTGGGATACAGCATTTCTTCTGTTAGCGCCAAAGATCTTGAAACCGGCGGTACCTCTAACGTACTGAAATCTGTGGAAGGTAAGGTTACAGGTGTTCAAATGAACAGCCTCACCTCTTCTCCCACATCTTCGGTAATGTTTAATATACGTGGAGCTACTTCGTTAGCAGGAATTATGGCAGGATCTAACGGCAACATCAACAATTCCACGCAGCCGCTGGTAGTGCTTAACGGCGTACCATTAAGTTCCAATGCTGTGGGCACCACGGCCGGCATTGATGTAGGTAACTTTATTTCAACGCTTAACCCGAACGATATAGAAAGCATTTCTGTATTAAAAGGCGCCAGTGCATCGGCGTTGTATGGTTCACAGGCGGGCAATGGCGTAATTCTGATTACCACCAAATCGGGCGCAGGAGCCAAAAGAGGAATCGGTGTTTCTGTTAGCAGTGCAGTTTCCTTCGATCAGGCATACAGCCCTCCTCCTGTTCAAAGAATATTTTTCCAGGGTGATGAAGATGGGAGCCCGCTGACTTCCGATAAAAAGGGACTTGGCTGGCATATAGATGACAAAGTGAACAACAATACGCCCGTGTGGAGGTGGAACATTCATACACAGCAATGGGAAGAATCTGTACTCGAAGCACGCGGAGACAAAGATCCGTTGCTGGCATTTTTGAGAACAGGGGTGATGACCGACAACAACGTGGCAGTAACCGGCAATTACGACAAGGGAAACTACCGGATCAACCTGGGCAACATGGTTCACAACGCGGTGGTGCCTGGTAATAAAACAACCCGGAACAGTGTTTCTTTCGATGCCAAGTATAACATCACCAACAACCTGTCTATCACTTCTATGGCATCTTATTCACGTACGTTTGTACCCAATCAATCGCACGTTTATGGAAAAAGGGAAGACAATCCGCTGGCTCACGCCATGTCAATGCCTATCAATATGCCGAAGATGTCTGAATGGAAATCTGCTGATACATGGCTTACTGATTGGAACGGCACTTACCAGAACACTCCCTACCTGAACAACCCTGGAGAAGATCGTTTGAGCAGGGTAAACAGTGCCGGCTTTGACAATGCAGTTGGTAAAAACGGACCATATTTTGCGGCTGAAAATATCATCAGAACCTATTCGAAAGATGTAACTTTTGGCAAAGTTCAATTAGACTGGAAACTGGGAGAACCATTTTACTTTACCTTACGTTCAGGCATCAACCAACAGAACTTCGCATTTGAAAGGAAAACGCCCTGGGGATCGGAAAGAGCCACCAAAGGCGGTTACGAGCAGCAATACACCAGTAGCCTCGAAGTTAGAAACGATGTGATGCTTGCGTACAAAAAACAATTTCTTAATAACGACCTGTCGCTCGACGCGTTGGGAGGCTTTTCCTATAACTACAACGAAGCCAACAATTCAGGCTTTGGTGGCAACGAGTTGACGACGCCTAACTCTTTCAGCTATAATTCACTGCCTGCAAGTGTAAAGCAGGCCGCCGTATTTAACAGGGGTTATGCAGACCGAAACTATGGTGCCTATGCAACCGCTTCTGTTGGATGGAGAAATATGCTGTACCTGGAAGTGTCGGGACGTAACGACTGGGTGGGTATTTTGAACCATGAAAAAGATAACCATTTTTACCCCGGAGCATCGCTGAGCTGGATAGCCACAGAAACCTTTAAAATGGGCAACGCTGTTAACTTCCTCAAGCTCAGAGGAGGCTATGCAGAAACCGGTTACGGTATAGGTCGCCCTATCAACCTTGACAGCTATGGCATTTCAACCAATACATGGAATGGCGTTCCCATGGGAACCGTTGGCGGATCTCTGGTGGATGCAAATATTCTTCCGGAGCTGAACGTAACCAAAGAAATCGGGATCGATTTCAGAGTGCTTGACAATCGTATATCAGGCGAGTTTACCGCTTATTCTAAAAACCATATTAACCAGATCCAGGATTTACCGGTTGTAAATTCTTCAGGTTTCGCTACCGTAAAAACCAATATGGGCTCGGTAAAATCTACCGGTATCGAGGCGGCGTTAACCGTAACGGCCATACGCAGCAAAAACTGGGACCTGAAATTAACCGGAAATGTAACCACCTTTAAATCGGTTATCAAGGAGTTGGATTCCCGTTTCTCAGAAAAGTTCTACTCTTATGATGGATCAGCTCAGTTGTCTTTATTCAAAGGGTCGCGCGTAGGAGATCTGTACGCACAATCGCCTATCGGTTATATCCAGAGCGGAAAATATAAAGGAATGATGCTGACAGGTATTGATGGTATTATCGAAGAAGCAGTTCAAACCACAGATTATGTAAGGAAGAACGGCTACCTGGGCAACATGAATCCTGATGCTATTTATGGATTCAGCATTGATGCTAAATATAAAAACTTCCGGCTCAATGTTGTTTCCAGTCTGAGAGTAGGCGGCGTATTCATTTCTGAAACACAGAAAATTATGGTTGATGATGGTATGGCAGACATTATGGCCATCTACGGCGACAAATACAAAGACTACTGGACAGGAGGTCGCTTTGCAGGTGGTTTACCCAGCATGCCTAATCCCGATGATATGTTCACCGAAGGAGGCTTTGAGAACTACAGGGAGAAAATGCAGGAGCTGATGACGATGTACAATGGCGATCCACGCTACTTTGGGTACTGGAATGCGGTGTACATCAACCCCAACTATGACTTGTCTAACCTCACTCCTGAAGAAAAATTAAGCCTTCCGGACGAAGCTTATATTCAAAACGGCGCTGATCCTACCAAAACCATTTTTGTAAATCCATATAACATGGAAGGACAGGAACTTTGGTCTGGCGCCCAGTTCAGAACGCACGATGCTACTTCATTCAAAATAAAAGAGATCAACCTGACCTATACGTTAAACAGGTCTCTTGCTCAAAAAATTCGTTGCCAGGACATCGCAATCACTGCGTTTGCGAAGAACGTTATGTTCTGGGCAAAAAATAAAATGAAAGAAGACCCTGAAACCGCTTTCTACGATGGTATCAGAGGGATGGGAGTTTCACAATTCGGGTTGCCTCCTATCCGTACCATGGGTATAAAAATTGGCGTTAGTTTTTAGTGTCAATCAAATAAAACTTGTAAAACGAATACCATGACGAAGAAATCATTTAAATATATTACACTGGGACTGCTGACACTTGCCAGCGTATCCTGTAGTAAAGATCAACTGAGATTAGACGAAAGAGAGACGTCGTTCGATGTTAACTATTTTACCTATTCGCGCTATCAGTTAACCACGGCTATTGTAGATGTAGCCTTCCAATACGGCAAAGCGGTAATTGACGAACAGAAGGAGGAAGCCATGCTTTACTTCCTGGAATGCTACAATGGTGCCTCGCAGGCGTCTACATTATATACCAACAGAGACGCCAGTTGGGACTACCAGGGAGACAACGCTTATACAAAGCAGTTGAGAACACTGACTGCTCTTACCGAGTTGGCAACAAATGAAAACAACATGGCGAATGTAGCCGCTGCCAACATTTTAAAAAGTGTTATCGGCGCTTATCTCACAGAGAAATATGGAGACGTTCCTTTCAGCGAAGCCATGCAGGGAAGAACCGGCAACCTGTTTCCCAAGTTCGATACACAGAAAGAAATATACGAGAACATATTCGGTCTGCTCGACAATGCCATTTCTATTTTGTCTGATCCCAATAGTAAAGGGTTGCCGGCCGATCATGATGTGCTATTCAAAGGCGACAGGGCAAAATGGTTAAAGTTTGCCAATTCTCTCAAATTCAGGCTGATGGTACACTCCTATGAGGCGTTCAAAAAAGCAGGAAGAGACCTGAGTGGGGAAATGCAGGCTATTGCTTCCGGCAATAACTATATGTCAACTGTAGAGGATAACGCTGGGCTTGAATTTTCGGGTATAAGTGACCGTGAGGCATGGTACCTGGAGACAACTTTTGGAAGCAGGAACGATTTCACTGAGCAAAAACCATCCAAGTATCTTATTGACCAGATGGTAGCGTTGGATGACCCCCGCATGTACGTGATCTTCGCCCCGGCACTTTCTCCCATCTCTGCCAAGCCCGCAGAAACCAGCGAAGACATCAAGATAAACGGGTATACTTATAATATCACCTATTATCCTGCTTCGCAGTACGATCCATCCGAAATAGTAGCTTCCGGCCGGGATCTTGATGGCAACATCATACCGGTGCCGTATACACTGGATGCCAAATGGTTTGGAGCTCCCAATCCCATCAACGTTCAAACACAGTATGCAAGCTCTGCCAGCCTGCCCGGTACCAACAGCTTTTATGACAATCGTCGTATTACAGGCTTTTCGCAGTTGATTGCAAGCACCACCGATCCCCGCCTTAAAGGAGTGATCATGGAGTCGAGCGAAATGATGTTCCTCCTGGCCGAAGCACGCCAGAAAGGATGGATATCGACAGGAACTGTTAAAGACTACTACGAAGATGGTATAAGACTCTCGTTCGAAAGATGGGAAATAGAGGATGGAACGAAACCTGCCACACATATTGGTTCAGACAAGATAGTTGACAATTTCGCCGATTATTATGCTAAACCGGAAGTAGAACTGGATGGTACTGCTGCCGACCTTGATAAGATCGCTATCCAGAAATGGCTTTCTTTGCTGGTAACCAATCACACAGAAGCCTATACCGATTATAAAAGAACCGGCAAACCTGCATTTGTAAACAAAATAGTATCGTCGTTCTCTACATACGAATATCCGTTGCGGTATGTATACCCGTTAGATGAATCGAGCAATAACAAAGTACAGTACGATGCCGCTGTATCTGCATTAGGAGGTAAAGACCTGCCTTCTTCCAAAATGTGGATATTGCAGTAATTTTTTCATCTTCTTCTAAAACCTGTAAGGATTGCTGAACGCAGCCTTGCAGGTTTCTTTTTTTGCTGCGGACGGTTGGCAGGTAACGCTGGGGTAAACAGTAATCAATAACGCTCACAGCGTCCCTTGCCTCGCACGCCGCTTTGCACGAAGGAAACACGTAGAAGGAATTGTTGTTGGTGAAGCACCATAGTTAACGGGAAGGCATTCCAATATATAGAACAGTGCCCCAACACCGTTGGGGAGCTATCGGGAAAGTCCGACAGCGCCAAACCATCGGTTTGAAGCCACCGGAGAAGTCCGACAGCGCCAAACCACCGGTTTGAAGCCACCGGAGAAGTCCGACGGCGTCCCGCCACCGGCGGGAAGCCATTTTTGAGGTCCTGGTGGGAATTTTGCAAATCAAATAGACAAATATTAAAATATGAATGAGATCGTAAACAAGCATTTACACGGAAAACTGATGGCTGACTGCTGCCGGCTGACAGCTAAAAACAAAAAACCGGTATCGCATTTCTTTTCCTGCAGCGTCCCTTTGCACGAAGGAATCACTGCGTAAAAGAAAAAACCTGTAAGGTTGCTGAACGCAGCAGCCTTGCAGGTTTCTTTTTTGCAATCTTTTTATTTGCAGCATTAAGATTATCTTCCCCCAAGGTCCCTTAAATCCTCTTGTTTTTTATGAAACATATTTTCGCTTTTCTGCTCCTCCTTCACGTTTCATCTTTCACTTTTGCCCAGTCCTCGTTTGTGGTGCCTCCCTATCTTCAATACGCCACACAACACAGCATCCGCGTTCATTGGGAAACTTCCGAACCCGGCACAACGCAGGTACAATATGGTGCAGCCAAACCCAACAGTGGCAAAGCCGTTTGGGATACAACGGTGAACATTGCCGGTAAAACAACTATGCATCATGCAACATTAACCAACTTGCAGCCAGAAACAGTTTATTTCTACCGGGCTATATCCATCCTGGCGGGAGGCGATTCACTGATTTCGGAAATTAATACCTTTCAAACAGCGGTAAAAGACAGCTCGGCTTTTGCATTTGCAGTATTCAGCGATTCTCAAAACGACTGGAAAGATCCTGAAGCCTGGAAAAGAGTAAGCACACAGGCGTTTAAAGAACGACCGAATTTTGCCGTGCATGCGGGCGACCTCGTTGACCTGGGTTATATGAAAGACGATTGGGTAAACGAATTTTTTGCACAGTCGAACCTGTTCATAAAAACCATTCCTGTTTTTTCCATTGCCGGCAACCATGAGCACGATGCTGCTTACTATTACCAGTACATGTATGTGCCGCAACCATATTTCTACAGCTTTACATACGGGAATGCGGAATTTTTTATGGTAGATACCGATCAGTTCCAGGAAGAAGGAACTGAATTGTACAACAAAGTGGAGCAGGCGCTGGCAGCATCGAATGCATACTGGAAATTTGTGGTACACCACCATCCGCCTTATTCGTCTGACGATGATGATTTTGGGGATACCCGCTACGAAGCATCGGAACGCGGAGACAAAGAAGTTCAATCGCTGGTACCGCTATATGAAAAATACGGGGTGGATATTGTTTTTTACGGACATATACATACCTACGAAAGAACCTGGCCGATTATGAAAAACAAGCCGGTGCAGGAAAACGGCGTGCTCTATCTTAATATGGGCGGGGCGGGAGGCAGCCTCGAAAATGCCGCACCTACCCGATCGTGGTTTACCAATAAAGTAAAAACAATTCATCATTTTGGCTATATAGCCGTTCATCAAAACAAACTGGAGTTCCAGGCAATTGATGAGAACGGGATGGTATTCGACCGGTTTACTTTAAACGGAAGCAGGAAAAATAAAATTCCTGCAACCACACCGGCTGCACCTGTTGTAAAAACCAATCAACGCATTTTTACAAACACCCTGCCATTGCAACTGGTAACACCGGGCAATGCCGAAATACGATTTACGCTCAACGGTTCTGAACCAACTAAAAACGCTCCCGTATTCCGCAATACCATTACGCTCAACAAAACAACCACATTAAAAACAGCGGCGTTCAATAAAACAGGCAAAAGCAGGACCAATACTTACCGGTTCACAAAAGAAACAATGTACGATGCAGTTATACTGTCTTCTCCGCAGCCGGGACTGCGGTACCAATATTTCACTTCGCCTAAAATTAAAGATGAGGATAGCATAAAATTTCAAAACCTTTCGGTTGAAAAAGAAGGCGTTGTTCAGGATCTTGACCTCACGCACATTCCTCATCAATCGCAATACTGGGGTGCGGTATACGATGGTTATATAAAAGTGCCGGCAGATGGATATTATCGCTTTGATGGCCATGCCGATCATATTTTGCGACTGCACATACACAACAAAATGCTTTTTGAGGAACTGGATCGCGAAATAAATTACGAAGGAGAAATATTTCTTAAAGCGGGATACCACCCTGTAAAAATTGAATATTATAACAGCCGCGTCAACAGGGCATTTCTTGAATTATACTACACCGGTCCGGGCATAGAACGTCAGTCCATTTTATCGGGGTTGTGGTGGCGGGAATAGATATGTGTAGCAATATTGCGTTGATATGCATGCAAAGGCATGCATCGCTTACCGCCAGGGAGAGCCTCTGGCAAAGCGTCTTCGCGCCGGGCAATGATCGATTATGCACGAAAGTTGCTTCTCCCGCCGCACGATTCATTTAGATGTACGACGCTGCCGGCGGGATCGCAACGACGGTAAAGGGTTTAGGGAGTTGACTTAAAGGATGATGCAAAAAGTCCCCTCTCACCCTCCAACCTGCGATTAAATTCCAGGCAACAATAGCTCATAGAGCCGATGGCTCTGGCTTATCATAAACAGCCAGAGCCATCGGCCCGGCAATATTATAAGGACGTATTTTAATCCGTCCGGGTATCAGATAGTATTAGATGCAGAACAACTTCTCCTACCGTTAACAATATTTATTATGCGGTTATACCCTATCGTTATACAGTTGGTACTTTGCCTGGCAGGCGGTTGCTTAAAAGCGCAGCTCTCCTATATTCCATCAACCGTTAACGATGCCCCGTTCTGGCAGGAATACCACGAGCCCTTTCCGGTAAGCAACATTGCTGCCGGAAACGAAGTAAGAAGCATTGCATCCGACCATACAGGAGCCATATGGATTGCCACATCTGCCGGCATTTTTAAAAAAGAAAAAGATTCCAAAAAATGGAACAAGGTGATTGCAGGTGGTGAAGACGGTCCTGCTTACACTGTTCAATCACATGCCGCAACGGGCAAGGTATGGATAGGAGCATGGAACGGCGTTTTTTGTATAGACAACGGAACAATGAAAAAAGTGCAGGGCACGGTTGGCCCGGTATCCGTATTATGCTTTTCTAAAGAAGGTGTCTATGCATTTGGTCCCAAAGGCGCATGGTTGTGCGCCGATAAAACTTTCGAAAGAAAAAATTACCCCATAGCAAGATCGGTGCGCGCAGCCATTTCCGACAAACAGGGAGGCGTGTGGGTAACCAGCGATGTGGGTTTATACCATTGCACGCCCGACACTACAAAATATTATGACGGTACCAACCTGCTGGTGAGCGCTTATGTAAAGGGACTGGCGTATAACTACGATCACCAGCTCTGGATAGGCGGACTGGGGGGCGTATCGGTGATAGAAGAAGAAAAAAAAGTAAAGTTTTTACAGCCTGCCAATGGCATACCATCCATTTATGTAAACTGTGTGGCGGCGGCGCCCGACAGCTCGATGTGGATTGGTACCGACGTGGGTATTGTACGATACCATGCAGACGGAAAAAGATCGTTGCGCTTTAGCCGGCGCTGGCTGCTGAACGACAAGGTAAACGCTATTCATTTTGATAAGGAGGGCACCGCCTGGATAGCAACACCAGCGGGGGTAAGCGCCATTCGTAAAAAAAGAATGACGCTTGCAGAAAAAGCCGGCTTTTTTTATGATGTAACAATGAAGCGCCACGTGCGTGCGCCCTGGATTGTAGGGCAATGCAGGCTGCCCGACCCATTGGACCTTACCAGGTGGGAACCGGAGGACGACGACAACGATGGGGAATTTGGTGGAAACTACCTGGCAATGGAAAGCTTTCGCTATGCCGTAACAAAAAGCGAAGACGCTAAAGTGAAAGCAAAAAAATCGTTTGAGTTTTTAAAACTGCTGCAAACCATTACCGGAACAGATGGCTTTTTTGCCCGTACCATTGTGCCGGTAGAATGGGGCAACAATGTGCACGATGCCAACCGGAAGTTTTTGCCTGAAGAACTAGCGGAAGAGCTGGTAAAAGAACCACGGTTTAAACCGGTAGAAACGCGCTGGAGAAAATCGAAAGACGGCAAATGGCTATGGAAGGGCGATACCAGCAGTGATGAGTGGTGCGGACACATGACAGGCTACTTTTTTTACTATGAACTGGTTGCCGATAAAAATGAAAAAGCAATAGTAGCTGCGCATGTATCGCGCCTGGTAGATCACCTGATCAAAAACAATTTCAACATGATCGACATCGACGGTACGCATACCCGTTGGAGCGTATGGAGCCCTGACAACCTGAACCGCGACCCTGAATGGCGCCCTGACCGTTACCAGAACAGCATGGAAATACTTACATTTTTAAAGCTGGCGTATTATATGACGGGCAACAACAAATACCAGGAAGAGTATCTGCGTTTGATCAAAAATGAACATTACCTGGAGAACATGTCGAAGATACAGGAGCAAAACCCTGCCTGGTTTATTTATTTTGATGTGATTTTGCAGGCATACCTCTACCCTGTTTTGCTACATTGCGAAAAAGACCCGGAGCTGCTGAGCTTTTATGAAAAACATATGGATAGCTGGATGGAAAAGCGGATAGATGATAAATGTCCGTTGATCAATTTTTTATACAGCTTTTCAAGAAACAAGAAAGCAGAACTGCAGGCTTCGGTAGACTTTTTGACAGATACTCCGCTCGATCTTGTAAATTGGGGTGTTGATCATACCAAACGCGAAGATGTACAAATGGTGCATGCACCTGTGCTCGATGATCTGCAGGTAAGTGAGTTGCCGCCCGCCAGTATACGCGCCACCGTTCGCTGGGACAAAAACCCCTGGGCGGCTATTAACGGACAAACAAATACAGAAAGAGAACCTGTTTTTTGGCTGCTGCCTTATTGGATGGGACGGTATTTGCAGATGATTGAGTGAGATGGAGTAAGGTGTAAGGTGTAAGGAGTAAGGTGTAAGGGGTAAGGTGTAGGGTGGTTGCGGGAGGCAAGATAAAGAGCGCACCTGTAACCTGCAATCTGTAACTTAATTAGCTACTAAATTCAACTATGCGTATAATGAAATTACTAGCCCTCTGCTGCTGTTTTTATTTTTCAGTGGCTTCGTTCAGCGTTGCGGGTGTTACCCCTGCTTTTGCGCTGGCGGAACAAGAGGAATATGAATCGTTGCTGAATGTATCGTATGGAGCGGCGCCAGGCAAAGACAACCTGCTGGATATTCATCTTCCCAAAGAAAGAAACAACACCACCAGAGTAATTGTGTATATACACGGAGGCAGTTGGAAGTATGGCGATAAAAACGAGTTTCCTCAACCATTGATAAAAGAGTTGGCCGGCAAAAGAAAATATGTGGTGGTGTCTGTCAATTACAGGCTGGTAAAAGATGGGAAAAATACTTTTCCTGCTCAAATGGAAGATGTAAAAAAAGCGTTGGATTTTATCAGATCGAAAGCAACCACGTATCGATATAACCCCGATGCATTTGCCTTGATCGGCGCCAGCGCAGGCGCTCATCTTGCTTTACTATACGCTTACGGATATGATTCGTTGCAACAGGTAAAAACGGTAATAGATATTTTTGGACCTACAGACCTTGCCGACAAAACCGTAAGAAGCCCCGGATCGGAAAGCAATTTGATCATTGAAGACTTTTTGGCCACTGCCGACACAACAGCACAACTTGTAAAAGATGCCAGTCCCCTTTACCGATTGAATGAGCTTACGGGCGTTCCCACGCTCATTTTTCATGGCACAGCCGATGAGTTGGTTCCCCCCGGCCAGTCGGAAAAACTGTATGCCCGCCTTCAGCAACTTCAAATTCCATCGTCGCTTGAATTATATCCCGGCGAAAAGCATGAGCTGCGCCCGGTAATAGCCCTCGATCTTTTTCAGAAAATTGTACAATGGCTCACAAAATATTATCCGGCAAATCCATGATGCCTGTAGCTGTTGTTTCTTGCTTTTTGTTTCTTGGATCTTGTTCCTTCGTTCTTGCTCCTTCCTCCTCCCCTAACTCGCAATCGGCAGCTCCACATAAAAGGTGCAGCCCTTGTGCTCTTCGCTTTCAAACCATATCCTGCCGTGGTATTCGGATACAATTTGTTGAGAGATGGTGAGCCCCAGCCCGTGCGATTCTTCGCCGCCCGTTCCCGTTCTGGAGGCCTCCGGTGCGCTGGCAAATATTTTATCGTGGAGTGTTCGGGTATGCCAATGCCATTGTCTTTAACAGCCAGCAATGCATGATTGCCTCTTCGTTCCAGCATAATATCGATGGTGCTATGCTCGGGACTGAACTTGATGGCGTTGCTTATTAAATTGCTCATTACCCTCCACATTTTTTCACGGTTGGCTTTAACGTACACACTTTCCATACCTTCAAAATGAAGTTCCTGCTGCTTCTCGTCTGATTTGGTGCGCAGCAGATCGACACAATATTCCATCAAACGCCGCAAGTCCACCATTTCCTGTTTTACTGCTGCAAAGCTGCCTTTGTCTTTCAGCAAATCGTTGATAGTATTGATGGAGCTGGTGCAGGTTGAATATACAAGCTCCAGTATTTTCTGCAAGTCGTCCGGTTGTTTTTTCTCCATCAGCGAATACACCAGGGTCCTGATGCCACCAATGGGATTTTTAAGATCATGCGCCACCATTCTTGTCATCCTTGTATTTTCGGCATGGCTTTCTTCCAGCGATTTATAGGCCTGCATCAGGTCGTCGTTCTTTACATTTATTTCTTCATTCAGCTTTGTGAGTTGCTTTACGTGCCGCGAAGAACGCCGCAGGCTGCTCCACACAAACAGCACCACTACCACTGCCAGTGCAATCGTTAATAAGGCAATCTGCAAGCGGGACGATGTTCGCTGGTTCATCATTTCGAGCCTTTCATTGATGGCCTGTTGTTCTTTATTTTCATACTCCTTTCCTATGTCGCGCGAAATATCTTTTTTCCGGATCATATCGAGCGAATCGCGGATTTCTATATATTCATTACCATATTCATAGCCTTTTAAATAATTGCCAGCCTTTCCCCATAATTTCCTCATGGCCAAATTCCACTCCATTCGTTTTTCTTCCAATTGGCCTCGTTTATTAAACTGGTATTGCAACCCAAGCTCCTCTAATATTTCCCTGGCTTTATCGGGTTTATTCCATTCTATGTACAAATTGGCCAGGTTGAGTTTGGTAGAGAGGGTAAAACCGGGATCATCTGCTTCTGTTGCTTTAATGCTGGATAAACTTACTGTTTCTGCAGCTTCAAAATCGTGCTGACTTGCTTTTACATTGGCGATGCTGCCATATATTACGCCACGCGCCAGTTTTATAAAGGCTGCTTTTTGAGGAAACGATGCTTCATGAGCTTTAATATAGTCGAGTGCAGCGTTATGATAAAACATGGCACTGTCAGGCATGCCTACAGCAGCATAACACAATCCCACGTTATTTAAATTGCCCTGTACAAGCATAAAAAGACCTTCCGGCTTTTCACAACCCGGGGCCTCGTCAATCAATTTGCGAAAATATTGCGCAGCCAGCAAAAAGCGTCCTTGCCGGTACAACATGCCTGCTGTTCTTGTAGTAATTGCCGCGGCAGTGCATTTATCATCTGTCGGGCGCAACATCTTTGCCTCTAAAAGGCAATTTAATCCTGCTTCGTAGTTTTTTAAAAGCTCGTAACATTCGCTTCTTATGATCAATAAATCCCATTGCAGGTTCCTGAACCTGTCTTCCTCCGTTCTGCCTTGGATGGTCATTTCCAGGCTGTCCAGATAGATAAATGTCGAATCAAACAGGCGATTTTCTTTGTAATAACCGGCTTTTACCCTGTAATAACGCGCCTTATCGCCAGTACCGGCGGGGAAATGATGAATGGCAAAGTCCAGCGAATCAAGTGCGGCAGGATATACTGTGCGGGATGCGGTATCGAATTGCTTAAAGAATCGTTCGTAATATTCGGGGTGATCGTCTTTGCGCCCGGTTTTACATGCTGTTAAAAACAGCGTGAGTAACAGCCATATATTACGGGAATCAATACCAAACATTATCGCATAATTTCATCAGTACTTCCAGGAATAATTTAGAATTGTTGCAGGCGTGCAATGCCCCAACTGCCGGCAGCGTTCACACCCGGCGGAATAATTGCGGCAGCCACTGTTTTTAAATGCACCTGAAAAGAGTGATTGAATTTTGAAAACTATAGTTCAATATTTTATTCCATGAAAATATCAAATGTTTTTGAAAGCCATATAGTAATAGTACTATCCGTTTATCTTTTTTCTATTGGCATAAAAACAAAGGCTGCCTCCTTTTTGAGACAGCCTCTTAACTGGTGGTATATGCTTTTATGAGTCGTTATCTCTTCAATACCTCGTAAGAGTTATTCCTTATTTTAAAAATGTATAATCCTCCGGGCATGCCTGCCATATTGACTATGATGGAAGCCCCGTCGTTCCGCATCCGCAGCTTTTGAGTAACATCCCTGCCCAGCAAATCAAACACTTTTAGTGTTTGCAAATCGGTTCTGTTGCCTTTAACAATAACCTCGTTGCTAACGGGGTTTGGATAGAGGCGAAGGCTGGTTTCGGTTGCCTGCCTGCGTACTGTTTCCAATGGAGAGTATTTGAAAGCACCATCTGCATCGGTTTGTTTAAGCCGGTAGTAAGATATGCCGTTGAGCGGTTGTACATCCGTATAACTGTAATGCAGTGTTTGGGAGGAGTTGCCCGCTCCTGCTACTTTTCCTATCTGCTGCCAGTGTTCTCTGTCGGCAGAACGTTCAACCACGAACCAGGCATTGTTTTGTTCAGATGCCGTGGTCCACTCCAGTTGCACGGTTTCGTCTTTGGGTTGAGCGGTAAAGCTGGTAAGCAATACAGGAAGCGGAGTGGTAGGCGCCAATGATACCAGAGTAAGATACCTTGTGCTGCCGGAGGGAACCATAGTATTGTTGATGCCGGTTACCGTTATTACGCCACTGTTGTAGGCAATGGTAGGGCTATACATGGTGGCATTGGAAAAATCTCCATCGGCATCTATCAGTACTCTCAAATCAGACGCTGTAACATTGGTGAACCTGGGTTTAAAGTCCATTGAAAAAGTACCGCTGAAACTGGTGTTGGTGATTTTCCATTCCCTGTCGAGGCGGGCATAAATGCCTTGCCCCGTGGGATACTCGGTACTGCCTGTGCTGAACATTTCTCCGCCATTGTGACCCGCCATTACAAAAGATTCATTGCTGGCAAAGCTGCCGCTGTTGCCGGCGTTGGATGTTTGTAAGGAAGACAAATATATGCGGGTGGTGTCATCGGCAGTATGCGATTGCTTTTGCAGCAGTGCAGTCTCATCGTCTCTGCCTATGCCAATTATTTGATTGTGATAAGTACTGTTAACCGCCGCATCCCAGATAGTGCTTCCGCCGCTCGACGTATAGTTACCCCCTAGTGTGCCACTCGCACTATTATCAAGTGTTAAACCATATTTAACTGCCAGGTAACTTTCCACCTTGTTAATATCGGCTACGGTACTAGGTAAATTATCCGAATCAAAATGAATCACTTCCGCTATCTGACCGGAGAAAACACGCGTAGGTTGCGAGCCAAAGGTTCTGCCGCCAACCTGGAAGCTTCCATCGGCGGTAGAAACAGTATTTGCGGGGCACGCAGCAGCAGTTACCAGTCCGTTTAGGGCAGTGGTAGCACCGTTACTGGAGGTAGCAGCGCTATAATCAACCCTTACAACAGAGGGCAGGTTTCTTACATCAGCTGTTGAAGCGCAGGTTCCTCCTGCGCGGTCAACCGCGTAAGCATTGCTGTTGTTGTATGCTATACCGCTTGCTCCTGCAGGACCCAGCGAGTAAGGATTTGCTAAAAATATGCTCGGTGACGAAGCTTTCTTTGTTACGGCAAACAGCATGGCTGCATTGGAGGGCAATGCCGAAAACGTTCCTGACAGTACCTGGCTGCTGGCGCCATCAAATACCAATGTTGGATTGTAATTAAAATCATCCACATCCAGGGTTACATTTGAGCTCGCTGTTTTTGAAGCCTGTAATGTCATGCTCACGGGCGACTGGTTGGTCCATTGTGATACATTTGCGCCACTGGTTACCACTCCCGCATCTGCTCTTAGCCACAAATGAAGATTGTTGCTGGAAACTCCACCCGGAGAAGCCACGGTTGCCAATGTAATATATCTTGTATTACCCGCAGGTATTAGGGCTGTAGTGATATTATGGACACTGATTACGCCACCTGAATAGCTGATGGATGCGGGATATACAGTAGTACCTCCATTGCTGAAATCGCCATCGTCATCCACCAGCAAACGGAGCTTTTTAGCATCGTATGTGCCGGCTGAAGGAGTTATATCGATAGAAAAGCTGCCTGTAAAACCTGTATTGGTAATTTTCCATTCACGGTTTATGCGGTTTACAATGCCCACAGAAGCAGGATATTCTGTGTTGCCGGTGTTGTTGGCAAGTGTTGCATTGTTATTGCCCATCATCACAAATTGGGCATCACTGCTGAAGCTGCCGGCATTGGCAATATTGTTAGCAGCCAAAGTGCTCAGGTAAATGCGTGTGGCATCGTCTGATTGGTGTGATTGCTTTTGACTTAACGCAGAATTGTCATCCCTGGCAATTCCAATAATGTTGCTGCCATAGGTAGATACGTTGTAAACAGTAGCACCACCGGCATTTACATAATTTGTGCCAAGCGTAATGCCATATTTTACAGCGAGGTAACTTTCAACTTTATTCAGATCGGTTGCAGATAAAGATGCATTGTAAAGAATGCACTCCACCAGTGCCGAAGTGTTCCTGATATTTTCTGTACCTCTTGAACCCAAAGTAGGAATGCCATTGAAAGGAGCAGGATCTCCTCCTACATTGGGCAGATCAGTGCCGTTTCGCCGTATCATATCATTCGCAGCAGGTGTTTTTGCTAAATCTTCCGAAACTATCGAGAATTGTATGCTATTACTAGGCAGGGTGGCGTCTACTGCTGCCGATCCATCATTGCAGGTAAAATGGCGTGGCAGGCCTTCTGTATGGAAGAAATATCTATTAATAGTGGTACTGATTCCCATCATGGCGCCAGAAGCAGTTGTGCCGATACCATTCTCCATATACCCCACTACTATTGCGTGTGTCATGTTGGTTATACTCGTATTACCTGTAAAACGGCTGCTGCCATCAAATACGATCGCGGGGTTGTAATTGTATTTAGAAGCATCCAGGGTAGGCGTGCCTGTTACCGTAAAGGTATTGACGGCTGTCTGATCTGTCCACCCCGTAACGTTAGAACCGCTGGTAGTAACACCCGCATTCGCTTTGTTCCACAAACTTAAATTAGTACTTACGCCACCGGGCGATTGAGCGTATGCAAAAAAAGGAAGAACTGTAAGGATTGTAAAGGTAGTTTTCATAAATCTTTCTTTCGTGATCGGATCACTGTAAAAAAGTGTACAGATTAACAATGTGCATTACAAAACTACAACTTACCTAAGTTTAAACATCAAATACGGTCAAAGGGAATACGAATTTACATTTCCTTTGCAAACATCCACCATACACATGATTTTTATACGTGCTTTATAGCATGTTTGATTACAGGAATAACGAATTCAAACAGAAGAATAATGATATAGGTATGTGTAGATTCTTCTATCTAAATTTAAAACGAATTCTACCAGCAAACAATAAACATAAGTCAATAAATTATCGCATGTCAATACTGTTTCAATTTTTCGCAACGATAGGCAGTTATAAAATATCGTTGCGTTCTGCAAAGCTGGCTTCTTCCAGTAACTGCTCGGGTTTTTTCTTGTAAAAGATCATGCCTGCCGTCATAATAATGCTCGTAGTAAGTATTACAAAAAACAGGATGCCCTCGTTAAATTCGGTGAGCCGCATTTTTTCGGGAATTTTATAAAACAGTACAATGGTAATGAGCCCGCGTGGCAAGAAGAAAGATTCGGGAAAGACGTTGGTATGTACAAAAAAGCGGAGATACAATAACCTTACAATAAACAAAGCAACAACCGTCATCCCTCCCACCTGCCATACCTCTGCTTCGTAAATGAAACTGAGCTGTATGGAATAGCCAAATAAAAGGAAGAAGAAAGTGCGTATTAAAAAAGAAGATTCGGCAGTGATGGAATGCAACAGCTCGCGTATGGGTTCTACCTGCCTGATGGGAAAAGCCGCTGAATCCACTTTACGCGGATTAGTTCCCAGTTATTGATCATCAAACCAAAAATGATAATGATAATAAGCGATGGGAGATGCAGTATTTTTCCAGATGTATATATAAGCACAAGAAGAGAAAATATAAGAAAGAATTTAATATTCAGCTTTGTTTTGGCCATTATGAGGAAAAGCAGAAAAGAGAGTACAAGCGACAAAACAACAGCAACGATTATATTGCCGCCAAACAAAAGAACGGATTTACCTGTAAGTACTTCTTTCGCGGTAAAATAGTTAAACACCAAAATGCCGAGTATATCGGAAAAAGAAGCTTCATACACCAGAAATTCTTTTTTGGATGCGGTAAGCGAATGAATGCTGGGAATAACAATGGAACTGCTGATAATAGATAACGGTGTGGCATACACCAGGCAGTTGATCACGTTTTCCTGCAGCCAGTAATACAGTATGGCAGTGATCAATCCTGCTGAAATCACAAAAATTATGAGCGCTGAAAAAAAAGAATCGCGGATCAGTTTCATCTTATCGCGCGCAAGCTTTAGATCGAGTCCCGCTTCCAGCACTATCATAATGAGGCCCGTTACACCCAGCAATTCCACTATTTTCGGCGGAATGCCATAATACACGCCATTCAGATCAGAAAACCATCTTATAAAAATTCCGCAGAACAATAGCAACAACACGGAAGGCACCCTAATGTACCGGCTGATCATGGAAAAGAAATAGGATAGGATAACAATACTGCATAAAATGATTAACAAATATTCAGCAGGTAATTTTTCCATAGCAACAATATTAACGAACAATATTATTAAAGATAGCGTAAACAAACATCATTTACCCGTTGTGGTGGATAAGTTGATTGTAGCACAACTGCCGGGGGCTGATCAACTGCATTATAAATGCAAAGTTCATACTTTTTGTAGCTGCACAATTAGCGAGGGAATGTCTCGACCCCGTTGCGGCATGGCAGGAGAAAAGGTTTCCCACTTGCTGAAAGTTGGAAGCCTGTGCCAATGGCTGATACCGGGCCGCTATTTACTTATAGCCTTTGCAATTGCCTCCAGATGTTCGTTAAACGAGCTCAGTTGCATGAGCATTTGCCCGGAAGTGTCGTTTGTTTCCAACCCACTGAATTTATTATTCTTCCTGAAGATTTCTTTGATGTCCGACCAACGTTTCAATTCTTCCGCCGTCAAAACACCCGCAATCTCTTTTAGCTTGAGGAGGTTGGCTTCTGCATCTGAGGTTAAGGTTTGAGATTCACCTTCGTAATGAGAAAGAAGGAGCGTATTGATCTCATCTGCATTCATAAGCGGTACCACTTTGCCTGCCAGTTTGTTCATATTGCGATATGAGCCCTGTAATTTAAAGGGCGGTTCTGTACGATATGCATCTTTCATGGCAGCGCTGGCAATGTATTGCTGGTTTACTTTAATAACGGTATTCCGTATGCGTAATACATTTTTCATTACGGCAATCGCGTCTTCTACTTCCTGCTGGTTATAATTTCCTTCCAGTTCGGGCAGCATGTCGCTTTCATTTTCTATATATGCTATCAGCTTGTAAAGATCGTCGAAGCTGCGACTGGCAATGCGTTGCAGGTAACGGTTTTCGGCCACCGCATTTTCAATTAAGCTCAGGTTGAACAAATAATCTGAGCTGCCGATTACATCGCCCAGGTTGTATACGTCTGCGCGGTTCGCCAGCATGTCGGGAATTTTAAACTGCTCCCCGCTTTCTGTATAAGGATTGCCTGCCATTATCACACAAAAACGTTTGCCGCGCAAATCGTAGGTTTTGCTTTCGCCTTCGAATATGCCATCCATCTTGCGCTGCCCGTCGGCAAGCGAAATAAATTTTTGTAAGAACTCCGGGCTGCAATGTTGAATATCATCTATATATAACATTACATTGTCTGCCATTTCAAAGGCAAGATTTATTTTTTTCAACTCTTCCCTTGCGCCCGAAGTAACTGCCTCTACGGGATCGATAGACGTAATGTTATGCCCGATGGTTGGTCCGTTGATTTTTACAAAATGTAATCCCATCGTTTTTGCCAGGTATTCCATCAGCGTGGTTTTGCCATAACCCGGCGGCGATACCAGCAACAGCATACCCATTCGTGCTGTACGCTTATCATCACCCGCAGCCCCGATCTGCTTGGCAAGATTGGCTCCTATTAAAGGGAAATAGATTTCATTGATAAGCCGGTTGCGCACAAACGAGCTCAATACCTTGGGCTCGAACTCGCCGATTTTGAGTTGCTGCCTGTAGGTACGCACCAACTGCTCTTTCAATTGATTAAATGCTGTAAATGCGGGTACTATATCCCGGTAGTATTCCTGCATTTTTTGCATGTACTGATGGAAATCGAGCCTATACTTTGTATCGCTGATAACGGGGTGCGTGCCTTTCAGCCCTTCCGCCTGAAACACGTCAGATGCAGCACGCTCCTTGTACGGATGATCTTTGAACAACAGCAAACAAACCGCTTCATCAATATACTGGTTAGACGCTTCGTCTGGCTGCGCCTGCACAAAAGCCTGCAACCAGCCTTGTACTATGTAAAAACGTTCCGTGATATTCAATCCCGCATTGGCTACCTCCTGCTCAAATACATCGGTACGTTTTTTTGACTGTAAGAATGTTTTGAAACTTTTTTTCAGCTTCAACGCCTGCTGACTGCAGGTAAAGTTTTTGGTAACAGCAAACTCGTTGTACAGATAAACGGCAACTTCTTCCGCAGGCACATGTTCGTAAGCAATAGCCGCCTGGCGGAATTGCGTGGCAATTTCTTTTTCTACAAAAGCAAACTGCCTGCTTTGCGGAAAACTTTCCTGTATGGCATGTGCTGCCGTAATAAGCTGCAGCAGCTTATTACTCACCTTTTCTTCCAGTTGAAACCAGAATAGCTGCGTTGCCACCCTTACTGCCGGGGCATATTGTAATATCCCAAGACCTTCCTGCAATTTTTTCAGTGCCTGGTATATAATAATGGCATCGGCGTTGTGAACACCTTTCAGATAGGCCGCAGCATAATCGCGCTCCACTTTATCGTTGATAAAAGCCTGGCAGTCCCAATGCGCATCATGCCTGTTGCTTTCAACGTAGGTTTGATAAGCCAGGTATTCAGCACGGTATACCACAGCATTTTCCGAAATGAGTTCCTGCTCCCATATTGCGCGGTATTGATGCAAGGTTTCCGCCGTTACCTGTTTGTAAAAACTCGTACCTATGAGGTGATAAAACAATTGGTCATTTCTTCGTATAATGGTGAGGTTGAGCACTTGTTTATTTACTACAAACCTGTAACCTCCCAATGCAATGATGTTCTGCCCGTCAACAAATAAATCCGTTTTATCTTTCAGGCTGCGCAAAGCATTTTCCTGCGCCACCTTTACCAGGTTTTCCAGGTTTTCTGCCTTGGCAACATCACCCAGGTTCCTGAGATCTTCCACCAGGCTGCGCACCTTGTCGATCATCAGGTCGGTAGAGAAAAAAGCATAAATACTTTCCTTGTTGTTGAACGATTGTGCCTTATTCTCAATATTTTTCAGTACCCGTATACCTATCTGTTCCAGCGCAGCCGTTCGTTTATTGATCTGTGCAATTAACAGCTCCTTCTTGCCATTGAAAGCTTTAATTACTTCATCGCGCTTGTCGGCTATCTTCAGCACAAATGCTTCAAAGTCGGCAAACTTGCTTTCCAGCTCCTCTATTTGTATGCTGATCTTTGTAAAATAGTCTTCGCATTTTTCCGGCGAATCAGAGAGGTCGAGGAAATTAACAATGCTCTGGTCCAGCAAGGTTAGCTGCGCATGAAACTCTCCTGCAGACTCTTTCGTTTTGAGCGCGGTGGTGGTACGCACCAGGTCGGCCTTTACCTCGTTCAGCGAAGCGAATATCAGCGATATCTTTTCAACAATGCGCGTTGTTTGCGTGGTGTCGTCGATCTTCAGGCTGTTTAAAATATCAATCAGCATTTCAAGTTCCGCCGCAATGCCTTTCACCGCTTCTTCAATAGGCTGTGCGTCTATTACCTTGGCTACACCCGCTATAGCCTGCTTTTGATGCGCTACTTTTATTTCGTAAGGCGTCAATGCTTCATCGCGCAGCAGGAACTGTATCGTATCCTGCGAAAGTGAAGCATTGTATTGCTGTAACGTTTCTTTCAGGCGGTTTACGGCCTGCGCATCTACATACTTTACGTTCAGCAGGTCAATCACCGCACCTTGCATGCTCCTGGTAGCTGCCAGCAGTTGAACCAGTTGGTCCAGCGAAGTGATGGATGCATTCTTGACTTCAATCACAAGACTTTCCACGCGCTTTTGCATGTCCGCCAATACATCACGGGCATGCTGGCGCTGGGCCTGCACTTTCGCAAATTCATCGATAGCGGTATTTGCAATATCTCTTATCTGCGAAAGCGGAGCGGCTACATCAAAAGTGGCTGCATCTTTTATCCAGAAATAGGAATCGATGATATCGCTTGTTCTTTTATGTATGTCTTCGTACAACCCTTCATACGTGTCTTCCTTTAATAGCAATTGAATCACTTCCTGGCTTTCGCTCATGGCGCTTACAATGTCCTTATTCCCTATTTTATACAGCACATTATCGGCCATGGCAGCATTCTCCTTCAGCACGCTCGTGTAAGGTGTTTCCCATATCTGCACCTGGTGATGCCGGACAGCTTCGTTCTCCGACCGGAAATAAATCAGGGTACCATCGTCAAACACGGTAAAGCCATTGCATACAATTGGTGTTTCTACCTGCTGCGCAATCATGTTGTACGACATCAATACATAAGTATTGCTGGTTCGCTGGTAAAACACATACAAAAAATCTTCACCGTTGGGCGATGCTATGCTCCTTATGTATTCAAGCTCGTGTATGGCAGATTCAAATATTTTATATTCGCCGTTTTGCAGGTAATAGCCATTCGGAAAAATAACGCCCTGGTTATCGGGCAGCAATATGCCTGCATCAAGCAGCATGGCAATAGGAACCACCTGCTTGGTTCGAACATTAAAAACAAACGTCCGAAACCCTTCCTGGTAAGGCTTTATCTTAATAACAATGAGGTTGCCTAAATCGGCATAATAATATTCTGCATCGTCCAGTTGCTGATCTTTGTTCAGCACCGGTTCAGCATAAATACCCTTGCCGCTATCGGTATTATTTTCAACTTTGAAAGTGATATCTCCGTTCAGGGCTTCAATAAAAACCTTGTCGAGTATGGAGATATGCGGATGCATTCCGAGACGGCGGTTGCTCAGATCAGTTTTGATCCATTGAAAATCGTGCTGTGGCGCTTTTCTTACTTCATGAATGCTCCTGTCGTCTACATAGTGCAACTGATTGTTTTTAACCAGCCATTTAAAAGCCTTCCTGTCATCGGGACTTTTGCTGGTTTGAAAAATCATGTATAAATAATTTTCCGTCTTGGTGAATTTGGCGAAAATCGAGTCGCGATAATATTTATACAGGTTGGTAAAATCGGTTACAAAGTTGGCATCTTCAATCAACGTAAGAGGTTGCGGCTCAAAATGATTGTTGGTGAATTTATAAATGCTGAAAACATCGCTCAGCTTAATATCTTCACGCAAACCAAAATGAACATTGTAGGCGAATATGGTAAGATCGCCAAACGCCATGATGCCGCGGGCCACTCCGTTATTGACGGTAGTGATACGCTGGTTGGCAATCAGTTGAAAGCCCGACGAATTGAAGATCTCTTTGCGTGCCGCGTTCAGTTTTGACAGGCGTTGCGCCAGGGCTAAACGTTGTTCGTTTAACCGGTTCCGGATTATTTCGTATGTGCCCGAATCTAAAATAGCTTCTGTATTATTTTCAGTACCTGCCATGCTATCAAAAAAATAAATGTTCCACATCAATACCTGAACAAGCTCCATAATAGTGCCGAAGTTGAACGCACCTGCCTGCCATCCTGCGGGACAGGCGCATTTATACTTCGGCTACTAATTCCCGTTATCCTAGTTTTTTATTGGAAAGACCAAGACTGTTGGCAATATTAGCCAGGCTTAGCAAAGAAGAGCGATCGCCTTCATCACTCTTTTGCTGCATTTTTAAGATAAGGCTCGAAATGGTCAGGTTTTTAATATCGTTGGTAGATACGTTGTATTTATCTGCAAACTCCCTGATGCGCTGCAGCAAATCGCCGCTGTTGGAACCATCACCAATCAATGCCGTTTTTATCTGCGATGCATTTTCGCTTTCGTTGATCAGGCGGTCAAAGCCCTTCGCGTTGGATATCTGGTTGATGATATTCTGAAAGAACATGGTTTCACCGCCCACAATATCAATATTGGCCGATTTCAATGCTTCAGCTAACACATCCGCCTGGGCATCGGCAATATCTTTCTGAATGTGTATCTGCGCCAGCGCAATGTCTTTTTCTTTTTGCAGCAACAGCTTAAACTCTTCGTGATCTTTGCCAACCGCATCCAGCTTCTTCATTGCTTCGGCTTTTTCTTCAATACCCGCCGCTTCTGCCAGGGCTTTCTCTTTCGTTACTTCAGCCTGCGTTAATCCTTCCTTGCGTTTGGCTTCGGCAATCTTTTCAATAACGGTTGCGTCTACTGTACCCTGTCTTTCGGCAGCTTCTGCTTTTGCCATCATTACTTCTGCTTCCGACAAACCAAGCGTAGCTTCTTCGCGCGCCTGCGCTTCCGCCAGTATTTTACGAGCCTCGGCTTGTTTAACAGCTGCTTCTTTCTTGGCTTCTGCATCTATGATCAACTGCCGTGCTTTTTCTTCTGCGGCCTTTTTCTCCGCTTCCGCAGCCTTTACAGTGTAAATCAATTTTTCTTCTGCCTGCCGACTGGCCTGCGTAATGCCCACAGTTTTCTCACGCTCTACCGCCCTGAATGCTTCCAGGTCTTTTACGCCCTGCTGTTCTTCTACAACACCTTTCTCCAGCTTCACACGCTCTTTTATAACATCCTGTATATTTTTGCGCTCTACTTCAATTGTCTTCTCCTTTTCAATTTGTGCCAGTGTTACAATTTTTTCGCGCTCGGTTGCTTCCAGCGCACGATCTTTTTCTACACGTTCTGTTTCTACCGCATCGGTTCTTATTTTATTTTTTTCGGCAATGATGATCTGGCGGAGCTTGTTCTCTTCCTGCACGGCCAATGCTTCGTCGGTTTTAATTCTTACCGATTGTGCCTTCAATCTTTCTTCTTCCCGCACTTTAATGATCTCTGCATTTTCGCGCGACCTGATGTTATCGATCTCTCTCTTTTGCTTTTCTTCTTTTTCTGCCATCTGGCGCTCCAGTTCAAGAATAGCTTCCCGCGCTTCTACGTTCTGCTTTTTAATTACTTTTTCTTCTTCGCGCTTAATCAAATTGGCTTTGATATTTTGTTCAGCAGTAAGCTCTGTAATTTTTTTGATCCCCTGCGAATCGAGGATGTTTTGCGGACTGAGAAAGCTTATTTCAGTTTGTTCAAGATAGTCGATGGCGCAATCATCCAGGATATAACCATTCAAATCGGTGCCAATGATGTTCAATATCTCCGTTCTGAATTCGCGGCGGGCTTCGTACAGCTCAATAAAATCAAATTTTTTACCTACGGTTTTCAATGCTTCCGAAAACTTGGCTTCAAAAAGATTGCGCAAGGTATCTACATCGCTTGCCCTGTCGGTGCCTATAATTTGCGCAACGTTCAATACGTCATCTACATTTTTATTCACTCGTACAAAAAATGCTACTTTAATATCAGCGCGGATATTGTCTTTACAAATCAAGCCGTCATTCTCCATACGGTCGATCTGTAATTTTTTTACAGAAATATCCATGATCTCCATCTTGTGCAGGATGGGAATTACGTACATGCCTTTGTTAAAAGCTACTTTGCCACCGCCTACACCGGTACGTACAATAGCTTTGCCCTGTGGTATTTTTTTGTAAAATGTAGCGAAAGCGAACAGGATAATAAATAACAGGAATACGATCCCGCCTACCATCAATAAGGTTATGCCGCCAAATGCTCCCATGATTTTTAGTTTATTGTTTTGAGTTTAGAGTTGAATGAATTTGAGATTTGAGATTTGAGATTTGAAATTTAAAATTTGAGATTTTGCAACGTTACTTCCTTTACCACCAGGTAATATTTTTTATCCGGCGATTCGTCTGCTATCATCACATCTCCGTTGTACTCTAGCCGCTCGCCGGTTTTACTTTGCACGTTCACGCGTATTACGTCACTGTTAATCACCAGTTCGGCTGCGCCGATGGTACTGCCTGAAATGGTTGAGCGCATTTTCGCTACACGCCCCATCAGGTCGTGTGCTTCTTCGCCATTATATCCCATAGCATGATATATTTTTACCAATGGTTTTGTAGCATAACGGGTAAGAATATATGCAACAAAAAACACGGGCAGTAAAATAAAAACCGATTTCCACCCCCAGCTTGCCAGCCCCAATGCCACCGATGAAACCAACGTTACAATCCATGCAATAAACTTAAAGGTTGAATACACGATCATAAAAGGCACTTTTCCGATGTTCACAAATTCGAGCGCCTTTTGGAAAAACGGCTTGTCTCCCACGGAATCGCTCAGGTCTGCATCTGTATCTGTATCCACATCCGCTCCGTGTACATCCAGGTTAGCGTCCACATCTGCATCACCTCCGAAAAAATCGCCTGCGATAAAAGTAAATATCCAGTACAATGCCGTAATGCCAGACAAAACCGTCATTATTGCATTGCTTAAAGGATGGAATAGTAGTCTAACAAATTCTGACATAAATTATTGTGGATTATTTGTGATACCCAGTTTTTCTTTTATGGCTTTCAGATCTTTCTCAATAGATAATGAATCATCTTTCAAAATATTGTTCAGTTCGTCCTTTAATGAATTCTTTTCATGCGCTATTTCACCGTAGGCCTTCGCCAATGCCTCCTGGTCTTCTACTTTTGCCTTCATCCGCTCAAGCATAGCGATAGTACCATTGTTATCGAGCTGCGCTAATTGCTTGTTCACCTGTTCGGTGGCCTTGCTAACTTTTACTCTTGCTTTTAAGGTTTTCAGCTCTTTTTCCCACTTCTCCAGGTTTTCTTTCAACACCTCCGTGTTGCGCAACATTTCCCTCGATGATTGCTGCAATGCTACCACCTGGGTACCCAGTTCTTCCGATTCGGCATAAAACTTTCTGCGCAAAGAAAGCGCTTCTCTCGCCAACTCTTCGGCCTTTGCTATATCCACCTGTCCGGCCTGTGCCTTTTGCATGATCAAGATAGCTTTTTCAGCATAATTCATGGATTCTTTTTGACAAACCAGTTGTTCATTTTCGGTGCGTATGGCCAACGCCTTCACTTTAGCATAGGCTTCGGTAGCTTCTGCAATATCATCACGCAGTTCGCGCAACCCTTGTTCGGTCATTTTAACAGGGTCTTCCATTTTTTCAACGGCTGCATGTATTTCTGCCTGTCCTATCCTGAAAAGTCTTTTAAAAATATTCATATCAAAATATTTTAATGGTTTACAATGTTTGATCTATGTTTAATTATCGCTTTGAAAAATTGATGATCTGCTGCGCATATTCACTCATCAGCAGACCCAGCGAATTAATAGCACCTTCAAACTCATTGAAGTTGATGTTTTCCAATTGCATGGTATACCGGAACAGCACCTTATTACCGTCTTCGTTAATCACAAATGCTCCATGTATAGTATCTCTGTTTTTTTGCAGCAGTTGCTTAAACATTTCTGTATCGTCTGCGCGGAAGGAAAACAGGAATTGCTCCATAATAAGGATAGGCGGTGCAATGCCTATAATAAGATTGTGGATACCATCCGGCTCATTGTCAATTTTAAGGATGCCGTGCTGAACATTTTTGTAAACAATGCGGCAATTGAGCCTGGTGGCAAACTGTTCTATTGTATTGATATGATCCATCGGTTTAAGATTCATCGTTGTTTAACAAATCTACAACATGAAAACAAAATTGCAAAAAATATTTGCATTGTAGATAAAAGTATTTACAACTATCTTTGCAGGCAATGACCAAGATCGGAGCCAATATCAAAAAAATCCGCACAACCAAAGGCTTAAGCCAGCAGGCTTTTGCCGACCTGTTTGAACTGACCAGAGGGAATATATCTTCTTACGAAGAAAACCGGGCAGAACCGCGCATTGAAACCGTTGTCCGGATTGCTAATTATTTTTGCATACCGCTGGATCATTTTATTACTCAGTCTCTTACGATCAACGAAATTTTAAAGTTCAATGGCGATAAGCTGATCGAAGAAGAAAATCACATTATCAAGTTGCAACTCCGGGATGTACCATTTATCAACGATAATATTTACATGAAATGTTGCTACCAGGAATTGCAGTTCAACGAATGGAATGCTTTTCCTAAACTGGTGCTACCCCAAACCAGCAACAATAATTTAGTAGCACTAACTTTCAATAGTAATATTCCACATCACGAAGCATTACCCGATTATAAGATGCACGATGTATTGATATTTGAAGAAGTGACCCAGCAAAACATTCACCTTTGCCAGAACAAAACTGGTTTGTACACGGGAGAAAGAGAAATAATGATAGGACGTTATGAAATCAAGAATACAAAGATTGACCTTGTGCTGAATGATTTTAAAAAGCACAGCTTCGACTTTAAGCAGCAAATGATGTTTTGGAAATTGTTTGCGGTGTATCAGCATAGCTAGGAGCGGTCAGCTTCAGCTTTTCAGCAGTCATCCGTTTATTCTTCTAAGAAATTGTATCTTTTCGGCCAATAATCATTTTCGCCAGCATGCAAACCGTGGAAATCCGACACAGCAGGAAATTGCTCATTCCTATTCTTGTACTTACTACTTTGATCATTGTAGCATCCTTAGCTTGTATTTTTTTGTCAGATAAATACAAAAATGACAATATTGGAAAAGCTATAAGTATAGGGGGAATCATTTTAGCTATCTATTTTCTATTTAGCTCATGGCAATTGATCTTTAAAAAGAAACCCGCTCTGATAAGAAAAGCAACTTGAGGTATTTGTGAAAAACACCTTTATGATTTTTTTCTGGTCGGATATAATTTTTTGGAGAATTGAAAAGGTTGACGACAATGGCCACTGCCTTACACTGGAAACCTCCAAATGCAAAGAAAAAATCAGTCTAAACTGGTTGGAAAAGCCACCGCAGGAGATAGAGCGATTGATTCGACTTTATTCTGCAAAATGTAAAGCGCAATAATATAACAATGAAATGCGCTATACGTCAGCTCTGATGTTTCCTGGCAGGCAATTTAGCCGTTTTAAGCATTTTATTAACCCTCTTGAGTTTTTCGGGAAACATAATTTTTTCATGGTGTTTGTCAAGAGCCGGATCTATCACCACAATAGGCGACTTTTTCTTTTTCAAATCTTGTACGTTTTTCATAGCTGTAATTTAAGAAAATTTCCGTTGAGCCAGAAATCCATCGTAGTCAACCCCTGGCTCAAAATCTACAAAATCATCCCCTAACTGGCCGTAAAGGTAGAAATCGACTTGTACCTGCGTATAATATTTTGTAATTCCCATTCTATAAAGTCTTGTTCGTGCTTTTGTGCTGCCGGAAGCATATACAAAAGCATCTGGGTGCTCGTCGCAAAAGGCATACAGCGCTGAAATAACAGTTGCCAACACTTTTTCGGTATCGCCGTTGTTAGAAACGGACAGATCATCGATTGACTCTGATGAGGAATTTTTATCACCAAAAGCAAGGTTGAAAAGACCGGCATAGTTTGTTTCCTGAAATTCAATAAACTTACGGATTACTCCTTTAGTGCCTTCACTTACAAACTCGAACCGTGTAAACGTTGAATCTGACTTCAGGTGGTATTTTTCAACTTGCATGTTAGCTTTTATGGTACAGATGAAGGTAATGATTTTTCATAACGATAAAGAGGAAATGTCTATTCCGCCGTGTTACGTTCGCCATGCAGTAAAGTCCTGGATACGAAGTAATGTTTGAGCGTGCAGCTTTACAACGGCTGGGGATGCCTCACTCACTTCGCTGCGTTCGACATGACGCGAAGAGAAACGTTCAAGATTGTTGATTGCTGCAACCTGAAAGCTGATTGCTCATAGCTGATAGCTCCCTACAACCCCGCTACCGAAAAACTATTACCCGTCATTTTATGGTAGAGTTCGAGGGCGTATAAATCGGTCATGCCGGCTACATAATCAGTAACACCCTGCAGGTTATTAAATAAGTTTCCCTTATTAGAGGATACGCTGAATTGCGCCGGTATCAATTGCAATAATTTCTTTGCTTTGCTGCTTTGAGGATTCAGCACTGCATATACAAATTCTTTCAACAAATAACCTATTACGGTATAACCAGCCAATTCAATTTCCACCACGCTGCGGTGATTGTAAATATGTTCGTAAGAATACCGGTCGATCTCTTTGATAATAGACAACTGATCGGCAGGCAACAAATCAATAAGCGATTGATTGAGTTCACCTTTTAATAAGATAGATTCGTGCTGCATAAAAATATCGCACAATTGCTGCACCAACAGGTTGATGACCCTCGCTCTTAAAAATTGTATTTTCCTGTTATCATCTTTAATGGTACTGAAAGTGGCTTCTACTTTATCGCGTGCGTCATATCCCTCTTTCTTATCAAAAAAAGCAAGAAACTGCCGGGCTACCGTATCTATAGAAATAATTCCTAAACGGTGCGCATCTTCAAAATCAATAATCCGGTAACAAATATCGTCTGCCGCTTCTACCAAAAACACAAAAGGATGTCGTGCAAAAACCAATTGTTCTTTGCTTAGTTGCGGTATTTGCAATTCTTCGGCTATGCTGGTGTAAACAGGTATTTCTGTTGAAAAGAAGCCCGACTTTTTAGTAACCAGCCGTTGTTTATTGAACCCGGCTGCTGAATCGCAGGGATATTTTATGATACTTGCCAGGGTGGCATAAGTTAATTGAAAACCGCCGGCTCTTTCTTCGTTAAAATGATGGGTGAGTGTGCGAAAGGCATTGGCATTGCCTTCAAAAAACTGCAGGTCTCGCTGTTGCGCCGGCGTTAGCTCCTCTTCGAATCGTTTCTTTGCATCGCCTTGTAATTCCCTGAAAAAAATTCGAATGGCATCTTCGCCACTGTGTCCAAATGGAGGGTTGCCAATATCGTGCGCCAGGCAACCTGCGGCTATTACCGAAGGCAACTCGTATTTATAAAATTCGGTAAAGTCTTCTCCGTTATCCGCATATTTATCGGCAATAGCATCGCCAATGGCTTTACCCAGGCTGCGGCCAACGCTGCTCACTTCCAGGCTATGGGTAAGCCGGTTGTGCACAAACACCGCTCCGGGCAGGGGAAACACCTGTGTTTTGTTTTGCAGGCGCCGGAAGGCTGACGAAAATATAAGGCGATCGTAATCGCGCACAAAAGAAGTACGTACCTGTTGTCCGGCAGTTGATGCTTTTTTTTCTGCACCGCTCCTGCGCGAACTATACAACTGTTGCCATTGCATCAAGAGATTTGAAATTTGAGATTTGAAATTTGAGATTTAAGACCTGCACGCCGGAGGCAGATTTGAGATTTGAATGCGTGGGCTGATTGCTGAAAGCTGATCGCTGACTATTGATCGCTGACAGCTGACAGCTCGATTGCTTTTTTTACGCTGCCGTGTTTGATCAGTAATTTTTTAGCCTTTTCGTAATCATTGATGCCTAGTTTTTCCATCAGCATTTTGGCCCCGCGATCAAACAGCTTTTCATTGCTCAGCTGCATGTTCACCATTTTGTTGTCTTCAACCCTGCCCAGTTGTATCATGATAGTTGTTGAAATCATATTCAGCACCAGCTTTTGCGAGGTTCCGCTTTTCATGCGGGTGCTGCCGGTTACAAACTCAGGGCCCACGGCTATTTCAATAGGAAAATCAGCTTGTTCGGTTAACGGCGAACCGGGATTATTGGTAATACAGCCCGTAATGATGCCATTTTCGCGGCACGTTTTTAAGGCGGCAATTACATAAGGGGTGGTGCCGCTGGCGGCTATGCCAATTACTATGTCTTTTTTATTGATGTGATGCTTTTTCAGATCGTCCCAGCCCTGCGTCAAACTGTCCTCCGCAAATTCCACAGGTTGCGTCATTGCTTTTTTTCCGCCGGCAATAATACCTACCACCAAGTCGGGCGAAACCCCGTAAGTGGGTGGGCATTCACTGGCATCTACAATTGCCAGTCTGCCGCTGGTGCCGGCGCCTATATAAAACAACCTGCCTCCCGCCAGCATTTTATCTACCGCAGCCACTACCAGCTTTTCTATTTGCGGAATTACCTGTTCAATAGCATCGGGAACTTTTTTATCTTCTTTATTAATATTGGAAAGAATTTCTGTTACCGACATTTTTTCAAGGTGGCGGTACGGTGAAGGTTGCTCGGTGATTTTAACAAATGACATGTGGTTCTGGTTTCTCGTTTTTTGTTTTAAGTTTTTGGATCAAGCCCAACCTAACCTCCCGAGGAGGAGGAACAGCGCCCAGGCCTGCTTAGCTGAGCTGATCATTTATTCGCTGATGCTCTTGATTTTTATTTTTTGGTTCCTGGATTTCGGTTCTTGAGCTTTGTGACTTCAAACCCCAAACCATAAACCCCAAACCTTACCTATGGTATTCTGCTAATCCTTCCATCGGGTTCTTCAAAATACGCCCCAGCGTAAATTCATAACTGTCGCAAAGTTCTGCAATAACATCTTTAAAATGAAACGCAATACCGCCTACAAAACTCACGGGCACGGTCCAGCTTTCTCTAAACTTGCATATATGGTGAAAGAAAAAGTCGTTGAGCGCATCCTCAATAATATTTTCTACCATATAATGTCCCCTGTTTTCAGACAAAAAGGGCGTAAAAGACGCCAGGTACCGGTTTGCCAATGGCTTTTTGTACACATGCTCCAGGATGGATGAAGCGTCGGGCTTGTTGTATTTTATCTGAAAGCGACCAGCCAGCTCTTCATCAAAGGTTTCGTACAGGTAATATTGCAATACTTTTTTGCCCAGGTAAGCGCCACTGCCCTCATCGCCCAGCACATAACCCAAACCCGGTTTGTTGGTCACTATTTTCTTACCATTATAGTAGCAGGAACTGGAGCCTGTGCCCAATATACAGGCTACTCCCTTATCGTCGCCATACAGTGCCCTGGCTGCCGCCATGACATCGTGCGTAACTTCGTTCTTTTTAAGTCCGGGAAACACCTGTGCAATGGCTTTTTTAACAATTTGTACATTATTGGGGTTAATACAACCTGTTCCATAATAATACACTTCGTCTACCTGCACTTTTTTAAGAGAGGGAAGCAGCTCTTTGGTGAGTATTTCGGCTATTTGCGCTGTATTAAAAAAATAGGGGCTGATGCCTTGTGTAAAAATCGTTTTTTTCCTGTTTCCATTTATCAGGCACCACTCAGCCTTTGTTGCTCCGCTATCGGCTATCAATTTTACTGACGACATTATTAATTGAACTTATTTCGTGAAATTCGTGCTCTCAAAGATAATATACAAACACAGACGAATGCCTAATAATAAATTGAAGCTCTGGTTGCCCTTGCTCTTTTCTGTTGTGATGATCGGTGGTATGTTCCTCGGTTACAAGATGAAAGAAAAAATGCCTTCCACTGCCCGTTTTTTTTCTGCAGAAAAAAAGAACGCTGTGCAGGAGGTGCTTGACCTTATATCGCGCAGGTATGTGGACCCTATTAAAACCGATACGCTTGCAGATGCAGCGATTGAAGAAATGCTTACGCATCTCGACCCACATTCTATTTTTATTCCAGCCAGCGAACTGCAGCAGGTAAATGAAGACCTGGCAGGAAAATTTGAGGGCATTGGCATTGAATTCAATATTTTCAACGATACCATTCATGTATTGAGTGTTTTAAAGGGCGGACCTTCGGAAAAGGCGGGACTGCAGGTGGGAGACCGCTTTTTGAAAATAGCCGATTCGGTGGTAACGGGTAAAGCAGTAAATGGCGATAAGGTAAGACAGTTGCTGCGGGGATTGCACGGATCGAAAGTGAAAGTGACTGTGCAACGCGGTAAAGACAAAATGGACTTTGAGATAACACGGGGTATCATTCCTTTGTTTTCGCTCGATGCTTCGTATATAATAGCACCTGCAACGGGTTACATACGGCTGAACAAATTTTCGGAAACAACTTATGAAGAATTTATGGAAGCCATGCAAAAGCTGAAGGAACAGGGCGTTCAGAAAATGATATTGGACCTTCGGGGAAATGGCGGTGGCATATTGCAGGAGGCAGTTGAAATAGCAGATGAGTTCCTGGATGGCAATAAACTGATTGTATACACGCAGGGCGGACATGTGAGCAAAGCGGAATATAAAGCAAAGCGCGACGGCATTTTTGAAACAGGCAAATTGATTGTGCTGGTAGACGAAGGATCTGCCTCGGCCAGCGAAGTGCTAACGGGCGCATTGCAAGACTGGGACCGGGCGGAAGTAGTGGGCAGACGATCTTTTGGCAAAGGGCTGGTGCAGGAACAATATAACCTAAATGATGGATCGGCCCTGCGGCTGACCATTGCAAGGTATTATACTCCATTGGGCAGGTCGATTCAGAAACCATACGACCAGGGAGTTGACACTTATAATGATGAAGTAATGGAACGACTGCATCATGGAGCATTGATCAATGCCGACAGCAACCGCCAGGAATCGGGTAAGGCTTACCGTACGCCACAGGGCAAAACCGTGTATGGCGGCGGCGGCATTACGCCCGATGTATTTGTAGCCATAGATACAGCGGGCATTGGCGATATAGTGGCTGCATTGTATTCGAAAAACACGGTGGGAAATTTTGTATACAGCTATTATGTAGATCATATCGGTCAGTTTAAATTGTTTTCCCAACCGTCTGACTTTGAAAAAGGGTTCGATATCGACAATACTATTTGGAAGGCTTTTGAAAAGTTTGCGGCAGACGATGGCGTATCGATCAACAACATTTCAGCATCCGATAAAAAATTCCTGATACAGCGCCTGAAAAGTCTTTTTGCCCGGCAGCAGTGGCGTAACGAAGGATTTTATGAAGTGAACAACGCCAATGATCCTATTATTAAAAGGGCATTGGAGGAAATGAGTGGTAAGTGATAAGTGGTAGGTGGTAAGTAGGGATAAGGTGGAGGATATAAGGTGAGAGACCACAAACTATAAACAATAAACAATGGATATTAAAAACAACATACTCGAAACAATAGGCAATACTCCGCTGATACAACTGAACAAGATCACTAAAGGATTGCCCTGTACGGTTGCAGCCAAGGTTGAGTATTTTAACCCCGGCAACTCTATAAAAGACCGTATGGCCATTAAAATGGTAGAAGTGGCGGAACAGGAAGGAAAGTTAAAACCGGGCGGAACGATTATTGAATGTACTTCGGGCAATACGGGTATGGGACTTGCACTGGCAGCTACCATCAAAGGATACAAATGTATTTTTACTTCAACCGATAAACAATCAAAGGAAAAGTTTGATATACTGAAAGCCGTAGGCGCAGAAGTAATTGTGTGCCCCACCAACGTGGAGCCAGACGATCCTAAAAGCTATTATTCGGTAGCCAAACGCCTGGCAAAAGAAATTCCCAACTCATTTTTATGCAACCAGTACGACAACCTGGCTAACAGACTGGCGCACTACGAAACCACCGGACCGGAACTATGGCAGCAAACAGAAGGCAAAATTACCCACCTGGTTTGTACTGCCGGCACAGGCGGCACAGTTACAGGAACGGCCATGTACCTGAAAGAAAAAAATCCGCACATACAGGTATGGGCTATTGATGCGTACGGATCGCTGCTTACAAAATATTTCCGCACCGGCGAAACGGATATGAACGAAGTACATCCGTATATATCGGAAGGATTTGGCGAAGACTTTGTTCCGGCTAATTACGATATGAGCGTGATTGACCATTTTGAGCAGGTAACCGATAAGGATGGAGCACTCATGGCCCGTCGTATTGCCCGTGAAGAAGGGCTGTTTTGCGGCTACAGCGCCGGAAGCTGCCTGCAGGGATTGATGCAGTTAAAGCACCGGCTGAAAAAGGATGACCTGGTGGTTTGTATTTTTCACGATCACGGAAGCAGGTATGTTGGAAAGGTATACAATGATCAGTGGATGCTGGAAAGGGGATTCATGGAGGTTAAAACCTTTAAAGATATTGTTACCGGTAAAGGCGGTGGAGAGATTGTAACAGTCAGCCCTTCGCAAACTGTTGCCGAAGTGTTTGAACTGATGAAGAAACATGATATAGAAAACATCCCGGTTATGGAAAAAGGAGTGCAGGTAGGGTCTGTTTCAGAAAGCGGACTTTTTAATAAACTGTTCCAAAGCCCCGACATTAAAAACCAACAAGTGGGCACCATAGCGGAGCAGCCTTACCCCGAAGTAGCATTCGATACGCCTGTGGAAAGGTTGAGCAAACTTATTAACAGAGACAATGGTGCTATACTTAGTAAGGACGAATCCGGAGTTTTCCACATCATCACCAAATACGACATAATCCAATCTTTCGCCAAATGATCCACGCCTCAAAATATCACTATCATTTATAGAAATAATACGAAATGCCCTGCTGTAAAGGGCTTTACGTTACATTCAATAAAATCAGCCTTGCAGTCTCACGTAAAAATCTCACTTGCAAATAGTAAAATAACCATCCAAAAAGAAGTACATATACCCCACCAGACAGTAAAAACTATATGTTAAAAAATGGGGAGAAACGCTCTTGTACAGTGGATAACTCGTGAGTATCTTTGATTTGAAGTTGATTGATGAGGAAGCTACGCCTCGACCATCCAATAACATCCGAGAAAACCGTCCTAAAAAAGTTGAGAATCCAAATCCTTTGAAAAGGGTAGAATAAAATCCAATATCAATCAACTTTTTATAATCATTAAGCCATTATACCTGTAGATCCAAGTCCTGACGGAAAACCTTATTCTTACGAAAATCCAATAACTATTCAGTAGTTGAAAAACCTGTTAATCCTGGCAGAGCACCCGGCCTTTTTGAAAACGCCCCCCGATTCTAAAATCTGAATTCCTTTAAAACCAAACGACCTTGGACAAAACGTAATTGCAATCGAGAATCCTGAAACCTAAAGTCCAATCCTTCGAAGCCCATTAGTCTTAGTAGGCTCGGTTAACAAAATTTCCTCCACCTCTGCCAGGTGGAGGTTTTATTTTATAGCTCCCACCGCGCATTGTATGTTCCCTTTGAGGGATAGCCCTCCGCTTAACTAAACTACATTGGTTTTATTTTGGTTACCCGCCCCACAGTGCATGTTGTCTTTATCCCTATATTTGCGCCCCTGTTTATGCAGAGGTGATGACAGACCTGCAAACGGCACGATAATTATATCCAGTACCAGCGCTGTATGCAACCGTCTGCCTGGCATAATCAGCAACTGTATTTTGTTTTATTCAATAAATTCGTTAATCTTGACTTCCAACATAAGCACTACAATGCAACACGAAGAAGATTTTGACGCAAATCTTGCCGGAGAAGATACCAACAATGAAGAGTCGAGAAGCCGTTGGTTTAAGAGGATAAAGAAAGGAATACTTACCACCACCGCGGAAAAAAAGGAAGCACCTGATGGCTTATGGATCAAATGCCCCAGTTGCAAATACACCTGCACCGTGCTGGAACTGAAAGAGAATTTGTACGTTTGCCCTAAATGCAATTACCACCATCGCATTGGCAGCCAGGAATACTTCGACATACTGTTCGATGATCAGCAATACGAAGAGTTGTTTACCTCGGTACGGTCGGTAGATTTTTTGAACTTTAACTACCTGAAGCCTTACAAAAAACGACTGGAAGAAGCCTATAGTAAAACGGGATTGAATGATTCCCTGTCGGTTGGCACAGGCAAAATGAACGGTTCGGGCGTGGTGATTTGCTGTATGGACTTTAATTTTATTGGCGGATCGCTGGGCAGCGTGATGGGCGAAAAGATAGCCAAAGCGGCAGATTATTGCCTGGAGCACCGGCTTCCCCTCATTATTATCAGCAAAAGCGGCGGAGCCCGTATGATGGAAAGTGCCTTTTCGCTGATGCAACTGGCTAAAACCTCGGGAAAACTTTCCCAGCTGTCCGACGCCAAATTACCTTATATCTCTCTTTGCACCGACCCCACCTATGGTGGTACCACCGCATCGTTCGCTATGCTGGGCGACATAAACATTGGAGAACCGGGCGCCATGATAGGCTTTGCCGGACCAAGGGTAATAAAAGAAACCATTAAAAAAGATCTTCCCCCCGGCTTTCAAAGCTCCGAATTTTTGATGGAGCATGGGTTTTTAGATGCAATTATTGAACGCAAGGATTTAAAAGAAAAAATAGCTACCTTATTGATGCTGCTGAAAGTATAGTTACCCCCGGCATCGTTCAACATTTTACCATGTCTAATATCCGCAATCGTTCTGCCTATTTCGAATATCATATTGAAGATAAATATGAGGCGGGATTGGTATTGACGGGCACCGAAGTAAAATCGTTACGGGCGGGCAAAGCCAGCTTTAACGACAGCTACTGTTATTTTCACAAAGGGGAATTGTGGCTTAAAAGCCTTCATATTGCCGAATACAGCCATGGCACCTACAACAATCACGATCCGCTGCGCGAAAGAAAGCTCCTGTTAAGCAGGAAAGAGCTGAACAAGCTGGAATCCAAAATCAAGGAAAAAGGATTTACCATTGTGCCGCTTGCCATTTTTTTTAACAGCAAGGGACTCGCTAAAATAGAGATTGGCCTGGGTAAGGGCAAAAAGCTGCACGACAAGCGTGAAACCATTAAAGCGCGTGATACCCAACGGGAGATTAAGCGGAATTATGGACTGTAATTTGGTTGAATGGTTAAGTAAGTTGAGTAAGTAACGGATGTTCCCATTTAACCAATTACCTCAATTAACTTACTTAACCCACATTACTACTCAACCTATTTAACTCACTCAACTTACTTATCTACACCCTAATGTGGAAACTATAACAACTTTATTTACAATACTTTTAGAGATCATACGTTACTTTGCAGTAAAATCCTAAACCCGGCAATTATATTATTAAGATACATGAGAGCATTACTAACCCTCGCTTTTTTTATTGGAACCGCCACAGGCTTTGCCCAGGGAATAAAGGGAAGCTGGTTTGGAAGTGCCGACGTGCTGCTGGGCGGGTCGCACAATAACTATCTTGTTGAACTGGATCTTAAACAGGAGAACAACGAAGTAAAAGGAATCATCAGCTATTATTTCAAACAAACCTACCAGAGTTTTTATGTAAAGGGTACTTATAACCCACGTACAAGAGAAGTATTGATAAAGGACGTGCCCATTACGTATTTCCGCGCTTCATCGGCCAACGGCGTGGAATGTATTATGGACCTGCGGGCGATGATCACTGCTTCGAGGGCGGGCACCAATATAAAAGGAGTGTTCTCCACCCAGGGAAAATATAAGTATACCTGCCCTGATATTGCCTTTGATTTTGTTTACGGCGAGCAATTGAATACAGACAGCCTGATAGAAAAGTTTGCAGCCGTGAGAAAAATATGGCAACCTACCGAAGAAGATGTTGTTGTGAACGATTCTAAAGTATATGTACCCGATTCAGTAGACCTGAAGGTGAAAGAGCCTTCTGCCGAAAAGATGGAAGCGCAGAAAATACTGGAAGAGTTCAATAAAAGAAAAGAAGTGGTTGGACAGGAATTGCTGGTAGAATCGGACTCGCTCCGGCTTACTTTTTACGACAATGGTATTGTAGACGGCGACAGCATTTCCGTATTCTTTAACAAGTCGCCGGTAGCCATTCACCAATCGCTGACGGAAAGGGGCATTGTATTCTATGCCGTGCTCGACCCCAATAAAGATTACAACGAGCTGAGCATGTTTGCCGAAAACCTGGGTTCTATTGCTCCCAACACTGCACTAATGGTGATTACGGACGGGGTGAACCGATATGAAATTTTCCTGTCGAGCAGCCTTACCCAAAATTCCACTATCCGCATCAGGCGAAAGAAGTGATGAAGCGGTCAGCGGTCAGCTATGAGCTATCAGCAGTCAGCTATGAGCTATCAGCAGTCGGCGGTTGCAGGTTGCAAGTTACAAGTTACATGTTACAGGTGAAGTGTTCCTACCCTACACCTTCCACCTTACACCTTCCTCCTTATACCTTCCACCCTTATGCCTTTCACGGAAACAATTTCCTCCAGGCATCGTTAGGCAATCTATCCGGATATCCCCAGTCTGCCTTTTCGGGATCGCAAAAATCTCCGCTTTGCTTCATTGCTGTCGTGAGCAATGCTGTTAGTTCTTTTAAAGCCTTTTGATATTCACTTTGTGCCGATACGTCTTTTCTTTCGTAAGGATCTTTATTTAAATCGAACAACTGCATTTTAGATTCGCCATTTACGTTGTAGCGTATCAGTTTCAATCCGTCTTTTTTTACCGCCCGCTGCAGATTGGCGTACACAAAAAACAGGTGGTCGCGCCCTTTAACTTTCTTTTTCTGCAACGCCTTCGCAAAAGAAATACCATCATCTTTTAGCGGAGAACGAAAGCCCGCCGCTTCGCGCAGTGTAGAAAACATATCATGCAGGTACACATACCCGTTGTACTGATGATCTTTTTTAATTCCGGGACCTGCTATCATCAAAGGCACTCGTATACTATGATCATATAGATTCTGCTTACCCAACAGCCCATGCTGTCCCACTGCCAATCCGTTATCGCCGGCAAATACAATAATCGTATTATCGTATTGCCCTGTAGCTTTTAGTGCCTGGATGATGCGTCCAATTTCATGATCAGCTTCGCTGATCATACCATAATACCTGGCTATCTCGGCTTTTACAGCATTGGAATCGCGCGGTACGGGCAATAATACTTCGTCGCGTATGTTCAGTTCTCCGTTGTCGAAAGGATGCTGCGGTAAAAAGTTAGGAGGCAGCCTGGTGTGAGCGGAATCATACAAATTCAAAAACTCCTCAGGCGGAGTTCTGGGATCGTGCGGAGTGGTAAATGCCACGTAAGCAAAAAAAGGTTGTTCGTTGTTTTTTTGCCCGTTGATGAAATCGATTACTGCGTCGGCATAATAAATGGTAGAGAAGTGATCGCCGGTAAACCGGTCTTTATACGCGCCGGTGCTATCGTAATGAGTAAGCACAGGTGTAAAATGCCCGCCGGTACCATAGGCATGCATGCCGCCCAGATATATATTGTCGCCTGCAGCAAATGCCCTGTTGAGTGCAGCAGCACCATTGTGCCACTTGCCGGTTACAAAAGTATTGTAGCCCTGCTGTGCAAAAAACTGCGGCATCATCATGTCCGAAGCGGCTATATATTCTCCGTCGCGATGTTGATGAAAAAGACTTTTGCCAGTCATAAGCATCGCCCGGCTGGGCATACAAATGGCACCCTGCAGGCCGCCCATAATATGCGCCTGGGTAAACATTACACCGTTGCGGGAAAGCTCGTCGAGATGGGGCGTATACACCTGTTCCAGCCCTAATCTGCCAATGGTACTGAACCGCTGATCGTCAGTAAAAAGAAAAAGAATATTAGGATGCCTGTTAACAGATGCAGTTTGCGCCTGCAGGCTGGTAAGCTGCAGCAAAAAAAGAAACAGCAAAAATGTTGTCTTCATAGTATTAACTCAGGAATGATATGTTATTTATGTAATGTCTTCAATATCTATCAAAAATAATTAAAGCGAATTACAAATCAATCAACTGGTGCATTTGACGCGGATGAGAAAAATACAGGTTCCGGGCGTTCACAAATTCCGGTTTTACTGTGGAGATCGTTTACTGTTAACGGGTGAGAATACGTGCAACAACGCGGGCAACCTGCAACCGAAATGATCATTTGCGATTTAACATCCCACGAACAATATGTTGCTGATATTGCCTAAATAGGTGATCTTTGCGCTCCTTTTTTAAGCAACCAGTGTTTGTTGGTAAACAGTTATGTCATTATCTGCCGAAGCAAAAAGTACTATACAGCTGTCTGTTCCCATTATTTTGGGCGAGCTTTCCCAGATGGCTTTGCACATCATAGATACGGCTATGGTGGGCGCGCTGGGCTATAAACAGCTGGCTGCTGCTGCACTGGTATTATCGGTATTAAATATTCCCTTTGTAATCGGTATCGGGATGACGATCTCTGTATCGCAACTGGTATCGATGGCGCATGGCAGAAGAGACGGTCAAAAAGTATCGCATTATTTTTATAATGGCTTTTGGCTTTGCGCTATTACGGCTTTAATAATTGCACTCGTGCTTGTATTCGGGAGAAACATTCTTTTTCACCTGGGGCAAGATCCGGAAGTGGCTGCGCTGGCGGTTCCGTTTCTTACCTTAATGAGCTGGAGCATTATTCCTATGCTGCTTTTCATGGCTTTAAAACAGTTTACCGACGGGCTTGAAAAAACGAGGACGGCTATGGTCATTTCTATTGCTGCATTGCCGGTAAATATTTTTATCAACTGGCTGCTGATCTTTGGCAACCTGGGTTTTCCGCAGCTTGGCTTGCCGGGAGCAGGCTGGGGCACGCTGATAACACGCACATTAATGTTTGGTACTTTGGGTGGCGTTATTTTATATCACCGCTTGTTCCGCAGGTACGTAATGGTGCGCAAAAATCAATGGAAATTAAAGCTGGCTACTATTCGCGAGCTGTTGTACATTGGCATCCCCAGTGGTTTACAGGTGGGCATGGAAGGAGGCGCTTTTGCACTTTCCGGTATCATTATCGGAACGCTGGGCGCTACCGAACAGGCAGCACACCAGATAGCGCTGAGCTGTGCATCTTTCACGTTTATGGCTTCGCTTGGTTTATCGCAAGGCAGCTCTATACGGGTAAGCAACGCCTACGGCACATTGAACCGTAATAAAATTATCAATATTGGTAAAAGCACTTTAATTACGGGACTGGCATATGGCGTATGCTGTGCTGTTTTTTTTATAGCGCTCAGGAACATATTACCGCAGGCATTTAATAACAACGCACTGGTGGTAAGTATGGCATCGCTGCTGCTGGTACTGGCTGCCATCTTCCAGATATCTGATGCCACGCAGGTGATCGGAGCCGGATTGCTGCGGGGCATTAAAGACGTAAAAGTGCCTACTGTTTTGGTTGGCATTGCTTATTGGATAGTGGGTATTCCGGTGGGCTACCTGCTGGCCTTTCATGCAAAGCTTGGACCGGCGGGCATTTGGATTGGTCTTATATTGGGACTTAGCTGTTCAAGCATTTTTTTATGTCTGCGTTTTTTCAGAATGGCTTCGAGAATTTAATTACGGTATTGCATTGTAATAATATCTCAATCCACAGCCTACTATTTTAGTTTATACCCATATTTAGAATGTGACGGTGATCATGAAAAGAACTATAGTCTATTAGCCAGTTTTTCAATCAAGTGAATAATCGCCTCCTGGTTTTTTACAACACTTTTCAGCAGTTCGCTTTCAAAAGGTTGACAAAAATTGGCAGATAAAATAGAAGAATCGTGCGATTGGCCTGTATGAGCGTTTAGAATTACGCTATAATTTACTCCTAACACATCCGCAATCCGTTGCAAGCGCTTTAGCGTCAATTCACTTTTGCCTGTCTCAATATCGCTATAAGCGCTTTTAGTTATACCTAACTCGTGTGCAACAGTTTCCGCCTTTATCCCTTTTATGGTACGTAGCTTACGTATATTTTCAGACACTTTAGAAGTTTCGATTTTTGGCTCCATAAACATAGGTTCGCTTTAAAAGAATAAAATTCTTTTTAACCCAACAAGATAAGGTGTAGAATTTCGGAAAGAAAAGCCTCAGTGTTGATATTTAATTTTGAAATTCTTTAATAATCTCAAAATTAAAATCTATGAAAAAACATCTGATTGCTATTGCTTTTCCTTTAATCCTTATTGTTAGCGGTTGCAAAAAAAACGAAGAAAAATCTATTTTGATAGATAATCATGATTTTAAAACTCAAAATCACAATATTCATTATGCAGTTTCCTTAAATGAAGATAGTGTAATAAAATTAAATTTTATCATTAACAATAAAGAGAACAGTAAGGTTTTTGAAGAAACTTTAGAAGTAGATTATAAAAGATCGTCCTTTGAAACAAATATTGCATCTGCATTAAAGAACAATACCCAAAATCGCGCCTTGAATATGGGCGACTTAAAAAACATTATAGCCTCAATGAAGGAGTTTACAGTTCAACAAAACTTTTCGACCCACTCATTAGAATCTGACGCTGCTTACATTAGTATTTCATTTTTCCGACAACTTTTGAAAGACGAAGTAATTAATAGCCCCAATATTAGTGATAGGACAAAACAGGTGTTTAAGAGGTCAACTAGCATTATTGCTCCCCACGCTATTTCCAAAAAGGCCGCTGGTTTTGATCCTCAACCACAGAAACAGGTCGTTTCAGCTTTCGCTAAGCCTGTTTACGAAGGGTACGCATCGCGACTGTCTGAATTCGCACTTAATGAAGATATCATTGTAGACGTAAACTCATTCAAACAGCAAATAGATGCTGATCTAACAAATATGAGCGTCGACGATAAAGGATTATATGTCTTTCAAAATGTTTTAAACCGAATTTCAGATGACCAAATAAGTCTTTTAGAATTATTAGCGGAGATGGACGACTATGTCCAAAATGATCCTTCTGCCGGGTTTTCATTTGGTTGGCCCAGGGGCAGCGATCATGGTTGTTGTGGCAATTATCAAGGTCCTTGTTGGTATTGGCATCCCGTGTGCTATATACACGATAAAATGTGCAAAAATTGTACACCAAAGTGGTTTTGCTTTTCCGGCTGTGTACCCGACAAGGATATTCAATTGGCCCCTATCCCTAGTAAACCTATCTTTACCTTTATTGAAGACCTCACTCTTTCTGAAGGACTCATTCCTTTAGGAGGGTAATACACTTATAGTTTTTAAACTCAATTTAGATGCAATTCAACCTTCAGATACTACAACATCATTAGATAGCTTAGACTTGTCGTCATACAAGCTGTATGGCGACAAGCCCCTTCAAAGGTTCACGAACTCAATTAAGTCGGAACGGACTGAATAACTAATCGTTGGAAAATAATTCTTTATGAAAAACAAAACACTGTTACTTGTCCAATCTTTTGTTGCAATTTATTTCCTATTGCTATTTATAAATGCAAAGTATGAGGTTGTTACGCAAACTTCACCTCTTACAGGACTAGTTGAACTGCTCACCATTCCTGCTATTATTCTACAAGTGATCATTTTTTTGATTGCCAGCTATCGCCTGATCATCAAAAAACAATGGCAACCGTCATTGATATTGTCTTTGGCACTGTCAATAACAATTATCACTTTAATGTTTGTCGTAAAGTAAACACAGCTTTCAATTCATTGTCCTTTTTGGACAGCAACTGGTCGCGCCTCAGATTTTAGCCGAGCTAAACATCTTCATCCATTTCACAACATCATTTGCAACCAGCTTTTCGATATTGCTATGCGTAACCAATCGGTTGTTCACTATCTGGTTGGTGAGATTGATGTTTTCTATCGGCGCGCCTTCGCTGGAAGATGCCCACATACCATAAGACCTGAGCGGAAACCTGGGGATGCCTTGGTATACATTGATGTTCTTTTTTACATTACCGGGCACATTCCGGTCAATATTATCCGACCAGGGACCGTTGGCAATATCTACTGTGATCAGCAGGTCTATTTCTCTTGTGCCTTTCAGCCGGCGGCACAGTTCCAGCACCACTTCCCCACCTTTACTGTAGCCATATAAACATAAAGAGGCATCGGTATATTTTTTTTGAATCTGCTTTAACAACCTGGACACACATCTGCCAAAATCGAGGAAATAGTTATAGTTGATGAGTAAAACTTCGTCGTAGCTGGAAATGATGCTTTTATAAATAATGCGAGTTCCGTTTGATAAGCCTCTTACCCCCGAAAAAAGATCTGAGCCTCCAACTAATATTGCTATTTTTTTCTGCATTATTTTCAGCGGGCGAAATATACCACTTTTATGCAAACTACTTATCTCGCGATAAAAAAAACCATTATTTCATTGCTGGCGATGCTATGGATTGCTTTTAATGGATATGGACAGCAGACCCCGCTTTTCAAAGCCATTGCCTTTTATACCGCTCAAAACGACCAGGCGCATATCAGCTTTGTACACGAAGCCAATAACTGGTTTCTTAAAATGGCTGCTCAAAATAATTTTGTGTACGATTCTACCAACAACTGGAGTAATCTAAACACCAGTTTTCTGTCTAAATACCAGGTGGTTATTTTTTTAGATACCCGCCCGGAAGACAGCCTTCAGCGAGTTGCGTTTGAGCAGTATATGGAAAACGGGGGCGCTTGGATAGGCTTTCACTTTGCCGGCTTCGCGCTTACGCCTTCTGCCTTCCCGCAAAACTGGAACTGGTATCACAACAATTTTATTGGAGCTGGTCAATATAAAAGCAACACATGGCGCCCCACCGCCGCCATATTGCGCTGTGAAATACCACTGCATCCCTCCACACGCGGATTGCCTGTTACTTTTAAATCTTCGCCTAATGAATGGTATCACTGGGAAAATGATCTCACCAAAAACCGGGACATAAAAATCCTGCTTTCCATCGATTCGTCCAGCTTTCCGTTAGGCACAGGACCTAAACAGCACGAGATCTGGCATAGCGGCTATTACCCTGTTGCATGGACGAATACAAAGTATAAAATGATTTACATGAACATGGGACATAACGATATTGACTACGAAAACAAAACCAATAAAACACTGTCTTTCACCTTCAACAATCCGCTGCAAAACAAGTTTATATTGCAATCGCTGCTATGGCTCGCTAAACGGCAATAGCTGCATTTTTGCAAAGGTTTGTTGCTATATGTCAACAGTTGCTTTACCCTGGAATATTTTTACACCAATTCACCTGATTTTGCGTTAGATATTGTTGAATGGTTGAGTAGGTAACTCAGTGAATAAATTAAGCAGGTTAATTGGGCAGAATAAGGAAAACCTGGTTAGCCAATCAACTTAGTTAACCTACTTAACTCAATCAGCTTACTTAACTATTTAACTCAGCTAAAGTGAAGAAGTTGCTATCTGTTTCAATACTGTATCTGTGTGCATCGCATTTGTTTGCCCAGCCATTGGCCGATACCACCGGCGACCTGGTGCGGCAAAAAGATAATATCATCAAAGCCACTACCATTCTTAAAACCGAAAACCTTGGAACGCGGGTTAATTCAAACCTGCCCGAACTGCGTCCTACCGTTTCTGCCGATGGCAATTTGCTGTTCTTTATCTGTCAAAATCATCCTGCCAATACCAAATACCGTTCAGTACCTAATTCGCAGGACATCTGGTATTCGGAACGCGACAGCACGGGCAAATGGGGCGACGCTGTTCATATGGAATATCCGCTGAACACCACGCATTACAATGCGGTGTACTGGATATCGCCCGATAAAAACAGGATGCTGATAAGAGGTGCTTTTGACCAGGGTGCTTTTTATGGAAAGGGAGTTAGTATGTGTGTGATGCAGCCCGACAGCACCTGGAGCGAACCTAATATGCTATTAATAAAAAACTATCAGAAGTATGATAGGGGCAGACAGTCGGGCGCTTCAATGGCGCACGATGGTAAAACATTGTTATTGTATATGACTCCTGACAACGGAAGTCCATACAATGATATTTACGTTTGCTTTTTAAATGCTGATGGCACCTGGACAGAACCTAAAAGCTTAGGAAAAAAAATAAACCTGCCTGATACGGATGAAATGACGCCTTACCTGGCAGCCGATGGTGTGACAATGTATTTTAGCAGCGACCGGCCGGGTACATTGGGAGATAACGATATATGGATGACGCGCAGGCTGGATAAAACATGGACCAAATGGAGCGATCCTGTAAACCTGGGCAGCCCGATTAATACAGAAGACTGGGATGCGTTTTTTACGCTTGATGCGGGAGGGGAATATGCTTATCTTACTACTAACCTGGATACTTACGGAGAAAGCGACATTGTGAGAGTGCAGTTGCTGGAGCGCGAAAAACCAGATCCCGTGGTATTGGTAAGTGGCAATGTATTTAATGCCAAAACCAAACAACCGCTAAGCGCTTCGTTGATATACGAAACATTGCCCGATGGTGCGGAAGCAGGCAATGGACTTTCAAGCCCCACCGATGGTGCTTTTAAAATTGTGTTGCCTTACGACAAAAACTACCTGATACGCGCAACCGCAGATAAATTCTTTGCACAATCTGAAAACCTGAATCTCGATTCGCTGGTAAAAGCAGGTTATAAAGAAATTCACAAAGACCTGTACCTGGTTCCTATTGAAATAGGACAAGTGGTGCGGCTGAACAATGTGTTTTTCGACTTTGACAAATCCACCCTCCGGCCTGAATCGTTTGTGGAGCTTGACAGGGTGGTAAAACTGCTGGAAGAGAACCCCGGTATTGAAATTGAAATGAGCGCCCATACGGACAGCAAGGGTTCTGATGAATACAATTTCACACTCAGCGACAACAGGGCTAAATCGGTGATGGATTATATCCTGTCAAAAGGCATTACACCCACCAGGATCGTTTCAAAAGGATACGGCGAAACCAAGCCCGTTGCCACCAACGAAACCGACGATGGAAGACAGTTGAACAGGAGGGTTGAGTTTACGATACTGAAAAATTAGTTTACGGTTTGAAGTTTAGTGTTTATGCTGCTTAACTCCAAACCGTAAACACTAAACTATAAATCGTTTTCCGCGGAACCATTCCATCGCCAGTTCAATATCCTGCTGCACAAGCCCATGTCCTGCAGCCAATGTATAATTGCTTACATCAAAACCAGCCTGCTTTAACAAACCCACGTAGGCCTCTGTATCCTCCTTACGTATGGTACCATCCGCTACACC
>JBQCFW010000194.1:0-11094 GCA_051958655.1 Agriterribacter sp. | reverse complement strand
CGAAAATGACTGGCGTTTAACTCCCAGCAGGAAAGCAAGTATTAGTGTGCCTGTAAAAGCGGCTGTGGCAAATGCTGTTACCAAAAAGTCGTTGTGGTTCCCTTCGTTCAAAAAACGTGCTTCGGTATATTTTATCAGAGCGTCGAGCAAACCACTGCTGAAAAATATAAACGCTGGTATCCATATAAACAATGCCAATGGTACGCTTTGTGTTTGCTGATTTTTTTTGTGGGGATAACAGGTTAAAGCTACCGCCACCAGTGCCAGGAGTATGCCCGCCCATTTGTATAGCGACACATGTTCGTTGTACAAGAAAACAGAAAACAGGAACGGTATTACAAGTGATAATTTGTATGCCACCGCCGTAACGGCAACACCTAACCGCTGCGCAGAAAACCCGATTACTGCAAAAATAGATATGAACATGCATCCCATTCCCACAGCCCAGCCAATCCAGTTGGTTTCCCATATTTCGCCACGCAACGGCAGCTTTGCCTGCACCAGCGAACCGGTAACAACGCAGGTAATATAATTGAACACAATTACATGGAAAGTATTCAGCCTTAAACGTTGCACTACCTTAAAAAACAAAGTGAGGTAGGCACTGAGCACTATACTTCCGGCAAGGTATATCATCTGGTTATAATAACGGGTTGATATAATAGTGAATGCTATCGGCGTCAAAAACTTCCTTGCGCTGTGCACCCTTTACCGGAAGTGCAGGCGCGCTCAACCCTTCGGGTATCAGCAGGTCGTTATTGGTAATGACGCGTGCTTCATTCCACATTCCTTCGTCAATAAAACTTTGCAGCAGTCTTGCTCCGCCTTCAACCAATACACTTTGAATATTTAAATGATACAGCGCGTTCAATACCTGGTGTACAATACTCACGGTGCCGGTTACCTGGTAAAATACAGTTGACCTGTTTTCAACAAAAGACCGGTCTTTAAAATTTTCGATGGTATTTTTATGCAGGTTGAAGACAATAGTAGGAGCAGCATCGTCGAACAAATGCAATGTTTGCGGAAGCCTGAGCTCCAGGTCGATCACGAGGCGTATGGGATTTTTGCCCGGCCACAGCCTGGTGGTTAACGCAGGATCATCTGCCAGCGCTGTGCGTGTGCCTATCAATATGGACTGCTCCTCACTGCGCCAGCGATGTACCAGGCGATTGCTGTATGCATTGCTGATTAATACTCTTTCGTTCGACAACCCGGCGATTTTACCATTATTGCTTTGCGCCCATTTGAGTATAACATAAGGCCGGTGCCGCTCGTGAAAAGTGAAGAAACGCTTATTGAGTTCCCTGCATTCTTTTTCTAATATTCCTACATCAACCTTTGTTCCTGCAGCTTTCAGCTTTTCAATGCCTTTTCCGTTCACTTCGGTAAACGGATCGCGGCAGCCTACCACTACATGAGGAATGCGATGTCGGATAATAAGATCGGCGCAAGGCGGTGTTTTGCCAAAATGCGCACAAGGTTCCAGCGAAACATATAAAGTGCTGTTGGGTATCAATGCAACATCTTCTTCGGTTACGGCGTTGATGCAGTTTACCTCTGCATGCGCTTTGCCATACTGTTGGTGAAAACCTTCTCCAATAATCCTTCCTTCATGCACCAATACGGCGCCTACCATGGGATTAGGCGCAACATTGCCTGCTGCTGTTTTTGCCAGCTCAATGCAGCGATGCATGTATGTTTCGTGACTGCTCAATGAACAAATGAATTTGTGCCGTACAAATCTACGCTCCTTTTATCCAAGGTTTCCAACTTTTGAAAAGTTGGAAACCTTGCTTCGCTATACGAAGCCTTTGACTTTCTCGCTATACGAAGTCTCCGACTTCGTATCCCTTATGTTCTCCAGAGACTGCAGTCTCCAACCAGCCCGCCCCATCGAAGCATCGGTCAGATCCCGCCTGTGGCGGGTTGCCGACCGAATCAAAAGCACCTTCGTTATACGAAGTCTCCGATCAGCCCGTCGGCTCCAACAAAAAACCCCGGCATTCCAAACCGGGGTCTTTTATTAAGTATGTACAACTTTTTTTATTAGTGTGTCTGGGCTGTAACTGCAGGCTTGGCTTTGGCTTGCTGCCGCTCATCTTCTGCACTCATTTTGCCCAATGGTTTGCTTTTTGCAAAGTCTACCAATATAGGCGCTGCCACAAAAATAGAAGAGTAAATACCGGTTAACACACCAACCAACATCGCAAAGGAGAACCCGCGTGTTACTTCACCACCAAATATAAACAATACCAGTACCACAATAAACACCGTTGCCGACGTCATAATGGTACGGCTGAGTGTATCGTTAATGGCAGCATTGATCACTTTTTCTTTGCTCTCGCCTTTCATGGTTCTGCTGTATTCGCGTATACGGTCAAATACGATCACCGTATCGTTCATCGAAAAGCCTACCACCGTAAGTATCGCCGCAATAAAGTGCTGATCTATTTCAAGCGGGAAAGGCATGATGTGACGGAAGAATGAAAACACAGCCAGCGTTACAAACACGTCGTGTACCAACGAAAAGATAGTACCCAGCGAAAATCTCCAGTCGCGGAAACGAATGAAGATATAAAGGAAGATCAGTATGATTGAAATGATCGTTGCTGTTACCGCTCCGCGTTTCAGGTCTTCAGATATAGAAGGCTGAACGCTTTGCGAGCTTTGCAGGTATTTCTTTTTGAAATCGTAGTGTGTAGTCCCGTCTGCCAAGAAAGGTTTCAAGCCGTTAAACAAAGTAGCTTCTACCAAAGAGTCGGCAGTGCGCGAAGGATTCTCCTTCTGGAAAGCGGTTGTAATATTCAACGTGCGGTTATCGCCTACTGTTTTAATTACAGGATATTCACCAAAGGCTTTTTCAAGCGCATTGGCAACCTCATCCCTTTGTTGCACATGATCAAAATGAATGGTATAGCTTCTTCCGCCTTTGTATTCAACGCCTTCATCAAAACCATAAAAGAAAGAGCCAACACCAGCCAGCAATACGAATACAGAAATGATGTACGCTACTCTACGGGCACCCACAAAATTGAAGTGCGCTTTTTTGAAAATGGCTCTCGACAGCTTGGTGAAATATTCAAAGTGACGACCTTTTTTATTTGTCCACCATTCCGATACCAGCCTGGCGATCATGATACCGCAGAACAGGTTCAGCACAACTGCAATAATCTGGGTAGTAGCAAAACCTTTAATGGGTCCCATACCAAAAATGTACAGGATAATGGCGGTGAGCAAAGTGGTTACGTGCGCATCCAGCACCGGTGGCAGCGAACGGTTGTAACCATGGTCAACAGCCGTTGCATAACTTCTGCCCCACGATATTTCTTCTTTAATGCGTTCAAAAATGATCACGTTCGTATCTACCGCCATACCAATGGCTAATACCAATGCCGCAATACTGGCAGAAGTAAGGGTTGCCCCTAATCCGCTTAATACGCCAATGGTAAACAGCAGGTTCAGTACAAGGGTAATATTAGCAACCCATCCGCTGGTATTGTAATACAGCAGCATGAGTGCAAAAATTACCACAAATGAAATGATGAAAGACATGGCGCCACCGCGAATCGCTTCTGCACCCAGGGTGGGTCCCACCAGTTGTTCGTGCACTATTCTTGCAGGAGCTGCCAACTGACCAGACTGTAAGATATTAGCAAGATCCGATGCTTCTTCTACAGTAAAGCTTCCGGAAATCTGTGAGTTACCGTCTAATATAGGATTGATAACATTAGGAGCAGAATATACTACATTATCCAGCACAATGGCAACAGGTTTGTTTACATTGGCAGAGGTAAGATCACCCCATTTTTTAGTACCCTGCTTGGTCATGCGCAGTGAAACTGCCGGACGTCCGCGTTCGTCGTAAGAAATGGTAGACTCTTCTACATCATTTCCTTCAAGGGGCGCTTTTCCATCTTCGTTGGTTTTAACTGCATAAAGAGGTAATACGCCGCTGCTTGCTCCTGTATTTCCGCGTGGAGGTATGCCATATAAAAACCTAACGTTGCCAGGAAAAACATCTCCCGCCAATTCAAGGTTTTCATTCAATTGCGCCGTGTCTTTGGTTTGTACATAAGCCAACGCAGCATCGCCTTGCTGAGCCTGCATCAGCAAACCTAAAATAGTATGAGTGGGTGCCACCGGAGCAGCCACGCCAGCCGTTTTAGTAGTATCTGTTTTTGCAGTAGCCTCGTTTAACGAAAGCGTTTTGGTAGTATCAGTACCGGCAGCAGGTGCGGCCGCCACTTTGGTAGTATCTGCTTTGGCAGCGGTATCAGAGGTGGCTTTGGTATCGCCACCCTTTATCTTTTTCAGCATATCTTCTGCCTGCATAAACGACTGGGCAATATCATTGCCACGATACACTTCCCAAAACTGGAGATTGGCAGTTGCTTGTAAAATTTTACGTACTCTTTCAGGATCATCTTTCACCCCTGCCAGTTCCACGCTGATGGTTCCTTTGCGGGGATCGGGATTGATATTGGGTTGGGCCACACCAAACTGGTCGATACGTTTGGTTAATACCCTGAAAGTATTTTGAAAGGCTTCGCCCGCCATGGTGCGGAGCTTGGTGATCACCTGGTCATCGCTGTCTTCGAGCTTAATATTCCTTTGACCGGCGTTGGCAAACAAACCTGCCAGTTTACCACCGGGGTTCACTTCTTTATATGCATTTGCAAACAACCCGATATAATCAGCGTCGGTTGTGCCTTTGCGTTGTGTAGCCAGGTCCAGGGCCTTATTCAGGGCAGCATCTTTAGGGCTGTTGGAAATAGACTTCAATAGATCTTCCAGTTCTACTTCAAGCGTTACGCTCATACCACCCTGAAGGTCTAACCCCAGGCTCAGTTCCTGTTCTTTTGCTTTTTGGTAGCTGGTGGCGCCGGTAATACCATAAGTAATTGTTTTGTCTTTTGTGCTGTCAAGCATCCGGCGCAAGCGGGCATCAAAAGCAGAGTCTTTGGTTTCCTGGGTAGCACCCGCAAAATTGCTGTTAGCCCAGTTGCGGGCCTTGGCTTCAATTTTGCTTTCATGGTTACGAACAACCCAGGTAAAATGCAGTTGGTAAAGGGAGATAGCAATCAACGCAATCGCAAAAACAGTGACCAAACCTTTCAGTTGCATACATTAAAGCGTTTACAAAAATTTAAATTGGGGGCAAAGATAGGGTTTCACCCTGAATTTATGGCATAAAAACAAGCCACAAAAAATGAGCCTGTTTGCGGCTTTTCAGCGCTAAACCAGTTGCTTATGCAATCTCTGTAGTCAAAATATATACTACCATATAATCCACAATGGTTCAGCCTGTAAGGCTATTGATTAATTTGCCGCATATAAAAGACATTATGGCGCAATCGCTCAAAACATGCTATCCGTTTATTATATTAGTGCTGGTACTGCACCAACTGGCCTGCAAAACCAGTAAAAAAATAGCCACCCCCGAGGCGCCTGTTGTAGCTACCGATACCACTGCTACGGCCATTGGGCAGGATTCTGCCATCACCGGCCTCGCGGCAGACAGGAGCCGCACCGACGCCTTTTTTGAAAAACTACTGCAAAGCCACCCGCAATACTTTGCCGATATTATTAATAAAAAGGAAGCATATAAGGTTCAGGTGATCTATACGCAAATAGACCGCGATGCAAATAATACACCCGTCTTTAAGGATTATTATTTTAATGTAAACGAAAACAGCTACTTCTACCCTGCTTCCACTATTAAAATGCCTGCCGCTTTGCTGGCATTGCAAAAAATGAATGAATTGAAAATTCTGGCCTTGCAGCGCAGCACACCCATGATTACCAATAAAGGCTATAGCGGGCAAACTGCCGTATACAACGATCCAACCGCCGGCAATGGCTGTCCTTCGGTGGAACAGTATATCAAAAAAATATTCCTGGTGAGCGACAACGACGCTTTTAACCGCCTGTATGAATTTGCGGGCCAGGAATACCTTAACCGCGAACTAAAAGCAAAAGGATATACCAAAGCAGCCATTAACCACAGGCTGGAAGTTTTTTTATCGCAGGACGAAAACCGGCATACCAACCCGGTACAGTTTCGCGATACATTGGGCAATATTATTTATGATCAGCCCATGCAGTTTAACCAAACGCCTTACGAAGAAAGGAACGACCTGGTGGGCGAAGGATATTACAAAAGCGATGTGCTGATCAACGAGCCCATGAATTTTTCCATTAAAAATCGCATTACCCTGGGCGAATTACACAATGTGTTGCGCAGCATTATGTTTCCCGCATCGGTGCCTGCAAAACAAAAATTTAATATTACTACCGATGATTACCGGTTTGTAAGAAAGTATATGTCGCAATTGCCTTCAGAAACCAGTTCACCTTCCTACGATGCTACTTACTACGACGCCTACTGCAAATTTTTATTGCTGGGTGGAAGCGAACAGGCGAAACTTCCCGATGGCGTGCGCATTTTTAATAAGGTGGGAGATGCCTATGGCTTTTTGCTGGACATTGCTTACATCGTTGATTTTAAAAACCAGGTAGAATTTATGCTGAGCGCCGTTATTTATTGCAACGCTGATGGCATACTCAACGACAACGCTTACGGCTACCGGCAAACAGGATACCCGTTTATGCAACATTTGGGTGAAGTAATATACCAGCATGAGCTTACACGCAAGCGCAAACATTTGCCTAACCTCGATGAGTTTAAGTTGCAGTATGACAAATTTTGATTTGAAATTTGAGACCTGCCTGCCGGCAGGCAGGTTTGAGATTTGGGCTGTTGTTGAATCTATTATTCACTGTTGATCGCTGAAGGCTGAATACTATTGCTTCTCCGACCAGTCTGCCCGTGATGTAGTTTACACATTGGCAGGCGACTTTGCGGTATACTATAATCAATGATACTCGCAGCGTCGCTTTGCATCGCATGCTGCTTTGCGCGAAGGAGACGCTTCTATGTTGAAAAAGCCCTGCTCAATACACAACAACGTACAGCACGGATAATGTAGGTGGCGTATCAACAACAGAAGCGGAGTCGCCTATTATAAGCATCATCCTAATTATTGTTGGTAAAGCACCCATAGCCGTCAACTTAAGCTATCGAGAAACAAGATTACAGAAGTCCTTTGTATGATAAAATACTATCCAGATTGTTCTTCTCGAACTATCTGTTAGCTTAGCCATTGCCAGGTGCGGAAGATGGCTTCGCCCCGCCAAGGCGAAGGCTCGCCAGGACGTGTAAGAGGTTGATGCCTTTGCAACTTCGTTCAAACCGACCTTGCCTCTTGTAGGGCAACAAAAACATACACCCCTTGCACCGTCTCTGCGAGACGCCCGCAGTAGCTTACTACTAAATGGAACTTACGGCGGCGAAGCAGTCTTCCTGTGCAAGCAAACTTATTATTTTCCTCCGCCGTGGTTCGTGTCTCACGAATCACGAATAGTTTCCTCACCGTTGTTCGTATGCAGCATGACTAATGTGGGTGGCGTACACATCCTAATTGTTGTTGGGGAAGCACGCACCCAAAGCCTTGCACAACACCAACAACGGAGATAGATGAGCAACAGAGTATATTTTCAATTTTTGTATCTTTAATCGTCAGCAGTTCCGGGCTGGACGTTTTCCCAATACCCTGCCGAATGCAAGGTTGTGGCTGTTGCTGTGGCTTTTGATGACAACTCTAAATTCATAAAGACGAGTACCCTTAAGCAAATTTTATAATGACAACGAAAGAAGATATACTCGCTATTTTAAAGACTAATAAGGCTGAATTAACAAAATTTGGTGTTTCAAATGTTGGTTTATTTGGTTCTTATCTAAGAAATGAACAATCAGAAAAGAGCGATATTGATTTATTGATTGACTTTGAACCAGACAAAGAAAGTTTTGATAACTACATGGCGGTATATGACATCTTTGAAAGCCTTTTCAAAAATCAAAAAGTTGAAGTCGTAACCAGAAATGGTTTAAGTAAATACATCGGTCCAAAAATTCTAAAAGATGTGGTGTATGTCTAAAGAACCGATTGATTACTTAAAACACATTGCTGACGAATGTGCCTATATAATCTCTGTAAGCGATGACTTAACAAAAGATGAACTTTTAGATGACGAAACGTTGAAACGTGCAATTGTAAGAAGTATAGAAATAATCGGTGAAGCAACAAAGAAAATTCCTGCTGACTTTAAAGTAAAATGGGTACGATTCAATGGAAGAATATGGCTGGAATGAGAGACCGGTTAATTCATGATTATATCGGAATAAATTATTCAATTGTTTGGGATGTTGTAAAAAATAAAATACCAGAACTGAATACCCAAATACAAGAGATACTTCATGACAACAAATAAAACAACAGGCACCATGGGTATTGGTGCAATCTATCGCCGTTGTTCGTATGCAGCATGACTAATGTGGGCGGCGTACCAACAACGGAAGCAGAGCCGCCAATTAGCAGTAATCATCCTAACTATTGTTGGTAAAGCACGCACGCAAGAGCCTTGCTCAACACCCAACAACGGAGAAGAGCATAAAAGCATTGCATCCATGAATCATACGCTTAATTTTGGAACTTCAAACTATCAATTCTACATAACGGATAAGAATTTTTCCCAATATACAGGCGACAGTAATTTTTGGACAGATGATGCAATCCGTTGCCGATTAGCAGTTGGTGAAGGTATTTTAGGAGTAGGGCTGGAATGCTACGGGCCTTTTAAAGGAGAGCTTATTTTATTAGACAAAAAAAGGGATGATGTAGAGTATAGTCATTATGATCATATTGTGGAAGGGGGTCTAAATATAAAATCGGGAATATTGGAAGTATTAGATTGTCCTAATTCAAATGTCGAATTGGAAGTAAAAGTAAGTCCGGGAAGTTATGGAGTGAGAATTTATTCTTTAAATCTTGATAGTGTAGAGGGAGACGCTGGGAATGATTATTATATAATAGAAATATGGCCGGGCATAAATACGGAGCGAAAAGTACTAAAACAATACAAGTGAAATTTTTTCCTTCCCCGCAGCATCTATCGTCATTGTTGGTATGCAGCACGGATAATGTGGCGGCGTACTAACAACAGAAGCGGAGCCGCCAATTATAGCATTACATCCTAATTGTTGTTGGTATAGCACCATATCCGTCAACTTAATCTATCGTGAAACAAGATTAGAAGTCCTTGCATGATAAAATACTATCCAGATTGTTATTCTCGAACTATCTGTTAGCTTAGCCATTGCCAGGTGCGGAAGATGGCTTAGCCCCGCTAAGGCGAAGGCTCGCCAGGACGTGTAAGAGGTTGATGCCTTTGCAACTTCGTTCAAACCGACCCTGCCTCTCGTAGGGCAACCAAAACATACACCCCTTGCACCGTCTCTGCGAGACGCCCGCAGTAGCTTACTACTAAATGGAACTTACGGCGGCGAAGCAGTCTTCCTGTGCAAGCAAACTTTATTATTTCCCTCCGCCGTGGTTCGTGTCTCACGAATCACGAATAGTTTCCTCGCCGTTGTTCGTATGCAGCATGACTAATGTGGGTGGCGTACCAACAACAGAAACAAGGTCTGGCGCAAGGCATTGTTTTACCCTCAATCAACTCCCCTTTCCTGCCTTTTTATTACAGAACCACATACTAGCTCTTTTTCCCATCCCAACACCGGCGGGAAGCTGCCGGGAAGGCCCGATGGCGTCCCAACACCGTTGGGGAGCCATTTTTGAGGTCCTGGTGGGAATTTTGCAAATTAAATAGACAAATATTCAAATATGAATCGAGGCTATCGCCGTTGTTGGTATGCAGCACGAATAATGTGGGTGACGTGTCAACAACAGAAGCAATTGTTGTTGGCGAAGCATGCACACAATACCTTGCACAACACCAATAACGGAGAATCGAGGTGCCAATGCCGAAAGCTGAACGCTAACGGCTGACCGCTCACCGCTTTTCCTTAGTTTCGTACAAAACATCAGGATGAAGTGGATTGTTTATTTTATTGCATTTGCCCTTAGCACGGTTTCTGTTTGCTCCCAAAACAAATCAATGTCGGGGAACCCGGTATTTCCCGGCTGGTATGCCGATCCGGAAGGAATTATTTTTGATAAAACCTACTGGATCTACCCTACTTATTCGGCGCCTTACGATAAGCAGGTTTTTCTCGACGCATTCTCTTCGCCCGACCTGGTTACCTGGACCAAACATGAACGCATACTCGATACCGCGTCAGTGAAGTGGGCAAAACGGGCGATGTGGGCGCCGGCCATCATCGAAAAAAACAACAGGTATTTTCTTTTCTTCGGCGCTAACGATATACAAAACGATAACGAAAAAGGCGGTATTGGCGTTGCTGTTGCCGACAAGCCTTCGGGTCCATTTAAAGATCACCTTGGCAAACCATTGATCGATCAATTCCACAACGGCGCACAACCTATCGACCAGTTTGCATTTAAAGATGCAGATGGAAAGTATTACCTGATATATGGCGGATGGCGCCATTGCAACATAGCGAGGCTGAACGACGATTTCACTGGCTTTATTCCTTTTGACGATGGAACTACTTTCAAAGAAATAACGCCGGAAAATTATGTAGAAGGCCCATTCATGTTCATACGCAACGGCAAATATTATTTTATGTGGTCGGAAGGTGGCTGGACAGGACCTGATTACAGCGTGGCTTATGCGATAGCGGATTCACCTTTCGGTCCCTACAAAAGAATTGGCAAAATATTGCAGCAAGACGCAAAGATCGCCAACGGTGCGGGCCACAACTCTGTTATTCAAATACCGGGCAAGGATGAATGGTATATTGTTTACCACCGTCGCCCTCTCACAGAAACAGATGGCAATTCAAGAATGACCTGCATAGAAAAAATGGAATTTGACAGCAAGGGTTTTATCAAGCCCGTAAAAATTACCAATGAAGGGGTGAAAAGGACTGTGATAAAAGGCAGGTAGCAGGATTGGAGAAATTGGAGATTTGAAATTTGAGATTTGAGATTAACGTTGCCACACCTAACACTGACGGCTGACGACTGAATGCTGTGTCATGTCCTGAAAAAAGTAGACACTATTATTACTATTAACTTTTTTCTTTTTTTGTTACTTTTTTTCTTTTTA
>JBQCFW010000193.1:0-11529 GCA_051958655.1 Agriterribacter sp. | reverse complement strand
TTCCCATAATTTCGTGCATTCTAATAATAAAATTAGCGTTTTTAAGGTACAAAAAACTATTATGTTCGCTGTTAAAGTTTTCATATTTAGCCCTATACAAGAGAATACATATGTACTGTACAATGAACAAAAAAACTGCGCAATTATAGACCCTGGCTGTTACTTTGATGAGGAGCGCGAAGCGCTTGCATCTTTTATTGAAGCCAATGGACTAACACCGCAGTTGTTGTTGAATACGCATTGCCACCTGGATCATGTATTTGGTGCCCGGTGGGTAGCAGAAAAGTACGGATTAAAGCTTCATCTTCATGAGAAAGAAAAGCCGGTACTGGATTACGCTCCTGCATCGGGACTGATGTGGAATTTACCATTTGACAATTACCAGGGAGACCTTATTTATCTACGGGAAAACGACATTGTTAAGTTGGGTGAAGATGAGCTGGAGGTAAGTTTTACACCCGGACACTCTCCCGGCAGCATTGTCTTTTATTGTAAAAAACAGCAATTCGTTATAGGTGGCGATGTGCTTTTTCGCATGAGCATTGGCAGAACAGACCTTCCGGGTGGAAACTTTGATGTGTTGCTTAACAGCATCCGAACCAAGCTATTTACATTGGCGGATAACGTGACTGTATATCCCGGCCACGGCGAACCTACCACTATAGGGTTTGAAAAAAAGAACAACCCATTCCTGAAATAAAGTCTAAAGCCTCAAATTTCAAATTCCAATCCCGGTTCTGAAATCAGAAATCAACCAATCACAAATCAGAAATTATTCCATACTTCCCATTTGCCGCGTATATGCCTTTATAAACAATGCGCCGAGGTTTTTGTGTGGAGGAACATAATTGTCGAATCTTTCTTTGGCGTCACCGATGGTAAAACGGGAGGAGAGGTCTTTCCAGATGGTTAACCATTCTACATTCTTCCCTTCCTTAATGTCGTCATTTATTTCCTTCAGAATTGGTTCGTTAATCAACCGTGTACCTACTTCCTTAGATGAAATGATATGTGCATCCGGGCAGGTTCTCAACACATCGTCGAGATTGTGGAAGCCACCACAGGAACCCAGTATTACGATTTTAGAAGAAGGCGCCAGGTTGCGGATGGTGGAACCCACCCAATAGCTGTGCCCCCTGTGAATGGTGATAGAAGGCTTTAACGACCTGGTTTCCATAAACTGCTGTAAATGCGCCTGGGCTATCGAATCAAGCCCCTTTTCATAATCGAGCGGCAGGTTGGCATAAATAAGAACAGGCTTGCCTTTTGTTGATTTTATCTCCACCCATTCAGCCGTTTTAGCTACTTTCCATTCGCTGCCGGTGAACATGCTCATAAAATTGGCGTAGGAATCTTTTCCATCCTTATCGCCATAAAAGAAAACCTGTTGAACTACCCTGCCGCTGTCATCCGTCAGGTCCTTATAATCAACTTTGTAAACAGGCGGAATTTTTAACCTTGCCGATATATCGATCGAACTGTCCTGCGATGATTGGAAAATGGTTTGCAGAATGTCGTAAATAACAATTGTTCTGCGTTCTTCTTTTTCCTTTCCCTGTAAAAGGTTCTTTTCAATTTCCTGGTCTATCAGCTTTGTAACCAAAGGATTTTTCAAACTTCCGTACGAGTCTGCCACGTCCACAGCGTCTTCCAACGTACCTGTTTTTTCCAACCCACGCACAAATGCCATCATCAGCCTTTGCGAGCTGCTATCGGGCATGGTTTGCAAAAACTCATCCAGTTTATTGTAACCGGCTGCCAGTTTAATGAATTTCTTAAACCGGTCGAACCTAACGCTCATGAGTAAACTATCTCCCGCCGGGGTAGGCATGCGTTGCATCATCCGGTTAAAAACACCTTTATAGCTGGAGGTGTAAATAACATCTTCGCCCAACACAATTAAATAATACAATTCCTGTGGAGTAAGCTGGTCAAGTATTTTAAATCTCACATTGTCTGGCGAATCGTGCAGGGCATTGATCTGTTCAATGAAAACGTTTTTTGCCCGGTCCTGCAGTTTGGCAACCAGTTTGTCGTATGCCAAAGGCGTATCCTTTTTAATCAGCCTGTCTGTATAACTGGTTTGTATGCGAACCAGCAGTTTATAATACTTCAGATGGTCATCCATTACATTGTATATATCTTCCAATGTAAGCCTGCCACCCACCAGTTCGTCGAGGAAAGGATAGTATTGCTGACCGCTTTTGCTGGTGGCTATAGAAACGATCGCCTTCACAAGCGAATCACTGCTTCTCCTGATCAGCTTACCTACATTGGTACGCGTAGCCGCGGCATAATCATACAACTGGTTAGGATTGCGGTGGGCGGCTGCCTTTACCAGGCTGTCTGCAAACGGCACTTCGGAATATTGTTCCAGCATCTGGAGCACCCTGTCCGGATTTTTTTCGCAATATTTTCTGAACAATATTTGCCTGGCATTGGCAAAGCCTGCATTTTCATACATAGCGCTTCCGTTGCCGTTAATATTAATATTACCCACCTCGTAAGAGGCACTTTGCACAATGGGGCTAATATCTTCTTTTTTAATGTCGGCGTCCATTAATGCTTTGTAATTTTTCAGCAACTCCTGCGCCAGCACTGGGTTAAAGGTTTTGTTGCGCCACCCTGTATTGAATCCCTTGAGCAGGTTTTCGAGCCCGCTCAGGTATTTTACCTTAAGCCGGTGATCAAGCTTTGTATTGTTTTCAATCGAATCCCTCAATGCATCCACCTCTTTTAAAAGTGCATCTGTTATAAACTGGTTGATGTCGTTGTTAGAGGATATTTTGATGGTTTGCCCGTCTCCGTTGTTGAAATGAAGTGCGTGTTTCTGTTCCTTTTCAATATTCTCATGATACCGTATACGGGCAATGTCTACCTTTTTCTTTAAAGTATCCACCTCTGCCTTTAGCTTTCCGCCGCCAACACATAGCAATAATATAAGTGCAACGATTTTATGCATAGTCAATATGCTACAAATTTAATGTAATAGTTGAAGATCATTCATCGGGCTGTCAGCGATCAGCATTCGGCTTTCAGATTTAGATAAAGTAACCTGTTATTTCTTACTTATTGCTTCTTGAAACACAGTTTGTTGAAGTGGTTCACCGGCTTTTGCGGTTGCTGATAGCTGACGGCTGAAAGCTGATCACTGACCGCTTGCTAACCACTAACGCTTTAAGGGTTAATTTAGTGCCAAAAGTAAAAGAACAGGTTAACAATTTCATAATCCGATGTTTTGGGTGGGTAAGGCGCTCAAGGTTATTTTTGCGTAAACATATTGTTAATATGGACTCCAAAGGAAAGAAGGTACTGATTGCAGACGATGAACCAGATATACTTGAAATTGTAAGCTATAACCTGCGGAAAGAAGGATACGAAACCATTACGGCTAAGGATGGCGACGACGCACTTCACAAATCTAAGTTGTTTAAGCCCGACCTGATTATGCTGGATGTGATGATGCCTAACAAAAATGGCATGGAGGTATGCAAAACGCTCAGGGCACAACCTTCCTATCACGACACATTGATTATTTTTTTGACTGCACTGAACGATGAGATATCTCACGTTAAAGGCCTTGAATACGGGGCAGACGATTACATTAGCAAACCCGTTAGTCCTAAAATACTGGTTACCAAAGAAAACGCTTTGTTCAGAAGGGAGCAGAAGCCTGAAAACGATAAGGTCATCCAGGTAGGTAATATCACCATCGACCCGGTGAAATTTGTGGTTACTATTGGCGACGATGAAATTGTGCTGGCTAAAAAAGAGTTTGAATTGCTGCATTTACTGGCTACCAAGCCAGGCAGAGTGTTTTTACGCAATGAAATACTAAGCCAGATATGGGGTACCGAAGTAATTGTGGGCGACAGAACGATTGATGTACACATCCGTAAAATCAGGCAGAAGCTTGGTATAGACTGCATCACTACGGTAAAAGGTGTAGGATACAAAATGGTAGTATAACTCCGGTATAGTTTGATTGTATAATATTTAACCTGCAACTGCTGAGTAATGTGAAGAATATCACTGATCTTTATATGAATATGTATTACCTCGTATAATAAGCCGGCAATGCTCAGCACAAAAAATACTTCTCCTCAGCAATTAGCTGGTTTTACTTCTTTGTTTATAGCCTTTCCCGTGGCGGCGGGGATTTTTTTTCTGAAGCCGGTTTGGTGGGTATTTGTACTAGCATTGTTAATCGTGTTTTTAGGAAGTTATGGGCTGATATTATATACCCTTCAGCGATTTATTTATCGCAAAATCAAGCTCATTTATAAATTCATTTATCAAACCAAGGCAAGCAAACGCGAGGAGTTTTATTACAAGAATTTACTGCCGCAAAAGAGCATGGACGAGGTAAGCGCCGATGTTGAAAAATGGGCCGAGCAGAAGAAAAGGGAAATTGAGGTGTTAAAAGCGAACGAAGCGTACCGCAAGGAATTTCTGCAAAATCTTTCGCACGAATTGAAAACACCCATTTTTGCTATACAAGGTTACATTGATACCCTGTTGGGCGGTGCAATGGAAAACCCCGAGATCGGTACCCGGTTTCTCAGCAACACCTCAAAAAATATTTCAAGGCTTGTAAACCTGCTCAACGATCTTGATGAAATAACCAGGCTCGAAAGCGGCGAACAGATTTTGTATAAGGAGAATTTTGTTATTCAGGATCTTATTAAAGAAGTGTTTGACTCTTTATTGGTGTTGGCCAGCAAGCGCGACATCAGGCTCAGCATCAAAAAAGGTTGCGAGTTTCCTATTACTGTTTTTGCCGACAAGGAAAAAATACGCCAGGTATTGATCAATCTTACCGACAATGCTATTAAATACGGTAAAACAAATGGCAATGTAACAGCCAGCGCATATATAACCGACGAAAAGCATGTATTGGTAGAAGTAAGCGACGACGGCATTGGTATTGCAGAAGAACATTTGCCCCGTATTTCTGAACGCTTTTACCGTACAGATGCTGCGCGCAGCCGCAAAGAAGGTGGCAGCGGACTGGGGTTAGCCATTTGTAAACACATCATCGAAGCTCATGGTCAAAGCATTCATGTTCGCAGTAAGCTGGATGTAGGTACTACATTTGGTTTCATCCTCAATGCACGAAAGGATTAATAATTTCCTCCTGTCTTTCTCAAAAACGGCGAAAAGATAAATCGCGATAGTAAAATCAGAAGGTTTTGAGCGGCGTAATAGTGCTATTTTAATACGTCTGCCAATGAAACAACTACAATAATGGGGAGTTGAGTAATTAACTCCACGAAGAATTACCCATTAAAAAAATACAAATACCGTAAAAATACCATCAAAAGCCGTGCTAGAAATTCTTCTAGGGGGGAAATTTCTTGCAAAAACAAAAAAACGTTGTAATTTAGTCTCAGTTTTCATAGGGTACGGATTAAAAACGGGCCAGGGTTTCCACCCAGGCCCAATTTATTTTAGCACGTGTCTTAATTTTCGCTTCACTACTGATTACAAATTCATTACAAATTAATTTTGTCAAAGCTGTATCCTTTCGCTGAAAAATGATCCAACACTCTCGGCAATGTATAGGTTAATTTTTGCATTGCTTTTTCACTATCATGAAAAACAATAATACTGCCAGATTTTGATGAGCCGATCACATTGTGCAAACATTTCTCCTGCGAAAGTTGGGGATTAAAATCCGCACTCAAAACAGTCCACATAATCACCTCCATGTTAAAAGCTTCTTTTATATATTTTATCTGCAGTGCGGATGCTTTGCCATAAGGAGGCCTGAAAAGATTGGAATCGATGTGTTTTTTTGCTTCAACAAGATTTTCAAAATATCGTTTGTCATCGGTTTTCCAGCCATTCAAATGGTTTTGCGTATGATTGCCTGTTTTATGCCCTTCGGTTAAAATACGCCGGTAAATATCGGGGTGGGCTTCCACGTTTTTTCCAATGCAAAAAAAGGTAGCCAGTGCATTGTATTTTTTTAATGTGTCTAAAACAAAAGGTGTTGCTTTGGGGTGGGGGCCATCGTCAAAAGTGAGGTATAGCACTTTATTGTTAGCGGGCATTTGCCATATGCAATTGCTGTATAATTTTTTAAGCACCCAGGGTGTTTTTACAAAATAGAACATGTTGACGGTTTATTAAAAAGCAATGAGCTATCAGCCTTCAGCAATTTTTCTGATAGCTGACAGCTCTAAGGTACACCATTCCCAACATTGAATAAACCATCTTACTTTTGCCGCCTATGACTACAAAAAAAGTTCGGGTACGTTTTGCTCCCAGCCCCACCGGTGGTTTACACCTTGGGGGTGTAAGAACAGTATTGTATAATTACCTGTTTGCCAAACAACACAAAGGCGACTTTATATTGCGGATTGAAGACACCGATCAGAATCGTTTTGTGCCCGGCGCTGAAGCGTATATATTTAACTGTTTAAAATGGGCAGGGCTGGAGCCCGACGAAAGTGTGATGCAGGGAGGAAAATATGGTCCCTACCGCCAGAGCGAGCGCAAGCCTTTATATCGCCAATACGCCGATATGCTGATTGCTAACGGTAATGCCTACTATGCGTTTGACACGCCGGAGGAACTGGAAAAGATGCGCACTGATTTTAAAACAGACCTCAATCCGTCTCCCCAATACGATCGCAACACCAGGAATAAAATGCGTAATTCCCTCACGCTTTCGCCAGAAGAGACAAAGCAATTGCTCGATAAAGGAACGCCTTACGTGATCAGGATAAAAATGCCGGAAGGAGAGACGGTATCCTTTACCGATATGATACGGGGAGAAGTGAGCTTTGATACTTCGCTGGTAGACGATAAAGTATTACTGAAAGCAGATGGAATGCCGACTTATCACCTGGCGGTGGTAGTAGACGACTACCTGATGGAAATTACACATGCTTTTCGTGGGGAAGAATGGTTGCCCAGCGCACCCGTGCATGTATTGTTATGGAAATATCTTTTTGGAGCCGACAAGATGCCTCAATGGGCGCATCTTCCGTTAATACTGGGTCCCAATGGTAAGCTTAGCAAACGCGATGGGGCTAAATATGGTTTTCCTGTTTTTGCTATGAACTGGACAGACCCTAAAACCAATGAACTGACAGAAGGATTTAAAGAGAAAGGATTTTTACCCGAAGCTTTTATTAACCTGCTTGCGTTATTGGGTTGGAATGACGGGACCGAACAAGAAGTGTTTAGCAAAGACGAGCTGGTTGAAAAGTTTTCGATGGAAAGAGTACACAGCGGCGGAGCAAAGTTTGATTATGAAAAAGCGAAATGGTTTAACCACGAATGGATAAAACGATTAGATGCAGCCAGCATACGGCAACAGGTGAAAGAGGTTTTTGCGGCAAAAGATATTGCTGTGCAGAACGACAAATTATTAGACCAGGTAATAGCGCTGGTAAAAGAACGTTGCCACCTGCTTAGCGATTTTGTTGAACAGGCATCTTTCTTTTTTAAGATTCCGGGAGTATACGACCTGGACGCAGTAAAGCCTAAATGGAACGATGTGAAAAAATTGTTTTTTGCCGAAGTGATCAGGAATTTCGAATTGGCTGCCGTGTGGGATGCAACTGCGCTTGAGCATAACTTTAAAGAGATAGCCGCCGCCAATCAGCTTAAACCCGGCGAAGTGCTGCTGCCTTTCAGAATTATGCTGGTGGGAGGAAAGTTTGGCCCTCATGTGTTCGACATTGCTGCATTATTGGGGAAACAGGAAACCATTAGCAGGATAAAACAGTTTTTAGCGCTGCTATAAAATAAAGGCCTCATTATTGCTTAAATTTTCAACTACTGTAATTGTAAGTTTGTTTTCAATTTCATATCAATTAACTGCTAACGGCACCACCCAAAAACAATCCAGATGAAAAAAATTCTTGCCGCAGTTGATTTTTCAGAACCTTCAGACAATGCCGCATTGTATGCGCTGCAGTTAGCCAGCACCGTTACGGGAGGCTCCCTTACCTTGTATTATGTGTATGAAAGTATTACGGCGGGGAGCGATGGCACTCCTTTGCTGGTAGATACAGAGGCAAGAAAATCGGTAGCGTTAAACGCGCTCGAACATTTAAAACAACGGATTGCAACCACCGCTTCGGTGCCGGTTGAAGTTGTAGCAGAAGAAGGCAGCTTAACCACCAATCTTGAAAAATACGTAAAGCGGAATGCAGTGGATGTTGTTGTAATGGGTATTACAGGCAGCACAAAAATTGAACAGCTTATTATTGGCAGCAATACTTTAAACGTAATCAATAAAGACATTTGCCCGGTATTGATTGTTCCGGCAACAGCAACCTATAAAAAAATTGAAACAGCGGTTTTTGCAACCGATCTGCAACGCGTAGAAGAATCAACACCTTTGAGGGTTTTGAAAGCCTTCCTGAATACCTTTCACCCAAGGCTATACGCCGTGCATGTTACTACCGAGCATGCTGCTGTGCCGGATGAGTATAAAAAGGAAAAGGAAAAATTGTCGGAGATGCTGAAAGAATACAATCCGGCCTGCTATTTTTTGCTGGAGCAGGATTTTACCGCCGCCATAGCAAGGTTTTCGCAGGAATACAATGCCGACATTATTATAACTGTACCACGAAAACATTCATTTCTTAAAAGCCTTTTTACCGAAAGTCATACAAAAAAACTCGTGTATCAAAGCCACCTCCCTATACTCGCTATTCATTCGTGGGAATAAGCCGGCTAACGGACTTTGTTTTTTGCAATGCGCGAGTAGTTAACCTGGCATTTTCAAAAGCCCATTTGTAACCACGCCAAAGCCCGTTATGCAAACCTTTGGCTGCCTGGCTTATGCCCTTAGGGTCGAAACCGGTTGCCAGGTGAGCTTCTGCAATGCTATCGTATCTTCTTACCAGTTGATCCTTTGCATTGTACTGGTTAATTGCCAGGCGCTGAGAGCAGTGTTTTTGCCGGTTCAATTCGTGTTTTTTATTTTCAAAGGCCCATTTATAGCCGCACCAAAAGCCTTTGTACAAACCCTTTGCCGCCTTGCTGATTCCTTTTGAGTCGAACCCGGTTAGCAAATGCGCTTCTTTTATACTCTGGTATTTTTTTATCAACTTCCCCTCTGGGCTATACTGATTAACCGCCATTCGGCGGGAATAGTTTTTCTTCCATTTCGACCGGTCTATCACTCTCAAGTACTCAAAATCCTGCCGTCCCCTTGCAATGGAACGGTGTTGCTTGTAGCTTTTGGTTACAAGTCGCAGGTTAGTAATGCTGTTATTGAACCCGTCTCCGTCTTTATTAATCACATACAACCCGTCTTTATCGTAATCGATTCTCTGGTTAAATGCATTGTATACCAACCTGCGAACATTGTAATAATGCATGTTCGTTTCAAGCGACAGTGCCACCTGCATACTGATCATTGCGTCGCCGGTAATTTTGTTGAAATCTTTTGCCACCTTTTGCTTCAGTATACGCCCCTTCACAAATTGCTGGTAAAGTCTTGGGTGAGGAATAAAACGATCAAGCGATTTCACCCTGCCCTTATTAGAAACCTGGTAATATCCCTCGTAACCCGCAATATCTTTCCATTTTTCCCCCGGGATATTTTTAATAATAAATTCTCGTGTGGATACATAATTGATGTTTTTCTGGTTGCTGAATATTCAAGAGGACAAGGAGAATATGGGTTACATTATCATACTTTCCATTGAAAGCACAGGTGATAACCATCGGGATCGTGCAAATACATTTGCTTCATGCCATATGGGGCAATAGCAGGCTTATTGATTGAAACCCCTTTTGCCAGCAAATATTCATAATATTCGTCAACTTCCGGGCAGGAAAAATAAATACAGGTATCATCATGTGCCGCCATCCTTGCAGTGTCCGGGGCTGGCGGACGATCTGCCGTTTCGTAAGCCGTGTTCAGCATAAGGTGGATATTCCCTCTTTTAAGCCATACCCATCCAATGTCGTTCTCCGGCCCACCTTTTTGGTAAACAACAAAACCCAGTACATCGCAATAGAACTTTAAAGAAGTATTCATATCAAACACCTGCAATAAGGTGCAGCTATCTACAAACGCAGCCTGCATAGCGATGGTTTTGATGTTTAAATTAAGATTTTTTAGAAGTCATGTCAACATTTTACACATGCATTTTCGCACTTCACTCAATTTTATACGCAGTTCACTTAGCTGTATTATAGCGATCGTACAGCATTTTACATCTTTGCACTGTTAAACGAAACGAGACGCTAAGAAAAGAAGAAAGTCGGCAGCAGGTAGCCGCCAACTTATGAAAAGCCGACAATAAAAATCATTTAAACTATTTTTTATGACCAACATGTCGGATGCCGCGCAAACGGCTGTAGCTACGGGTTTCGTACTGTATACAATGGAAACAGGAAAAAGCATGAGCAACAATAAAGCAACAGTATGGCAGAACGCTTCAAATGGCATTGATGCTGTGGCTGAAATATCTGATGGCAATTACCACAACGATGACGAACAAATTGTGATTACAGGATTCAGGATGGACGGCGATGATACACTGATGTCGCCAGAAGAAAGATTGCAGATCATCTCTACGAAAAAAAACTACAAAGTATCTGCCTAGCCTAAAATAGTAAATAATTATCCAGGTTTAAGGATGTTTGGTTTCAGGGCTTCCCCGCTGCGGCGGGGATTTTTATACCCCTGCGGCAATGATCATGGGCGTTAAACTTAAGGCCCCGCTACCCTCATGTCTTCATTTTAAAAATCAACAATAAACAACAATCATGAAACAAATCTCTATCAACTCCTTTTATCGCTTTTGCAGGCAAACATTTGCCATTGGCGCATTGTTTGCAGGGAGCGTTTACCTTTGGGTTAGAATACTGCTGCACGAAATTCCATTTGAGTGGAAAGAAGAAATGGCTGTGCTGATGCAGTTGGTGCTTACCAGCTGGGTAATCATTGCCCTTTCGAAAGCTGCCCTTCAAGCCGTTCCATACATCATCATTCATCGCAAGCAACTTATACTCCAACTAAATCCATACAAGCAGCAACTGGCTCAACTGTTGGTGGTAATTGTAATTGCAGGATTTTTAGCAGGCTGCAGCGCCCATGCCCTGGGGATAAAAAAGGATCTGAACACAGGAATGGTTACAAACTACAGCGGGTTATCGGCCGAAGACTCGAAGATTATTATGAACAACGAAGTGCTTGGACACACAGACATTCCGCTGGGAGAAAGCTTTATCATTGTGAATGAAGCAGTAAAAGGACTCACTGTAAAAAATAATAAAGTTTCTGTTGGCTGTTCGTTGACTATCGCAGATAAAATCGGAACTGTATTGCTTTCTGAACCCGATCTTTTTAAAGGGAATGACGTTTTTGAAAAGGACAGCATCAGTTATCTGAAATGTACAGTAAATACAGGACAGCCTATGCGCTGGGACGAAAATTATACCGTTACCGTAGTTTTTACAGATAAATTCGGAAAAGGTAAAATTGAAAATAAGGTTACCATCAGAATGATTGATATTCCTTAAGGTTTGAGGTATAAGGTGTGGGGTATA
>JBQCFW010000192.1:0-17102 GCA_051958655.1 Agriterribacter sp. | reverse complement strand
TTGAGCCTTCTTCCAACATTGCCCTTTGCAACCAGATATACTACCAGATAAGCATCAACGAAGCCATAGTGCCCGATCTCAAAGAAAGAATACTGGCAGAAATAAGAGGTGTAAGAGCTTTTTGGTATTATATATTGTGCGATCATTATGGCAACGTACCCATCGTTACAGACTTCCTCGACAAATCGCAGCCCGTTACCAAAACAAGAGCGGAGGTTTATAATTTTATTGTAGCAGAGCTGAATGAAATCAAGGATAAGTTAAGAGATGATGTGGCTACATCTGCCAGCTATGGAAAAATGACAAAAGGCGCTGCATACACCCTGCTGGCAAAAATGTATTTGAATGCAGAAGTGTGGAACCCGGCCGGAGGCAGCAAATGGGCCGAATGCATAGACGCCTGCAATACCGTGTTGGCGATGCCTTATCAACTTGAAAAATGGGATATCAATTTTGTAACGAACAACCAAATTTCACGCGAGGCTATTTTTTCTGCGGTATTCAGGGCTGGTGGCAGTGGCAGGCAAAACAACATTGCATTGAACACTTTGCATTATTTCGACCCCATTGCGTTGGGTTTAAACATCAGCCCGTGGAATGGCGTGGCGGCGCATCCTGATTATGTAAAGGCTTTCGACACTACGGATCTCCGTTATACTTCCTCCTTCTTGATAGGACCCATGAAAACTCCTTCGGGAGAAATCATTCTCACACCACATGGCCGCCCCCTGATACATACCGTAGACATGGTATTGAACGAAGTAGGGCCCGATGGCTGGGGATGGATCAACCAGGAAGAAGGCGCACGCGTTAAAAAATGGCAATACGAACCCGGCTTAAGCACCAGTATGGAAAACGATTTTCATATATTCAGATTGGCCGATGTATACCTTATGAAAGCCGAAGCATTGTTAAGAAGCGGTGGAAGTGTGGAAGAAGCTACCGATCTGGTAAACAGTATCAGGGCCCGCGCTTTTTCCGACCCTTCAAAACTGTTGACGGATGTAACATTAGAAGATGTGTATAATGAAAGAAGATTTGAGCTGGCGTGGGAAGGCTTTACCAGGCAGGATATGATCAGGTTTGGCAAATTCCTGGCACCCCGCCCGCCGTTCAAGCCTTATACCAGCGATGCCAAATACCTGTTGTACGCCATACCACAGGCAGCTATAGACGCTAATGATAAACTCGAACAAAACCCGGGATTTTGATGAATGAGGTGCAGTCAATTTCAAATCATAAATCTCAAATCTCAAATTTGAGGAACGGTTATTTATTCCGGGCTGTATTCTTTTTCGGCTTTGCATCCCTCGGCTGCTGGATGCCCAATTTTAATGTGTGGCTCGAAGACAAAGGACTGAGCGGCGCAGAAATGGGATACGTTTCTGCAATACCCTGGCTGGTAATGCTGGTAGTGCAGCCTTTGTGGGGAGTAGTGGCAGACAAAAAGGGAAAGATGCCCTGCTTTACCATTGCGGTGCTGGCGGCAGCATTGCTGTTTGCTGTTTTTCCATTTGCAGGAACAGGAAAATCTTCTATTGCGTTGTTTACCTGTTTGCTGGCTGTTTTTCAAACACCTGTATTGCCTTTGCTGGATAGCCTGACACTGGACCACACCGCAGGCAATCCCAATGCGTCGTACAGTAACCTCAGGTTTTGGGGTGCTCCCGGTTTTGGAGGCGGAGCTTTACTAACGGGGCTGTTAACCGAAACATATGGCAGCGATGTAATATTCTATTTAAGCGCCGTTTTTCTTTTTATTGCATGGGCAATTGCCAGGATGCTTAAGGTGCAGCAGTCTGCTGTATCTGCGGCAGACATTAGCTTTAAGGGATTGCGGCAAACACTGGATAATAAAATGCTGTTAAGCTTCCTCGTTGTTGTAATGATAGTGTCCATTGCGCAATCTGCCAGCTCTTTTTTCTTAACCGTGTATATGCGCGAAATCGGCGCCTCTTCTTCCGTTACCGGCACGGCAATTGGAGTACAGGCTCTCAGCGAGCTGCCATTTTATTTTGTTGCGGCCTGGTTGCTGCGCAAAACCGTTGCGCAAAATGTGTTGCAGATTGCTATTTGGGGAACTGCTGTACGATTGTTGCTGTATTATCTTAACGGCAATCCATACCTGGTAATAGGCATTGAAACGCTCAACGGTGTTACGTGGACCTTACTTTGGATTGCCAGCGTTGAATTTGTAAACAGCCAGGTTCCTGCGCAATGGAGAACGACAGGGCAATCCTTATTATGGGCGATGTATTTTGGAGCCGGCGCTGTGTTGGGAAATATCATAATTGGAAGACTGTACGAGTCGTTGCCCATGCGGCAGATTTTTGGTATATTCAGTGGAGTAGTGTGGATGGTGGCCATTGTTTTTTGGGTGATGATCCGATTAAGGAAACATAGGGAAAGCTGGCATAAATATGATCGGATCTGAAGCGCTGCCTGTTGATCGTCGATCCATAGGCGTAGGCTCGGTTGAATATTGTAGCATTGGATTGAAATCCAATGCCATTTAGTTAAGCCGATCAAGCTTAGAAATTTTAATAGCATTATTAATGAGCCGCAGATTCGAAGATGATCCTTCATCTGCGAATCTGCGGCAAAAAATGAGTTTTCAGATTACAAACCAATAAACATTGCCATATGGAAAAAGTTCAGGCATTGCTGCAAGCCTATAAAAAAGGCTGGAGTCTTGAGCGAGATTTTTATACCAACCAGCAAGTGTTTGAAGCCGAAATAGAACACGTGTGGAAAAAAAGCTGGTTGTTTGCTGGCTTTGGTTGCGAGATACCCGAACCCGGCGATTATTTTTTGTACAATATGCTCGATCAGTCCATCATTGTTATACGTGGAGATGACGGCAATGTATATGCGCACCACAACTCCTGCAGGCACAGAGGGTCCGCTATCTGTCTTGAAGAAAGAGGCAATGAGGATAAATTGAAATGTCCATATCACAATTGGGTATACGAAAAGAACGGAAGGTTGCGCAATGCCCGCCTGATGCCGGACGATTTTGACAAGAGCCAGTTTGGGCTGCACCCGGTGCATGTATCGCTTATTGAAGGCGCTATATTTATTTGCCTTGCAGATACAGCGCCTGACTTTTCAAAAGAGACAAAAGAACTATCGCCCTATTTACGTCCCTATCAATTGCAGCACTCAAAAGTAGCCTATCGTGAACGGTATGAGCTGGATGCCAACTGGAAACTCATTGGTGAAAATTTCAGGGAATGTTACCATTGCGGACCTGTGCATATTGAATATTGCAGCGTAGTTGTAGGAGCCAATCTTGTAGAAGACCGGGAAGCAATAGTACAAGACAGCATGGAACTATGGAAGCGCAACGGCCTGGCTGTTGAAACAATTGAAAACGAAAATGGCAGCAGTCATTATGCCACACGGTACCCGTTGCGTCCCGGCATGGAAAGTTATACACTCGACGGGCGACCCGCAGCTCCATTGATGGGTGAACATTTACAGTACAATAGCGGCGTGGTAGGGCTGATCAATTATCCTAATTTCTGGATGGATGGCGTAAGCGATTATATATGGGCAATGCGCATTACACCAATTGATGCGTTGCATTCGGCAGTAGATCTTACCTGGCTGGTGAACGGCACAGCTGAGGAAGGAGTGGATTATGATGTGGAACGACTAACGGAATTCTGGAAAATTACCGGTGAGCAGGACTGGCATTTGTGCGAGAACAATCAAAAAGGAATTTTGTCTTCGAGATACCAGCCAGGACCCTTGGCACCATCGGAAGCAGATGTAATAAATTTTCATTGGTGGTGCCTGAACAAATTGCGGCAGGGAGTGAAAAAAGGTTGACATGAAAACAATGACAATACACAGATGAAAAAAACGACCAGCGCGCCTGAAAAAAGAACAAAAGTTATTTTAATAGGGAATGGGCCTGTAGGGTTTAAGTTTTGCGAGAAATTTATAAAATACCGGCTTGCAAAAAATCATGATCTGATCGTATATGGCGAAGAACCTTATCCTGCTTATGACAGGATCAATCTCACCAGCTTTTTTACTGAGCCCAATGCAGAGAAGCTGATACTCGCTCCCGCTGCCTGGTATGCGCAACATAAAATAATATTGAAAACAGGTGAACAGGTTACTGAAATAAACCGGGCAGAAAAATGGATAAAGACAGAAAAGGGTGTTACAGAACAATATGACAAGCTGATTTTGGCGACAGGATCTCATCCATTTGTGCCGGCTATCGAAAACAGGAATGTGCGCGGCGTATTTGTGTACCGAACCTTAAACGATCTCGTTGATATAAAAAGTTACATACAACCAAAGCACAATGCTGTTGTAGTTGGTGGTGGAATTTTAGGTTTGGAAGCGGGCCGCGCATTGATAAATATGGGCTTGCATACCACGGTACTGGAAGTGGCGCCGCACGTAATGTCGAAACAACTGGATGCAGAAGGAGCCTCAGTTTTACAGCGGCATTTTTATAAAACCGGCTTACAAGTATATTGCAATAAGCAGGTGCATTCAGTAACGGGCGATACAAAAGCGGAAGCGATCACCTGCACCGATGGCACTGTTTTGCCGGCAGATATAGTAGTGATTTCTGCAGGTATTCGTCCACGTGATGAGCTTGCACGCAATAGTGGACTACACACAGCCGACAACGGTGGTATAGCAGTGAACAATTACAATCTTACCAGCGACAGCAATATTTTTGCTATTGGCGAATGCGCCTTTGCCGCAGGAAAAATATGGGGGCTGGCCGCGCCCTGTTTTGAAATGGCAGAAGTGGTGGCTGCGCGCCTGGCAAAGATTTATAAAGTTTTCCTCGGCAATGCATTTTTAATCACTTTGAAAGTGATGGATACCCGGGTGATCTCATTTGGAGATGCGTTGGGAGCAACACCTCATACTCCCCTGGTATATGTGAATAAAGAATCCGGTATTTACAAACGTGTCAATGTTTCACCAGATGGGCAATATGTACTGGGCGGAATGATGATAGGAGACACCGGTGGGTATTCGGCGCTTTTTAATTTGCTAAGGAACAAAATAAAGATTACAACCGATCTGCAACAATTGATCGATCCGGCGTTTGGTAACTCACAGCAACGCGTAATTGATTTGCCGGATAATGCAATCATCTGCCTGTGCGAAGGTGTAACCAAAGGCGCCATTGTGGCCGATATTAAAGAAAACGGTTGCACACGTTTGGATGAAGTAAAGAAGGGAACCAATGCCGGTACCGGTTGCGAAAGCTGCACCGCATTGCTGGAAGAAATACTGGAAGAGATAGGCAGGGAAAGCGAAAGGTGAAAAATGAAAAGATCTATTTATCTTTCACGCTTCACCTTTGACTTTTGACAACAATCATAAAAATATTTCATGACTAAATACCTGAACGACATTTTCAATCAGCCGGAACAATTACAGCAGTCATTGCAATATGCTGTTACAACAGGCAACAAACAATTGCAGGCTGCGGCTGCAGTAATAAAAAAATCAAGCCATATATTCATTAGCGCTATTGGCGCCAGTTGGAGTGCAGGCCTCGCCATACAAGCCGCATTTAACCAGGCAGGCGTGCAAAGTGTGCTGTACGATGCCGCCGACTTTCTTCACTATACAAAAATACCTGCCGACGCTGTTGTGATATTTTTGTCGCGCAGCGGCAAAAGCATTGAATTGGTAAAAGCATTACCCAAATGTAAAGCAGCCAATGCCTCCGTAATCGCTATTACCAATGCACCCGATAGTCCGTTAGGCAATGGAGCTGATATTTGTTTGCTCACCAATGTAGCATTCGATCACAGTATATCAGTAAGCACTTATACTTCCATTATACTGGTTGGGTTGTTGTTGGCAGAAGTAATAGAAAAGGGAGAAATCAGCCAGGCTACACATACATCGCTAGCGGCCGTTTTTGAAAATACAAAACAAAACATTGAGCGTTGGCAGCAGCAAATAGAAACGTTAGGCTGGCTGGAAGCAATTCAACCCTATGTATATTTTTTGGGCAGAGGCATTAATCTGGCATCGGCTCATGAAAGTATGTTGTTGTGGCAGGAAGCAGCCAAACAACCTGCATCTGCGCTTACTACCGGTACTTTCCGGCATGGTCCGCAGGAAATCATTAAAAATCCACTAAGTATTGCTGTATGGATGGAAGAGGGGATTGTTAGAAAACATGATACAGCCTTAGTAAACGATCTTGTTTCCAAAGGAGTAAAGCTGTTGATGATTGGAAGTAATTTGCCTGCCGATACCGGTGCAGAAAGAATTGAGCTGCCTGCAATGCCCGGTTTTTTCAGTCCTGTAATCAATGTCATTCCCATACAGCTTTCCGCTGAAAAACTCGCACGCAGTAAAAACATTGATCCAGATAATTTTTACTACTGCAATTTCATAGTGGAATCGGAAGGAGGGCTTTGAGAGGATAAGTAGTATATGGTAAATAGTAGGTAGTAAGTGGGTGCGCGGTTGTTGAGTTGCCAATTAAGCAGTTGCCTGTCGGGTATTATGTTAAGTCCTAAAAAAGTTGCATAGGCGAACTGGTTATTATCCCCCGCAGGCGGGGAAGCGCTTCGACTTAAATGCATGGCCCAATGGGGGTGAAGTGTACGTCCTCCCCCTGTGTAAAATCACCAAGGTCTAAGAGCTACTCCCTCCCGAGGGGATATTAAACCTTTTGTTGACTCAAGTGTGGGTTTTGTAATTTGAAAAGAAAATTGAGGTATCCCCGGCCGTTAGTAAGCCATCAATAACTTGCGAAATACCTCCCTCAAAACAACAAATACATTACCTGCTGCAAGCTGGTACGCAATGCTTTTAATGCATGCGTAATATGTGCCTGTACGGTTTTGCCTGAAATGTTTAAGCGTTGGGCAATTTGTTTTTCCGTAAACCCTTCATTGCGGCTTAGTTTAAATACCAATCTGCATTTTTGCGGCAGGTTTTGAATGGTTGCTTCCAGTTGTTGTCTTACCGATTCACGGTCTATCCATTCTTCCGTATAATTGTCTGCTGCTTCAATGGTATTTGCAAGTAATAAATGTGTTTGCTTCCGCTTTTTTTCGCGCGCCAGCGAAGCCATGATGCCGTACTTAACACACGAAGTTATATAAGTGTAAAAGCAATGTTGAATAACAAGCTTCTTTCGCAGCTTCCAGATATTAAGGAACACCTGCTGCACAATTTCCTCTGCCTCCTGCTGGCTGCCCGTTTGAAAAGCGGCTTCCGTTAAAAGCCTTTTCCAGTAACGGTTAAACAATGCCTCGAAAGCAGGTATACTGTTATCTTCCCTGAGCAGTTGTACCAGGGTCTCGTCGTTATATTGGTTTAGATGATTCAACGACAGGGTTTTTAAATATCAGTTTAGGGGTGGTTCACCATTACAGGCAAGAACGTTGTTGCTGGTGGTAAACAATTGTATGTTTATTACTAGTTATCCGCGAGGTAAACATTGCCGGAAATATTCCGGCAATGTAATGATGAATCAGTTTCAACGTTTCCTCATATCATCCTTTAAGCAACGGATATTTGAAAGTACTTTTCAGTGACACTTTCATTCCGGTGGCAGATGATTTTCTGGCGGCTTCAATTACTTCCAGCACATGAAGTGCATGTTCAACATTAATGGTAGGTTCGGTTTTGTTGATGAGCGATTCGCCAACTTTAGTAGCACCTTCCTGCCATACATAACCTCCTTTATCTGTGCTGAGTAATTTTGGTGCTTCATCGTAGGAGTCATCCAGTATTACACCATTGGTTTCCCAATCGTAACCAATCAGGCGCACATTACCCTTGTCTCCAAAAATCTGTATACTATGCAGGGTTTGATTGCCCGCTTCATGGCCATGCGGGTCAAAAAAATTAAATCCACACATCACATGCGAGATTATGCCTCTGCCATGGTCCATCAATATATGTGCGTTGTCTTCGGCTTCCACTTTTACGGTGCCTTTATCGTCTACCTTCCTTTCGGGCTTAACAATAGACAACATGGCCATTACACTTTTAGCAGGTCCCAGCAGTGCTGTAAGTGTAGCCATGTTATAAACGCCCAGGTCGGGCATGCTGCCACCACCCTTTTCATAAAAAAATGCCGACCAAGTAGGTCCGGTATGTCCGTATTGTCCGTGAGCACTCGCAAGTGTTCCGAGCTTTCCTTCCTGTATGCATTTATTCATAAATGCAAATTGCGGGCTGTTCACCACCGCAGGAGCACCCCATATGCGCAGTTTTTTTTGTTTCGCCAGGTCGAGCAGCGCTTTGCCTTCGGCATAGGTATTGGCCATTGGCTTTTCGCTCCACACATGCTTCCCCGCCAGCAGCGCTTTTTTATTCAATTGCCCGTGCTGCTGCATGTCGGTTAGTGTAATCATCATGTCAAATGGCTCGCCCTTCAACATAGCATCTATACCCGGGTAAGTTTTTGCGCCTACATTGTATTGCTTGTTCTGGTTTTCTGCACGTTCCGGCTTAATATCGCAAAGGCTTACTATCTGTATAAGCTTTGATGTTTGCAAATGGGGGATATACCTGTTGCTTACGCTGCCGCAACCTATAACGGCTACCCGAAGTTTTTGCTGCCTGGTTTCGAGGGCAAAACTTTCTAACGACGAGAGCAGAACGGCAGCTCCGGCTGAAGCCGTGTATTGTAGGAATTTTTTACGGGAAATGTTATTGTTCATTTTAATTGTTTTAGTGAAGGGTTTAAATAATGGTGTTTAAATGATTGTTTTATAAAAGATCGCGAATGTTTTGCTACAAATGCAGAAATAAAATCTAACGATCCGGTATTCAGTTTTATGACATTAATAGCGGGAAAAACCTGCGGGCCGGTTAATTGGTTGAGAAGGGTATTGACCCGGCGGAGGTGCAGAAAAACGCAATAGAAACATAAGCAATCGTTTTAGTATTATTTACACTGAAATATACAAAAGAAAGGCGTTGTAATCTCAAACGCCCGCCATTATTTTTTCACAATTTTCCGATTTTTAACAGAAAAATTTTTGGGTGAAATCCAATGCCGACGGACGTCTAAATCAAGTGCATTTCAACCGATGCAGAATAACCCATGCCCCTCCGTTGTTGGAATATAAAATCGTTGGAATTACAATTAAGTTAGAAGCGGTTTAGTGGCTTGGTGCTGCCGGCGCCCCACAGGTACATAGCAAGAGGTAGCGGTTAGACAACCTGCTATGCCCGCCTCGAAGAAACCGTATAAAATCACCGAAAGACATTAGTGCTATAATGTTTTTGTTAGTCCAATAGTACTGGAAGGTCTGATACATATACTGTAGTTGAAAAGAGTAACATCCGTAGGTCATACTGTTCATCCGGATGGACAAGGGAATGAGACCGGAGTACAGAAATACAACAGCTTTCATTACAATAATGCAAAGAATTTGTTTGAGCAGCACGGGTATGCTGCAAATGTTTTTTGCTCTGGTTTGCAGGAAAATTTTATTTTTAGCAGATCAGCGGTCTGCCATAACCGGTAGCATGCTGGTGATTATAATCTCAAATCATAAATCTCAAATCACAAATTATTTTATGCCTCGTTTAGCTGCATTTCCAAAAGCTTTTATAACAGCGCTCTGTAAGGATGGAACAATGACAATTTCGGAATGGATTGAATTGGCTGTAAAACTCGACATTGACGGACTGGAATGGTATGCCGGTTTTTTGGAAATGGCAGATAAAAGCAAATGGGCCGGCTTTCGCAAACAGGTAGAAGATCACGGTAAGGTAATACCGATGATGTGCTGCTCACCAGACTTTACGCATCCCGATGTAAAATTCCGCGAAAAAGAAATTGCGAAACAAAAGGAGTGGATTGATATGACGCAAGTATTGGGTGGTACTTATTGCCGAGTGTTATCAGGTCAGCGCCGTCCTGAACTTTCTGTAGACGAAGGGGTAAAGCTGGCAGCAGACAGCATTTATGAATGCCTGCCTTATGCGCAGGAAAGGGGTATTACGCTGATACTTGAAAATCACTACAAAGATGATTTCTGGGAGTATCCCGAGTTTGCACAAAAAATGGATGTGTTCAGCAAGCTCGTAAACAGCATTCATCATCCCAATTTTGGAGTGAATTACGATCCAAGCAATACTTACCTGGCGGGTGAAGATCCGCTGGATCTGTTATACAAAGTTTCTGACCGGGTAGTGACCATGCATGCAAGCGATCGTTATTTGAAAGAAGGTACTATTGAAGATTTGCGAAAGGAAGAAGGCGGAGCACTGGGATATGCCAAAAGGTTGAGCCATGGTGAAATTGGAAAAGGACTGAATGACTACGATGCTATTTTTACTGAGTTGAAAAGAGTAGGCTTTGATAGCTGGATAAGCATTGAAGACGGTGTAGACGGCATGGACCAATTGGAACGAAGTGTAACATTTTTAAGAAAAAAGATGAAACAGTATTGGGGGTAGAACAGTTTATTTTTATCGTTTGATGTTTACCGTTTTAAACGATAAACATCAAACGATCAACCCGTAACAACAATTACCAGATACTTTTTAATTCATATACTTCGAGTCCCGAAACTTTGGCTGCGCCGCCTTTTGCTGATATTGACAAGGAGCGGTTGGCATCATCAATATTAATGTTAACGGGCATATACATCAACCCGTTGTTGGCAAATATCTCCAGTCCCGTTCTATCGGCATAAATTAACAAGCTGAGCTTTCCTTTTTGCAGTGGCGCCGGTGCTTTTACGCCATCCACTATCAGTTGCTGGTTGCTCACGTTGTAGGTAACGGCTACCCCACGCACATCCAATGTAATTTCTTTTGCTTTGCCGGGAGTAATTTCCATACGCAGTTCCGCCAGTTCAATGCTGATGTCTTTTAACGGGTTGCTGCTCCCTTCTTTAATTGTTTTATTGCCCGGTTTGTAAACTTTGCCATTGCGCAGGTTTTCTACTTCTTTAACCGGCATGCGCGTAAGCCTGATGCCTTCGGGCGTTTTAACCAGTTGGTGCTCCAGTGGCAGGCTCATAGACTGATTGAAGGTCATATCGTCTTTTGCGGTGTTGGTGCGCCACCAGCCAATTTCAATACGCCGCCCGGTAGGTTCGTCGCTAAAAGTTTGAGGCGCATAAAAGTCACGTCCATGCTGGTTTTGCAATTTCTTTTCTTCTTCGGTAAAAGTGGTGCCATCAAAACTGCCGATAGCATATTGGGTGTTGGCGCCGGTAAGCACCCATTTTTTTACTCCGTCCATACCCTGCACAGGCAGCTCGTAAAACTCAGGACATTCAAAAAGATAACGGTCATTGCCGATACCGCCATATGTAATGCTCGTGGGCGTCCAGTTCTTCAGATCGGGCGATGTAAGAAATTGCATGCTGTGCTGTTCATTGTTACCACGCTCCACCCATACCACCATTACCCATTTTTTTGTTGGTTCATGCCATACTACTTTAGGGTCGCGATTGTCTTTATGAATGCGTGGCACTACGGCTGCCTCCTGCCTTTGGAAAGTACGTCCGTCGGTGCTCCATGCCATGTATTGTCCCCAGCCCCTGGCACCTGTATGAAACATTACCATGGCAGGCTTGCCATTTTCGCCCAGGTTGCTGGTATTGTTTTTATCTACCACCGCACCACCGCTAAATACAGGTCCCCCCTGGTTAGGATGAATCGCGTCGTCTAATTCCGTCCAGTGTATAAGATCTTTGCTTACCGCGTGCCCCCACGTCATATTACCCCAGTTGCGGCCATAAGGGTTGTGTTGGAAAAACAAATGATATTCGCCATTAAAGTAAACCATGCCGTTAGGATCGTTTGTCCATCCACGTTTGGGCGAGAAATGAAACTGTGCCCGCAGCTTTTCCTTGTATTCATTGCGGTTCGTGTCTTTATCGCTTTGCATAACGGGCGTAAAAGCTTTTGATGTGGCAGCAACTTTGTCTACCCTCAGTTCTACCTGTTTTCCTTTCCATTCGTCAATACACATGTAGGCATACCAGTCAGGCTGGTCTTCTGCCAGTTCCATATCCCAAAAGCGAGTATTCACGCCATCTACCCACAACTCCAGGTTTCGTTTGGCTGCTCCGTTTTTTACCGGCAGCACCAGGTATTTGTGTTCTGCTGTAAAATAGGTGCTGATGTTTTTAGTGGGTTGTTCCTGTTGGGTAAATCCACACAGGTAAACAGAGACAAGTAAGTATGTTGTAAACAATCGCTTCATGACTTATCGTATTTTATGTTGTTCAATGGATGATGCTGCTACAGAGTAGCCAATATAGTTATAAATAAACGCAACAAAAACTACACAACCAAATAGGGTGCAGTTTAGATTGTCGCAGGATCCTTTCGATAACGGTCTGTGTGTTCGGATGTCTCATTCTGCGACATGATAAGCAAAATACCTTCGCCAATAGTTCGTTTATAGCAAAACCTGCAGCATCATTTATCCAGGCAGGATAAAATACAGTCAATATTGGGCATAATATGCTATTACTTGGTTTGTTATTTCTTATAACTTAGGAGTATTGTTTTCTTGTTCAAATCTCATTAAGCAAGAATGTATTATTCCCTGTCGAGGGTTATTCTGTTGTTTACAATTTTACCTACTTAAGCTTAAGCAAATTTTGAAATGCACCCCATCAACTGTGCCAATCTACCCGATTGAATACTGGCTTTATTCCAGCCCACATAATCCCTGGAAGTAAACTGTAATTGCTTTATGGATCATTAAAAACAAAAGCCATGTGTTTAAATTTGCGCTTAACGATTGCAAGGCGTCTGGAATTTCTTTGCCATTCCAGGGTGCCGTTAGGGCTTCTACTGCCACTACTGCTGCTTGTTTACCCGGTTTTTTCACAACAAACAACTATTTCAGGAAAGGTGAGGGACGAGAAGATGAACCCTCTTCCCGGAGCAACGGTGCGGGTTGCAGGCACTGCTACAGTAACTACCACTGATGTGGATGGTTTGTTTTCTATTAATGCAGCAAAAGGGCAAACGCTTGAGATATCATATGTAGGGATGATTGAACAAAGGATTACCATTGGAAACAGTACTACTATTGATGTAACACTGAGAACGGAGGCTTCTTCTGATCTGGATGAAGTTGTAGTAACGGGGTATATGACGCAACGCAAAGCCGACCTTACGGGTGCCGTAGCGGTCATCTCTCCCAAAGAGCTTACCAAGAGCCATGGTGGTACCAACGTTATGCAATCGCTGCAAGGGGTTGTGCCAGGCATGCGGGTTACCACCGACGGAAACCCTGCAGGTAACGTGGGTATACAGGTAAGGGGCATGACTTCTTTAAGCGGCGCTGCCCCGCTGATTGTAATTGATGGCGTGCCGAGTTATATGAATCTGAGAGACATTAATCCTGAAAATATAGCATCTATGCAGGTGTTGAAAGATGCTTACTCGGCAAGCATATACGGTACGCAGGGAGGCGCGGGCGTTATATTGATTCAAACAAAAAAAGGTCAATCTGGACGAGCTAAAATTTCTTACAACGGTTCGGTAGGGTATTCAGCATTTTGGAATAAAGTGCCTATGCTGAATACGCAACAGTACGGGCAGGCTTTGTGGCAGGCCGCTGTAAACGGCGGACAGGACCCCAATGCCGTAACGCAGATATACGATTACGAATGGCATACAGATGGTTCGGGCATCCCGGTGTTAGACAAGGTAACACCGGTACAATACCTGAACGCAGATTCTACCATGCTAGCCGCCAATACCAACTGGCTCGACGCTATTTCGCAACTGGGTTTGCAAAACAATCACCAGATCACCGTTTCGGGTGGCAACGAAAAAACTACTTCTTTACTGTCGTTGAACTTTATGCAGAACCAGGGTATACAGATACACACCGGTTTTAAAAGATTTACGGTGCGTTTGAATACAGAATATAAAGTCATCAAAGATCGCTTTTCTATAGGCGAGAACATTGAAGTATCTCACATGATAGACAACAATCAAAACGTGATGCATGATGCCATGGTAATGCCTTCTATCATTCCTGTATATACCACCAATGGCGGTTGGGGTGGTTCCGCAGTGGCGCTGGGTATGGACGATTACTGGAACCCGGTGCGCACACTTACACTTAATAAAAAGAACGGCAATAAATACAACAAAATATTTGGCGATGTACATGCCAGTCTTGTGCTGGTTAAAAATCTAACATTGCGGTCGCAGCTCGGGCTTATTTATACAGATGGCTATCACCGGAACATCCGCTTCAGCTTTACAGAAGGCGGTGGAAAGTTTGATCCTATCAGCGATGTAAACCAATGGTACTGGCGCGAAGCAATTTTAGATCTTACCAATACTATCAGTTATAAGCTCAATGCTGGCAAACACAACCTGGACATGGTGGCTGGCATGCAGGCCAACAAGTTTACCAGCGAAACAATGAGCGCTACCCGTCAAACCCTGGCGTTTCAGAATTACGACTACGCCTACCTGAGCACTGCTACCGGCAATATGTCCATGTCGTCGGGCGGCGACAAGTATAACCTGCTTTCCTATTTTGGTAAAGCCAATTATTCTTTTGATTCGAAATATCTTTTGTCGGCTTCGCTAAGATATGATGGGTCTTCTAAGTTTGGTGCCAACAACCGGTTTGCGTTGTTTCCCGCTTTTGCGGCAGGATGGCGCATCAGTAACGAAGCGTTCATGGCCGACAGTCGTATCTTTTCCGACTTGAAGATAAGAGCAAGCTGGGGTAAAAACGGCAGCCTGGCAAGCATCAATTCACGCGCCTCTCAAACCTATTTCGCTACCAACTACAATTACACATCGTATGCCATCGATGGAAACATCACATCAAGTCTTCCTTCCGGCTATAACAGGGTGCAAACAGGCAATCCTAATTTGCGATGGGAAGCTACGTCTCAAACCAATATAGGAGTGGACTTTGGCTTGCTGGGCCAAAAAATTTCAGGCTCTATCGACGTCTATAGAAAATATACCGATGGCATGCTGATCCTGCCACCTTACCTGGGCACCTTTGGCGAAGGTGGCTACAGGTATATGAACGCCGCGAATATGACGAACAAGGGAATTGAGGCAACGGTTGCTTACCAGGGCACGGCAGGTAAATCGTTTACTTATCAGGTTCGAGGAAACATTGCCTACAATAAAAATGTAGTGAATGAACTGCCTGCTTCGGTGCAATACAGTTGGGGCGGAAGTGCATTGAAAGGTGATGGTATTGCAGGACATCCCTGGGGCTCTTATTACGGTTTTATTGCCGACGGGCTTTTTAAATCGCAGGAAGAAGTTGACAATTCTGCAACACAATCCGGAAAAGGGATCGGCCGCATACGTTACAAAGATATATCAGGGCCCGACGGACGCCCGGATGGTGTAATAGATTACGACTACGACCGCACCTGGATCGGCGACGGTTATATGCCTAAAATAGAATATGGTTTTTCCGTAAACCTGGCGTATAAGGATTTCGATTTCTCCATGTTCTGGCAGGGCATTGGCGGTATTAATGTATACAACGGCTGGAAAACTTACAGCGATTTCTGGAACGTGTGGGTACAAAACGGTTTCAATCATCCAACGCGTGTGTTAGATGCATGGTCGCCTTCTAATCCTAATTCTACCATTCCTGCATTGTCGTTGAACAATGTAAACGATGAAGTTCGGCTATCCACCTACCTTATTGAGCCGGGTAATTATCTTAAGCTCAGGAACATTCAATTAGGCTACAACATTCCGCAATCGTTGCGTTCGAGGTTAGGAATGGAAAGGTTTTACTTTTTTATAATGGCTGAAAATATAATAGGCTTCAAGAGTAAAAAATTCACCAGCATGGATCCTGAAAATCCTGAGGGAAGCGATTATTCCAATCCGTATGTGCGGCCGCAGATATTAAAGGCAGGAGTAGAAGTATCGTTTTAGGTTGACCGTTAGCTGGTGTTTCCAATATTTTGAGCATTTAAAACGAATTCAAATGAACACTTTATCTAAATATATATTAATAGCAGCAGTTTGCATGATGGGTGCAGGTTGCAAAAAATTCCTGGATGTTACGCCCCAGGGAGTGGTAACAGAAGAGAACGTAAGCACGCCGGAAAACGTGGATGGACTGGTGGTAGCCGCCTATGCCTGGATACCTCATGCCGCCATACTCAATCAAAAACAGGCGTTCTGGTTGGCCGACATTAAATCAGATGATTCTTACAAAGGCGGTGGCGGTATAGGCGACCAGTTGCCCTGGTACCAGTGGGAAGTTTTTTCTTTGAACAACCCAAGCATTGGCAACAACGATGGTATCTGGTACGGACAGTACCAGGGCATTTCACGGTGCAACAGTGCATTAAGAGCCTTGAATGCCATTGATGAAGCAGCTTACCCGTTAAAAAAACAAAGGATAGCCGAAGTGCGTTTTTTGCGAGGCTATATATTCCTCGATCTGAAAAAATGGTACAGGTGGATTCCCTATTTTGATGAAACAGCCACCAACGATTCTATCGCAAAAATTCCCAACAGGCCCGATGGCGCCACCAGCGATCTTTATTTATGGCAGCATATATACGACGATTTTGCCGCCGCTGCTGCAGATCTGCCAGAAACGGAAGGAGATGCAGGGCGCCCTACCAAATATGCAGCCATGGCAGAAATGCTGGAAGTGCTGATGTGGATGGCATATGAGCAGGATGAAAATAACCAGTTGACAAACATTAACCAGGAAAAGCTGAACGAGGCGCTTACTATAGCCAACGAAATTATTGCCAATGCCGGCTATAGCCTGGCACCGGATTTTGCAATCAACTTTTTATACGCGTACGACAATCAATCACCCGAATCTGTTTTTGAATGGCAATATTCGCATGGCGATGGAACTCCCAATGGCAACCTTAACTTTGGCACTCCTTTGAACGCTCCGTGGTGGCCGCCCCAATTTGCCTGCTGCGATTTTCACAAAGCATCTGTGAACCTTGTAAATGCGTTCAGAGTGGGTAATGATGGACTTCCTCTTTTTGATACGTTCAACGATGCGGAGATTGTGAATAAGAACACTTACTTTGCCAGCAACAAATGGGATCCAAGAATTGGACATACAGTAGCCGTTCCCGGTAGGCCCTGGAAATATCAAACCAATTTATTGT
>JBQCFW010000191.1:0-76666 GCA_051958655.1 Agriterribacter sp. | reverse complement strand
TATAACGGTTAACAATACCGCCGCTCCAATCATAACCACCGTCCATACACTGTCCGGGTAGCCCCAGCCATCCCAGCCAATGCTTTTCAGATAGACGGCTGTATTAGCAATACAGGCAATAGTGATCCATCCAAAATAAATGCTCAGTGGAATTTGGGTAAATACACTGCTGATGGCACGACGTGAGGGGGTGTATAAACCCAAACGTACATGAATCACAATAAGGCAGATCAATTGAAAAAATATCAGGCACACCGATAAGCCCATATTATCATTCGTCCAGGCAATAAGCCATGCCGCAGCACCAAGATTATTGGCTGTAAACCATGCGCCCGTTCCTAAAGTATCACGGTTAGCAATATGCGTAATATCCTTTTTCCAGGCGCTTACAATATGATAGATGCAAAAAAGCAGCAGCGTTAAATAAATAAGGCCCCATATGGCAAAAGTTACACCGGCAGGAGTAAAGAGAGAATTGTATTGATCGGATATTTCGCCTACATCTTTTGCATTGAATAACTTTAACTGCGTTCCATATGAAAAGGAAATGTGCACTATCAGTGCAATAAGATTGAGCACCGAAAAAAAGCGGATCGTTCGCATTACATTGGTTTTACAACTATACCGGTTGTAAAAACTATGCCACCACCAATATTAATTAAACAGGTATTTGTGCGACACGGGATAAGCCGTTTTTTCGGGAAGCGTAAGCAACATTAAAATTGCTACGCCTATAATAAACAGGAGAGACACTTCAAGGTAGGCCTGCAACAGCGTATTGCTGATAAGCTCGTGAGAATCTATCTGCAACCGCGCTCCTTCGCTGGTTTGTATATCATTTAACTCGTTGAGCGAACGCAATGCACTTTGAAAATTGAACTGGATTGCCTTTTCTTTTTGCGGATTGCTGTTGCCGCCTGCTATAAACGCGGCTTCTGCCTTGTTATAATTGCTGAGATGAAGCAGGAAGCTCGTCCACTGCTTTCTCTCAACATTGGTAAGATAGGTTTTATGATAGGCTTCGGTAAGATCGTCTATCGCTGCATTGTGGCGCCGCACCTCAGTCTCAAGCAAAGCTTTTGTCAGTTCTTCCTGTTCAAGCAGCATCTTTTTCTGGTAAAGGCGATCGCTTATTTTAAAAAGATAACTGGCGGGCATCAGCCGATCGTTATAGATAGACGCCATATTCTTATCCAGGTTGTTATAATAACGGCGGCTGAAATAATTATTGATGAGCCCTAGTAACAGCACCACCAGAATAAATGCTATAATTTTTCTTTTCTCTCCAAATACTGCAAACCATTTCATACGCAAGCATTAATTGTTTTCCCTTTAAATTTACGAAATAAAGGAACAATTATTGCCTGTTGCATTGCCTGTGCGGGAAGTTGGCCTGAATTAACATTTTAATTGATTATACAATTATGTATTTAACTGAGAAGATAAAAATTCAAACCAGGGCAGCCCACCAGGCTTTGGAAAAATTAATTGTGGCAAAGATAAAGTCAATCCGCTCTTTGAAAGATTATGAACAACTGCTGAAAATGTTCTATGGCTTTTATCAGCCGGTTGAAAGCAAAACAGATGCTTACATTAATCCGTCTGTTATTCCGGATTATAGCTTGCGTCGCAAAAGCGAAAACATATTAAAAGACCTTTCGGTGTTAAGCGGGCAACCGGCTGAGGAACTGCTCTTGGCAACCGCAGAAATATCGTTCATAAAAAGTGAACCCGCCGCCCTGGGCGCTATGTATGTACTGGAAGGCTCCACACTCGGCGGAATCATTATAGCAGATATGCTTACCCGTTATGCAAAAGCACCTGCTGCTTCGCTCAGCTTTTTTAAAGCTTATAAAGAGGAAAATCAAACCATGTGGCTGAAATTTGTAGAAAGACTGAACTTGTATGGAGCGTCAAACGACCACACTGTCGTCGTGAATGCAGCCGCTCATACATTTGAGCAATTTAAAACCTGGGCAGAGGAATTTGAGATTTCTGATCTGAAATTTGAGATTTGAGATTTTCCTCCTGATTTCACCTCTCACCTTCCACCTTTTACCATTCACCTTTCACCTTTCACCTTCCCCCTCATTCTCCTATTTTTTCTTTTATGTAAGACCGGATCTCGGCTATGCCTGAAGGTTTTCTGATATAACCAGCTGCGTTTACCGACTCGGCAAGCTGCTCTATTTGTTCGTGTGCCGAATGAATGACAATGGGTACATTTTTAAAACGACTGTTTTTCCGGAACTCGCTTATAACATCACGGCTGTTTTCATCGCCGATAAAATGGTCGATGATCACAAGGTCTGGCTGAAAATTTTCCAGGCTTGCCATCAACCCCGAAGGGTTACGTTCCGCAACTATCTGGTATTTTTTATGCAGCATCCTGGTTAAAAGATCCAGCGTTTCCTCATCGTCGTCTAAAATTAATATTCGCTTCTCCATATTTTTTTACGCTACATTGTGTTTTAGCCAGAAGTTAAAAGTATCCTGCAATACTAAATGCAGTGACTGAAGATTATCTGGCTTAACCAGGTAAGCGTTCGCACCATACTCGTATGATCTTTTCACATCATTTTCATCTTCCGACGAAGTAAACATAATAACAGGTGTGTGCTTAAACCCTGTTTGGGTGCGGATGAATTTTAATATTTCAAACCCGCTCATTCCCGGCAGGTTGATATCAAGTAAGATGATCTCAGGCTGCAGCTCTTTGCTTTGCACAGCATCGTTAACTATTTTAACGAGCGAGTCGCCGTTTTCCACTGTATGGAGCGCATAATTGCCCATTTTATTTACAACACGCTTAAAAAACACAATTGCGTCGGTGTTGTCTTCTACGTATAATACCCTTCTTAACATTTGTCAGGCTTTAGGTAAGGTTACAAAAAATTTCGTTCCATGGTTCAATACGCTTTCAACCCATATTTTTCCACCATGCTTTTCTACTATGCGTTTAACAATAGCAAGTCCTACGCCGGTTCCGCTAATCCCCTTTGCATTATCGAGCCTTTGAAACAACTCAAAAATTCTCGGGGCATATTTCATATCCAACCCAATACCGTTATCCGATACCATGTATTGAACAAATCCATCCGCCACCATTTCTGTTCTTATTTCCACTATAGCTGCTTTGTTGCTGCCCGAATATTTTGCAGCATTACCTATAAGGTTGTTAAAAAGCTGCATCACCATTGTGGCATCGCCCATTACATTTACAGGATCCACGATATGAATGCTGATGTTTTTGCCCTTTTCTGCTATCAGCACTTCTTCTTTTATATCGTTTAGCAGGCGGTTCATATCTATCTTAGCAAACTTAATACCGGTTCTACCCACTTTTGTATAGTGCAGTACATCGCGTATTAACTGGTTCATTTTATCGGTACCCTTTATTACCTTTTGCAACAATTGCCTGGCTTCTTCCGGAAAGCTTTCACCATAATCTTCCACAATGATCTCCGAATAATTTTTGATAGAAGAGAGTGGTGTTTTAAGATCGTGAGAAATGGTATAAGTAAAAGTATCCAGCTCTTCATAAGCCTTGCGAAGCAGGTCGTTCAGCTTCCTGATCTCTGAAGATTTGCGATTGATAATGTGCAGGATATCTTCCTTCAGCTTCATGGCAACGCCAATTTCTCCATTGCTCCAGCTTTCGGAGGTATACCTTACCTGTTGCGTCCATTTTTCAAAACTTTTCCTGGGGCTTAGCCGGGGAGAGCCGTCTTGCGCCGGTACAACAGATTTAGCAGGATTCCCGGCCCAATTAACATTTTGTATGATTTCGGGCTTACACCACATGATAAATTCTTCAAACTGGGGAGATATTTCCACAACCATAACCCCGCTGGCTACTGCGGAAAAATCTTCGAGGCTCTTAACGCGTATGGGTATATCAGTTGCCTGAAAAAATCCCGAGATAAAATGCTCCCGGAGATAATGGATGATATGTCGAATGCTTTCCAAAGGGGGAACTTCGCCCAGCTGGTACCATTTCCCTTCAAAAAAAAGTACAGCCCCGGTAGCACCGTTAATATCGAGCATGGTGGTTTTTCTTTTCACCAATCCTTCCACAACGTTCAGATCGAGCGACATCTGTTCCTGCAGCAACTGTTCGTTTGTCCTGTAACGGGCTGTCTGCTCTTTATTATCTTCTTCCGTACGAAACTCCAAAGCGGCAGAAAACAGCTGCCCTACAAACTTTGCGGCCATCCGGGAGTTGTAATCAACAAAACGCGGACTGTAATGATGACAGGCAATCAATCCCCACAACTCACCTTTATGAATAAGCGAAATGCTGAAGCTGGCTGCCACGCCCATATTGCGCAGGTATTCGATATGAATGGGCGACACAGCGCGTAATCCGCTATGGGTAAGATCGAGCGGATGCAATGCTTCATCGTTTACACCCAGCAACGGCGACGGCTCACTGTTTACATCGGCAATCAGGCGAACAAGGTTTAATTTGTAAAGCGCCCTTGCCTGCACAGGAATATCGCTGGCGGGATAATGCAAATGTAAAAAAGGCTCTACTTCTTCATTCCTCGCCTCCGCAATTACTTCTCCGTGCTGGTCTTCGTGAAATTTATATACCATCACCCTGTCGTAACCCGTAATATCCTTTACCAGGCTGGCCACATTATCCAGCAGCTGCTGTAACGATGCGGCAGCCTGTATTTTGCCCAGTGCATTCGTCATTATTTTTTGAAGGGCAATGCTGTCTGTATGCCCCGCCTGCTCCTCGGCTTCCACAATAATGTAATTATTGTGAGCATGCAATACAACGTCGAAACTTTTGTTATTGATGATAAGTTTTGAGGGATTACTGGTTTCAAAATTTTTGCCCTTCGTTCCTATGTCGATCAAATCGGAAATGAGCAAGCCTTTATCAGGCGCATTTACCAGTGCATCGAGCATAGAAGCAGGTTTGCCTAAAATCTGCGAGGCACTTACTCCAAGGTAGTTGCTGATGTTTTCACTTACCTTTTCAATAATATGCGTGGAGGGATTGATGGCAACCAGGAAACCATGCGACTGTACAAAACCGGGAATATGGATGGGCTCTTTATCGCAATTAGTAAGGTCTACTTTAAAAGCTGTCGTCATTAGAAAATATTATGTCAACCTTTTATTCAATTAACACGCCAGATAAATATACAATGATACTTAAGTTTGTCATGAATGCGGGGTGAATGCTGGATAATTCCGTTTTCTTGCGCGAAAACATGGTGGTTAAGCGGAGGGATAGTCACTACAGATCAAAGTAAAAAAATGGTTTTTGGCAGTTTACAACTGGTTATGTCTACGGCATAAAAACAGCGTATGCGAACGTCAGGGTTGAGATCAACTGCGCGAGGATTACCGCTTTGTAGTCAGTAATAGCGATTTTAATTGCCCGCAGGGACTATCCTTCGCGAAGATAAATTTCATCATAAAAAAGACAATGTTTTAGCCTGTTTTGTAATAAATCAAACTGCGCATTGGCGACAAGCTTAACTAGCGGTATTGCATTAAAAACGCAGATCAGCTACTCCTTTATCCACCAGTTGTCGAGCAAATCCTTCCTGCTCAGGGCTTTTTCTTCAATACCATCATTGTTTGAAACCTGGTATTCCTGGTCAATCAGCCCCGGCAAAGCAACGCCGTCTGCTATTGACCCTTGTTGAATTTTTTCAACGCGAAAAATTTCGCTTAGCAAGCTGCTTTCGTCGAAATGTTCTTTGCTCAGGTCTACGTCAGACCGAACAATACTATCGCCTTGCTTAATGGTACCAATGTTTTCGTTTGTAATTTTAGTGTATGCCATCATTCAACGCAGTATTTTACCAAGCTGCACTTGCACAAACGCAATTATTGGGCCTGGGAAATTAGTGGTAAGTGATAGGTGGTATGTGGTAAGGTATGAGGTGTAGGGTGTAGGGTATAGGGTATAGGGTATAGGGTATAAGGCATAGGGTTCGCCTTTTGTTTTTGGATCTTGTTTTTTGGTTCTTGTTTTTTGGGTTTTTGTTCTTGGTTCTTGTATTTGCTTCTTCCTTACACCCTACACCTTACACCTTACTCCTTATACCTTTCCCTGGTAGCTTCTGAGCAATTTATAATAATAGGAAGAGCGCATAGATATCACCGTTACAATCAACCCCACTATGCCGGTAACGGTAAAAAGCAATGCCAGTCCCCTGTCCTTTCCTGTGCCAAACCAATCGCCCAGCAGTTCTACTCCCGCGCCGGTAGTCATAAAAGGAATGAAGATAAATTGAGCAACCGGTCCTATTACAAATGCAGTTACAGGCGAGGCTGCCTGCTCAATGCTCTGTGCAAAGCCAAATACCCTTCCCTGCCTTTCGGGTGGTATCAATTTTTGAATGATGGTTTGTTCAGCAGCTTCCACCACGGGTATCAGGCACAGGTATACAAATAAGCCGGTTGTAAGCAGTATAATGGAAGGCTGGATGGTGAAAAATATGCAGATCGTCCACATCACCAGGTTGCAGATAAACAGGGTGCGCAAAGGTTGCCTGCCCAATCCTTTTCTGGCAACAATCACCCCGCCAATAATAAAACCCAGGCTGAGGAATCCCCACAAAACACCCCATACCTGCACCGAAACGAGCGACAATCCATAGGCATCCATCAGCGACATAAAAACGCCTCCCAGGAAATTATTGAAAGTGTTGAAAAAGATCAACGCAAACAACCCCGAAATAGCCCCTACAGCTTTGATGGTACCGCGTATATCAACCTTCGTGTGCGCTTCACCGGTGTGCACAATTTCCGTTTCCTTCACCTGCAGGCTAAACAGGTGAAGCAGTACCACCGCCGTTAGTACGATTGCCAGGATGATTGTCCACCACATGCCCAAAAATCCTATTCCCAAGCCACTGAAGATAGATGCGACCAGAAATGATACACCGTTGGCAGTGCCTACCATGCCATTGGCTTTGTCGCGCAATGCTTCGGGAATAATAAAGGTTACTATGGTAGACAAAGCTATGCTGCGCATATTACCGGCTATGGCGCCCAGCAATGCCAGCAGGATAAAAGCCCACAGCAGGGGGCTTGCAGGGTTGGAAAAAGCCGTATCGGGAACCGACACATACAACCCCGCCGCAATTGCATACAAAACAAGAGAAACAATACTTGAGATCATCATCGCTTTTTTCTTGCGGTAACGGTCTACCACCGAGCCTAGAAAAAAACCAGACACGGCGATGGTTGCAAGGTAAATACCAGCCATAACCGAAGTAACCACTACCGACTGGGTTTTGAGATAAGCCCAAAAGGTAACGGCAAACCATACAAAGTTATTGGTAAGTGCCGCTGTAAGTGAATTGATTAATACTGAGTAGAATATCCTGGGCATATAGTAGTGCCATTCATTTCGTAAAAAAATTGCCGGTCAGCAGATTTTAATCCAGCACATCGCAAAAAAAACCATTTTTATGAACCAGGTCTATCACAGTGCTGGCAGGTATGTTTCCGCCTTCAATGCGCAGAATTTTGTCGCAATCATGCAGGTCAAAGTTAATCCTGCTTCCAGGAAAATGAAGCCTCAGCAGCTCCACAATTTCATTTGCTGCTGCCTTTTCCTGCACATTGGTTTTAAATACTTCCACCATGCTTTACAACTTGTTTGGTTATCCAAAAAAGTAAAGACAAAATATTTGCACTACCCGTGTTATGAGCCTGAAAATTTTTTTTCAACCATCCTGAATTGCAAGACAATGAGCGTTTACACATAAACGTGGCCGAAAAACAAACAGGGATTTCGCCTGGTTTGCGAAACCAACCAGCATTTATTTATTGCCTGTAATAACGTTTCAGATGTTCCTTTACGGCGCCTCACAAAGCGCTTTCAGCTTGGTAAGCCCCTTGTTAAACTGTTCGCCCATCATCTTATCCATATCCACAAACAGCAATATGCAGTTCATCGGGTAATTATACCTGCTGTCAAATCCCCAGGTGGCTTTGGTAGCATTGCCTTCGCTGGCTAGTGTAACAAATGCGTCTGCCTCTCCTTCCATTGGTTCAATAAAATGAAGATGAGTATTGATCCTGTTTGGCTTTTCAACACTGGTAATGGTTTGCGTTCCGGCGCCCACATCTTTATTGCCCTTCCATTTATAAACAGCGCTTACACTACCATCCTGCCCTTCTATTGATGTTTGTGCAGAAGGATCGGCTTCCAGCCAGGGGCTCCACTTTTGCATGGCACCGAGTGTACTTACATGGTTCCATACCTTTTCCTGCGGCGCATTAATGGTAATGCTTTTTTCAAGATGATAATCTTTTTTTACAAACAAACCCGCAATTAATATAAATGCAATTACTGCCAATACCAGCAGTCCAATAATTTTTAATACTTTTTTCATGTGTTTATTTTTATTTGATTTTAGCCAATATGGTTCGCCAAAACAAACATTCCGGGTATGCAGAATGCTTATGGCTTATTTTACAACAGAGGCTTTGCTTTTATTGAAAAAAGAGGCTGTTGCAAACAATCATCTATTTTCAATCAGCCTCTTATCAAACTTAGAAATATTACTGATTTATAGCAAAATTATATGAAACGTTTTGGTTACATAGGCTGCAAATACGACAATAAAAGGAGTGAATTGCGACAATCTGCGGGGACTGGGTTCGTAACTTTACGGTCGGTGTTTAAACAACAGTAATTTTAAAAACGCCCGGGGTCTCTACCAAAAGCTACGCAACTTCTTTATTGTGCAGATAATGTGCAATTTTATGCAGCTGGTGAATGTGTCGTTTTGTGTGGAAAATGTAAAACCATATCCACTCCAGCCGTGTAAATTCTCCAAAGCCTGGTATTTCAAAATCTGTACAGGTAAGTGTAAGATCCAGTTCGTGCGTGGCTTCTTTCATCCTTTCCCATATTTGCGTAAGCTTAGCCGCCATTTGCTCCCTGGTAAGAATATCGTTTGACGGTAGTACGAAATCCGGCGACTGCATCCGGATATTGAAATCAAGAAATACAGCCTTCACACTTTCTATTTTTTCGTCAGGATCTCTCAACACCTCTTTAACGTTGCCATACAAAATAGCAGGATCAACCCCGAGGGTCAGGTGTTCCGCTACCTGGGCGGGAGTCCAGCTACCCTGAAAAGGAATTGTATTAAATTCGTTGGCGCTGAATGAATAGATGGCCTTTGTAAGATCGGAGATGACCGTATTTATTTCGTGCGTTATTTCTGCTTTCATAACTTTTGCATTTATCCGTTAACGTTATTGATACTTTCTGTAAACATCTGCGATTGCACCGTTGACAATCTGTGCCGGCAAACAGCGCGGATGATTACCTTTAACAAACCTACAGGCAGAATGTTGTATTTTGAGGGGGTGAATACGGCAATCTGAGGGGTTGATCCCGACGAAGAATTGATTTACTTTTGACCTTATAAAAAAGGGAACAGATGAAACACATATCCATACTCGTACCCAAATTAGCCATATTGGGAAGTCTTGAAGGATCTCGTCAACTGCTTACGCAGGTAAATCAATTGTTCAGGTCGAGGGGCGAAGACCCAATTTTTAAAGTACAACTGGTGGGATTAACGCGGGAAACACCCGTTAGCGGCGGATTGTTCACCGTTCACGCAGATCGGTTACTGGCCGACGTTACTAAAACAGATTTAATTATTATACCGGCTGTTGATGGAGACATTCGCAACGCCATTGAGATCAACAAAGATTTTGTTCCATGGATAACACAGCAATATAAAAACGGAGCCGAAGTTGCCAGTCTTTGTATGGGCGCTTTTATACTGGCGTCTACCGGTTTGCTAACCGGAAAGCAATGCGCTACGCACTGGCTTGCGGCTAATGAGTTTGCAAAGATGTTTCCCGATGTAGTGCTGGTTCCCGAAAAAATTGTTACCGACGACCAGGGCTTGTACTCAAGCGGGGGCGCTTTTTCCTACACAAATCTTATCCTTCACCTTATTGAGAAATTTGCCGGCAGGGAGATGGCTATTTTGTGCGCAAAAGTATTTGCCATACAGATTGAGCGCGAAAACCAGTCGTCGTTTATTATATTCCAGGGACAGAAGGATCACGCGGATGAACCGATTAAAAAAGCACAGGAATACATTGAGAAGAACTTCCACGAAAAAATCACCATAGAACAGTTGGCCTACAGCCTTGCCATTGGCAGAAGAAACCTAGAAAGAAGATTTAAGAAGGCTACCAACAATACGGTGGTTGAATACATGCAACGGGTAAAAATTGAAGCAGCGAAACGAAACTTTGAAACAACCCGTAAAAACATCAACGAGGTAATGTACGAAGTGGGTTATGCAGATACCAAAGCGTTCAGAACCATCTTTAAAAAAATTACAGGATTATCGCCTATTGAATACAGGAACAAATACAATAAGGAAGCAATGGCTGTTTAGTTTATAAGCAGCAGATTGGCATAGAATTCAATTTGATCAGCCGCAGGTTCGCAGATAATTTTCATTTGCTCATCTGCGGCTTATTTATTTTGATAACAAGAGGTTGACAAGCGGTGGACACAATCGCATTACCTTTGCTGTTGCAAATCAACTATTATGAAATACAATCTATTAGGAAACACAGGATTAAAAGTATCGGAACTTTGTTTGGGAACCATGACCTTCGGCGGTAAGGGTTACTGGACGGCAATAGGCCAACTGGAACAACAGCCGGTAGATGATCTTATCCGCAGGTCGGTTGAAGCAGGCATTAATTTTATTGATACTGCTAATGTTTATTCAGAAGGACTCTCGGAAGAAATGACGGGCAAGGCTATACGCAACCTGGGACTTAAACGCGATGACCTGGTGATTGCCACAAAGGTGCGTGGTAAAATGGGCGACTTACCGAACAGCATAGGCTTAAGCCGCAAACACATCCTGCACGAAGTAGATGCCAGTTTGAAACGGCTGAATATGGATTACATTGATCTGTACCAGATACACGGCTATGATGAACTTACACCTATTGAAGAAACAATAGACACATTGGATACACTCGTTAAAAGCGGAAAAGTGAGGTATATAGGTTGCAGCAACCTGGCTGCCTGGCATATTATGAAGGCATTAAGCTATTCGCAATATAACAGGCTGGCTAAGTTTGTTTCATTGCAGGCTTATTACACACTGGCTGGTCGCGACCTGGAGCGGGAACTGATTCCTTTGTTGAACGATCAAAACCTGGCGTTGCTGGTATGGAGCCCGCTGGCAGGCGGTTTGCTGAGCGGCAAGTACAAACGCAGCGGCGAAGTAACCGAAGATTCGCGCCGGGTTAATTTCGATTTTCCACCGGTAAACCGCGACAGGGCTTTTGATATTATAGATGTGCTGGAAGTAATAGCGAAAGAAAAGCAGGTGTCGGTAGCGCAATTGGCCCTGGCCTGGCTGCTGCATCAAAAAGCAGTTACCAGCGTGATCATTGGCGCTAAAAAACCTGAACAGTTGGAAGACAATATAAAATCGACACAGGTAACATTTACAAACGACGAATTAAAGAAGCTCGACGAAGTAAGTAAACTGCCCGCCGAATACCCTGGATGGATGCTGGAAAGACAGGGAGTGGACAGGAGGAAATTTTAGATTTGTGATTTAGGATTTAGAATTTGTTTCTTGCAATTTCTTTCAACGCCTCTTCTAAACGGGCATACTTAAAAGTAAACCCATGCTGCAGCAGTTTTGCGGGCACTACCCACCTGCTTTTTAAAATGAGTTCGGGCTCGGTGCCGATCAGCGCGGCTCCTGTTTCGAGCATCCATTTAAAAGCGGGTAGTCCCCAACTGCGGCCGGCAGCTTTACGCAGTGTATGCATAAACGTTTTATTGGTTACAGGATCGGGAGCGGCTGCATTCAGTATTCCGTTTACTGCGGGATGTTGATACAGCCATTCCGTTAAACGACAGAGGTCTTCTGCATGTATCCAGCTATACATCTGCCGGCCATTTCCCTGCCTGCCACCCAAACCTGCTTTTACAAGATTGAGATAAGGAACAATTACACCTCCGTTGCCCAGGGTAATAGCTGTACGCAGGCATAGCTTCCTGGTTTGCGGTGTTTGTATTTGCTCAAAACAGTCTTCCCACAGTTGGCAAACGCGAACGGAAAAATCTTTTTTTATCCGGGCTTTGCGGTTTACAAACAAAGGAGGCACCAGCCAGCCGATCCATTTGTAAATAAAAGCCTTTATGTCTTCTATTGTACCTGCCGGGCAGTTCATGGCTTTTAATGCGCTGATCTCACCGGTATATTCATCCTGCGCACGATCAAGGGCATTACGGTATATGGTAGCCGAAGCAATATTCACCCACATATGAGGTGGTTTAACGGCATGGTTAACCGCTTCGCCCAGCACGCGGGTAGCATCCAGCCGGCTTGTAAAAATTTCCTTCATATTGCGGTAATTGTAGCGGCAGTTTACCGATCTGCCAGCCAGGTTTATCAATATGTCGGCGCCGTCGAGCTCTTTTGCCCATTCCCCAGTATGTTTTCCATCCCATTCAATATATTTTACGCCGGGCAACGTTTCCCGCTTGCCGTATTTGTTATTGTGTCCCGCTTCCTTTTTCTTCCTGGTCAGCACTACCACATCGTTATCCTTATGCCAGTATTCACTCATATAACTTCCTATAAAACCGCTTCCCCCGGCCAGAATTATTTTTTTATGTTTCATATTTTAATTTTGAATTTTCAGAAAATTTTGAAAATTAGATTACTAAATAAAGCCGGTAATACCCGGCCTTTTTTAGGTTGCGTGAAATGTTTTTATTTAAAGATCTTCATCAAACTGCTGATAAACCAGTTTTCATCTGCCTTGATCAATGTATCCAGTGTTTTTTCTGCCTGCCCTCCTACCCGTCTTATATTGGCAATGGCGTCGGTAAACGTTTTTACTTCCTTATCCCTTTTGTCGCCTTCTACATTTTCCAGTTCGTCTAACAACTTAAGCATTGGATCCAGTTCGCGCTTCTTCCTTTCTTTTACAATCTGGCGCACTACTTTCCAGATGTCTTTTTCCGCGGTAAAATATTCCTTACGTTCTCCCGCAACAATAATCCGGTTCACCAATGCCCAGTCTATCAGCTCACGAATATTCATATTGGCATTGCCCCTGCTAATGCTCAATTGTTCCATAATATCGTCTGCGCTTAATGGATCGGGACTGATGAGCAGGAGTGCATGAATCTGTGCCATGGTACGGTTAATGCCCCATTGGGTTCCAAATGCTCCCCACGATGCTACAAATTGCTGTTTGGCTTCGGCTAACTTCATTTGAATAAATTGTGATACAAACGTAGCAACTTTTTCTAAACTTTCAAAAAATATTGAAAATACAAAAACAATGTCCAGTATTTATCATTTGCCGTTTTTTAAACCGTAAACTATAAAAACCCTAAACTCCTACGATAAACTTAAAAACTTCCTATTTTTGCCCTATAACGTGAGAATATGAAATTCAACAAGACCATCCTGATCATTTTTGTTGCTTTAATTGCTATAGCTGCACTCTACAGAATTGTGCCGGGCAGACCATACGGTTTTGCACCGCAAATTGCCATGGCTTTTTTTGCCGGCGCTATTATTAAAGACAAAAAATGGGCTTTTGCGTTGCCTTTGTTTTCGATGGTGTTGTCGGACGTGATATATGAAGTACTGTATTCGGCAGGCTATTCGCAAATGCAAGGCTTTTATGAAGGTCAGTTTACAAACTATGTATTGTTTGGATTGATCACTGTTGTGGGCTTTTTTATTAATAAGCCAAATGTGCTCAATGTTGTTGTAGGTTCTGTTGTGGCCCCAACTGTATACTTTTTTCTTTCTAATTTCCTGGTATGGTTTAGCGGCACCGGCGGATTGCAACGCCCTAAAACATGGGATGGTTTGATGATGTGTTTTGCCGATGGATTGCCTTTCTACAAGAATTCCCTGTATGGCACTTTGTTTTTCAGCGCTGTGCTGTTTGGCAGTTATTACCTGCTGAAGCAATATGCGCCAAAGGTCACAAAGGCCTGATACCAGCACACTGTCACTATTTAAAAAACACCGTTTTTACAGCTATTCATTTGCTGAAGGTTTTTTATGGCTAACCACAACCGCACCGGTAAAACAGGCGAAACGCTCGCATTAACCTACCTGAAGCAGCGTTCGTTTATCATTCTCCACACAAACTGGCGATTTTCTTATTACGAAATAGACATCATTGCGCAAAAAGACAATGTGCTTCATTTTATTGAAGTGAAAACCCGTCGCTCCACAAAGTTTGGCTTACCCGAAGAGGCAGTAACCAACACGAAAATTGACAGGTTGATGAAAGCCGGAGAAGAATTTTTGTATCGTTATCCTCAATGGAAAAGAGTGCAATACGATGTGCTGGCCATTATGCTTCAGTATGGCAAGCCCTGCGAATATTTTTTTATTGAAGATGTGTCCCTTTAGACAACAGGAGTTTCATTTTTTCCACCATTTTATAGGTAGCAGGACAGTATTCTATATTTTGTTTGTGCACGTGTAAATAATCTGCCATTTTCTTTTTGGTAAGATGGGGAAAGCCTGCGCAATCGTCGGGGCGTACTTCATAAATGCTGCACATATTGGTGGTGAGATCAAGAAACTGGCAAGGCTGCTGTTTGTTCATCCAGTCTTTATCCTTTTTATCGTAATACAACCATTTTTCTTTAAACGCTTTTACCGACATGCCAAGGTGGGCGGAGATGCGCTTAAGATCTTTCGTGTTAAAAGTAGGACTCATGGTTTTACAACAATTGGCACAGGTGAGGCAATCCGTTTCCAGCCAAACATCCCTGTCGGCTTTTACAGCCAGTTCATCCAGTTTGCGGGGAGGATTGTTTTCAAGCTTTGTTAAAAAACTCTTGAAAGCTCTTTTATGATGTCTTACTTTTTGTTTAAACGACCTAAGGTTAATTGCCAGCATACACGAATTGTAAGTGTTGAGGAGCGAAAATAACACATGCGGGTGAGATTATAACCAACGGCATAGGGATGGTTGATAACATTTTGTTTGATGAAATGCCGCTCGCCTTGGTTCGTGTCTCACGAACCACGAATAATTACGGAAGGTTCGTGAGACACGAACCTTGGCTGTGAGGTCGGTGAAGACACCCACCGATAGGAACGGATTATGATACCCTCACTCAACAGCCATAGTTATTTGTTAACCCACTTTAGACAAACGGGCTTTCCTACGCTGATGCGTTTACCCGTATCGGTAAGCAAGCCGGTTTTCTTATCGGTTTTAAATATTGCTATATCATCGGTTTCCTGGTTGGCAGCCAATAAAAAGTTGCCCCCGGGACTAAGAGAGAAATTACGTGGAATTCTTCCGCCGGAAGGCTGATGCCCTACAAGTGTTAGTTTTCCGTTTTGCGGATCGATGCTGAAAATAGCAATCGTATTAAACCCTCCCCTGTTGGATGCGTATAAGAACTTACCATCTTCAGATACACGTATATCTGCACTTCCAAGAAACTCTTTGTCATTATCCTGCACCGTTTTAATATGCTGCACCGCATGCAGCCGTCCTCTTACATAATCGAAAACCGTAACGGCGCCCGCCATCTCTTCTATTAAATAAGCGTGTTTGTTATTGGGGTGAAAAGTAAGATGCCTCGGTCCTGCACCGTCGGCTACTTTTGCAAAAGGCTGCGGTCCGGGTGTCAGTTTACCGGTGTTGGCATCAAACGCATAGATCATCACTTTATCAATTCCGAGGTCGGGTACAAAAAGCCATTTATTGTCTTTAGACAAAATGGTGCAATGCACATGTGGTTTTTCCTGTCTGCTTTTGTTAACGCCTGAACCGGAATGCTGAATGGTGGTGACAGCTTTGCCCAGGCTTCCATCAGCTTCAACCGGCAGCACCGATAATGTGCCGCTGCTATAATTGCCTGTAATCACCCATTTGCCTGTTTTATCTACTTCAACATAACAGGGATGATCACCTGCAGATAGCTGCTTGTTCAGGAAAGTGAGTTTGCCGGTGGCTTTGTCAAATGCAAACGCGCTAACTTCTCCGCCGTTATCCTTATCGCCGTTTTCATTAACAGCATACACATATTTTTCATTGGGCGATACTGCTACAAACGACGGGTTGGATGATTTTACATGGCTTACTTCCTTATAGCTGCCATCATTTGTGTTAAACGAATACACATATATGCCTTCGCTTTTCCCTTGTGTATACGTGCCCGTTATCAGATACTTTTCTGCAGCCTGTTGCGCCATTGTTATAGTTGACATAACGGATAAAACGGCCGCCAAAGCAACGCTTGCTATCTTCATATCATTAAGATTTTAGTTGTGGAAGAGCAGCCACTATCCTGTCATATGTTTCCTGCTCACTGAGTGGCTCAGGTTTAAATTGATTGCCGGTTACTTTTTCATACAGTTCTATGTACCGGTTGCTGATCGTTTGCACCCACTCGTCTGTCATAACCGGGACGGTTTGCCCTTCTTTGCCCATAAAGTTATTTGCTATCAGCCACTCTCTTACAAATTCCTTGCTCAATTGCTTTTGCCGTTCACCCTTTTGCTGGCGCTCGTCAAACCCTTCTGCATAAAAATACCGCGATGAATCTGGCGTATGAATTTCATCCATCAGGTAAATAGTATCGCCAATTTTACCAAACTCATATTTCGTATCTGCCAGTATCAATCCATGTTTGGCAGCGATCGCCTGTCCTCTTTCAAAAAGCTTCAAAGTATAATCTGCCAACTGTTGCCACTCTTTGGCGGTGGCAAGCCCTTTTGCAAGAATTTCTTCTTTCGAAATATCTTCATCATGCCCCTGCTCTGCCTTGGTGGCAGGCGTAATAATGGGCGTGGGAAAGGCATCATTTTCCTTTAGTCCTTCCGGCAGCGTTACACCACACAATACCCGTTTACCGCTGCTGTAAGTACGCCAGGCATGTCCAACCAGGTGTCCACGCACTACCATTTCCAATTTAAAAGGTTCGCATTTTTTACCGATAGAAACGTTGGGAGCGGGCACCACCTGCAGCCAGTTGGGACATATATCCGCAGTTGCCTGCAACATTTGCGCGGCAATCTGGTTCAGAACCTGCCCTTTAAAAGGAATGGGTCGTGGAAGTATTACGTCGAATGCCGATATCCTGTCGCTGGCAATCATTACCAGCGTATTGCCAATGGTATAAACATCCCGCACTTTTCCTTTATAAAAAGCAGTTTGACCGGGAAACTGAAAATTACTCATGCCGCTAAAATAAACCTAGCGTGTGACATGACCAAAAGGAGGACCAGCGATCAGCTATCAGCTGTCAGTCGCTGAAAGGCAGCAGTAAGGAGTTCACCTTCTTACTACTTACCACCTACTACTTACTACTCATCGACGCTGATAGCTCTACACCACCACCGCATTGCTATTCGCCGGCATCGTATTGTTCAATAGCTGCTGCACATTTTGCAAAGTGGTAACAGCTATCTGGGTAAGCGCTTCCTCTGTAAAAAATGCCTGGTGCGCGGTAACCAGCACATTTGGAAAGCTCATGAGGCGTTGTATGGCATCGTCTTCAATAATGCTTCCGCTCAGGTCTTTAAAAAACAACTTTTCTTCCTGCTCGTATACATCTATTCCCAGGTAACCCAGGTGCCCCGATTTAAGTGCATCGATAGCATCGGCTGTATGCACCAGCTTTCCGCGGCTGGTATTGATCAGCATTACACCGCGCTTCATTTTGCTTATGGCATCTGCATTGATGAGATGTTTGGTTTGCTCTGTAAGCGGACAATGCAGCGATACAACGTCCGACGCTTGCAATAGTGTATCCATAGACTGGTATACTACTCCTTTCTGCTGCATTTCTTTGTCTTGGTATACATCGTGCGCTATTACCCTGCATCCCAAACCCAGCATGATCCGGCAAAAAGCCTTTCCGATATTGCCGGTACCTATTACGCCCACCGTTTTTTGGTACAGGTTAAAACCCAGCAAACCATTGAGCGAAAAATTTTGTTCGCGCACCCGGTTGTAAGCCTTGTGTGTTTTGCGATTGAGAGTAAGGATCATAGCCAGCGCATGTTCGGCTACGGCTTCGGGTGAGTACGCAGGAACGCGGCACACGCGGATGTTATATTTCTTAGCAGCTTCCACATCAACATTGTTGAAGCCTGCGCAGCGCATGGCAATTATTTTCACTCCTTTTTGCGCCAGCACTTTTATTACTTCTTCGTTTACCTTATCGTTTACAAAAGCGCATACGGCATCGGCGTTATCGATAACGTTTACGATATGCGGTCCTAAATGGGTTTCAAAGTATTCCAGTTCAAACCCATATTCTTCTTTATACCGGTTGAAAAATATTTTATCGTAAGGCTGGGTGGAAAAGAAAGTAATTTTCATAGCATAAATGTAAAGAAAGAATAGCCATCGGCAACCGGCTATCAGCAACCATAAAACTTACACCATCAGTACGTACTACACTGATCATCGGCTGTACAACGAATGATCTGTAGCAATTGAATTAAACTGCTTGCTTCTGCAATATATTAGCCTGACTCCATACAGACAGCAGGTTCATAATTTCTTTAAGAGATTCTCCTTTGGCAGTCAGCGAATATTCTACACGAGGCGGCACTTCCGGATAAACAGACCGGATCACTATTCCATCGGCCTCAAGTTCTTTCAATGAACGAGATAAAACTTTTAAAGCGATGCCTGGCATTAATTTGTGGATTTGGCCAAATCTCAACTTCTCTTGTAATAGCAACCATATAATAGTAGGTTTCCATTTGCCTCCAATGATATCAATGGTGCTTGTAATAGGGCAATCATCTGCCCTGTAAAATTTTTTTATTTTTTTTTCGGCATCCATCCCTTTAGCAATAAAATTTAGACAATAACGTCAATACTTGACAAAAAGGTAACTACTTGACAAAAGTACAGTACCGCTATAGATTTGCATTTCATTTACTAAAAAATAAACAAACAAATGAAGATTGTTATTGTTGGTGCTACCGGCACTATTGGAAAACACATTGTAAACGCATTGGGAAATGAACATGAAATTGTAAAAGTTGGTTCGAAAAGCGGAGACTTGCAGGTAAAAATCGACGCCCCTGCGTCTATAAAGAAAATGTATGAAACAGTAGGCGCATTTGACGCATTGATATGCGCAGCCGGCGAAGGACATTTTGGCCCATTGGAGCAAATGACCGATGGCGATTTTCGCAAGAGTATAAACAGTAAGCTGATGGGGCAGGTGAACCTGGTGCTTATCGGGCAGCACTATATTAAACCCTCCGGTTCCTTTACACTAACATCGGGCAGCCTGGCTCACGATCCGGTATTGCTCACTTCTTCGCTAAGCGCAGTTAATTCGGCAATTGAAGGGTTCGTAAAAGCCGCCGCTATTGAACTGAAAAATGATGTTAGAATAAATGCGGTGTCGCCTACCGTTGTTGAAGAGTCGCCCGAATATTTTCCTTTCTTTCCCGGTGTTATGCCTGTTAGCATGGTAAGTGTTGCCAACGCTTATAAAAAAAGCGTGCTGGGCGCGCAAACGGGGCTGGTGTATCCGGTGTGGTAGCATATAATGTACATTGAAAAAAGTCTATGCTGTTCAGCATGCGGCTCGGCCACCTGCGAACAGCATAACTTTTATAATTGCGTTTCAAACAATAATAATATTTCAAAGCTTTTTCTTCTCACAAGTTTTGTGTTGACCTCTTCGTGATCGATCAATGCGGTGCGCAATAAAATAAAATCTTAGAAAGAAAAGGAGAAAATCCATTACCTGGCTTTCCCCTTACAAGCCATCGCCCCTTCTAAAAAAAGTAATTGCCTCAAAGCAACGGCTAAAATATATCTATCCACACAAAGCAGCATTTTACCCAATTCTTTTGGCTTAGCTTTTACATGTACCAGCTTGTCTGATCTGTCAAATAATTGAAAAAAAACCACTTACATTCACTAATTTGTGTATGCATCTTTCACCTAACATCTGCTCAATATGAAAAAAAACTTACGTAGTGCCATTACGTTACTGCTCACTTTTATTACACTGCAACTATCTGCTCAAACTGCAATTATTTCGGGACCTGTAAAAAATGCTGCCAACGCCGAACCAATTGGCGCAGTTTCAGTGCTGATAAAAGGTTCTACAGAGGGATCGTTTACCGATCCAAAAGGATTTTTCAGATTCAATACTGCCAGAGCTTTGCCGCTTACACTGGTATTTTCATCCATTGGTTTTGAAACAAAGGAAATGGAGGTAACATCGGCGGACGAGATCAACGTGAGCCTGACGCCATCGGCTACACTGGGAGAGGAAATAGTAGTGGCGGCTACACGCACGGCCACCAAAGTGATGGAGTCGCCCGTTAGTATAGAGCGGGTAAACGCTGCTAACATCCGCAATTCTCCCGCTACCAGCTATTATGATATGGTGGCGCAGCTAAAGGGTGTGGATATTACCACCTCGTCGCTCACTTTTAAAACGCCGAGCACAAGAGGATTTAATTTTTCGGGCAATACACGCATGAACCAGCAGGTAGATGGAATGGACAACCAGGCGCCGGGATTGAATTTTTCGCTGGGCAATTTTGTGGGATTGACGGAACTGGATGTAGACAATATGGAATTGCTTCCAGGTGCATCTTCCGCATTGTATGGCCCCGGCGGTATGAATGGCACGTTGCTCATTAATAGCAAAGACCATTACAAATACCAGGGATTGAGTTTCCAGATTAAAACGGGCATGAACCACGTGGATAAAAAGCAGCGCGACAAGCCGGGCTGGTACAACGACTGGTCGCTGCGCTGGGCGAAGGCTTTCAACAACAAGTTTGCCTTTAAGGTGGGATTCCAGCTAATACAGGCAAAGGATTGGATTGCGAACAGTACGCAAAATTACGACAGGCTCACGCGACAGTTGAAACCTGGTAATCACCAAACCGATCCTAACTACGATGGCATCAATGTGTATGGCGATGAAACGAATATGCGCGATAACGGCTTTAGCATGCAGAGCCTGGCGCAACTGGTACAGGAACAAACGAGGCAGGGCATATTGGCCGGAACGGGAGGCACTGTGGATATTGTGCAGGCCATGAATGCTATGTTGCCGGCCAATGCAACACCACAGGAAATAGGGGCTTTCATTGGTGGCTTACCTGCCGAAGTTCAGGGAGCGGTTACCAACATGGTTCCGTTTTATTTCGGACTTCGCAACGGCGTAATACCAGAACAAAGCGCATCACGTACCGGTTATGCCGAAAACGAAATGATTAACCCCAACACTGTTAACTTTAAATTGTCGGGCAGCCTTCACTACAAAATCACTTCCAACCTGGAGGCATCGTTAACCGGGTACTTTGGCACGGGCAGCACGGTATATACGGGCAGTGACCGGTATTCGCTAAAAGATGCCAAGATTGGACAGTATAAATTGGAGCTGAAAAGCAAGAACTGGTTTGTTCGCGGTTATACAACGCAGGAAAATGCTGGACAAGCTTACAATGCCACTATTACGGCACGACGCTTAAACGAAGCTTGGAAACCAAGTACCAACTGGTTTGCGGAGTATGTGGGTGCTTTTTCGCAGGCGCGACTTTCGGGTGCCGATGAAGCAGCCGCTCACAACTTTGCCCGTAGCTTTGCCGACAATGGCCGCCCATTGTCCGGCTCGCCGGAGTTCAAAAAATTGTTCGACCAGGTGCGTTCAACCCCCATCCCGGCAGGAGGATTGTTTTTGGATAAAAGTGATTTATGGATGACAGAAGGGCAATACAACCTGAGAGACCTGATTCCTTTTGTTGAACTGGTAGTGGGTGCATCGTGGAAACAATATGTATTGAACTCGCAGGGTACTCTGTTCATCGACTATGATGGTCCTATCAAGATTAACGAATACGGCGCTTACGGACAACTCACCAAAAAACTTTTCAAAGAACGATTAACCCTAAGCGTTAGTGGACGATATGACAAGAATGACAATTTTAAAGGCCGCTTTACGCCGCGTGCCACTGCTTTGGTGAAAGTTGCCCAGGATCACAATGTTCGCCTGAGTTACCAGACGGCTTACCGGTTCCCGTCTACACAGCAACAATACATTAATTTAGAAATTGGCGGCGGACAGTTTTTGGTTGGCGGATTGCCCTGGATACAACAGGCAACTTTACCCGGTGGGAAACCGGGACCCGACCTGGGTACGCAACCGGTATACAGGCTGAACAACAACGCCCAGGTAATTGGTACTTATACCCCGCAGGAGCTAAAGCCGGAAAGTGTTACCTCGTATGAAATTGGATACAAAGGGCTGATTGCAAAAAAGCTGATGATAGACGTATATTATTATGCAGGTCAATACCAGAACTTTATTGGTCGTACGCTGGTTGCCAAACCTTCATCGTTGGTTCCATCGAGCCAAACCATTTATTCCATTGTTGAAAACGCAGCTACTATGTCGGCGGATGGAAGCGGGAATGTAAAGATCGATCCTATCAAAGTAAAAAATTCGGGCTATGGCATTGGTTTGGATTACAGGCTTACAAGCGGCTTATCATTTTTTGCCAACTATTATCACGACGAAATCGGGGATGTGCCTTCCGATTTCAGCGCACAGTTCAATACTCCCAGCCATCGCATCAACGGGGGCATAGGACATACCGGTTTTGGAAAAGCAAAACGCGTGGTGTTTAACGTTACCGGCCGCTGGCAAAGTGAGTTTTTGTGGGAAGCTGATTTTGCTACCGGCACTGTTCCATCTTTCTTTACAATGGATGCCATGGTTGGTTATCGTTTTCCTTCTATCGGGTCACTGGTTAAGCTGGGCGCTACCAATGTGCTTAACCAATATTATCTGAATGCTTATGGCAACCCGCAGGTAGGCGGCTTGTATTATGTGAGCTTTGCATACAATATTTTCTAACAGGATTGCGTTCAATAAAAAAACACACTAATACGGTCCCGGTGCCAAAAAACGATATGGCGTCGGGACCATTTTTTTGTGGGGTGGTGAGTGGTCAGCAGTCAGCAGTCAGCTATCAGCTATCAGCTATCGGAAGCGAAGGTTTCCAACTTTTTAAAAGTTGGAAACCTTTATCAACTCAACTTGTTACTCACTTAACCACTCAACCTAATTAACTCACTCAACTTAATTCACTCAACCACCTCACTACTCAATAAAAATCTTTATCCTTGCATACAGTATACGAAGTAAAATAGTACGCTACTAATTTAAAAACTAACCAGGATGAGCAAACCACACAGGCATTTTTCAGGGCTGACAATTTTATTAATGATTGGGATGCTGACTGCAGTACGAGCTGAGAAAACTCCTGCTCCTAACATCATAATCATTTTTATGGATGATATGGGCTATGGCGACCTGGAATGTTATGGTGGCTTTCCTTATCACACACCCAATATTAACCGGCTGGCGGCGAAAGGCATGCGCTTTACGAATTTTTATGCGGCACAGGCTGTATGCAGCGCTTCCAGGGCGGCATTGCTTACGGGTTGTTATCCAAACAGGATTGGTATTTCGGGAGCACTCTTCCCATGGAGTGAAAAAGCCTTGCATCCCGAAGAACAAACCATTGCTGAGTTGCTGCACGATAAAGGATACCGCACCGGCATGGTGGGCAAATGGCATCTCGGTCAAAAGCAGCCATTCCTTCCATTACAACAAGGCTTTGATGAATACCTGGGATTGCCTTACTCGAATGACATGTGGCCGGTAGAATTTGACGGAACGCCGATCACCGACAGCAACAACAGGAAATTCAGATATCCGCCGCTTCCGCTCATTGATGGAAATAACAAAATACGCGAGATCAAAACGCTCGAAGACCAGGCAACATTAACCGGCTTGTATACGGAAAGGGCAGTTGATTTCATTAAAAAAAACAGGCACAAACCTATCTTCCTGTATTTAGCGCATTCCATGCCACATGTACCCATTGCAGCTTCTGCCAGGTTTAAAAATAAAAGTGGCGCGGGTTTGTTTGGCGACATGATGGAAGAAGTGGACTGGTCGGTTGGAGAGATCATGCGTGTACTGGACGAGCAAAAGTTAAGTGAAAACACGTTGGTTGTATTCACCAGCGATAACGGACCATGGCTCACATTTGGGAACCATGCAGGCAATACTGGCGGGTTGCGCGAAGGAAAGGGAACCGCCTGGGAAGGCGGGCAGCGTGTGCCATGTATTATGCAATGGAAGGGTGTTATACCTGCCGGAAGCATTTGCAACAGCATTGCTTCCACAATAGACCTGCTGCCAACTATTGCAAACATCTGCAAGGCGGCTCTGCCCCAAAAGAAAATTGACGGTATCAATATTCAGCCTCTGCTGCTGCAACAGGGTGGCAAAGAGCCGCGCGATGAATTTGTATATTATTACGATGCCAACAGCCTGAAAGGCATACGCAAAGGGCAATGGAAACTGGTATTTCCGTGCACGTCTCAAACCTATAAAAAAACGCAGATGGGCAATGATGGATTTCCGGGAAAATATGCAAGCGACAGTGTTCACCTGGCATTGTATGATTTAAGAACAGACCCGGGCGAAACGCTGGATGTAAAAGATCAACACCCGGAAATAGTAAAGCAATTAAATGCAATTGCCGACACATACAGGAAAGAATTGGGCGACGATTTGACCAATAACAAAGGCGAAGGCAGAAGGGCTGCGGCCAAAGTGCCCAAGTAATTTGTGAGTGGGTCGTGAGACACGACTCACGGCGTGTGGTTTCGGTGACGGTCGGCACACACCGATGATCTGCGCGGGGCGGAATACCGGACGATCTGGCCGAGTAAAAGGGCACAACCCACGGCGGTGGAAACCATCAACTGAACGAAATAAAAAATAGCTATTCAAATGTTAAGCGATGAAGTAAAAAAATACATTGACAAAAGCGTTTTGTGTTGGCTGGCAACCTCCAACAGGCAGCATGAACCGAATGTTTCGCCAAAAGAAATTTTTACGTACAGAGACGAAAAGACTTTATTAATTGCAAATATTGCCTCGCCAAATAGTATTAATAATATAAAAGACAATCCGCTTGTTTGCGTAAGCTTCGTGGATATTTTTGTGCAGAAAGGATTTAAGCTAAAAGGAAAAGCGGCACTTATTAATAAAGGCGACTCAACTTTTAAGGAAAAAGTAAAACCTTTGACGGATTTGTTCACCGACAAATTTCCAATCAGTGCAGTAATTGAAATAGAGATAACAAAAGTGGACAAAATAGAAGCACCCAGCTATTTTCTATATCCTGATACCACAGAACAATCTCAAATAGAAAATGCAATGCGAACCTACAAAGTAAAATCTGTCGAATAAAAAGGTCCTATTTATTCAGTCGCTGCAGCTTAAGCAACAGCTTCCACGCCGGCTTCTTATATTATGCATATCGTTCAGCGCCAACAACATTTCATTGTTCAGCACAACCGGATCTTTTCGTGCAGCAATTGTTTTTCGGTTTGTGATGTTGTTAGTGCCGATGCTTTCTCAAAACAGGTTTTTGCATTTTTCTTTTGATTCAGACCGTAATACATCTCGCCGAGCGAAGCATGGTACAGGTGGTGATGCTCCAGCCCTTTAACCTGTTTTAGTTCTTCCAGCGCCCTTTCGGTGTTAATGGCATAAGCAGAAGCGATTGCTTTGTTCATGGCAACTACCGGGTTAGGCTGTAATTGATAGAGCATTTCATACAAATGATAAATACTCTTCCAGTCTGTGCGTTCAAATGAAGGAGCAGCTGCATGCAGCGAAGCGATGCCGGCCTCGAGGTGATAGGTTGATATTTCAAACGGTTCGGCAGCAGCGTCAATGTAATCAAAGCCTTTTTGAATCAGGTTGCGGTTCCACTTGCTCCTATCCTGGAATTTAAGGAGGATGATGCCTCCGTTGTCTTCCATTCGTGCATGTAGCCGCGACGCCTGGAAGCACATCAATGCAAATAAGGCCTTGCTTCTTGGATAAGCAGTAAGTGAGTGTTGTGTAATGAGCAGGCAAAGCCTCATCGCCTCCTGGCAAAGATCTTCCCTGATCAGTTTTTCGGGATGTGATGAATGATATCCCTCGTTGAAAAGAAGATACAGGGATTTCAGAACTGCATCCAACCGTGCAGGGAGTTCATCCGGATCAGGTGTTTCCAACTCAATTTTTAATGATCGTATCTTTTCTTTTGCACGGTATATCCGCTTCGTAATGGTATCTTCATTAGTAAGAAAAGCTTTTGCTATTTCCTGCACGCTGAGGCCGCAAAGCGTTTTTAGTGTTAATGCAATTTGCGATTCTGTTGGAATTGCGGGATGGCAGCAGGCAAACATCACTCTTAGCTGGCTGTCTTGTATCTCTTTTTCCTGGAATAAAGTATTTACGGTGGATGCCAAGGCCCACTCCGATTGAATGAGCCAGGCATACGCGGGAGCGATATCCCGGAACTTTTTCTCCCGGCGCAGAATGTCGATTGCCTTATTTTTAGCAACCTTGTACATCCACGCCGCAGGCTGATCAGGAATGTTGCCATAGCTCCAGCTGTTCATAGCCTGCAACAGTGTATCCTGCACAATATCCTGTGCACTCTCCAGGTTCTGAAAGCCTAATAGCCTTGTTAATGCAGAGATCATCTTTCCCGACTCGTGCCGGAAAAGATGATCAACCAATTGATGCAACTGTTGCTTATGCATATTCATCCAATTGAAAAGGCAGTAAAAAGCCCGTAAGGGTTCCCCGTGCAGGAGAAGCTCCTACCGATGCCCGACACTGCAAGCGCGTTGTCTCTATCCGCTCCACAATTTTAAATACGCCCGGGGATTGTTGTTGCCTCCTTTTATCTTTACATATCTACTTTCATTACCTGCCTTACCTGCACGGTTCCGCCCTTGTCGTAGTCAGGATAATCTTTTGAGATAGCAACTGCCTCGTCCATATTTTCTGCATTGATGATAAAATAGCCACCTACCACTTCCTTCCCTTCAGTATAAGGTCCATCTGTAACAGTTTTTCCATCCTTACCGCTGATGAGCTTACCTCCCGGCAATAAAGGCTCACCAGAAACATACTTGTTTTGTTTTGCAAGTTTTTCAATCCAACCAAGCCATTGGCTCATATTAGCCTGCATATCTTCTGGGCTGGGATATTCCATCTGTCCACCATGAAAAATCAACATAAACTTTTCCATACGTCTTAATTTTAAGTTAAGTTAAAAATAGTTTGCCTGTTTTTATAAAGGCGCACTTAAATGACGAATGGCTTTCTCCGTTGCGGACAACTCCCTAAAAAAAATTTAAGTTTCACGCAGAGCGCGCAAAGGGCTAACGGGAAACCGCAGATCAGAATTCTTTAGTGTCCGACTAACTAAGTTAAGCGGTTGAAGCTCAGCGTATCGCCTCACCCCAGCCCTCTCCTCGCGGAGAGGGAGCAAAACCCGCTACAGCAAAAGGCTTCAGCGATTTTTTAAAATTTTAACCAGACAACAAAGTTCTCAAATCAGAAATCCCAAATCAGAAATCAGCAATTCCCTACCAGTCATTCAACTCTTCCATGCTGAATGTGCTCTGGCGCCCTTTGAATTGCTGCCTGATCTTAATGACTTCTTCTTTTGAAATGCTGCCGGCATTGTTGTTCCAGCTTTTGCGGATATAGCTTAATACCTGGGCAATGTCTTCGTCTGTAAACTCTTTATTAGAGGCTAGTCCGGGCATGTCGCCGTTGATCTCGGGCGCTTTATAAAGCTTATTGTGCACTTTTACAGGACCAGAGAGCCCAAAAAGCACAATAGCGATCAGTTTGTTTTTATCGCCGGTTACCCACTCCGAGTTATTGAGCGGAGGCGCAAGGGAAGTAATGCCATTTCCGTCTGCGCCATGACAGGTTTGGCAAACGGTTTGAAACAGCTGGGCTCCCTGCGGAAATTGTGCTTTCAGTTGTTTACTGTTGGCAGCAACTTTGTTGTTTTCAATATCTTTTATAATCTTTTTAAATCGTTTGTGAATGGCGAGGCTGGTATCGCTAATATTTTTTTCGATGCGTTCTTTGTAAAAAACCTCTTCTTTGTTTTCAAGATTGCTGATGATAGCGTCTGCAACAAATGGGTTGTCGGGGAACTGCTTTACCAGTAACATTAGTATATCGTCTGCGGCTTTTGCATGTAAGGACTTTATTTTATTCGCAATAAATCCAATGTAAGGCGCTACCATGCTGTCTTTCTGCTGTATCATTTGCTGCAACACAGGCGTGTAGTGCAGATAGTTGTTTTTATCGAGCACCGATGACAGCACCGCTACACCATGAGATCGCAATGCAGGGTCAGTATCTTTTAACAATGACATGATATCGTCTTCGCTTAACGCATTCAATCCTTCCAACGTCCACAAGGAATGAATAACGGTGACCTGCGAAGGCTTTGATCTTATATTTTCTTTCAGCAATGGAATAGCCTGGGCAAACTTTCCATCTACCAGCATTTGCTGCGCTTTGTCTCTTATCCATCCGTTGGGCGACTGAAGCAATGCTACCAGCGAAACGGGATCGTTGGGCACCGTGAGCGTCTTACCAGACTTGCCGGTGGGTACTACTTTATAAATGCGCCCACAGCTAAGTGGTGTGGTGAGCGACCTTTTATTGATCTCATTTTTAAGATAGGGAGTAAGATAGGTTTTATGCTGGATGATGCCTCTATACATGTCTGTTATATACAAGGCACCATCAGGGCCATTGTACAAGCTTACCGGTCTGAAACGTTCATCGATGCTTGTTAAAAATTCTTTTCCTTTATACGCCTGGCTGCCTGTTATTACATAACCGTTTTGTGTGAGTATATCTCTTTTAATAAGATTGGCGGAGGGCTCTGCTACAAATGCGTTTCCATAATAGTCTTTTCCAAAAAGATCGCCCCTGTAAATAACCGGGCCGGAAGCTGCCGTAAAATTCACCAGGCGCAAGCTGTCGTCGAGTATATTTTCCATATACCCCCTGTTCACGCCGGGGGTGGGGCGTGCAGGATAAACGCGGTTGTCTTCCACGATATCTGTATCAAACCCTAAAACTTTCTTTTGATTTTTGTTGGTACGTCCGAGCCCTGGCAGAAAATAATCGCCGATAAGATTTTGCGAATTGTTGTTGTAAAAGAGTCTTCCGAAATCATCCTGCGAAATACCCCATTGACCCCTGAAATGCGTGCGTTCTATCAACCATTCATCGCCTTTTTTACGGTACCGCTTGGTAGCTTTGGCATTGTATATCCAGTTGTCCATGGCCCGGAATAAACCGTTGGGCTGATGCTCTACGTTGCCTCCTTCTGTATAAGCAGTATCAACTATTGTTCTTTTCCCTGCTTTATCGCCATCAATTTGCACATACCAGAGTCGCGGCGGTTCAGCCACCAGCAAGCCGCCTTCTATCAAACAAATAGCGCGTGGCAATACCAGCGAATCCATAAACACTTTGCGGGTATCGTATTCACCATTACCGTCTTTGTCTTCCAAAATCACAATTTTGCCGCTTGCTGCCTCTTCGCCGGTACCAACTGTATCGGGCATATAGCCGATCATCTCCACCGCCCAGATCCTTCCCTTCTCATCAAAGCTCATGGCAACGGGCGAGCTGATTAAAGGCTCGGCGCAAACCAACTTCACTTCAAACCCTTCTTCCAGGCGCATGTGTTTTACAGAGGCTTGGGCAGATAACACGGGAGCTTGCGCAATGATCTCCTCTCTTGTATAATCATCCGCCTGGTTTTTACCATTCCTGCAGGAAACAATGCTTATTGCCGCCAGCGCAGCCAATGTATATAAACGCCAGCACATTTTTTTATTCATTGCACTCAACTCCTTTTCTGGTTGAAACAAAATCCATTTTAATGAACAAGGGGCGCGGACTCATAACGCCACTCCTATTTGTAAAAAAAGAGAATATGTTACCATTTGACCGGTATTACATATTCTCTGTTTATTATTTTCTTTTATCAAATAAAATAACACGTTTCTTTCATAAGCCTCAATGCTATACCTGGTCGGGTACGATGTAAGGAGGACGATACTCACGCGTAAGCATAGCGTCTGCTTCAACATCGTTTACAAATTTTTCCCTGTCGCGGTCGCCGCCCATAAATTTCAACTCACGGTTAAGCCTGTATGAAATATTAGCCAACAAGGGCAATGTGGTAGAATAGAACCCGGTGTTGATGTCGCAATTCAGCACATCATCGCTGCCCGCACGTACGGCGTCAATAAAATTGGCGTAGTGTTCTGTTCCGCCGGGCGGTGTACGTGGATCTACCGGTTTGGCAACGGCCGCTTTTGAGCCGGCAAAGGGATCTTTTTCCCGCTTGCGGAAAGCTTTCCATGTTTGTCCGTCCAGTTCCAGGTAACCTTCTGTACCGAAAAAGATATTTCCTATGCGTGTTTCAAGACTTGATTCGGCATTGGAATAGCCGCCTCTTGTTTCGAACTCCAGCATTTTACCATCCTGGTATTTAAACAGGGAAGTTTGCGTTGTAGGGGTTTCCTGCGCGCATTCTTTGGGATTGAACCCATAAATACCACCTGTTGAATATACCGATATGGGATGTTCATTTTTGTTCAATCCCCAGCGGGCAATATCAAACTGGTGGGGTCCCTGGTTGCCGGTATCGCCATTGCCGGTATCCCAGAACCAGTGCCAGTTATAGTGACCTTTCTTTTCGTTGTAAGGCCGGTAGGTTGCCGGGCCCAGCCAACGGTCGTAGTGCAATGTTGCGGGGGGCGCGCTGTCTTTTGCAATGCCAAACGGATCGCGTGGCTTTATGCAAAGTCCTCTTGCCATATACACATCACCGATTCCGCCTTCGTGCAAAAACTTCATGGCTTCTATTACATTGGCAAAGGAGCGGTTTTGAAAACCTACCTGCACGCGGCGGTTGTATTTGCGGGCAGCTTCAATCATTTTGCGTCCTTCCCATACATCGTGCGAAGCGGGCTTTTCAACATATACATGCTTCCCTGCCTGGCAGGCCCAGATAGTGCCTAATGCATGCCAGTGGTTGGGCGTGGCAAAAGAAACTGCGTCAATTTCCTTGTCGTCAAATACTTTGCGCATGTCCCACTCGGTACCAGGTTTTTCGCCTGTTTTTTCGGCAACTATTTTTGCGCGCGACTCAAACCATTGCTCGTCCGTATCGCAAAGGGTTTTTAACCTAACATTTTTGCTGGTTTTTAACCCGCACCAGCTATCAATGTGCGTTTTTCCCTGACCATGAATACCAATAACGGCCATGGTGATCCGCTCGTTGGCGCCGGGAATGGCTGCATAGGATTTTGCCGTAAAGCCCATGCCTCCAATAGTAAGACCGGCTCCTGCCATAGCAGTTTTTTTAATAAAATCCCTTCTTGATTTTCCAGGGTTATTTAGTTCCTCCATGTTCGAATATGTATTTTGTTATGAGCAAATCGTTGTAAAGCAAAAGGTGTAAGGTGTAGGGTATAAGGTGTAGGGCAATCGACTTAATTAACCTACTTAACTTATTTAACCTACTCAACTTACTTGACCACTAAACCATCACACAAATAAATGCTATTTTCTTTTTGCATTCTTCACCATCTGGTTAAATATTGTTAATTGCTGTTTCATGGCGGTTACCCTGTCTGCCGGTTCTGTTCTGGCTTCCAACAATATCCAACCCTTGTATTTCATAGCTACAAAAAGATTCATCAGTTCCTGGTAGGGATAATCGGGCGAATCCATTTCGCGCACATGCACCGTATCGCCAAACCATTTCTTAACTGAATCAAAATTCTTTTCCAGCCCTGGGGGCAGCAGGTCTTCGGGATTACAGTTCCAGCATATTTTTACATTTGGCTCTGTTACCTGGTCAAATATTGCTTTCATGTTAGGCAACTCCTGCGTGTGCTTACCATGCACTTCTACTCTCACCAATTGCCCCAGTCCTGCGGCAAATTTTCCCACTTCGTTAAAAGAGGCAGCTATCTGGGCAATGGTTTTTTCTTTAGGAACACCGGCGGGAAGATCGTTGGGCTTCACTTTTATGCCGGTAGCGCCAATGTCTTTACACAGTTGAATATATAATTTTGTATCCTCTATATTTTTTTTCAACACTGCCGGATCGGGACTGTGATATTCGAAATTAGAGCCGTAGCCAATGCAGGTAATGGAACTGTTGGCAAACATTTTCCTCACTTCTGCCCGTTGTGCTGCAGAGAGATTTATTTCTACTTTATGCGCATGTTGTGTGCGCAATTCTATGCCGGTGAGTCCCGCTTTCTGGCAATTAGAAAGCAAGGCAGGCAAATCCCAGTCGCGCCCCCATTGGTAGGTAACCAGCCCGAACTTCATGGCGGGGGCTGCCATATCGAAACTGCTAAAAGCGCCAAGCGCCGCCATTCCTAATCCCGTAACAGAAGTTTGTTGTAAAAAAGTACGCCTGGTAATCGTTTTCATTTCCTGGTGCATGTTTTAGAATATGGTATTGAACCACTGCCCTTTAATGCATCTGTTTTGCGCTAACATGAGAGGAAGGGCTAATTGGCTAAAGTTACAAAAGTTGATGAGATGACCTAATAAATTTCAATTGCTTAGTTCATCGCTGTATCTACTCAAAGAGGAATTTCAGTACAAAAAATACTCAGTCTCCAGCTTAGCAGATTGAGCAAACAAAAACCCGCATTGTTACGGCACAATGCGGGTTCATCACATGTATATCTATCTGTTATTGCTGTTGCTGTTGTGGTTGCGGTTCGTGTTGTTGTTTATCCTTTTTCATTTCATCTTTTATCGATTCATACTTGGTAAACTGTTCGGGCGTAAGTACTTCCTTTAATGCTTTGGCGTGTTCTTCTTTAAGAGGTTTCATCTTTTCGCCCCATGCTGCTTTATCAGTGCCCTGCTGCTTAATGGCAGATGCTTTGGTAGCAAAATCGAGATTGATTGCCTGCACTTTCGTATACTGCTCGTCTGTTAGTGTAAGTTCCGTTTTCATTTTATCCGACATCATTTTCGCCTTTTCCTCGGGGTTTTTGTGTTGTTTATCCTGCGCAAATACGGCTACAGAACACATCATTAGAAAAGAAAAACACGCTGTAGCTACTACTGATTTCAGGTTCATAAGTTTCATAAAAAATAGTTTTATATGAGGAATATGATTGATTATATATCACAACCAAAAGTTTACCATCATGCCCGGCAAAGCGTTAAAAAAATGTTATTGGTTTATGAAGCAGTGGATCGAAGGTTATCCGGCGTGTTAAAAAACCATAGCTGTTAACTTAAAGTTTTTATGCTTTTTCGGACGGTCGAAATCCGTCCTTACAATATGCGACCGAGCCGATGGCTCTTGTTGTTTTTTACGCTATTGGTGAATGTTCAACCTAGCCGTAAATATATTGCCTCAGGAAGCAACCCGTTTGTAAAAAGCCAGCCTTTAACGCTTTGCACCGTAGGTGCTACTCTAATACAAGGACTACACCTACGGTGCATAATTGAACCGTTTAACCATTACTATTTTCTTAAGTTGACGGCTATGGTTAAAATACCGGCGCGGCAGAAGGCATTATGTTTGATGCACAGGAAGAACGAGGCAGCAAAAATGAGCTTGCGCGATACCAATAATAGCAGCATTAAAATAGGAACCAGTAATATTGTTTTACCGGGTCCTAAAACTACTTTTCCTGAACCATTTAAACTGCAAACCCGGCTCACCTACTATGCCTCTTTGTTTAACACCGTTGAATTAAACAGTCCTTTCTATAAAGTACCCAAGGCAGCCACGTTTGAAAAATGGTCGCACGAAGTGCCGGATTACTTTGAATTTACGGTGAAGCTTTGGCGTGGCATTACGCATACGGTTGAATGGAAAAGCGAAGACGTTGACTTTTTTATGCAGACGATTAATGCTGTTGACAAAAGGAAAGGATGTTTACTGATACAGTTTCCTGCCAGCGTTAAAGCTACTTACATAAAGCAGGTGGAAAAAATTTTGAAAAGGGTCAGCAGGTGGAACCATGACGGGCAGTGGAAACCTGCGGTAGAGTTTCGCGATAAAGGATGGTACACACAAACTGTATACGACCTGCTCGACCATTATGATGCCGCTGTTGTGTTGCATGATATGCCAGCATCGGGCACGCTTGAGTTGAACAAAAATGCGCCGTTTGCTTACCTGCGTTTTCATGGCGAAAAGGGAGATTATAAGGGAAGTTATTCAAGGCAGTTACTGCAACAAACGGCGCAACAAATACAGCAATGGCAACAGCAGGGAAAAAAGGTGTATGTGTACTTCAACAACACCATTGGCAATGCTTTTGAAAATGCGAGGATGTTGCAGGAGTTGTGCGCCGATAATTTCAAACTTTTAAAAAGCCGGGAACCTTAGCGCTACTTCACATCTATCGTTCTGTAAGCTTTTAATGCAGCCAACTCCCCTTCTTTTCCCGGATTTTTAATGCGATGTTCTAACCCTATAAATCCGCGGTAGCCTTTGTTATATACATGCTGCAATACAAACGGGTAATTGATCTCGCCGGTAGTAGGTTCATTTCTGCCGGGCGTATCGCCAATCTGTATATAGGCTATCTGGTCCCAGGCATAGTCAAGTACCGGTAAAAGATTGCCTTCTTCAATCTGCACATGATAAAAATCGTAAAGAATTTTAATGGGGGCGCGGTTCACCATTTTTGCCAGCGTGTATACCTGCGGGATGGTATGCAGGAACATGCCTCCATGATCTATTTTATGATTCATGGTTTCCATTACCATGGTAATACCATGCGGTTCGTAAATGTCTGCCACACGTTTCAGCAGTTCGGCGGCGTTCAGCATTTGAAATTCATAGGGAAGCCCGCTGTCTGCCAAACCCAATACGTTGTGAATAAATTTGGTGTTCATGCGTTTAGCTATTTCAACCGATTCTTTTACTTCTTTCAACACCCGATCGCGCAGCGCAGTATTTTTCCCGGCATAGGTTACTTCGTTAAAAGACATGCTGCCAACAAACTGGCCAAACTCCATTCCTAACTGCTGAATGGTTTTACTGATGCGTTCCTGCTCTTCTTTAGAGCGTTCTCTCAACATCGTATTTTCCCATGCCCTGAATCCCTGGTCGTACCCCCACTTTACCTGGTCAACAGGGTCTTTGCCACCCAGCTCTTTAAAAATGCCAAAATCGGGAGAGAATTTCAATTTGAATGCCGGCTCCTTTGCGGCCTGATTAACTGTTGACAATTGATCCGCCGGTATATCTGCAGCCAAAGCACTTGTTCCGGCAGTTAAGGCAGCACCTGAAAGAAAACTGTTTTTTATAAAAGACCTCCGTTGCATAAAAAGTGGCTGGGATTTGTTGAAGAATAAATTTCTGGAAATAAACTGGCAATAGCAAAGCAGCAGAAACAAAGCAGTTGATTTGCGACAAAAATTGCAAAATAACCGACAAAAATGCCCATCCCTGGTTATGGCATAGTTTTATGGCAATTAATAGTATTATGGAAACAGCTAAAAAGAAAACCCTGGTACTGGGTGCCTCTGACGATCCATCGCGTTATGCTTACCTGGCATTGAATCAGCTCAGGGCTAAGGGACACCCTGTACAGGCAATTGGCAAGAAAAAAGCCACGGTGCTTGATGTGGATATTGAAACGGAAAAACGAGAGGCGGATGATATAGACACAGTAACGTTGTACCTCAATCGTTATAACCAAAAGGAATACTACGATTACATTGTTTCTTTGCATCCTAAGCGAATTATTTTTAATCCAGGAACAGAAAATGAGGAACTGGAAAAACTAGCCAAAGACAATGGAATTGTACCGATGCAGGCCTGTACGCTGGTACTGCTGAGCACGGGACAATACTGAGGCGCCTAACATAATAATAACCTGGCGGATACGGTTACGTATAAAAAAATACGTATATTCGGAAAACCTGTTATTATATGCTATGGAGAAAATTTAACGGAGAAAGGATTCAAATCCCCATCAAGGAAGAGGTAAAACATGCTATTGTTCGCGAAACCCAAAAAGGCTTTCACCTGAAAGTTTGCATTGGCACCGACTCGCAGGTAAAAGGTCCCGAAACTGAATTTGCTACTGTTATTGTATTTCTGCGTGAAGGTCATGGCGGGTTCATGTTCATTCACAACGAAAAAACAAAAAAGCAGTATTCCATCAAAGAGCGCATGCTGGTGGAAGTAGCAAAGAGCATTGAAATTGCCTACGAATTGTGCGACCTGTTTACACAATATGATGTAGACATGGAAGTGCATGCGGACATTAACACCAACCCTCACTTTAAGAGCAACGAAGCATTAAGAGAAGCAATGGGTTATATCCTGGGAATGGGCTTTGCCTTTAAAGCCAAACCCGAAGCCTTTGCCAGCAGCAGTTGCGCCAATAAAGTGGTGAACTAGTAAGCTGTCAGCAATTAGCTATCAGTGCTTAAGTGGTGCAGATCGCACCGCTAAAGGAATTATCTCCCCTATATTTCACGATCCTGCTTCTTCTTCAAAGCTTTTATTCCATTCTTCAATTGCTGAAAGTATCTTATCGCGGCCCATTTTTTTGATGGTGCTGGTAACAAAATGCTGAGGCAGAAATTGCCAGGTTTTTCGCATTTCTTCCAGGAAGTTCTTAATGTTGCGGCTTACTTCCAACTGCGTGGTTTTGTCGGCTTTGGTAAATACAATGCAAAACGGAACCTGCCATTCGCCGAGGCGATTTACAAATTCAAGATCGGGTTTTTGTGGGGAATGGCGACTGTCTACCAACACAAAAACATTTGCCAGGCTTTCGCGTTTGCGGAAATAATCTTCCATCATTTTTTCCCATTGTTTGCGCTGCTGCTGCGACACTTTGGCAAAACCATAGCCGGGTAAATCAACAATATACCATTGATCGCGCTCTTTATTTTTAGAAGCGCTTTCGATGCTGAAATGATTGATCATTTGCGTTTTGCCTGGCGTAGCAGACGTTTTAGCCAGCTTCTGGTTGTTGCACAACATATTGATGAGCGAGGATTTGCCGACATTGCTGCGACCAATGAATGCATATTCCGGTCTGTCTGGCTTTGGACAATGCTTATAGTCGGGGCTGCTTACCAGGTATGTGGCAGAAGTAATAACCATAATGCAAGATAGGAATAAGCGTTCAGCCTTCAGCTTTCAGCTTTCAGCGGTCTGTTTTCAGTCGTTTGTAGAATTTGCTCTTTTCAAAATTCCCAATAAGAGATTAATTACAAAAATTGGTTGTGCCAGCAACAATAGTACAATCGAAGCATCCACAATGTAAACCTGCTTGGAGTACTTGAACGACTCCCACTTTTTTACTTCATCAACCCTTGCCGGATCACTCAATGGTGGTAGTTCAATAAAGCTGCTGGCAATGAATATTATAGTCAGCATGCCCAATGTAATCAGTACATGCAACCAAATGAGTACATTAGAAAACAATATCCTGACGGTAAAAAAATAAAGCATCCATTCCAATATTAAAAACATTGCAAGGGCGCGAAAAATAAAAGCAATATCCAGCACCATGTATGTATCGTGCATATGCATATCAACAGTGCTTTTAAACGGTATAAATGAAAGCAATACCAATATAAAAGCAAAAATGCCAAACAGATGATACGGCTTTTTCAAAAAAGAGGTTTTGTATGCGAAGTAAAGCCATGACCATAACAAAACAAAAAACCCTGTAATGCATTGCTGCAAAACAGGGTTGTATCTAAAGTAACTTACTACTTATCAAATACTACTTACTACTGGGGCATTAAGCTGTTACCTTTCCTTTTACCTTAGCTATCACTTCTTCAGAGATGTTGTTAGGTGCTGGATTGTAATGGCTGAACTCCATGGTAGAAGTAGCACGACCTGAAGTGAGGGAACGTAACTGTGTAACGTAGCCGAACATTTCGCTCAAAGGTACTTTTGCTTTAATAACCTGGAGGTTATTACGGGAATCCATACCCTCAAGAATGCCACGACGGCGGTTGATATCACCTGTTACATCACCCATGTACTGGTCGGGGGTTAATACCTCCACTTTCATAATGGGTTCCAGCAATACCGGTTTTGCTTTGCGGCCGGCCTCGCGGAAACCGCTCTTTGCACAAAGCTCAAACGACATCGCATCAGAATCCACATCGTGGTAGCTACCGTCGAACACACGGATCTTCATGCTCACCAGCGGATAGTTAGCCAACACACCGTTACCCATAGAAGTTTCAAAACCTTTCTGGATAGCTGGTACGAATTCACGTGGAATAGACCCTCCGAAGATATCATTCACAAACTGGAACGATTTACCGGGGTTTTCTTTCAGCCACTCTTCGTCGGCAGGGCCTATTTCAAAAATAATGTCCGCAAATTTACCACGACCACCGGTTTGTTTTTTCAATACTTCGCGGTGCTCAACATTCTGCGTAAACGCTTCTTTGTAGGCTACCTGCGGAGCGCCCTGGTTTACTTCAACCTTAAATTCGCGACGCATACGGTCGATGATGATTTCCAGGTGCAACTCACCCATTCCACGAAGGATGGTTTGTCCTGTTTCTTCATCTGTATTAACACGCAAAGTAGGATCTTCTTCTACCAGCTTACCAATGGCCATGCCCATTTTGTCCACGTCTGCCTGAGTTTTAGGCTCTACTGCAATAGCGATAACGGGTTCAGGAATGAACATGTTTTCAAGCGTTATGGGATGCGCTTCGTCGCACAATGTATCACCGGTTTTAATTTCTTTAAAGCCTACAGCAGCGCCAATGTCGCCAGCTTCGATGAAATCAATCGGATTCTGCTTGTTGGCAAACATCTTCATAATACGGCTGATACGCTCTTTTTTACCGCTTCTTACGTTCAGCACGTATGAACCAGCATCGAGGTGACCTGAATATACCCGGAAGAACGCCAGGCGACCTACGAAAGGATCGGTCATAATTTTAAACGCCAATGCCGCAAAAGGTTCTTTGGGATCTGGCTTGCGGATAACTGTTTCGCCGGTATCCGGGTTTACGCCTTCTACAGCGTCAATATCAACAGGAGCGGGCAGGTAGCGGCAAACAGCATCTAATGCAGTTTGCACCCCTTTGTTTTTAAAAGAAGAACCGCACATCATAGGCACGATGCTCAGGTCAACAGTAGCCTTGCGGATCGCTTCATGCATCTCTTCTTCAGTGATGGAGTTAGGATCATCAAAGAATTTTTCCATCAGCTTATCATCGTATTCAGCTACAGCTTCTACCAGGCTCGCTCTCCATTCATTTACATCATCAATCATATCCGCAGGTACATCTATCTCTTTAAAGGTCATTCCCTCAGTTTCCATGTCCCAGATGATACCCTTCATTTTAATAAGGTCTACCACCCCTTTAAAATCATCTTCTGCGCCTATAGGTAACTGTAAGGGAACGGCTTTTGCGCCCAGCATTTCTTTTACCTGTCTCACCACCATCAAAAAGTCTGCACCTGCACGGTCCATTTTATTTACAAAACCAATGCGGGGAACTTTATAACGGTTTGCCTGGCGCCAAACAGTCTCCGACTGGGGTTCCACACCATCCACTGCGCTAAACAGGGCAATCAAACCATCGAGTACACGCATAGAACGCTCAACCTCTACGGTAAAGTCCACGTGACCCGGAGTATCAATAATATTGAAATAATAACTCTTTGTATTTGCGTCGGCAACACCTTTGTTAGTGGGGAATTTCCACTGGCAGCTTACAGCAGCAGAGGTAATGGTAATACCACGTTCCTTTTCCTGTTCCATCCAGTCTGTGGTGGCAGCACCATCATGCACCTCACCTATTTTATGAATCATACCCGTGTAGCGCAAAATACGCTCCGTAGTAGTGGTTTTTCCGGCATCAATATGCGCCGCAATACCAAAGTTTCTTTGAAATTTTAAGTCTGCCATAAATTATGATTTGGAATAAATTTTTATAAACAAATGAAAGTGTAAAAAATTTCCTTTTAACAGGAAATCAGTAGCGATTTATATGGTAGGAAGTACTCTCATATTGCGCCAAATACCAGGTAGAAATATCACAAAAAACTCATCTGTCCACCCTTTTTGGCGGCGCAAAAGTAAGCATAAAAATTAATCTGGCAAATAAGGTTGCATTACATTATCATATTCTTTCATATGGGATACCGTTGGAATGGCTGTATACATATCCTATGATAAGGCAGAGTGTGCCCATCCGTAACTACCTTTGCAATGGCTTTGTGAAAAAGGATGATCTAAAAATTATTAATCTATGGCAAAAAAAATAGTGATCATTGGCGGAGGTTTTGCGGGCGTAAATGTAGCCAAATACGCATGTGGCGATGGCGATAATGATTTTCTTATCACATTAGTAGATAAAAACAATTATACTTTTTTCCCGCCGCTGCTTTACCAGGTAGCAACCGGCTTCCTGGAAGCTTCTAACATCAGTTATCCATTTCGTAAAATGTTCCAGGATAAAAAAAACCTGAGCTTCAGGATGGGTGAGTTGCTGAAAGTAATTCCCGAACAGAATAAAGTAATCCTTTCTACAGGCGAGCTGGAATATGATTACCTCGTATTTGCTACCGGCACGGAAAGCAATTATTTCGGACTGGAAAATGTGCGCAAAAGTGCTATTCCCATGAAAACGGTGAACGATGCTATCGAAATGAGAAATTACCTGTTGCAGCAAATGGAAAAAGCAACTATTACAACCGATAAAACCGAACTGGGTAAACTGCTCACCATCGTGGTAACGGGTGGCGGCCCTACGGGCGTGGAAGTATCGGGTATGCTGGCAGAAATGAAAACATCGGTTATACGGAAAGACTATCCCGAACTGAGGGGAATGGGGGATGTAAGCCATATATACCTGGTTGACGGTGGCAACGAACTGCTTTCGCCCATGAGTGTAAAATCTCAACAGGATACCTATAGTGCATTGACGAAGCTGGGTGTTGAAGTAATATTAAATACGCATGTTACCGACTATGTAGATGACAAAGTGATCCTTGACAATGGCACTACTATAGAAACGAAAAACCTGATATGGGCGGCAGGTGTAACCTCAAAAGTTTTTGATGGCATTCCGGCAACCAGTTACGGCCGCGGCCGGCGTATGATAGTAGATGCCTATAACAAAGTAGAAGGCACCACTAATATATACGCGGTGGGTGATACCTGCATACAGGTTACGGACCCCAATTTTAGCAGCGGACATCCGCAGGTGGCGCAGGTGGCGTTGCAGCAGGGCGAGCTGCTGGGAAAGAATTTTGTACGCATGGCTAAGCAAAAAGCACTTATTCCTTTCCGTTATAAAGACAAAGGATCGCTGGCGATTATTGGTCGCAACAAAGCCGTTGCCGACCTGCCGCCCAAATTGCATTTCAAAGGTTTTATAGCCTGGTTCATTTGGGTATTTATTCACCTGATTTCACTGGTAAATTACCGCAACAAACTAACCACCTTGTTCAACTGGATGATCGCCTATTTTACAAAAGACCAGGCGCTAAGAATGATTATACGACCGACAAAACGGTAGAGACAAGGCATGTCTTGTCTCTACCAAATATGTCACAAAAAAAATCCCCCGCCAATTGGCAAGGGACCTCGTGCAAACAGATAGCAGTGGCTACAACATTGTAAAAGTTTCGAGGAACTTGGTGGTAAAGTTGCCTTTACGGAAATCCTCGTTACGCATAAGCTGCTGGTGAAACGGAATAGTGGTTTTAACACCTTCTACCACATACTCACTCAAAGCACGGCTCATGGTATTGATAGCTTCTTCGCGCGTGCGCGCTACTTAAATAATTTTTGCGATCATTGAATCGTAATACGGCGGAATTACATAACCGGCGTAGGTATGCGAATCTATCCTCACCCCATGTCCGCCAGGCTGGTGCAACACTGTTATTTTACCGGGCGACGGACGAAAATCGTTGTAAGGATCTTCTGCATTAATACGGCATTCTATTGCATGCATTTCGGGATAATAGTTCCTGCCGGAAATAGATTCGCCCGAAGCAATTTTTATTTGCTCTTTTATCAGGTCAAAATTGGTTACTTCTTCAGTAACGCAATGCTCTACCTGAATACGGGTATTCATCTCCATAAAATAAAAATTCCTGTGTTTGTCTACCAGGAATTCTATTGTGCCTACACTTTCATAGTTGATTGCAGATGCCGCCTTAACCGCTGCCTCACCCATTTTTTCCCTCAGATCATTGGTCATAAAAGGTGAAGGTGATTCTTCCACCAGCTTTTGGTGCCTGCGCTGAATGGAACAATCTCTTTCGCTCATGTGGCAAACTTTGCCATAACGGTCGCCTGCAATTTGTATCTCAATATGGCGGGGCTCTTCCACAAACTTTTCCATGTATATGCCGTCGTTCTTAAACGATGCAGCGGCTTCTACTTTTGCAGTGCTAAAAGCTTTTTCAAGCTCGCGTTCTTCCCATACCACCCGCATGCCTTTGCCACCGCCGCCGGCAGTAGCTTTCAGTATTACAGGGTAGCCAATTTCTTTTGCCAGCCCTTTGGCATGGTCAACACTTTCCAGCAACCCGCCGCCGCCCGGCACTACCGGCACGCCGGCTTTGATCATGGTTTCTTTAGCGGTGATCTTATCGCCCATGGCAGTGATCATTTCAGGCTTGGGGCCGATGAACTTAATGCCATGCTCGCCGCAAATTTGCGCGAATCTTGCATTTTCTGCTAAAAAACCATACCCGGGATGTATTGCGTCTGCATTGGTAATTTCGGCAGCAGCCATCAGGTGCGGTATATTCAAATAGGAATCGCTGCTTTGAGGACGCCCGATGCACACTGCTTCGTCGGCAAACTTTACATGAAGACTATCTTTATCTGCAGTGGAATAAACAGCAACCGTTTTGATGCCCATTTCCCTGCAAGTGCGGATAACACGCAATGCAATTTCACCACGATTTGCGATCAGTATTTTTTTGAACATGTATTCAATTTGAAAATTCCGGAATTTGAAAATTATTTACGCCAATGGAAATGAGGTTTTCTCATTTTCAAATTTGCACATTTTCCCTGCCTGACGGCAGGCAGGAAATTTTCAAATTAATTTGGTTCCACCAAAAAAAGCGGCTGGTCGTATTCTACAGGGCTGGCATCTTCCACGAGAATTTTCACGATCTTCCCGCTGATCTCACTTTCTATTTCGTTAAACAGTTTCATTGCCTCAATAATACAAACTACTTTGCCCGGATTAACGTCGTCGCCCACTTCTACAAACAATGGCTTATCTGGCGAAGCCCTGCGGTAGAAAGTACCGATCATGGGACTTTTAATTGCAACCAGGTTATCTGCCTTAGGTTCAGCAGCTTTGGGTTTTTGTTGTCCACCATCAGTAATTTGCTGAATTGGAGCAGCAATTTGAGCAGGTGGCGGAGCGTATGTTTGAATGGGAGCTTGTGGAGCAGAAACGATCTGTGTGATGTGGTCTTCTTTCTGCCGTATTGTAATTTTAAATTCTTTTTCTTCTATACTTATTTCACCGATATTAGACTTGTTGATAAGTTTTATCAACTCCTGAATCTGTTTAAAATCCATGTGTGTCTGTTTAGTTTAAATTGGCCGCAATTCGCCTGAACCGGCGGCTAAGATAGGAATTCAGGATAAATATACCCAAAAATCAGTTTTTTACGCGTTCTACGTATTCGCCTGATTTGGTATTAATTCTGATCAACTCGCCTTCGTTCACAAACAAAGGAACCATTACGGTAGCCCCTGTCTCAACGGTGGCTGCTTTTAAAGTACGGGTGGCAGTATCGCCTTTAACACCCGGTTCGCTGTAAGTTACCTGTAATACAATTTTGTCGGGCAGTTCAACATTCATCGGCTGTTCGGTTTCTGTGTTCACCAACACCGATACTTCCTGTCCGTCTTTCAAAAACTGCGGAGCATCTACCATGTGTTCTTCCAGCGCAATTTGTTCAAAGGTTTCTGTATCCATAAAGTTGTAGCCCGAATCATCTTTATACAGGAACTGAAAAGTTTTGCGCTCAACCCTAACAGGATAAATCGTGTCGCCCGAGTTCCACGTTTTTTCAATACTGCGGTTGTTGTCTACCCCCTTCAGCTTTGCCCAAACTTTAGCCGCAGCCCTGGCTGTTTTGTTTTCTCCAAATTCAACAACGCTGTATAAGCTGCCATCTAATTTCAGGATTAATCCTCTGCTGATATCTGCCGTATTTGCCATATTGCAATTTTAAAAAGTGGCGCAAAGATAAGCGGATTTTCTATTACACAAAACTCACTCGCATTACGCAACTCACCTTTTTTCCCCGCCTGGAATAAGAGGTGATCAATTAAATATTTTTCGGGTACATTTGCCAGTATGGAGCACATCATTTCCAACGATATTTTATCTGAAGAAAAACTCTCGTTCGAACGCTTCCGTGCAGAAGTGCTCAACGATTACCGCCTCGCCTGCGAAAGCAGGGAAGCCAGCTTACTGGGGCGGAAAGAAGTGCTTACCGGCAAGGCTAAGTTCGGCATTTTTGGCGATGGAAAAGAATTGCCACAGGTTGCTTTGGCTAAGTTTTTTAAACCAGGTGATTTTTATGCCGGCTACTATCGCGACCAAACCATTGCCTTTGCCACTGGCACAGCAACCATCGAGGAATTTTTTTCGCAGCTATACGCCAATCCCAACGAAAATGAAGAGCCTCACAGCGGGGGCAGGCAAATGAACGCTCATTTTGCTTCTGCCTTTATGGACAAGAATGGCGAGTTTCTCGATCTGGTAAATCATAAAAACATTACCAGCGGCATTGCGCCAACGGCTGGACAAATGCCGCGTGCCCTGGGGCTGGCTTTTGCATCGAAAGCCTTCAGGGAAGTGGAGCAGTTGCACCAGTTTAAAGACCTCTCTGATAATGGCAACGAGGTTTGCTTTTGCACCATTGGCGATGCTTCGGTTTCTGAGGGGCATTTTTGGGAAGCCATCAATGCGGCGGGTGTGCTGCAGGTTCCACTCGCTATTTTTATATGGGATGACGGATATGGCATTTCTGTTCCATCGGCCGAACAAATTGTAAAAGGCTCCGTTTCCGACGCTTTAAAGGGGTTTCAAAAAAAGAACAATACCAACGGTATTGATATATATAAGGTGAAGTGCTGGGACTATGCGGGCATGTGCGAAATATTCGAGCATGGCATTCAGAAAATACGCGAAACGCATATCCCGGCGGTATTTCATGTAGAAGAGGTAACGCAGCCGCAGGGACATTCTACTTCGGGTAGCCACGAACGGTATAAAAGCGCCGAACGGCTTGAATGGGAACGGGAATGGGACTGTAATAAGAAAATGAAAGAATGGATTGTTGCGAATGCCCTGGCCGACGAAGAGGAACTGAACCAGATAGAAAGCAAGGCCAAGGCTCACATTCGCGAAAGCCGCCAGAGGGCATGGGAAAAATATGCGGCTCCCTTAAAGGAACTGGTAAAGAAAAGTGTTGGCTTGTTGCAAACCGTTACCAATAATAGCCCACAGGTTGAAAAAGCGATCAGGCTTTTACAAAACAACCGCGAACCTTCTCGCAAAGACATCTTAAAAGCACTGGCAACGGGTGTAAACTTTGGCAACTCGGCAGCACTTAATGAATATTACGAAGAATTATACGCAACCGAAGGAGCCGCCTACCATACGCATTTGTACAACGAGGGAACCAAGAGTCTTAAGCATGTACAACCTTCAAAAGCTGAATACGCCGATAACGCCCCGTTTTTGAATGGATACCAGGTGCTGAACAGGTATTTTGACGAACTGTTTACGCACAACCCTAAAGTATTGGCATTTGGTGAGGACCTTGGGTTGATTGGCGATGTAAACCAGGGATTTGCGGGACTGCAACAAAAGCATGGGGATAAAAGGATTTTTGATACCGGCATACGTGAACTCACCATCATGGGGCAAGGCATAGGACTTGCCATGCGTGGTTTGCGGCCCATTGCAGAAATACAATACGTAGATTACGTATTGTATGGATTGGAACCGTTGAGCGATGACGTTGCCTCCCTGCACTATCGCACCAAAGGGCGCCAGAGCTGCCCTATTATCGTTCGCACGCGGGGGCACCGGCTGGAAGGTATATGGCACAGCGGCTCGCCAATGGGCATGATCATTAATGCGCTCCGCGGCTTTCATGTATGTGTGCCCCGCAATATGGTGCAGGCGGTAGGCATGTACAATACATTACTGGAAGTAAATGATCCGGCTATCATGATAGAATGCCTGAATGCCTACCGGTTGAAGGAAAAACTCCCTTCTAATCTTTTAGGATACCGGGTAGCGTTAGGTGAACCGGAGATCGTGCGCGAAGGAACAGACATTACCATTGTATCTTACGGTGCTACCTTACGCATAGCTTTTGAAGCCGCTACTATATTAAGCGAAATGGGCATACAATGCGAAGTTATAGACGTGCAAACACTTCTGCCCTTCGACATCAACCATACAATTGTTGAATCGCTGAAAAAAACCAGCAGGATCATTTTTGCAGATGAAGACATGCCGGGTGGCGCTGCGGGTTATATGTTCAATAAGGTTATGGAGGAACAGGGTGGTTATAAATGGCTGGATGTTGCTCCCCGCACCATTACCGCACATGCGCACCGTCCTGCGTACGCATCAGACGGAGATTATTTCCGCAAACCTAACACAGAAGATTTTATACGGGTAGTAAAAGAAATGATGAGAGAATAGCGACCTGTTGCCCCTATCGTTTCGTGTCTTTTTGGAACGAATGGTTTTGTCATCTCAAAAGGTGAAAGATAAATCCGAAATTATTATCAGACAATGGTTACCAAAGAAGAGTTACGTTTTGTAGAGTTCTGGAAGGAACAAAGAGAAGGATCAAAATTTAAATACTACCTGCTTTATACCATCAGTTGGGGAATGCTGATTGTTTTTCTTTCGTTTTTTATCATCATGTTCCTGGGCGGCATCAGCATCATCCCTATTGCGCAAGACAATTATAAGGTGGGGCTGATTGTTATTACCGGGCTGTTACTGGGATTGATTATTGCCGTCATAAGCCGCAGCAGAAATGAAAAGCGGTACCAGAAAATATTGCAGAAGGCAAGGAACAATATGAATTAAAGGTGAAAAGTGAAGGGTGAAAGCTAAAGCCACCTCTGCTGTATCAATATGTTCTTCCGGGGCTTCGTCTGCTGTACGAAGTCTCTGACTTCGTTACTCCTTATGTTCTTCCGGGACTGTGTCCCGATAAAACACTGCCGGTATAGTAACGTATCCACTATACGTCTATAGCAGGAATCTTTCCCTTAAATCGGGTGTAGGTAACATGCAGCTTTCTCTTTTACCAAACCAACGGTAACGATTAACCGCAATAAAACTGTATATCGCATCGCGTATAAAAGGTGGCACAACAATAAACGCGTATAACAATTTCCACCAGCCGCCCAGCATTTTCAGCAATTTTAAAACAGCGGTGCTTTTGGTATATACCCGTTCATCTTTTACTAAAATAAAAGAATTGAAATGGTTCGTAGAGAGCTGAAATTTTTTGAGCAAAGCCTGGCCTGTTTCTCCCTGCAAGGATGCGAAATAAAACTGCTTGTTTTTATCTTTTTTAATGATGAACTGAACGCTGCTGTTGCAGAGATTGCAAACGCCATCAAAAAGTACCACGGGGTGCTGCGTGTTCATGAAGCACAAAGTTAATGAGTTTAGAGATTGAGAAGGGAACTGACTGGTTAAATCAGTTAAGTGAGTTGATTGGCCATCGAAATGAAGTCATCCCGGCAACAGTTGAGTGGGCGGTTGAGTTAGCTTTCCTTTAGCCACAACTTATACCTTATACCTTGCTTTGCTGATCAACCGCCCCTTCAAAACTCTTCAGTTCCTTACTTACCTCATCCAGTAATTGCTGCTCTGTTGGCAGATAGAGTTTGTACTGACTGGCAATGATTTGTTTCTGCCCTTCCGGCAAAGTAAATTTTACGACTGCATCGTTTTTACTGGCGCAAAGCAGTATGCCGATAGTGGGATTTTCGCGCGCCAGCCGCTCCACACGGTCGTAGTAGTTAACATACATTTGCAATTGCCCGATATCCTGGTGAGTGAGTTTGGTGGTTTTGATCTCAACAATTACAAAGCATTGCAGCAACCGGTTATATAGTACCAGGTCTGCAGAAAATTCCTCGCCGTCAATATGAATTCTTTTCTGTCTTGCCACGAACGAAAAGCCATTCCCTAATTCCAGTAAAAACTCCTGCAGATGGGTTATAATAGCGCTTTCTAAATCCTTTTCGTAATAAGATGCTTCTCTTTTCAGCCCAAGAAATTCCAGAAACATCGGATCTTTTATAATCTCTTTGGCGTCGGAGGGCAACTTTTCATTTTTAGCTACCGCTAAAACGCTTTCTTTGTCATTGCTCATCAAAAGGCGTTCATACAAATTGCTGTATATCTGTCTTTCCAACTGCCGGACAGTCCAATTATTTTTTACAGTTTCAGCGATGTAGAATTGTCTTTGGTCTTCATTATCAAGACTCAGCAACAACTTATACTGACTCCAACTCAATTGCGCCCACAGTGTAGACGCAATTGGAAAAGTGCGGTAAAACTGGCGGTAACGCTCCAATTGCCGATGAGAAAAACCACTCCCAAACTCCGGCTGTAGTTGTTTTGAAAGGTATTTTATAAGATAGGAGCCATAATCTGCCCGCTCCTTCCCGGCTTGTTCTTCCTCAAAAATTCTTTTGCCAATGTGCCAGTACATCAGCGTACGCTGGTGATCAACAGCGCGGATGGCATTGTCTTTTGATTGCGCAATAATGGCTTTAAGATCTGCAATGATAGATGAGTGGATGAGCATTTTTCAAAGGTTAACAGCAACAAGATAAGAAAAATAAATAAGGGCGAAGGTGTAGGGTATAAGGCGTAGGGTGTTTATAATTTTTTCAAAAAAAAATAATACAGGAGTGGGACTTTTCAAAAAACGAAGGTCTTTATAAATGAGAACAACCAAAGGCACACATGGACAAGCAATACTTTATTGAGCTGCTGCAAAAACATCAACAGGGAGCCATAACGAACGAGGAAAGGCAATTTCTCGAATGCTATTATAACCTGTTCGACGAGGAGCCGGATATATTGGCTATGTTGCCGGCAGCCGAAAAAAAGAAGCTGCAGGATGAAATACGTCAGGGTATGTTTAAAGATGTATCTGCCCAAAACCACCCAACCAAAGTGGTCTGGTACAGAAGAAACCTCTTTTTAAAAATTTCGGTTAGTGCAGCAGCGCTCATCATAGCGTTTGCAGGCCTGTTTTACGCCTATAATACTTCATCTAAAAAAGAACTTGCACAGCAGCCTGTATTACAAATTCAGACCAATAAAAATAACCAGTTGGAAACACCTGCCGGTGAACCGGAAAACCGAATGATCTTTTTACCCGATGGCAGCAAAGTTGTTTTGAGCGCAGGCAGTAAGTTGAACTACCCGTCTTCGTTTGATGGTATGACCAAACGTGAAGTGTTTTTAGATGGACAGGCTTTTTTTGATATCAAACACAACCCCAGTCGCCCTTTTATAGTTCATACAGGCAATGTAAAAACCGTTGTATTAGGCACCGCCTTTAACGTAAAAGCTATTTCGGGCGAGAAGGACATTGTTGTAACCGTAAAAAGAGGTAAAGTAAAAGTGAGCGACGACAAAAAAGTATTGGGCGTGATCACTCCCAACCAGCAAATTGTTTATGACAAGCAGCATATAGCGTCGGTGCTTACTAACATACAAAATGAAAATTATCTTGAATGGCAACAGCGAGACATGATCATTGACAACCTTACGATGTCCGAAGCAGCCAGGCTGATGGAAGAAAAATATGGAGTAAAGATTATCATCAGCGATCCGGAAGTGGAATCGCTCAGGTTTACTACTACGTTTGGCAAAGATGCAACGCTGGAGCAAATGCTCAACAGCATTTGTGTTTTTAACGCCTTACAATATGATTACGACAAAAAGAACACGCTAACTATTACCCGTAAATAGTAAACATTAACCAACAATAAAACTGCGATTATGACAACACAGAAAAGCACTTCACCTCCCAACTACCTATTTATTAAGCTCGAATAGAGCTTGCAAAACCTTTGAACCAGGTGTTCAAAGGCAGTTTTGTATTTACCGACTGCAATCGGTACATGCGGCTGTTTGTATAAAATGCCCGTAAAGGGTTCCTTATTAACTTAAAATACTTTGTTTATGAATTTCTCTTCTCTAAACGAGGAGGCTCATAATTTTTTTCATGCGATCAGGAAAAAATTACGACCCGAAAAGTCAATTTTAAAACACATTATGCGAATTGGAATAGTAACAGCAGCCTTACTACTTACTACATCCGTCCAATTACTTTGCGCATCTCCCTCCAAAAGCCAGTCAATCAGCGAGGTGAAGGTTAAGCTTGTGCTCAATAATGAAACCCTTGTAGAAGCTTTTCAAAAAATTGAAGCTGCCACCAGGTATCATTTCATGTATAGAAAAGATGAAGTAAAAAAAATCCGCGATCTTAATCTGAATTATTCTGCCATAAGTGTAGAAGAATTTTTAAAGACGGTTTTAACAGGCACCCTGTTAACCTATCGCCAGGTAGGTGATCAGATATTGATCATGAAATCGAGGAATGCCAACTCCGCAACCAGCGCTGACATTGATAAAATAAGCCATGCAGTGGCAGACCACCTGGTGAAAGGGAAAGTAAGCGACGGAATGGGCAATGGGTTAGCTGGTGTAAGTGTTACCGTAAAAGGCTCCGGTATGGGAACCTCTACCGACAAGGAGGGCAACTACAGCATCAACGTACCGGAAAATGGCGTGCTTCTGTTTTCAATTATAGGATTCATTAGCCAGGAAGTGCCGGTAAACGATCTTAGCACAATAAATGTTGAGCTTGTAAAAGAAGAAAAAGAGCTGGATGAAGTGGTAGTAACTGCCCTGGGTGTAAGAAAGAACAAACGGGGACTGGTATACGCCACCGCCGAAGTAAAAGGTTCTGAATTTACGGAAGCGCGCGAAATAAATGTTGCAAGTGCCTTAACCGGTAAAATTGCAGGGGTAGATGCCACTCAGATTGCTTCGGGGCCCGGTGGATCAAGCCGTATTGTGATCCGCGGTGTGGGCGCTATTAACCCTAACGCCAACAATCAACCGCTATATGTAGTAAATGGTTCTCCCATCTACAATGGCAATAGTGGTGCATCAGCCAGCAGCACGGGTTTTAACTACGATGGCGGCGATGGCATTTCAAGCATTAACCCCGACGATATTGAATCGATCACCGTATTAAAAAGCGGTGCAGCCGCAGCGCTTTACGGCAGCCAGGCTGCCAATGGCGTTATTTTAATCACAACCAAATCTGGCAAAGTACAAAAAGGCATTGGTGTCGATTTAAACTCCAATATTGTATTTGGCACACCATCCACCTTTCCCAATTATCAATATGAATACGGTTCGGGGAACGATGGTGTAAAACCTGCTACCCAGGCTGCTGCTTTGAGTGCAGGTCGTTTATCGTACGGCGCTAAAATGGATGGTTCCATGGTAGTACAGTTCGATGGTGTTGAACGTCCTTATTCTCCTGTAAACGTAAAAGACAACATTAAAAATTTTTACCGCCCCAGCAGGAACTTTACCAATACGGTTGCGTTTTATGGCGGTATCCGCGAAATCAATTTCCGTTTATCGCTTTCCGATCTGGATGCGCAGGCTCAAACACCCAACTCTTCGTTCAACAGGAAAACCACCAACCTCAGCGTTACCTCCCGCCTTGGTAAAAACGATTTTATTATTATCGAAGGCAACGCCCAATACAATTACGAAAAAGGAGTAAACCGCCCGAACGTAGGATATGCGGAACTGAATCCCAGTTGGGCAACTTACCTGTTGGGAAATACAGTAGACATTCGCTCGCTGGCTCCGGGGTATAACGATGCAGGAAAAGAAATTGAATGGAACCCCGTTCCGGCCGCCCCCAATCCATGGTTTGTTGTAAACAAAATAGGGAACAATGATAAAAAGAATCGCTTTATCGGATCTGCCAGCGTGCAGGTAAATCTCCTCAAAAATCTTTTTGTAAAAGGAGTAGTGTCAAAAGACTTTGTATATACAGACCGGTATAATTTTGTACCCATCGGTTCTGCGTTTACGCCTAAAGGATATTTTAATTCTTACATCAGCCAGTACGATCTTCTTAACAGCCGTGTAACCATCAACTATAACACCGAATTTCTTCGCGACTTTAACGTAAGTGCTTTTGTGGGAGTGAATCGCGAAAGAAACAATGCCGTTGTTGACAGCATTACAGGCCGGGATTTTATTTTACCCGACTTCATTAGTTACACCAATCTCTCCACTCTTAATCCGCCTAAACAAGCCCGTACGCGTTTTGGAACAAATTCCATATTTGCTTCTGTTGATCTTGATTTTAAGCGGATCGTGTATTTGTCATTTACCGCACGCAAAGACTGGTTCTCCACACTCAATGCCGGCAACAACGCTATTTTCTATCCATCAATAGGTGGCGGACTCATCCTTTCCGATGCGGTGAAGCTGCCGTCTTTCATCAGTTTTCTGAAGTTACGCGGATCGTGGGCACAGGTTGGTAACGCCTCTGTTGATCCCTATTCTATCAATAAAACTTATATGCTTACTGCCGGTGGATTTAACGGTTTACCGGTGTTGAATGGTCCGCAAAGACTGCTCAATCCCGATCTGCGTCCACTTACAGTAACCACATCCGAAGGTGGATTTGAGGTGCAGTTCTTCAACAACAGATTAGGCTTAGACGCCACTTATTACGACAGGAAAACCACCAACAATATTCTTCAGCCTGATATATCCACTACAACAGGCTACCTTCCCGGCAATCAAAATGTGGGCACTTTAAGAAACAGGGGCATTGAACTTTTGCTGACCGCTACGCCGGTGATATCGCCCAACTTCAGGTGGAATGTGAGCTACAACATGGCCTGGAATAAAAACGAAATATTAAGCCTGGCGCCGGGTTTAACCACGCTTACGGTGGGTGCCGGCATCTCCAGCGGAGTAACCGTAATATCGCAGGTAGGCATGCCATACGCTACCCTGCAGGGATTGGTATTTTTAAAAGATGCAAAAGGACAGCAGGTATACAATGCCACCACTGGGTATGAAGCCAGTGTGCGTCAAAACTTAGGCGTTGCCAATCCTCCTTCCATTATGGGACTTACCAACGAGTTTCGCTATAAACGTTTTTCACTTAACATCCTGGTAGATGCAAAATTTGGCGCTGTTGGTTATAGCAATCTCTGGCAATATGCATCGAGGTTTGGCTTAACCAAAGAAACGCTTCCCGGTCGTGAAAGCGGACTTCAGTTAGACGGTGTTGATCAGAACGGAAATGCTTTCAGTAAACTGTGGACAGTAGACCTGCTGGATACTTATTACAACAATCGCGGCAACAACTATTCAGGCAGTGTAAATGTGTTTAAAACCGATTTTGTAAAACTGCGCAGCCTCATATTGAGCTATAGTCTTCCTGTAGACAAACTGAAGCTGGTGAAATTACAGGGCGCTTCCATTGCTATTGTGTCGCGCAACCTGTTGATATTATACAGAGACAAAAGGGTAAGGGAAGCGGGATTAGATCCTGAGTTTGGACAAACCGTGAGCAACACCACAGGAACTTCAGGAACAGGTGAGCCAAGAACCCGCGAAATAGGTTTGAACCTGAACATTAAATTTTAATTGTTAACACACGAATGAAGAAGCTATGCAATCAAAATATTCAAAATCGTTTTACGGCAGCCTGCTCATTGCAGGTATGATGCTGGTTTCCTGCAACAAAAAAAGCCTTACGGATCTTAATATAGATCCCAACGCAACACAAAACGCAGAGCCAAACTATTTGTTCACCGGTGCTGCTTTGTCCTTACCTGCATTCAACTATTCGGTGCTGGCGCAGGGAATGCAGTATTATTCCACCTACAAAGAAGTGCCGGCAATTGGTGATAAATTTTACAGCTTTAATGGCACTATTGCCGATTTTACTGCCTATTACACCAACAGGTTGAACCGCCTGATACAGATAGAGCCTTATGTGCAGGCGCCCGAAGACGTAAATAAAAAATCGATGGTTCGCATTTTGAAAGTGTATGTGTTTAACCAGCTTACCGACATTGCAGGCGATATACCTTACGCTGAGGCGTTGGGCGGACAGGCAAATCTCACGCCCAAATACGATACTCAAAAAGATATTTACCTGGATTTGTTTAAAGAGCTGGACGAGGCAGCGCAGGCGCTGGATGAAACCAAATCTTCTTTTGGTGCAGCAGACATTATTTACAAAGGCGACATTGTTAAATGGAGAAAATTCGCCTACTCGTTGATGTTACGTTTGGGCATGCGGCTTACCAAGGTAGACGCCAACCTGGCAGAAACCTGGGTAAAAAAAGCCATCAGCGGCGGGGTGATGAGCGCTAACGCAGATGTGGCAAGAATAGAATATGCAGATGCGGCAAACAGCATGAATCCCCAGGCGCTGGATCTGCGCAACGGCAATTACATTAGTCCCGGTGGCGACAACGTGGAAGGAGGCAAGTATGCAGCCACTTTTATCGATCATCTTAAAGCCACCAAAGATCCCCGCCTTTCTATTATATCCGTAGTGTGGACACCCACGGCGCCTGGAGCTACCAGCTATGTTGCAGATACTTCATTTGCCAAACAACGCGGTATGGTAAGCGGCAGCCTTAACACCAAACCGCTCGACTTTGATACTTATTCCGAACCTTCGCCGCTGGTGCTGAACGTAGCAGCGCCTATCATTTTATTCAGTCCCTCCGAAGCTTACCTGTTACTGGCAGAAGCCGCATTAAGAGGATGGTATACCGGCAGCACGGCAGAAGAAGCGTATGAAGCAGGTGTAAGAGCCGGCATGAAGCAATGGTTGCTGTTTCCTGCTGTTGCCACCAATACAAACACGGTTACCGACGAGCAAACAGACAGTTACCTGCAACAAAACCCCTACCCTGCGGCAGGAAGTTTTGAAGTGCAATTGGAAGCAATATCTGTTCAAAAATGGCTTACCTTGTTTGGAAACGATTTTGAAATTTACGCAAACTGGCGGCGTACAGGTTACCCTGTGTTAGCACCTGTAAATTATCCCGGAAATGTTACCGGAGGTAAAATGTTCAGACGTTTTTCGTTACCCGAATCAGAAAATTTTACCAACCAGGACAACTACCGCGAAGCACTAACGCGCCAGGGATTTGCCGAGCTGAACCAGGACAACCTGTTAACCAGGGTTTGGTGGGATAAGTAGCGATCAGCTTTCAGCAATCAGGAGAAAAAACAAGATACAAGAACCAAGAAGCAAAAAACAAAAAACAAAAAGCAACAACCAAAACAACGAACTGGAATCCGTTCCGCCATCAGCGTTGCAAAGCAGGCCTGAGCGCTGTTCCTTCCCCTTGGGAAGGTTAGGATGGGCTTCAAGAAACAGAAAACGGCAAACAGAAAACAACCAATATGAACCGCAGATCAATCGTTAAAGGCATCAGCTTCCTGCCACTAGGTGGTACACTTTTAGGAAGCACTCTTTTTGGGAAAACTGTTTCGGCGGCGCCCCAAAAAAATGTGAAAAGGAATTTGCTGAAAGAGCTGGGTGTTCGTACATTCATAAACGCTGCCGGCACCTACACCGCAATGACAGCATCGCTGATGCACGACGAGGTACTGGAAGCAATTGCACAAAGCGCTAAAGAGTTTTGCATGCTCAACGAGGTGCAAGACAAAGTGGGCGAAAAAATAGCTCAACTGGTACGTGCAGAAAGCGCTATGGTTACGTCGGGTGCCTTCTCTGCGCTTACACTTGGTTTGGCAGGCATTCTTACCGGAACAGACAAAAACAAGATACAACAAATACCACACGGGCTTGAACAGGCAGGAATGAAATCGGAAGTGCTGCTTCAAAAAAGCCACTATATCGGATACGAACAAGCTTTGTACAATACCGGCGTAAAGCTGATACCGGTAGAAACGGCAGCAGATGTAGACCGCGCTGTGAATGAAAAAACAGCCGCCATGCATTTTATGAACTGCAATGCCCTGGATGGGAAAATATTGCAGGAAGAATGGCTGCAACTGGCAAATAAACACAACATTCCTGCAACGATTGATATAGCTGCCGACGTGCCGCCTGTGTCTAACCTCTGGAAGTTTAATGAAATGGGATACAGTTTTGCAGCTATTTCCGGCGGAAAGGCTTTGCGCGGTCCGCAAAGCGCAGGCATATTGATGGGCAAGAAAGATATTATAGCCGCCGCCAGGTTAAACCATTCCCCCAACGGCAAAACCATTGGCCGCGGAATGAAAGTGAACAAGGAAGAGATGCTGGGCATGTACGCCGCTTTGGAAAAATACATTCATACAGATCATGACAAAGAATGGAAAATGTGGGAAGCGAGGGTAGAGGTGATCAATAAGGCTATTAAGAACATAGACGGCGTTACTACGTCTGTTTTTGTGCCACCCGTTGCTAACCACACCCCTACCCTGCACATTGTTTGGGACAAGGAAAAAATTAAGCTGACCAACGAGGAATTGTTAGACCGGCTAAGAAAAGGTTCACCTTCTATAGAAATGGTATTGAATAAAGACGGCGGTTGCAATGCCACTGTTTTTATGCTGAATGCAGGCGAGGAAAAAATAGTAGCCAAACGTGTAAAAGAAGAGCTTGAAAAAAGAATATAACTTTTAACTAAAAAAAAGACACATGAAAACAGAAAGAAGATCAGTTCTCAGAAAATTGTTTACATCTGCTGCGGCCTTTGTGGGATTGAGTGCAGTTGCCAAAGCCGGCACCCATGCTGAACCAGCCCTCGAAAAAGAAGCCGGTAACATTACCGATTTCCAGGATACACCGCTTTTTGCCGGACACACAAAGCTGGGCAACATGGTGTTCATTGCAGGAAAGGGTGCACATACCGAGCCTTTCGAAATAAAAGCACACACCGAAATTGTGCTGCAGGAATTGGAAGCAGAGTTGAAGAAAGCCGGTTCCTCCATGGAAAAAGTATTAAAGGTATCGGTGTTCTTAAACGACATTGCCGACTATAAAGCAATGAACGAAGTGTATAAAGGCCGATTTGGAAAGAAGCCTCCGGTGCGCACTACCGTAGCCGTTGCAAAAGGTGGCGTTCCCGGCGACTCGCTGGTTGAAATGGATTGCATCGCCTATATCTAAAACCATTCAAAGGCGCTGATGCGCCTTCAAAACAACTGTTTATGAATCGGAGAGAGATCATAAAAAATATCGGGTTACTTTCTGTTTCCGGAGGTGTGGCCGCTACTGTTGTTCCAGGCAAAGCGCTGGCGGCCCCTGTTCCTCCCAAACGCGATTTTTTCCAGGAGTTGGGCGTAACAAGGGTAATCAACGCCAGTGTAACCATGACTTTCCTGTCCGGGTCGCTCATGCTGCCCGAAGTATTGGAAGCCATTCACTCCACTGCGCACGACTTTGCCAATATGCATGAGTTGCAGGACAAGGTGGGCGAAAAAATCGCAGCCATGCTGCAATGCGAAGCAGCCATGGTTACCTCTGGCGCAGCCTGTGCAATGTTGTTAGGCACGGCGGCGGCCATTACCGGCACCGATCAGCAAAAAATAAAAATGCTGCCTAATCTGCCCGGTCCCCGTCCTGAAGTGATTATGCAAAAAACGCATCGCTATTTGTTCGATCAGGCTGTTAGCACCACCGGCGCGCTTATTGTAGAAGTGGAAGGACCGGAGCAAATGGAGAACGCTTTTAACAGCAATACGGTAATGACTTTGTTTTTTAATGCTGCAGGAACATCCAGCATTACGCATGAAGAATTTGTTGCCATCTCCAAAAAACATAAGATTCCATCTTTTATTGATGCAGCAGCCGATGTGCCGCCCGTGGGAAACCTTTTCAAATTTCAAAAAATGGGATTTGACCTGGTAACTTTTTCAGGCGGCAAAATGATTCGCGGGCCACAAAGTGCAGGATTGCTTTTTGGAAGAAAGGATTTGATAGAAGCAGCAAAGCTCAATCACAGTCCGCACGAAGCGCCCATAGGACGACCGATGAAAGTAAACAAGGAGGAAATGTTCGGCATGTATGCAGCGTTGAAAGCATACCTCGAAAAAGATCATGAAAAAGAATGGAACGAATGGCTACAACGCACACAGCGTATTAAAGGAATTGTAGAAACAGTGCCGGGCGTAACGGCCGCCACCTACATCGATCCCGGACCGGCAAATGCTTTTCCGAGCCTGGATGTAAGCTGGGACGAACAAAAAGTGAAACACACACCTAAAGCGGTGCAGCAAATGCTTAAAAGTGGCAACCCCAGTATTGTGACCGGAGCAGGCAACAGGGATGGCAAGCCCGTATTGAGAGTAGGCGTGGTGTTGCTGAAACCGGAACAGGTTGACTATGTGGCTAATAAGGTAAAGGAGCTATTGAAGGCGCCAGCATAATAACTATCGAAAAGAACTGTAGGTGAAGAGTGATGTCGATGCAGAAAGAAAATGGCAGGAATAAACATCTTTTTTAGTTTAAAATTTGATTACATTTTGGTAACTTCCTGTTTAATGAACTCGTCTGAAAATTCTTTGGCAGATGCATTGCTGCTTCAGCAAATAGAGCTTGGAAGTGAGCAAGCATTCAACCTGCTATTCGAAACCTATTGGGAAAAAGTATATTCCGATGCATACAAGCGTTTGAAAGACAGCGATGATGCAAAGGATGTAGTACAAGACATCTTCACGAGTATATGGACCAACAGACAATCGTTGAACATACAGAACCTGTCTGCCTACCTGCACATTGCTGTGCGAAACAGGGCAATAAAAATTTTAGCGAAAAAGAAACCTGTTCATCCATTTTTCAGCAAGCTCGACAGTGTGCCTGAAAAAACATTCCTTGCCGACGCTGATTTGTTGTGGAAAGAATTGTTCAAGGCTTATGAAGCGTTGTTACAAACGCTGCCGCCTAAACGACAAATTATTTTTAAGATGCGGTACCAGGAAGGACTATCCACAAAAGACATAGCAGCACAACTGGGCATTAAAAGAAAAACGATTCAGAACCAGTTAGGCAAAGCCGTAGATGCACTCAAGGTATCATTGCCACGCCTGTTTATTCTGGGTTTTGCATTTTTGCTTGGTTGAATAAGTGAGTACGTTAAATAGAGCAAGTAGGTTAAGTAAGTTGGGTGAGTTGAATTGGTTGAGTGATTAACCAGTAAATCACTTTACGCACTCTACCCTACGCCTTACACCTCATACCTTAACAAAAAAACCCCTGAAAAATTCAGAGGTCTTGCTTTGTCCCGACTGCAATCGAAACAAAGCTTGTTTTAAATTTTTACCCCGTAATTACGGGATTCCTTATTAACTTAAAACATATCAAATCTATGAATCTTTATTCAATTTTCAGTTAACTCATTCCCACGCTGTTAATCAGCAGCAGTTCCATGTTTTTTAGTTGTGTCAGACGCTAACACTCAGACAGGGCTTCGCTTTTTCAGGACCGGCTTATGCAATGATCTTCAACAGTATTGATACAAACGCTCATAAATATTCTCAACGATGTTATATCAAACCGCTTTTTTCGCTTTGCTCCTGTTGCTGCGATGCAATACGCCGGCAACAAACCAGGAAGAATTGTTCAAGTCCGCTGCATTTACTGCTAAAAACAGCTTTACCAGTGGCGTGGAAGGACCTTCGGTAGACAACCACGGGAATGTATATGCTGTAAACTTTGCCGAACAAGGCACGATTGGAAAAGTAACTCCCGACGGGAAAGCTGAAATTTTTATTCGCCTGCCTGCAGGAAGCATTGCCAATGGATCGCGTTTTAACAACAAGGGCAATATGATCATCGCAGACTATACGGGTCATAATATTTTCGAGCTGAATATACAATCACAGAAGCTGGAGCTGGTTGCCCACGCCCCGCAAATGACGCAACCCAACGATGTAGCAGTAGATAGTAAAGGACGTATTTATGCAAGCGATCCTGATTTCAAAGCTGGCAAAGGCCGCATATGGTTGATTCAAAACGGGCAGGTATTGTTACTCGACAGTCTTCAAAGCCCTGCTAACGGTATTGAAGTAAGCGTAGATGAGCGCACATTGTATGTAGGTGCTGCCCGTTCTGTTTTGGCCTACGATCTGTTAAAAGATGGAACCGTAAATAACAAACGATTGCTGATAACATTCCCCGACTTTGGCACCGACGGCATGCGTTGCGATATAGAAGGCAACCTGTACGTTGCCCGTATAGGTAAAGGCGTTGTGGCTAAAATATCACCGCAGGGAACAATCATTAAAGAAATACAGCTTATTGGCCAAAAGCCCACCAACGTAGCGTTTGGCGGAAAAGACGGACGCTCCGTATACGTTACACTAATGGACCAGGGGAATATCGAATCGTTCAGAACCGATGTTCCAGGGCGGGAATGGCAAATGCAAAAACATTAATACCGATTGCTTTTTACCAAACAGCTATATGAGACTCATTATTTTGATATTGCTCTGTTTAACATCATTTGTATACCTTACCAATTGCAAGGTGCGTAAAGGATTGCCAATGGGAGATAAAGACAATGGCGGACTGATACTGCCCGGCGGTTTTGAAGCCGTAGTAGTTGTTGACAGCGTGCAGGGTGCAGCAAGGCACATTGCAGTAAACGACAATGGGGATATATATGTTAAGCTCAGGTTTCCAACCGCCGAAGCAGGCAACGCTGCAATACGAGACGAAGACAACGACGGCAAGGCCGATGTGGTAAAATATTTCGGCAACTACCTCGACAAAAGCAGCTATGGAACAGCCATGCGCGTTCATAACGGTTACCTGTACTTCAGCTCGGTTACCAGGGTATTCAGGCAAAAACTAACAGATGACCTGGTGCCGCAAAGCGAGATAGAGCTGCTGCTTACAGATACGCAACCTCCGCGCCAGCACGACACCAAACCAATTGCCTTTGATAAAAAGGGAAATATGTACGTGCCTTTTGGAGCACCTTCGGACTGTTGCCAGCAAAGCGACCGGGCGCCCTTTTCACCTGGCATAGATCCTTGCCCGATACTGGAACACCGCGCCGGCATATGGAAGTTTGATGCCAGTAAACGAAACCAGTTCCAGTGGGATGGGCAGAAATATGCCACCGGTTTAAGAAGCATTGTGGCACTGGAGTGGAACAATGAAGACGACAACCTGTTTACGGTTATGCATGGGCGTGATTATCTGCATTCAACCTGGCCACAACATTACTCGGAGTGGGAAGGCGCGGTTTTACCCTCAGAAGAATTTTTAAGACTGGAAGAAGGCGCCAATGCAGGCTGGCCATACTATTACTATGATCCTATACAGGGCAAAAAAGTGTTGAGCCCTGAATATGGCGGAGATGGAAAAAAGCAGGGAAAAGGCGATTCGATGACGCAACCCGTTATTGGCTTTCCTGCACATTTTGCGCCGAACGACCTGCTGTTTTACCAGGGCAATCAATTTCCGGCCCGGTATAAGAATGGTGCCTTTATTGCTTTTCATGGTTCCACCAGCAGTGCTCCCTATCCGCAGGTAGGCTATTTTATAGCGTTTGTTCCGTTTGATAAAGGCAAACCCTCCGGCCCCTGGGAAGTATTTGCAGATGGATTTGCCGGCAGGGATACCATCATAAACGTAAGCGAAGCCGCCTATCGCCCGATGGGATTATCGGTAGGACCCGATGGCTCGTTGTATGTGTCGGAAACCGAGCAAGGCAAAATATGGCGCATTATGTACAAAGGCGATGCAAGCCAGTTTGGTGCAAAAGAACTCGCGGCTATGAATCAACGAAAAGAGAAAGCTCCCAATATAAAAGTACCGCAGGAAACAAAAGACAACCTGGATATTGAAAATTCTACCAAAGAAGCCGCAGCCTACAATATATACTGCGCTGTATGCCATCAGCGCGATGGGAAAGGCGACGGGCGCTTTCCGCCATTGGTAAATTCTGAATGGGTTACCGGCGACCCTATTGTGCCCATCAACATTATACTGAATGGACTGGAAGGAAACATAACGGTGAACGGGAAATCATATAACAACAGGATGCCCAAGCTCTCGTTGCTGAGCGATACAGACATTGCGCAGGTTGTTACTTATATACGACAACATTTTAACAATGCCGGCCCCGTTTCTGAAAGCGATGTGGCAAAGGCAAGGAAAGCGATGGCTAATAGCGAATGACGGAATATTAAAACGCAGCTATACGAAGTCTCTGACTTCGCATACAATATGTTCTCCGGAGATTTTGATCTCCGCCAAATCGGTCAGACCGCCCGCTATTCTGCCCACGCAGCTCAACCGGGGCGTGCCGACTGTGGATACAGCTTCATCGGCCCGCCGGAGGCGGTCTGATGGAATACAAGTGAATGAAAATTAACAACGCTAAAAAAATAGGAACAGCTATACGAAGTCTCTGACTTCGTATACCATATGTTCTCCGGAGACCTGGTCTCCGCCAAAAGAAAACAGACTGAACAAAAACTATACGGATGAATAAAAATCGTTTACTATTTGCTGTGATGCTGATCTGTATCACCGCATTTGCAGCCGCACAACCGTCTTACAATATTGTTATCAAGGGCGGACATGTAATTGATCCTAAAAACGGCATAGACGAAGTGCTGGATGTAGCCATTAAGGATGGTAAAATTGCAAGGGTGGCAAAAAACATCGATGCTACCAATGCCACACAAACAGTCAATGCCAAAGGAATGTATGTATGTCCGGGGCTGATTGACATACACACCCATGTGTTTTGGGGTGTTGAACCCAATCACCAATATGCCAATGGCAACCTGGCCGTTCAGCCGGATGGTTTCACCTTTCGCAATGGCGTTACCACCATTGTAGATGCCGGCAGCTCGGGTTGGAAAAATTTTTCGAGCTTTAAAGAGCAAACCATCGACAATGCCAAAACACGGGTACTTGCTTTTTTAAACATCGTAGGTGAGGGTATGCGTGGCGGTTATGAACAGAATGGCAACGATATGGACCCTAAAATGGCGGCCATGGTTGCCCGGCAAAACAAAAATTACATTGTAGGATTTAAACTGGCACATTATGAAGGACATGAATGGGCGCCAACAGATAAGGTGGTAGAAGCAGGACGATTGGCAGGCAACCTCCCCGTGATGATCGACTTTGGCGGAAGCAATCCCCCATTGTCTTTGCAGGAATTGTTTTTAGAAAAGCTCAGACCGGGCGACATTTTTACTCATTGCTTTGCTCAGCTCAACACACGGGAATATGTATACGATCTTGAAGCAAAAAAAGTGAAGCCTTTTGTTTGGACAGCGCTTAAAAAAGGAATCAGGTTCGATGTAGGCTATGGCGGCATCAGCTTTTCTTATTCCCAGGCAATTCCCTGTATAAAAGATGGTTTCTATCCCAACTCCATCAGCACCGATCTGCATGTTGGCAGCATGAATGCAGCAATGAAAGATATGCTTACTACCATGTCTAAATTTGTAGCCATGGGCATGGACTTAAAAAGCGTAATTGCAGCCAGTACCTGGAATCCCGCAACAGAAATACAACGCTATGAGTTAGGGCATCTGTCTGTTGGAGCAGTGGCGGATGTAGCTGTATTGAACCTGCGCAAAGGCAATTTTGGATTGTTTGATTATACGGGTTATAAACTGGAAAGCAATCAGAAGCTGGAATGTGAGCTTACCATACGCGATGGTAAAATAGTATACGATCTCAATGGAATGGCTAACCCCGTAGTAACCAATGTAACACAAGGAAATATGCGCAACGCAGGAAGTTTTGATAGTTTGTATAAATCTTTTCCCTCTAAAAACAAGCTCAACCTCACGCCGCACAGCAGTATTAATCAACTGGAGTTTTTCAGACAGTATCAAAAAAATCCTGATTGGTGGAACAAGGCATTCAACTTTCTGAATTCCACAGATTGGTCTGCGATAAAAGCCGGCGATTATGTAATTGATTCCGGCAACGTGATTGCACTTGTGTTTGAAGGCTTGGCGAAAGACATCAAAGATATTAAATGGGAGGCTCACCACGACTTTAACGATTTGCAATACATTATTAAAGGCAAGGCAACCATGGGCGTTGCTTCGGTAGATGATCCGGCAGCAACAGTGCTTGTTCCCTATACTTTCAAAACAGATGTAATGCATTTTACCAACGAAGGCGGAATGTATTACGAAGCGGTTCCCAATGTTTTCTTTATCTTTTCTCCGCAGGAAATGCACCGGCCGGCTATTAAAGCAGATGCAAAAGGTGCTATTAAAAAAGTGGTGATTAAAGTGCGCGTACCCTGATATTAAAAACCTTGTTTAACTAACCAAATCAATACGATGAAAAGTAATTTGCTGATACTTGCCTTTTTTGTTTGCCTTTGTGTGAGCCATACCACTTTAAATGCCCAAACGATTCCAAAAGAAGAACTCATTTTTTTAACTTCTTTATGGAAAGGAGAACGCTTTGCAGACGGACGTCCTAAAATTCCGGAAGATCTGTTGAAGCGTGCCGCAAAAATCGGCATCGACGATGCCTGGACGGCGCTCAAAAACGCGGGCTACACCAATCAGTTTGAAGGTGGCTGGAAACTGGTGAACGATACGGTACCTGTTATTGGAAGGGCACTCACGGCAATGTTCATGCCTTCGAGGCCGGATATTGAGAAGAATATTAAAGACCGTGGCCAGCAGCAAGGCAAAAAAGGTAACACCAACGCCTGGCCGATAGATATGCTGAGCAAAGGGGATGTGTATGTAGCCGATGGCTTTGGCAAGATAGACGGCGGAACGCTGATTGGCAGCACACTGGGTAATTCTATTTACAGCAAGTCGGGATGCGGCGTAGTATTTAACGGCGCCGCCAGGGATTTGAGCGGGCTATCGGAGATCAAAGGATTTAATGCGATGGTAAGAGATTTCCACCCATCGTTTTTAGAGCAGATGGTATTGATGGGACTGAATACGCCTATACGTATAGGTGAAGCAATTGTGTTGCCCGGAGATCTTGTAATAGGCGATAAAGAAGGCGTGCTTTTTATCCCCGCACATTTGGCAGAGTTGGTAGTAAGCACCGCCGAATTTGTGACATTGAAAGACAAATTTGGATTTGAAATGGTGAAGACGGGTCGCTATAACACCGGGCAAATAGACAGCCAGTGGACAGAAGAGATTAAAACACATTTTCTGAAATGGCTGGATCAACACCCCGAACTGGGCAAGATGACCAAAGCAAGCCTCGACGAAATCATGAGCAAAAGAACCTGGTAGCGAAAGGTGAAAGGTCAAAGGTCAAAGATGAGCAACTCTTTCACTTTTCACCTTTCACCGTTACCCCTCACCTTTCATCTTTATTAACCTTTCACCATTATGACCTCTATCATTGCTAAACAACGCTGGATACGATTGATTCCTATTGCATTTATTACCTACAGCCTGGCATACCTCGACAGGGCGAATTTTGGATTTGCAGCCGCCGGGGGAATGGGTAAAGATCTCAATATCACTCCGGCGATGTCGTCTTTATTGAGCTCGCTGTTTTTTCTTGGCTACTTTTTCTTTCAGATTCCCGGCACGCTGTACGCAGCCAACAAGAGCGCGAAGAAATTGATTTTCTGGTCGCTCATTCTGTGGGGAGGCCTGGCGGCTGCAACTGGTATGATCAGCAACATAAATGTGCTGATCGTAATACGCTTTGCGTTGGGAGTGGTAGAAAGTGCAGTAATGCCCGCCATGATCATTTTTTTGAGTCGCTGGTTCACCAAATCCGAAAGGTCCAGGGCCAATACTTTTTTAATACTCGGCAACCCGGTTACCATATTGTGGATGTCTATTTTATCAGGCTACCTGATAGAATCAGTTGGATGGCGTTGGATGTTTATTATTGAAGGCATTCCCGCGGTAATATGGGCTTTCTTTTGGTGGAGGCTGGTGGAAGACAAACCTAAAGACGCCAAATGGCTTACTGCTGAAGAAAAAAACGCGCTGGAAGAGCAGCTAAACCAGGAGCAGCAAGGCATCAAACCAATGAGAAATTATGGCGAAGCTTTCAAATCGAAAACGGTTATATTGCTTTGCCTTCAATACGCACTGTGGAGCATTGGCGTGTATGGCTTCGTAATGTGGCTGCCATCTATCCTAAATGCTGCTCCCGATGCCGATATTGTTACCACGGGATGGCTTTCGTCCATACCTTTTTTATTGGCAGCCATTGCCATGCTTGCCGCATCCTACTACTCCGATAAAAAGCTCACGCGCAAAATTTTCGTTTGGCCGTTCCTGTTAATCGGAGCAATTGCTTTCTACGCGTCTTATCTGGTAGGTGCCGGCAATTTCTGGTTGTCGTTTGCATTGCTGGTAATTGCGGGTGGCGCTATGTATGCACCCTACGGTCCATTCTTCGCGGCCATTACCGAAACGCTTCCGAAAAATGTAACGGCAGGCGCAGTAGCGCTTATCAACAGTTTTGGCGCACTTGGATCATTTGCGGGCGCTTACCTTGTAGGATACCTGAATGGCACCACAGGAGGTTTTGGTGCATCGTATATCTTCATGGCAGGTTCGCTGTTGTTGTCGGCGTTGATCACTATGATAGCGCTGAAGAAGGCGTAAGGCGTAAGGTGTAAGGTATAGGGTGTAAGGCCCATACCCTATACCCTATACCTTATATCTTATACCCTACCCCTCATATTTCACCACCAAATTCCTCACAATCCAGTTACTGCCATGTGTGTTGAGCCCAATCTTTGTTGGTAATGCTTTAGGTTGGTAAGGAAATTTGCTGTAGTCGGTTTCAAAACGTAAACGAATACCCGAAGAATCGCTCCAGGTAAAGGTTACCCATTTAGGAGCTGTTTGACCGTTCATTCTTTTGTTCACTTCTATTTTGAAATGATTTATGGCAGGCGCCATCAACGCACCGGTTCCCGTGTGCGACGGCAGCATTTCTGTGAACCTGCCACTTTCGTATTGTTTTGCATCCTCATTCCAGATGCTGTCTGCAAAGCCCATTTCCTTAACGGTATATTTTCCTGTTGCCCGGTCGTGAATGTCGAGGTTCAGCGACCATGCATTCAGCATACTGTCTCGGCTCATGCCTTTTTGCACGTTGAAATTGACGCAGAAAGAATTGACTGCCGAAACAAAAGTGGGATCTATTATAAAATCACATTCTATTGAATATGGCTTTGCAGGATCTATTGTTTTATCGTACCGCACCACATGTTGGTTGTTGCCCTCTGGCGGGCAATCGCCATAGCCACCATCTACCAGCATTTTGCCTTCGTTTTTATTGGCAATAAAACGCCAGTTGTTCCAATTGCAGGAGGGGAAATATTCCCAGCCGTATTGCTTTCGCCAATCGCCGGGATCGGAGATGCCATCAAAGCAGGAAAAGATCAATTTGCTGTTTTGCGTATTGCCTTTACCCGTTGGATAACATTGCACAAGCAATACACTGGTGCAGATAATTATAAACTGTTTGTAATTAAATTTCATCATGAGGGGAAAAAAATATCACTGAGTTATCTGATTAATAAACACCGGATATTTTTCAAGGGATGTATTTCAACAGGCACGGAAATGATTTGTAATATAGTGAATTCGCGAAAGCAATGTATCTTCACGGCCTTTGATGCAAAGTTTCCAACCTTTTGAAGGTTGGAAACTTTTTCCTAAATGCATTTTGTTGTGTAAGTAACAGCTATGAAAATTTTACAAACGGCAGAAAGAGTATCGCAAAAAGATCACTCAGATAATTATGTATACCAACGTTCTTTACTCGCCTACCTGGAGGCAGCAAAAATAATTTCGGGCAAAGTGCTTGAAATAGGAACTGGCAGCGGCTATGGTGTAGACATTATTGCGCCACACGCATCGGAATTTATTACCATCGATAAATACCAGACAGAAACATTAAGCAGTAAGCCGGCTAATGTTACTTTTTTGCAAATGAACATTCCGCCACTGAAAGACATTCCGTCTGACACCTTCGATTACGTCATTACTTTCCAGGTAATAGAACATATACCTAAAGACGATCTGTTCCTGAAAGAAATTTACAGGGTGCTTAAAAACGGAGGGAAGCTGATAGTTACTACTCCCAATAAAAAAATGTCCATTACCCGCAACCCGTGGCATGTAAGGGAATATACAGTGAAGGAACTGGAACAACTGATGCTGCGCTTTTTTCAGCGGGTGGAAGCAAAAGGAGTATTTGGCAACCAGCGCATCATGGATTATTACGAAAAGAACAGAGCTTCGGTAAGAAAAATAACGCGTTTTGATATATTCAACCTGCAATACCGCCTGCCAAGGCAATTACTGCAAATACCTTACGACATCCTCAACCGCATCAATCGCAAAAAGCTACTCAACAGCAACACCGATCTTGTAACTGGCATTACCCACGAGGATTATTTTATAAAGCAGGCAGACGATGCCTGTTTCGATCTTTTTTATATAGGCGAGAAAGTGATGGCATAAGATTAAAATCAAATTGTTGTTTAGCTGGCTGGTATGCCATCCATCAGACCGCCCTTCGTGCGGGCCGATGGAACAGGCAGTCGGCCAAGAGCAGGTATTAGCGCAGGCTGGCGGTCCGACCAACCAAAGGGCGAACATTTCGTTGTAAAAGAAGGCACAATAGTTTGAAAAGTGCGGACTCTGATAATCTCCATTAAACAGCATTGAACAAAATCGCCGGCAACTATTTTTGCCTCACATACCCTGTCAAAACAAACCGCAAGATCCGTAGGATCGGTAAAATATTGTAAGGATGGATTTCAATCCATCCGGTACAACCCGCACAAAAAAAGAGAGGCATTTACGCCTCTCTTTTTTCATTTATCATCAACTGTATTTGTCAATAACCAGGATTCTGTTCCAGGGTATTGTTGCTTCTTCTTATTTCATCATTCGGTATGGGGAACAGGTAATAGTGATCGCCCGGCCAGGGTTTTCTCTTTTCTGCTTCCTGGATTTCGCCATAGGTATATGACAGCTTCCCTAAAAGATCTCCTGCCTGTGCGCCGGTCCAGTCCATTTTTACACTGGTAAGTCCCATTATTTTGATATCCACTTTACCCGGCGCTGCCTTCCAACGCATGATGTCAAAAAAGCGCTGATCTTCCAAATGCAATTCTATTGCCCTTTCGTTGCGGTAATCGCGAACAAGGTCTGCACCGCTGCTGGTAATATCTGGCATATTGGTAGAGGGTCTGCTCCTGATCATATTGATATACTGGCGTGCCTTCTCCTCATCACCCAATGCTATTTGTATTTCGGCATAGTTCAAAATAAACTCGGTCAGTCGCATAAACACAGTAACCTGGTTGTAGTTGAAATCAAAACTTGCGCGAGGTCCGTCAAAATCAAGCAGCCGTCTGAAGGTGTAACCGGTTTGCACTCTCCAATGGAAAGGCGTTAACCCTTTCACCCAATACGTTTTGGAATCTCTGCCGAAATCGAAAAGGGTTTGTCCGTTTTCGGGATCTTTCTTATTCGGATTAGCATAGGGTGCCGCGTTGTCCGGATTAGGATTTGCATCTTCCCAGTATTCGTACAGCCGGTGTGTTGTTTTAGATCCGTCCTGTATAAACACAGGTCCTGCCCCGGGATACAAAATAGAAGTATAATAACGGGGGTCCCGGTTGAGATTTGGCTTTTGCGGATCGTAACCCGAAGCAGGATTCACGGTTACGCCATCTTCCTGGTAAGGGTACTCACCATTGGTCATCTGGAACATGTTCACAAATGTTTGCGTAGGCATCAACCGTTGCCTGGCATCAAAACCACTTGGCCAATAATCGTAGTTGTATCCCCAGTCGGGTATTCTTGTGCCTGGCGTATACGACTTACCAAAAATGGTTTCATCGTTTTTCAGCGGCTTGGTAAACAGGTCCGACGTTGTTTCGTGCAATGTATAGCCCGCGTCGAGTACAGCTTTGGTAGCCACTTCGGCGGCTTCCCATTTAGCCCTGTCGTTGGTAGGATTGTTCAAAGGGCTGGCGGCATACAGCAACACTCTTGCTTTTAAAGCCAACGCTGCGTTCTTGCTGATCTTTCCTTCATTAACCGGCACACCGTCTAAAAAACTGATGGCATTGTCGCACTCATCAAGAATAAAGTCTACGCATTCATCATAAGTATTACGTGCTACATCAAAGCTTTCATCATCGAGCTTAAAGCTGGTTGTAATGATGGGCACTCCGCCATAGGTACGTATCAACTCAAAATACATCCATGCTCTTAAAAAATGCATCTCTCCCTTCATCGGATCCAGCTTGTCTGCCGGTATATCTGATGCTTCAGTCTTTTCAAAAAAGATATTCGCTTTTCTTATATAACTGTATTCATCGTTCCACAAGTTGGTAAGCCCGGTAATGTTATCAGGCGTAATGATTCCCTCAATGTAATTACGTATCCCTGCAGCCCTGTCATGTGTTTCCGGTTGAGATACGGCAATATCAGTCAACGTTTCAAACCCGCCAGAGCCGGGGCTCCATGGTGGTTTGATGCCATTGTATACATTGTATACATAGTTCTGAAGAAAGGTAGCGTCGCTAAAAACCGCGTCTTCCGATATAGCGTTCAGGGGCGTTTTATTAAGTAGATCGCGGTTACAGGAAACACCAGCCAGCGTTCCCGCCAACATCAGCACCGCAATCTTTTTCATCGTTTTATCCAGCAAAATATTTTTCATACAACAAGTATTAAAAAGTAATGTTAAGACCAACACTAACGGTTCTCATAATCGGATATACACCTCCGTTACCTGTTTGGGGAGCAGTTTCAGGATCGCCTGCACCATATTTCTTCAGATTATTAAATATCATGAAGAGGTTATCGCCCGAAACATATACACGCAGTGCTGATATTTTGAACTTCGTTAAGAGGTTTCTCGGCAATGTATACCCTAATTGAGCGGTTTTAAGCCGCAGCCAGGTGGCTTTATGATAATAGAAGTCGCTGTTTTCTGCAGCAAACCCGGTTGGAGATATCATTGGCAATTCTGCGTTTGTATTCTCCAGGTTAAAGCTATTGAGCGCCACATACCTCAATCCATTACCGTTGGCGCCTGAGTTAAATCCATTTGCCAGTCTCCATTTTGCCCCACTCTGACCAGCAGCGAGTATCGACAGATCAAAATCTTTATAATCCAACCCGATACTGAGACCGTACATCATTGGAACCAACAGCGCGCCGTTGTTCAATGTTGTATTGAACATATACCTGTCCAGGCTTGTAATTTCACCGTCTCCATTTAAGTCCGCAAAAATTAACCCGCCAATAGCGGCCCCGGGATAATTCACGTTCTTATCCAGGTCGTCCTGGCTCCTGTAAATGCCAATGGCCTTATATAGCAGTCCGGAACCAAGCGGCTGGCCTTCCAGTTTTTGGTAAGGCTCCGATTGAGGTACTTCGTCAAAATAAACGATCTTGTTTTTGGTATAAGCAAAGTTTGCATTCACTCTCACGTTTACATTGCCTATCATTCTCCTGTATCCGGCTTGTATTTCAAAACCTTTGTTGTCCATTGTGCCTATATTTTCATCAGGCAACGATAGCCCTGTATACCCCGGAATAGAAGATTGCCTTCTTCCAAGGATGTTAGATGTTTTATTCCGGTAGAGATCGAGCTCAAACGTCAGGTCGTTTTGAAGGAAGCCCAGTTCTATACCCAGGTCTGTTGTTTCTGTAACTTCCCAGGTAATGTTCTTGTTACCTTCTACAATTTGTGTCAATCCCCTTGCATCTGTACCATTTACTACCCAGCCTGCGCCGTATCCGAATACGGATAAGTACTGGAATGGATTCACCCTGTCGTTACCCAGCTGACCCCATGAAGCTCTGATTTTAAAATTGCTGAACACATTTTGAGGCATGAAAGATTCGTTGCTCAGCACCCATGCTGCAGAAGCCTGGGGAAAGAAGCCATACCTTCTTTCTTTGGGGAAAATGGTAGATCCATCATACCTCGCGCTGAAACCTAACAGGTATTTGCCCTGATAGTCGTAGCTTATTCTTCCAAAATAATTGCGCCTTGCATTTTCGGCAGGGTAACCATCGCCCAACCAGTTGGCACGGTTAGGGCTACCCGCAAAAAGCTCATCCAGCAAAGGGGAGTCGTATCCCAGGCGTTGATACCACAACGTATCGGCCCGGTAGTCCATATCTTCATACGCTACGAATATGCCGATTTTATGATCGCCAAAAGTATTATTGTACGAAAGCTTGATATTGTTTGTAAGCCGCTGACTCTGGTAATAATCTTCCCTTAAGCCAATGTCTTCTACTGTTCTTGATTGTTTTTCAACTATTTCGCCTGTATTCGGATCTCTTTCGTAATAAGGCCAAACATAGTTGAATACTTTACGGAACTCGTATGTTTTAACCAATGAGGTAAAGCCATCGAGCGTTAACCCTTTTACATAAGGAATGTTCCATTTAAAACGAAGCGTACCGGTTAATACATCGGCTTTATATCTTCTGTAGCCGGGACTTAATAACCTTGCAACAGGGTTTAAGTGCGACCATCCTTCTCCTGGATAACGATAATCGCCTCCGATATATGCTTCCTGCAAGGGACTTACCGAAGCAAAAGCGCCTACATCACCACCAGGCCCGCTCTGCGGAAGCTCAGTTTGTTTTTCACGACCGGAAATATCGAAGCCCAATTCAAAATTGCTGGTTACCGAAACATCCACATTGCTGCGTATGTTGTATTGCTTTACTTTGGTTTTATCGTCGCCGCGCATAATACCACCCTGGTAGGCAGTTCCCAAAGAAAGGAAATACCTTACCTTATCGGTTCCGCCACGCATGGTTAACGACTGCCGGTTTTGCCCTACGGGAGGATCTACCAGTGCAGTATACCAGTCTTCGGCCCTTCTTGTGCCATTTCTGAAGGCATCAATTACTTCCTGCGGAAAATCAGGCGGTGTGCCTTCCAGCTCTCTTCTTTTATTCAGTACATCGATGTATTCAAATACGTTTGCAGATTTTACTTTGGCTGCAGGCGACTGCCAGGAAAAAGTGCTGGAAAAGTCGAACGCTGCTTTTCCGGATTTACCGCGTTTGGTAGTTACCAGTATTACGCCGCCTGCAGATTGGGCGCCGTAAATAGCGGCAGACGCATCTTTCAACACCGAAATAGATTCAATGTCGTTGGGGTCAAGCCTGTTCAACCCGTCGGGATCTGCATTGGCAACTCCATCTATTACTATCAGTGCAGAAGTGTTCCTGTATGTTTTAGCACCTCTTACTGTAATCTGGGCATCATCAAAGCCAGGTGCTGCACTTTGCTGGGCTACAAATAAACCGGGCAATCGTCCGGCTAGGGAGTTAGAGACCGAGAGGTTAGTTGATTTTTTTATTTCTGCGCCTGTTGTTTGTACTACGGCGTTGGTAAGCTCCGATCTTTTTTGTGTACCATACCCTACTACCACCACATCTTCGAGACTTTTTGAAAGCGATTCGAGGCGTACGTTGCCGGCTGTGGCTGAAGATGCCGGAACCTCAACGTTGGCATGCCCTACAAACGATATAACCAGTATGCTGCTCCTGCTTTTTACTTTCAGCGAATAGTTTCCTTTTTCGTCTGTGAGCGTACCGTTAGTAGTACCTTTTTCAACAATGTTGGCGCCGGAAATTCCTTCACCGTTTTCGTCGGTTACCCTGCCGTTAATGGTTGTATCCTGGAACAGACGGTTATTAGAATGAGAAAGGTTGTTGTTTTCGGAAGGTTTGGAGAGGGGTGGGTTGCTTTTTGCCCACACTGCAGAAAAGAAAACAAAAGGAAGCACAAAACCCAATAGTGCGCACGCAGACCTTATCCACGCGGATGGCAGCAGTTTTGATTTCATGACAAGCGGTTAATAATGAATAATGTTTGTTTTGGAAATCGATAAGTATATATTACTGGTTTGGAGATCACCTTGCATCAGGAGAACTCATAATTACGAACTGTTTGTTCCCATGGATAAACTCTGTTTTAATTGGTTAATGACGTATAATCAAATAAACTAGGTTCTTTAAGCCGTCTCACACCACCATAACAGTATTATTTCATAGTAACAGGTTGCAATCACTCATTTATGTAGGGAGCAGGAAATTATTTTTTGAAACCACCATCCTGTACTGTCCTTGAACAAGTACGTATGTATTTACATTCATACATTAACCAAATATAGTCAAAAAATACAATTAACATATTTTTTATTTACTTTTAGTGCGTTCTCCAATTAACTGCATATGAAAGCTCGCTTCTACGGTTGTATCCTTGTGCCGATACTCTTTTTATTTTTTTCCTGCAAGCAGAACACGGCTTTATTTCAAATGGTTGATTCCGGCCATTCGGGCATTCACTTCACTAATACCATACAGGAAACCGACTCAATCAATCCTATTGATGTTACCAATATTTACAACGGTGGTGGCGTGGGCGTGGGGGACTTTAACGGCGATGGCTTACAAGACCTGTATTTTACGGGCAACATGGTATCAAACAAATTATACCTGAACCGCGGGCAACTGAAATTTGATGATGTTACGGATGAAGCGGGAGTAACCGGAAATGGCAAATGGTGCAGGGGCGTAGCCGTAACGGATATTAATAACGATGGTAAACAGGATATGTACGTATGCGCTTCTATGGATCGCGATCCGGAAAAAAGAAGAAACCTGCTGTATATCAACCAGGGAAATAACGAAAAAGGCATCCCCGTTTTTAAGGAAATGGCAAAGGCATACGGACTGGATGACAGCACGCACTCTACCATGGCGGCCTTTTTTGATTACGACAACGATGGCGACCTGGATATGTACCTGCTGGTAAACCAGATACTGCCTTCGGTAAATCCTTCCGTGTTCAAAGAAAAAGTAACAGATGGTTCTTTTCCCAGCAACGGGCGGCTTTACCGGAATGACAGGGACAGCGTTTCGGGAAAAGTGTTTTTCACCAACGTTACCCAACACGCGGGCGTAACGCTGGAAGGCTACGGACACGGGGTAAACATAGCAGATATTAACAGGGATGGATGGAAAGACATTTTTGTAACCAACGATTTTATAGCAAACGATCTCTTATACATCAACAACCACGATGGCACATTTACCGACAAAGCTGCCTTGTATATGAAGCATACATCGGCAAACGGTATGGGGCAGGACGTGATAGATATTAACAATGATGGGCTGGCAGACATTGTGGAACTGGACATGAACCCTGAAGACAATTACCGCAAAAAAATGATGCTGAACCCGGGTAACTACCGCATCTTTCAACTGAATGATTTTTATAAATACCAATACCAATATGTAAGGAATACGTTGCAACTGAATATGGGCCCGCGGATCAATGCCGGCGATTCAATAGGCGATCCTGTATTCAGCGACATCGGCTACTTTTCGGGTATTGCCGAAACCGACTGGAGCTGGACACCGTTAGTAGCCGATTTTGATAATGATGGCTACCGCGATATGATTGTAACCAACGGTTTTCCTAAAGATGTTACTGATCACGATTTCCTGGCCTACAGGGAGCAGCCCACCCCCATTGCCGACAAGGCTTACTTATTGTCGCAAATACCACAGGTGAAGCTGCACAACTATGCGTTCCGGAACAACGGCAATTGCACCTTCAGCGATGTATCGCGCAATTGGGGCTTTACCACCACTTCGTATGCTAACGGTGCTGCCTATGCTGATCTTGACAATGATGGCGATCTCGATGTGGTGATCAATAATATTAACGAGGAAGCTTCTGTGTACGAAAACACGCGGGCTAATGAAAAAGCAACAGGGCATAACTACCTGTCGGTTCACCTTACCGGCAATGCTCCCAATACGAACGGGCTGGGAACTTTTGTTGAATTGTATTATGGTGACAGTCTGCAGGTATACGAGCAAACACCTTACCGGGGGTATCTTTCCACCATACAAATGGACCCGTACTTTGGATTGGGCAGCGTTACAACCATAGACTCTGTTGTTATTAAATGGCCTGGCAATACCAGGCAGGTCATTAGGAATGTGGCGGTTAATCAAACGCTCAAAGCGGATCAAAAAAATGCCACTGAAAATTACAACTGGCAAACACCGGTATTGGCGCAAAACAATTTGTTCAAAGAAGTTACAGCCGATCTGGGTATCCGGTACAACCACTTTCAGAAAGACGTGATCGATTTCAACCTGCAAAAGCTGCTGCATCATAAATTCTCCGAGTACGGTCCATCGTTAGCTGCCGGCGATATTAACGGTGATGGTATGGATGATATGATTGCAGGAGGAAATTCAACTTTTGGCACCAACGCTTTCATTCAGCAGGCAAACGGAACATTTCTGCAAAAAACCATTCTTCAACCTGTGGAAATGCCTGACGTTACTTACCAGGACATGGGAATGATTTTGCTGGATGCAGATGGCGACGGCGACCAGGATTTATACATTGCACGGGGCGGCTACGAAAGCAAAAGCAACTCGGCAGCCTACCAGGATGTTTTTTTAATCAACGATGGCAAAGGCAACTTTGTATCGGATTCAACTGTCATACCTTTTAACCGCACCAGCAAATCGTGCGCAAGAGCTGTTGAGTACGACAAG
>JBQCFW010000190.1:0-25310 GCA_051958655.1 Agriterribacter sp. | reverse complement strand
GCCTGCGCTGGGACCATCTTTCGGAGTGGCGCCTTCCGGTTCGTGGATGTGAATATTTTTCTTTTGAAACACTTCCGGATCTATACCATATTTTTTGGCATTCGATTGCAGGTAGGTTAAGGCAGTGGTAGCACTTTCCTTCATTACATTGCCCAGGTTGCCGGTTAAGCGCAGTTCTCCCTTGCCATCGCTGTGCGTGGTTTCAATAAAAAGAATATCTCCGCCTACATATGTCCAAGCCAGTCCTACCGCCACGCCGGGAATATTAGCAATTTTGTACAATTCATTGCTGTAACGTGCTTTGCCTAAAATTTTCTCAACGTCCTTCGCGGTAAGCGTGGGCTTCAATTTATTCTTCAGCGCATATTCTTTTGCCAGCGAGCGCATAATAGAGGCGAGTTGCCTGTCCAGTTCGCGAACACCGCTTTCACGCGTATACTCCTCAATCACTTTTTCTAACACCGCATCGCTGATCTTAAAGCTAACAGGTTTTAAGCCGTGCATTTCCTTTTGCTTGGGTACCAGGTGGCGTTTGGCTATCTGTACCTTTTCTTCCACCGCGTATCCGTTCAAATCAATGATCTCAAGCCGGTCTCTCAATGCGGGTTGTATATGTTGAATGTCGTTGGCAGTTGCTATAAACAATACCTTGCTGAGATCATATTCCAGCTCAAGGTAATTGTCGTAAAATGTGTGGTTCTGCTCAGGGTCCAGTACTTCCAGCAGGGCAGAAGACGGATCTCCCCGGAAGTCGTTGCCTACCTTATCTATTTCATCGAGAATAATAACAGGATTGGAAGATTTTATTTTCCTGATGGATTGCAGGATACGGCCGGGCATGGCGCCAATATATGTTTTACGATGCCCCCTGATCTCGCTCTCATCATGCAAACCACCCAAACTCAGCCTTACATACTTGCGGTTTAATGCCGAAGCAATGCTTCTGCCCAAAGATGTTTTTCCAATACCGGGCGGGCCTACAAAACAAAGGATGGGGCTTTTCATGTCGCCCTTCAGTTTTAAAACAGCCAGGTATTCCAGCAGTCGCTCCTTTATTTTATTCATGCCGTAATGATCGCGATCCAGCACTTTTTTGGCTTTTGTAAGATCGTACGAATCGATGGTGCCTTCGCCCCAGGGCAGTTCCAGCATCAGGTCGAGGTGATTGTAGGCTACAGAATAGTCGGGCATGGATATATGCATCCGCTCCAGCTTTTCTATTCCTTTCATGAACATTTCTTTGGCAGCATCGGGCCATTTCTTGTTCTCTGCTTTTTTCAGCATTTCCCTTATCTGCCGCTCATTGGTATCGCCGCCCAGTTCTTCCTTAATGCTTTTTAGCTGCTGCTGCAAAAAGTATTCTTTCTGCTGCTTATCAAGCTCGGTTTTGGTTTTGGTAGTAAGCTGGTTTTTCAATTCCGCAAACTGCAGTTCGCGGTTCAGAATATGCATCAGCTTTTCCGCCCTTACTTTAATATCATTTATTTCCAGCAATTCCTGCTTTTCTTTCAGATCGCTGTTTACGTTGCTGCTTACAAAGTGAATAAGAAAGGATGGGTTCTCAATATTCTTAAGAATTACCGATGCTTCCGACGGCATGTTGGGAGAGAGCAGGATGATCTGTCCCGCAAGGTCTTTAATAGAACTTACCGTTGCCGCAAAATGCTGATCGTTTTCAATATTGATCTTCTCTTCCTCCAGTAATTTTACAGAGGCTCTGAAATAAGGTTCTTCTGAAGTAATAGCTTCAATGGCGAACCGTTTTTTGCCCTGGATAATGATGGTGGTACCACCATCGGGCATTTTTATAAGTTTGATAATTTTTGCTACCGTACCAATACTTTCAATATCCTTGGTGGTAGGATCTTCCACTGCACTGTCTTTTTGCGCAATCACACCTACCAATTTGTCAGTCTTATGAGCATCGTTTACCGCTTTAATCGAACGGTCTCTTCCCACGGTTATAGGCAATACCACTCCCGGAAACAATACGGTATTTCTCAGCGGCAGCAGGGGCAAATCGGCTGGAATCGTGCTCTCGTCTGCATTCTCGTTTTCTTCTTCGTTCAGGGGAATAATGGGCATGAACTCCATCTCATCTTCGGGCTTAAAAAATATTTCGCTTCTTTTCATAATCTTTATTCAAGGTCAATATGACATCTTTTGCTTTTATTCTGGTATTTAAAAGGCAGAAATATATAATGGTCAAGTATAATGCCAGTAAAAGAAATAAAAAAATCCGGATGATGAACCATCCGGACTTTATTTATTTTTTTATTTATTTATTATTATAAGGCAAATCCAACTCCCAGTTGTATCGTCTCGCTTTTCCAACTGTCCTGTTTATCAATATCATTCAGTTCAGATAATCCTATCGCATATCGTCCGTATACACGCAGGCGCAACAGGTTTATTTGTGCGCCGCCCACCATAGCAAAATCTCCTTTTTTAAAAGCGTCGCCGCCGTTTTCGAGCAAAGTTCGTTGCTTGTTCATCAGCACGCTGAACTGCGGACCTGCCTGCAAAGTAAAAAATGAAACCGGTTTGAAAGAAAGCAGCAATGGAATGCTGAGGTAGTTGAGCTTTACATCTTTCAGCTCACCGGAAGAAATTTTGTAAATGTCCTGAAACTCCGTTGAGGTAGTGGTATTGCTTTGGCTGAACATTACTTCGGGCTGAATACCCCATTTTTTTGTGAACATTATTTCGGGAGCAACGCCTAAATGATAACCCAGTTTAAATTCATCCTTAAACGATTTTCCATCGAGCTTGCCCATATTGGCTCCGGCGTGTATGGCTAACCGTAAGCTTTGCGAAAAAGAGGTGGAAGAAACGAAAAAAAGCAGGCAGAAAAATGCCGCGGTCAATAAGATACGTTTCATTGTGTGGAGGTTTTAATGAGCTTAGATAATCGAATTGTATGCCATGTAACCCCTGTTATTCAGAGTGTTTTGTTAAGCAAAACAGTTGAATAAGTTAAAGGTGGAAGGCGGGAGGCAGAAGGTGAAGGCAGAAGGTGAAGGTAGAAGGTAGGAGGTAGAAGGTGGAAGGCAGAAGGTAGGAGGGAGAAGGTGGAAGGTAGAAGGTAGAAGGTGAAGGTATAAGGACTGACAGCTGAATGCTGATGGCTGACGGCTGACAGCTGACGGCTGATAAAGCTTCTCCGCCGTGGTTCGTGTCTCACGAATCACGAATAGACAATGTCGTGTCTACGGCACTCTTTCAGCAGTCAGCTATCAGCGATCAGCGATAAGGCTTTTGCCGATGTAGAGACGCGGTGCCTAAACCCTGACAGATACTGTTCTCATGTTGGAATACCATGCCTTAACCGGGGGGACACCGTTCCCATGTGGGAATGTGATGCCTTAACCGGGGGGACACTGTTCCCATGTGGGAATGTGATGCCTTAACCGGGGGGACACTGTTCCCATGCGGGAATGTGATGCCTTAACCCGGGGGACACTGTTCCCATGTGGGAATGTGATGCCTTAACCCGGGGGGACACAATTCCCATATGGGAATGTGATGCCTTAACCGGGGGACACCGTTCCCATGCGGGAATGTGATGCCTTAACCGGGGGGACACTGTTCCCATGTGGGAATGTGATGCCTTAACCGGGGGGACACCGTTCCCATGTGGGAATGTGATGCCTTAACCCGGGGGGACACATTTCCCATTTGGGAATGTGATGCCTTAACCGGGGGACACCGTTCCCATGCGGGAATGTGATGCCTTAACCGAGGGGAAGTCATTCTCATGCGGGAATGCCGTGCGCCCGGCGGGCGGAAGCGATTTTGAGGCTCTGGTGGGCAATTCTGATCTTAAAAAGCCTGTGTGGGACTATAAGTTAAAAGGGTTTCCAGCTTTTTACAAGTTGGAAACCCTTTATAATCAGCTCAATCAAGCCAATCGCCCTGCTTAACCTTACAAGGGGTTTTGTTCCAATGCCGGATTGTTGTTTATTTCATCCTGCGGAAACAGCCATACCCATAGTTTGTCGCCTGCAGGCACTTCCATTGTTACAGAAATGGATGGGTTGGTATTGGGCACAACAGTTCTGTTTAAAGCGCTGTTGGTGCGTTTCAGATCTGTAAACCTAAACCCTTCGCCCCAAAGCTCTACCCGCCTGTGAAACAGAATTTCGTCGATTAAAGCCTGTCCTGAGTTGGTTGACATTGTATAATCCGGATCGCGGTTAGACATGAGGGTAAATAAAGCCGTCCGGGCTTCTGCGTCGTGCCCCGTTTGCCGGGCTCTTGCTTCGGCTTCTATCAAATACATTTCGGCTACCCGCATCATGGGCACATCGCCAATCTTTCCTGCCAGATCCGAAAGCCAAAACTTTTTCATGTGGTAAGCAATATAGCTGAAGCCTGTACCTGCCGAACCCGGAGGCCACGGAATATCGGCCTGAACGGTAGAGGCCGAACCGGCTTTAACCCAGCATTTTTTACGAATATCGGTTGCAGATAATGCTTCCCAAAGTTTGGAGTTAATAGCCTTAGGCTGGCTTTTAACAGCAGAACCACTAAAATTGGTAGCCATAATGGCGTGAAACTGGAAGAAATAAGGAGTTGTTTCCGTGATAATTTTGCTGCCCCACATCCACTCTTCATTATCAACGTTATTAAATCCTGTTAAATAATCGCTGTTCGACATCAGCGTTAACCCGGCTCTTGCCAATGCCGCGTTGGTGGCTGCTCCGTTCCAATCCTGTTGAGCCAGCGCCACCCTGGCTTTAAAGCCATAAGCTACGTTTTTGTTGATGTTTGATTTTGCTGCCGATCCGCTTCGCGTATAACCGTCTAAAAGCACAATCGCCTCGTCCAGGTCTTTGTTCACCTGGTCGTACACTTCTTTTATGGTTGCCCTTGGCTGGCCTTCGAGCGTGTTAACGGTTAACAGCGGTATGCCTAAGCCGTTATTAGCCCCGGCTGCATCGTATCGTTCGGCCCATAGCTGCACCAGGTTAAAATGCGCCCAGGCCCTGTAAGCCAGTGCCTGCCCTTTAATGTATTTTTTATCGGCATCGGGCCCCTCAGCACCATCAATTCCGTTAATTAAAACATTGGCATTTGAAATAATCCTGTAATAATACCTGTACACAAATTTTACCTGTGCGTCGGCAATATTCCGTTGCCCCTGCCACCGCAGCATGGTACTAAAATCCGTTCTGCCCGATGCCCTGGTATAAATTACATCTTCGCCCATTACATCCCTTATGCTCATGGCTCCGGCCTCACCACCTTGTGGTTGAAAATCGTATTGATTTATCAAAGCCCTGTGTATGCCATTTAAGGCAGCCCAGGCATTGTCGGTTGATGTGATTGCCTCGGCATCCGATACAGAACCGGTAGGCGCAGTATCTAAAAAATCTTTTTTACACGAGGTAGCTGCAATCAGCATACAAAAAGCCAGCAGTATATATATGTTCTTTGTCATTTCTTCGGTTTTAGTGTTTATAAATTAGCCTGTATGCCAATGGTAATAATGCGGGCAGGAGGGTAGCCGCTTCCTGTTAACCCGCTAAAGGCGTTTTGCGGATTCATACCTTTTCGTTTGGTAAAAAGGCTAAGGTTTTCGCCTGTAAGGTATACCTGCATATTGTTTATGCTAAGCTTATTGGTAACGGCACGCGGCAATTGATAGGAGAGAGTTACAGTACGAATGTTGATGAAGGAAGCACTGGTTAACCACCGGTTAGAGGTTCCTGCATTAAAATCTCCGGTGCGGCCGTTGTCCATCCGGGGTATGTTGGTAATATCTCCCGGCTTTTGCCAGGCATTTAAAGCATCGGTATGCAGGGCGTTGCCATAGGTGCCCACCGACATTAGCCCTGCGTATTGACCATCATAAAGTAAACCTCCTTTCTGAAACGTAAGCAAGGCGCTTAATGAAATGCCTTTATAAGAAATGCTTTGCATTATGCTGCCGTAAAAATCGGGAATGGCCGACCCGCTGTAGGCGTATTTGGCATTGCTGAGAGAAGTGGTAACGGTATCAAACCCGCCATTTTTATTTTCAATATACCGTATGTTGGGACCGGCGGTTGTAGTATTGGCTGCAAACAAAACCGCGCCATCTTCAGGGTCAACTCCATAATATTGCCGCAGCCAGTAATCGTAAATAGAATATCCTTCGGAATACTTTTTTGTTCCGGTTATAAATTCTTTTACCGTTTCGGGCATTTTGGTAATGCGGTTTTTTACGGTTGAAATATTGATTGCTGTTGTAATCAGCCAATCCTGCGTGCTTACCACATCACCTGCCAGTTGCAGCTCAAAACCTTTATTGTACATGGTGGCTGTATTTTTATTGATAGTGAGCGCTCCGCTTGAAAGCGGGGTAGGAACTTCAAACAAAAGATCTTTTGATATCCTGTAATAATACTCCACCTGCCCCCTGAGCCTGTTTTTAAATAATGCAAACTCAAGCCCTACATCAAAAGCTTTGTTTTTTTCCCAGGTCAGGTCTTCATTAAAAAAAGCAGTCTGGCTTTGCACTATGCCCGGTTCGCTGGCATTGTTGGAGAAATTATACAAGCCCTGGTAAGCATAGTAGCCAATTCCATCTGCCACGCCCACAACGCCATAGGAACTCCGCAGCTTTAGCTGGTTGATCCAACTGGTGCTTTCAAGAAACCTTTCTTTGTGAATATTCCAGCCTGCGCCTACCGAACCAAATGTTCCCCATCTTGATTTTTGGGAAAACCTTGAATTGCCATCTCTTCTTAAGCTTGCCGTAAAGTTGTATTTGTTATCGAAGTCGTAAATCAACCTCGAGAAATAACTTTCAATACGGTATTTGTCTACCGACGAGGTGAGGCTGTTGGTGGTTGTAAAATTGGGAAACTCTGTGTTACCCGTTAACGATTGCCCCTGCCTGAAGCCATCTAAATCGGTAAGCGTTTGGTTGTAGCTCTCGTGCCCAAGCAAAACGTTGAAATGGTGCGCGCCCACTCCACGATCGTAGGTTAGCAACTGGGTGGCCTGAAACACACTGTTAGAACCATATATTTTTCTACTGCGGCCCACTCCGGCGCCGTCGCCCACTATTTTATTTTCATATTTCGATTCGCGCTGGCTTTGCAGGTCTATCGACAGGGTATTGGTGAACACCAACCCTTTAATGATCATTAAGTCTGTACTCGATCTTCCGCTTACATTGGTTCTGTTTATTTTGTTTTCGTTCAGCATCAGTTCCAGCGGGGCGTTCCTGCCAAGGTAGGAGGTTCCTATCCTGTCTTTAAGGTCATACTGTGTTCCAAGCGGAGTTTTTTCATAATTCCCTATATCCGGTATTTTGTCTCCGTTCTCATCCAAAACATACGCCCCCGTTTGTGAATCATGCAGGTAAACGGGATATATCGGGCCCAGGTTTCTCGACCAGGAGTAGGGGTTGGCAATATTGCCTTCCTCGTCAGAATTATTGAATATGGAATAATTGCCGGCTATGTTCAGGCTTGTTTTTATCCATTTTTTGGGCTGGGTAGTTACGTTAACCCTGGCCGAAAATCTTTCGAACCCGGTACTTTTGGTAAATCCATCTTCTTTTAAATATCCGAGCGAGAGGTAGTAATCGCTTTTTTCGGCACCGCCGCTAAAATTTACGCCATAGTCTTTCCTGCTACCTGTGCGCATAAAATAGTCTTCCCAGTTAACATCGTCTGCATACAATAACCGGGCATCAGGATTGAGCTTACCGTCAACACCTACTATAGCATTGTCTGCCACATTAAAAGGATTGTACGACAGCAGGTCTGCTATGCCATTTCTTGATGTAAGGCCGGAAGCCACTCTGTTTGCCGAATCTAACGATATGCCCGTTCCTGAGTTTGGATATACCAGCGAGTTGCGGTAAGCCTGCCACATAAGGGGATAATATTGAAATGCATTTACCCTGTCGTATTCCGGTATGCCCCTGTTAGAAAAACCCTGGGCTACTTTAACAGACAAGTTGCTGCTGTTTTTTCGGCCCTGTTTGGTTGTAATCATGATTACTCCATTTGCACCGCGCGAGCCAAAAAGTGCGGTAGAAGCTGCATCTTTTAAAATGGTGAGCGACTCCACATCATCCGGATTAATATTTGAAATACCGCCTGCATAAGGCGTGCCGTCAACCACAATAAGCGGCTCCGATGAGGCATTGATAGAACCAAAACCTCTTATCCTTATATCAGGCGAAGAACCTGGCTGCCCGCTGCCTGTAGTAGTTATTACGCCCGGAATGGTTCCCTCAATGGCTTTCATAACATTGGCCACTGGTCTTTTACCTATATTGCCTGCTTTAATAACGCCCACCGATCCGGTCAGCGCTTCTTTTTTTGTTTTTCCGTAAGCTATTACCACTACTTCTTCCAACGGGTTCTCCGCTATTGCCAATACAACATCGAGGTTAGCAGCGTTGTTAATGGCAACCGTTTTTACTTGCATGCCTACGGCAGTAATTACTAAAACATTGTGGTTGGAGGGAACATTAATGGAAAAGCTGCCCTCATTGTTGGTAACCGTTCCTGAAGAAGTGCCGCGCACAGTTACAGAGGCATTGGGAATGGGACCGCCGGCTTCGTCTTTTACAGTTCCGGTAATGGTGCGTGTTTGTGCATAGATGGTGCCCATAAACAACAGTAGCAACGCTACCAGCAGTAGCTTTCGTTTTCTCATACGTTAACGTGTTTAAGTTAGGATTATTAAAGCGTTAAAATTACGCAACGGCTTGAGCGCCCCTGATGGAAGTAAGGCTAGAAATGTGTGGGAAAATGGATCGAAAAATTATTAGGAGACAGAAGAAGAACCAAAAAACAAGATCCAAGAAGCAAGAATCAAAAAACAAAATTCAAGAAGCAAGAACCAAAAAACAAGATTCAAGAAGCAAGAACCAAAAAACAAAATTCAAGAACCCATATGGAGATTTCTCCTGCATCGAAATGACGGAGCAGGCTGAATGCTGAATGCTGATAGCTGATAGCTGACGGCTGATAGCTACCCGCTGCCTCACCCCAGCTCAATCACTGTTATTTCCGGTAAAATGCCTACTCGCCCGGGGTAGCCGATAAAGCCATAACCACGGTTTACATACAACCGCTGTGCGCCCTCTTCGTATAGTCCCGCCCATTGCTTGTATACATATTGCACGGGGCTCCACTTGAAGCCAGGCAGCTCCACGCCAAACTGCATACCATGTGTGTGGCCGCTCAGCATGAGGTCGATGTCGCTGTACGATGGTCTTACCTCTGCATCCCAGTGGCTGGGATCGTGACTCATTAATATTTTAAAGGGATATTTTTCGGCGCCGGCATAAGCTTCATTGAGTTTGCCATACTTGGGAAAGTTGGCTTTGGCTCCCCAGTTCTCAATGCCCAGCAATGCAATCTGCTCGCCTTCTTTTTCCAGCACCACATGCTCATTCATTAAAAGACGCCAGCCCATTTCTTTCTGCACCTGCTTTAAACGTTCCAGGTTTTCCACCTTAGCTTCGGGACTGGGCCACACGCGGTAATCGCCATAATCGTGGTTGCCAAGTGTGCTGAAAACGCCCATTGGCGCTTTGAGCTTTGAAAAAATATCAGTGTAATCTGTTACCTCCGTAGTGTGGTCATTCACCAGGTCGCCGGTAAATAAAATAACGTCTGCCTCCTGCTTCAGTATCAGTTCAACACCCTTTTCCACAGCGCCTTTGTCGGTAAAACTACCCGAATGAATATCGGATATATGCACCATCTTAAATCCCTTAAAAGCGGTGGGGAGGTTAGGGAAATTAAGTTTGATCTTTTTTACCTGGTATTTGTACTTATTGGTAAAGCCATACACCAGCGCCGTCATCAATCCGCCGCCTATTGCAAGGCCCAGCCAGCTCATAAACACCGAGCGCGATATGCCTGCAGCCTTAAAAGGTTCGCCATGCACATACTGGTAAAATAATTTCCCTCCGGCCCATTGTAAAACGCGCCGCAGATCATCTACCAGCAAAAACACCACGGTAATGGCTTTCGACAGAAAAAGCCCGATTAGTGTAGCAAACAGGTAAGTTCGTACCGTTTTAGGCCAATTGTCGAGGTTCGTATAAGGCATTACAGCCATCACTATTACTGCAAGCGCACTGATTGTCCAGTAAATGCCGTAAACAGTAAAACGTATTTTAGGCGATGTGGTTTGAACAGCAATTTTTACCGCCTGGAACACGTACAGGTCTATCAGCAACATAATTATAATAAGTATCCACGAACCTGTAAAGCGACGCATTTGATTTGTGATTTGAGATTTGTGATTTGAGATTTGATCTTTTACTACCGGCAGGCAGGTCTCAAATTTCAAATTTAAAATTGAATGAATTCATCTAACTGTTCATTAATTACTTTAAGGGTAACGGCATCTTCAATGCTATGCTCGCCATTCAATAACTTGTTTACTACCGAAATGGGCAGCTTATTGTGGTGAACATTCATTTTTAAATAATGCAATACACCCGTTAAATGTTCCATTCCCCGTAAATTGCCTGCCCTGCCGGTAGACACACCGGTAAGCAATGCTTTTTTGCCCCACCATACTTTTTCAATATCCGTATGGTCTATCATAGCTTTCAGCACGCCAGGAAAGCTGCCATTGTATTCGGGCGTAACAAATATGAATTTTTTGGTAGGGATCAGTATTTCCTTTTCAAGTTGTTTTATCTGGTCGTTGCGTTTGTTAACATCCAACCCTTCTAACGAAACAAAGCGTGCATCAATGCCTTTTTCTTTTAACAACCGGTAATATTCTTTCGCTATTGTTATCGTATTGCTTGCCGGACGATTGGTGCCTGAAATAATAGTATATATATCTGAAGACATTTAAGTATGCTGTTGTAAAGGTATTTTTTAAAATTGTTGCTCCCTGCATTTTCCCGGTTGGCAAAGGCACCGAAAAGTGGCAGGCTCTAAAGGCGGGTATCACCACCGGCCTGCAACAATTTTAAATACACCCTGTGAATGATTTGTTCTACCGAAAACGTATTTTTGTCCACATGTCCCGGTTGTATTCAGTCAACATAAAGGACAAAGATAAGTTGAGCAGGCTGAATTAGTTGAGTGGTTAAGTTGTTAAGTAGGTTAAGCGGGTGCGGCACCTGATTTTCTACTAATTGTTCCTTAACCTTCTTCTTTCCCTGATGAGCCTATTGAACTCAATTAACTTAATCAACTAATTAACATGCAATTTACCTATTATGGACATTCGTGCTTTGCTGTTGAAATAAAAGGCAGGAAAATTCTTTTCGACCCTTTTATCACTCCCAATGAACTGGCCAAAAAAGTGGACGTAAACACGATACAGGCCGATTATATTTTTTTATCGCACGGGCACGAAGATCATGTAGCCGACTGCGTGAGCATAGCTAAAAGAACCGGTGCTAAAGTTGTTTGCAGTTTCGAAATACATGTGTGGTTAAATAAACAGGGCATTACCAACACGCATCCCATGAACACGGGGGGCAAATGGTCGTTCGATTTTGGTACTGTAAAATGCGTGGTAGCCCAGCACTCCAGCGGTTTGCCCGATGGTAGTTATGGCGGTAACCCCATGGGTTTTGTGTTTACAAGTGAACAGGGCAATTTTTATTATGCCGGCGATACGGCACTTACGCTCGATATGCAGTTAATACCCCAGTATGCCGCGCTCAACTTTGCCATTTTACCCATTGGCGACAATTTTACCATGGATGCAAAAGATGCGGTGCAGGCGGCCCGGTTTGTACAATGTCATAAGATAATAGGCGTTCATTACGACACCTTCGGCTATATTAAGATTGACCACGAAAAGGCTGTTCAATTATTTGCTGAACAAGGTATGAAACTTTTCCTGCTGGAGCCAGGTAAAGGGATGGACATTTGACAACAGGCGAATAAAAGGCTACATTTGCCGCTTAGCAACAAATTTCGGGTAATAAAACTTTGAAACAGAAATAACTCAAGTTAACTCATGGCAAGAATCATTGGGATAGCCAATCAGAAAGGTGGAGTAGGGAAAACCACAACAGCCATTAACCTGGCAGCAAGCCTGGCGGTGCTTGAAAAAAAAACCTTGCTGGTAGATGCAGATCCGCAGGCCAACAGTACCACCGGTACCGGCTTTGATTTGCACAATATACAAAAGAGCCTGTATGACTGCATGGTGAACGATACGCCTGCCAGGGAGGTGATATTGAAAACTAATATACCTTACCTGGATGTTATTCCGTCGCATATTGACCTGGTGGGTGCCGAAATAGAAATGATCAATTATCCCAACAGGGAAAATGTGCTTAAACACATACTGGAACCTGTGCGGGAGGAATACGATTTTATTATTATAGATTGTTCTCCTTCGCTGGGGCTGATTACGGTGAATGCCCTCACTGCATCCAACAGTGTGGTGGTGCCGGTGCAAACGGAGTTTTTTGCGTTGGAAGGATTGGGGAAGTTGTTGAATACCATTAAAATTGTACAAAGCCGTTTGAATCCCGAACTGGTAATAGAGGGAATTTTGATGACGATGTATGATGGAAGGCTGCGCCTGTGCAACCAGGTAGTAAACGAAGTAAGGCAACATTTTGAAGAAATGGTGTTCGACACCATCATCCACCGCAATACAAGGCTAAGCGAAGCGCCCAGCGTGGGTAAGCCGGCCATTTTGTATGATGCGGAAAGCAAAGGATCGATTAACTACCTCAATCTTGCCAAAGAGATCCTTCAGCGCAACAACATGACAAAAATTTCGCAGGAAGAAAGAATATTAACACTAGATAATGAGCAGCACGCCGAATAAAAAAGATGCCCTGGGCAAAGGGATCCGCTCGCTTTTGCAGAGCATTGATGCCGATTTAAAAACAAGTACAGGCGAGCACCTTAAAGCCGGTGTGGTGGACAAGGCTACTACCAGCATACGCATACCGGTTGAACAGATTGAACCCAATCCCAAGCAACCGCGCCACGATTTTGATGAGCAGGCGTTAAACGAGCTGGCAAAATCTATTAAGCTGCACGATATTATTCAACCCTTAACGGTTGCAAAAATAGCGGGAGGCGACAAGTACAGGATTATTGCGGGTGAACGTCGCTGGAGGGCGGCTAAGTTAGCCGGGCTGAAAGATGTGCCTGTTTATACAAGGCAGGCAAACGATCAGCAACTGCTGGAGCTGGCATTGCTGGAAAATCTGCAGCGCGAAAACCTGAATTCCATCGAGGTGGCGCTTAGCTATAAACGAATGATGGAAGAGCTGGATTACACGCAGGAGCAGGTAGCGGAAAGAATGGGAAAGGAGCGGAGCACGGTTACCAATTATATAAGGTTATTAAAACTTCCGCCAGACATACAGGTGGCCGTTCGTACCAATGTACTGAGCATGGGGCACGCGCGGGCTATTATTAATGTAGATACGGTAGACCAGCAGCTTTATATTTTCAACGAAATCAAAAACAAGGGACTTTCTGTAAGACAAACGGAAGACCTGGTAAGAAAACTATACAAAGGTGCCGCTGTTAAAAAATCGGTAAAAGCAAGCCTGCCGCCTCCCTTCAAGAAAATTGAAGATAATTTAGCCTCTCATTATGCTACCCGTGTAAAGATGCAACACAATAAAAAAGGGCATGGCGCCATTACCATTGAATATTTTTCAATACAGGAACTCAACGCCATCCTTGAAAAAATGAATGTATCTGCGGGCTAAGAACAAACGCATGCTCAAATATTTCCTGCTCATATTTTCATTGGCAGTGTTGCCTTGCTGGCTGCTGGCTCAAAAAGATAGTTTGAACAAAACGCTTACCGATTCTTCGGGGCTGGAGTTCAAAGCAAAAAAAATAGATACTTCGGGTGCCTCCAAACCCGTAGACACCACCAAATGGAGCCCCGGCAAAAGAGCTGCTGTATACTCTGCTATTTTTCCCGGTGCGGGGCAGATATACAATAAAAAATACTGGAAGCTGCCGCTCGTATACGGCGCGCTGGCTTTTCCCACTTATACTTTTATCGACAACCTGAAGTGGTTTAATAAAACGCGGTTCGCGTTTAATACACTAAGGCAAATGAAAGGCAATCCTCCCGATTCTTCCGGCTACTCTCAGATCGATCCCAAGCTTAAGCCGCTGGTAGATGAAAACCAGGAGACCGCATTAAAAAATTACCGGAACGACTTTCGCCGCAATGTAGATTATTCCGTGCTGGGCTTTATTGCGCTTTGGGGACTGCAGGTGGTAGACGCTGCCGTGGACGGTCATTTGCGCGACTTTAATATTTCCGACGATCTTAGCATTCAGATCAAACCCGGCTATATGCCTATTGCCAATACTACCGGAATCGGAATTGTGCTGAATATTGGTAAAAACCACGTAAACAGGCTGTATTGAGGCCGCTAAAAATTGTACCTTTGCCCACCTGCAAATAATTAATTTAAAGTAATAACACATGAAGATTGCCTTGATAGGATATGGTAAAATGGGGCATGCTATTGAAGAAATTGCACTGCAACGAGGTCATAAAATCGAACTGGCAGTATCTATTGACAATCTGGAAGACAATACGGTTGAGAATATACGCAAGGCAGATGTGGCGATTGAGTTTACGGGACCTGAAAGCGCCTTTGAAAACATCAACAAATGCTTTAAAGCCGATACACCCGTGGTTTGCGGATCTACAGGTTGGCTCGACCGTTATGATGAAGCAGTGTGGAATTGCAATGAAGAGAATGGCGCCTTGCTGTATGCAAGTAATTTCAGCATTGGAGTGAATATCTTTTTTGAGGTGAACAAACGCCTGGCCCAACTGATGGCTTCGCAAAAGGAGTATGATGTTACCATAGAGGAAATTCATCACACCCAAAAAAAAGACGCTCCCAGCGGTACTGCTATTACTTTGGCCGACCAAATACTGGAAGTAAACCCTTTTAAAAAGCAATGGGTAAACAAAGCAAGCAATAATAAAGGTGATTTATTTATTTTGAGTAAAAGAGAAGATCCGGCTCCCGGAACGCATATTATTTCGTACAGGTCGGATATTGACGATATAGAGATAAAACATACCGCCCACAACCGCTCCGGATTTGCGCTGGGCGCTGTTTTAGCAGCAGAATTCATATACGGCAGAAAAGGAATTTTTAATATGAGCGACGTACTTGGATTGTAGTAATTGATTAAATAAGTTAAGTAAGTTCAATAGGTTAATTTGGAGAGTAGGTTACGCAAATTAAATACCTCTTTCCCAATCAACTCCACTCACTTAACCTACTCAACCTACTGCTCAACTCAACTTAATCACAAACCATGTTGTCAAAAAAGACTCAATATGCATTTAAAGCGCTGATGTATATGGCCCAGGTTGAAAAAGACGGGCCTATATTAATAGCTGAAATTTCGAGAAAGAAAAAAATACCGCTCAAATTCCTGGAAAATATTCTGCTTGAACTGAAAAATGAAGGAATACTAGACAGTAAGAAAGGAAAAGGCGGGGGGTATTTTTTTAAGGAAGATCCTGCCACTATACCGCTGGCAAAAGTAATGCGGTTGCTGGATGGTCCCATTGCCTTATTGCCCTGCGTAAGCCTGAATTTTTACGAGCGATGTAAAAACTGCGACGAAAAAAACTGCGGATTGCACGATACCATCGTTTCCGTGAGGGACGCCACATTACGCATATTGGAAAAAAAGACCGTTGCCGATTTGGTTTGATGTTGACGGGGTAGAGACAAGGCATGCCTTGTCTCCATGGCATATACCCCGCACCCTATTTCGTAGATATATAATTATAATCCTTCAACAGCGTATCCAAAAAATCGAAAGCCGGCATAGTAGATTCAATCGCCAACACATTTTTTACGCGTTCCGAAGCGCTTTCCACCATCTGGTAATGCCCCATTTTTCTGCCCGAATCCAAAATGCCCTTAATCGTATTTACATCCCTGTCGCTTAAACGCATTACCTGCGGAAATACCGGCGTATAGTTATCTGCCACTTCCATAAAAATGGTATCCTCCAGGCTGCCGCTCGCCTTGGTTTTTATCAGCATGGTTCCCGCTGCAAGGTCGCCCAGCCGCTTCGACGCCTTGTTTACCGCCATTAAAATAACATCGGCAATAAACATCAGCGATGTAATCCACAGCGCCTTCAATATCCACACTATACCAAAAATCATTGCCAATACAACAATAGGAATGGAAAGATCGGCAGAACGCAGCAGCCACCTGATAATATATTGACCGGGCGACGCCTTGCCCCCGTTGTCGTTTACCACCCGGATGCCCAACAGTTTTTTACCAACGCTTTGCCCGTTCCAAAGCAACTCGCAAAACAAGTGGTAGGTAACCACTGGCAACATCAAAATCAGGTCGATCGACCAGGCATCATACGCTGCTCCGCTGTCGGAATAATCACGCCCGCCCGCTATGGAATTGTAAATTTTGTATGCAATGAGCATATAAAATATCAGCATGATGAAATCGATGATCCATGCAAACATCCTTACATGAAACGGCGCGGTTTCAAATTCAAGGTCTATATTAAAGTTTGTAGGTATATTAATTTTACCCATATCAGCACAATAATAATTTTTTTAACCGGTTCTATAACGATGTTATACTAATTATTTATATTGACACAAATTTAATGGCTATTGCGCGAAGCATTATTTATCAAGAGGCATAAAGACCGGTGGTTAAAAGCCCAGCATATGCCTGCCGAAGACCCCGACGAAACAGCTATGGAATTCACCCAACTGGTTGATGACTTATCCTATGCCAAAACGTTTTATCCGCATAGCCGGGTAACCCGTTTCTTAAACGCCAGGGCCTCTCAAACCTATATGAGCATTTACCAGAACCGGAAGGAAGAAAGGAACCGGATAGCAGAGTTCTGGAAATACAAAGTGCCTTTAACGGTTCGCAAACATCACGGCATTTTGTTGTTTTGTGCGTTGCTCTTCATCACGTTTTTTATTGTTGGTTTTTACTCCTCGGCGCACGACGAAAGCTTTTTGCGCGAAATGATGGGCGACAATTATGTAAACATGACGGAAGAAAATATTGAGAAAGGCCAACCCTTTGGCGTATATGCCGAAGGAGGGGAACTGCTCATGTTTTTGGGAATTATGATCAATAACATTTTTGTTGCCTTTTCTTATTTTGCCAAAGGATTGCTTTTTTGCTTCCCGGTATTGTTTGCATTGCTGAACGAAGCAGTGCGGCTGGGTGCATTTGAGCAAATGTTCTTTGCCAAAGGGCTTGGGTTACAATCGGTACTTACGGTATTCATACACGGCACGCTCGAAATTTCGGCTATTGTAATAGCAGGCGCCGCGGGAGTGGTATTGGGTAAAGGGTGGATGTTTCCCGGAACTGGTAAGCGGCTGACTGCGTTTATGCGTGGTGCAAAAGACGGGGTGATCATACTCGTTAGCCTGATACCCGTATTTGTGGTAGCTGCTTTTTTTGAAGGGTTTATTACACGGTATTATACCATGCCGCCATGGCTAAGCGGTTTCATATTATTGGCCTCAGCATCGTTCATTATCTGGTATTATATCATCTATCCTGTACAGGTGCAAAAACGTGTCAGGTTAAAAAGAGAAACCTTATCACGTGTTTAAAATTGCATACAGGATATTCTTAACCACCTTTGTTTTTATTGCGTTTGCAACGCACGCCCGCGCGCAGCAGGAAGAAGCGGATTCTATTGTTGTCATACAGCCCGTTGACAGTGTTGAACAAACATTAGACAGCATTACAGAGCAGATAAACGACTCCAGCTATTCTTCGGGAGAATATGAAGATGAAGAGGGAGAAACGCTCTACTTTTCAGGGAAGGAAGATTCGCTCTCGTTATACGATTCATCGGTGCTGGAATGGCGAAAAGTGCCCGATACCACCATGCAGGCTTTGAGCAGGGACCCGGAATTCTGGTATGCGAATAAGGACCGATCGGAGAAAAAGAAAGACCAGAAGGATTCCAGGAAAAATGAGGGTAACGGGTTTGGCGATTTTCTTGCCGAAATTTTAAGCAATCCGGCTGTAAGACAGGGCATTTTTATTTTCATACTCGTATTGTTTGCCGCGGCCGTTATCTGGTTCCTGGCAAAAAATGAAATGAATTTGTTTGGAAGAGGCAGGCGTAAAATAGCGATTGATTCCCCAATGGAAGGAGAGCCCGAAAATATTTTTGCTGCCGACCTACAGGCTGCTATTGAAAATGCAGCATTAAAAGAAGACTATCGCCTCGCCATCCGTTTGAGCTATTTGCTGTTACTCAGAAAGTTTTCAGAAGAAGGTTGGATCAAATACAAAGAAGATACAACCAATATGGAATACCTGATGCAACTGTACAATCAACCCTTTTATAAAGAGTTTTTTACCGTTACCCGCAATTATGAATATGCCTGGTATGGCGAAATGCCGGTAAATAAACTGCTGTACGACAGGATTCAGCAGGACTTTGCTATTCTTTACACCAAAGCATCATTATCAAATTGAAAAAAGCATTACCATATATAGCCGGGTTAATATTGTTGTTCCTGTTGGGGGCATTGATATGGGGTGGCAAAAAAGACCAGTTCGATCACCGCGTTACCCTTAACCGAAAAGACAAAATTCCTTACGGCACTTATGTAGCTTACAATAACCTGGGCTATATTTTTCCGCAGGCTTCATTAAAAATCAATAAAAAGGAACCTGGCTTTTGGGAAGATGATGTGGTAAAATACGACAGCAGCAGCCGGCAGGCCATGTTCATCATCACCAAAGAGTTCAACGCCACCAACCAGGAACTGACGGAGCTGTTTCATTTTGTAAACAAAGGAAACGATGTGCTTATTTCAGCCTACGATTTCAGCCTCGATGCCCGTCATTTTTTTCATATGAGCCTGAGTTATGCCGATGCAGGCTACCAGCTATTTGAGTCTGTTCCAGCGCTCGATACGCTTCGGCTGTCGCTTCCCTCTGCGCCCTATTCCGCCGGTCCGAACAACTTTACATATCCCGGCAGGAAGTTTTATTCTTATTTCGATGGTTTCGATACCTCCATGTCGTATGTAATGAGCAGGTCGGCAGATAGTGCCATTGTGTGTTTACGGTTGCGTGCAGGCGGCGGCAGCTTTTTCATACATACGGCACCGTTAGCCTTCAGTAATTATTTCCTGCTGCACAAACAAAACATTGGCTATTACAACCAGTTCCTGTCTGCCATGAACCGCGAGGCAACCAATGTGATATGGGATGAATATTTTGCTCACAAGCCTGCCTACGATCAGTCTAAAGATTCATCTCCGCTGCGGGTACTGCTTGCGCAAAAATCGTTTAAAGCAGCATTGTGGGCAGCACTGGCCGGCATATTATTATTCATGCTGCTGGGCTTAAAACGCAGGCAACGCATGATACCGGTGGTAAAACCTCCCGCCAACGATTCGCTCGATTTTGTAAAAACCATTGGCAGGCTGTATTTCCAGAAAAAAGATAACAGGAACCTTGCTCAGAAAATGGGCGCTTATTTTACGGAATATGTATACAGCCATTATCACATGACTACCGGGGAGATGGACAATGACTTTGTGGTAAGGCTTTCGCAAAAATCGGGTTGCGACGAGCGCACCCTGCAAACAATTGCAGATTACATCAGATTTGTGCAGCAAAATACTGCGCTGCACGATCAGCAGCTGGCCGAGTTTTACACAGCACTCAACAAATTTTATAAAACCAGTTAAATATGGAAGATAATATTTTTCAGCCACGCACCGACCTGTCGCAACTGCACGATGCAGTAATGCAGATGAGAACAGAGATCAGTAAGGTAATAGTAGGGCAGGAGGACATGATAAAACTGATTACTGCCGCTTTACTGGCAGACGGGCATGTGTTGATAGAAGGTGTGCCGGGCGTTGCCAAAACCTTAACCGCACGGCTGGTTGCCAAATGCATAGCGTTGCATTTTTCGCGCATACAGTTTACTCCCGACCTTATGCCTTCGGATGTGCTGGGCACTTCCATATTCAATCCCAAAGAAGGTGGATTCCAGTTTAAAAGAGGACCGGTGTTTGGAAACATTGTGCTGGTGGATGAAATTAACCGTGCGCCAGCCAAAACCCAGGCAGCCCTTTTTGAAGTGATGGAAGAAAAGCAGGTAACGGTAGACGGGCATTCGCACCAGATGGACAAACCGTTTATGGTACTTGCCACGCAAAACCCTGTTGAGCAGGAAGGAACCTACCGGCTGCCCGAAGCGCAGCTCGACAGGTTTCTTTTCAAGATAAACGTGCCTTACCCAACCGAAGAACAGGAAGTTGCTATTCTCAACCGCTTTCACCAGGCAACCGGCGAAGAAATAACTGCCAGCCTCGCGGCAGTATTGTCGGCCACGCAAATTGCAGAGCTCAGGCGCTTGGTACGGCTGGTAATTATTGAAGAAAAACTATTGCAGTTCATCGCAAAAATTGTAACCGCCACACGTTCTAATAAATCGATCTATCTCGGCGCGTCGCCGCGGGCATCGCTGGCCATTATGATGGCAGCAAAATCTATTGCGGCTATGCAGGGACGTGACTTTGTAACGCCAGAAGATATTATTGAAATGGCAACGCCCGTGTTGCGCCATCGTATTATACTGACGCCCGAAAAAGAAATGGAAGGCATAACCGAAGATGCGGTGATCAGGGAAATTATTCATTCACTGGAAATTCCACGATGATTGAAAAACATTATCAGGCTATATAATGCATTGATGCTCGCCCCCAGGACGTATTTTCTGCTGGGCGGCATTGTTATTTTGTTTGTTGTTTCCTTTTTCGTTCCTGCACTCTACGACATTGGACTGATAGTACTGGTGGCGCTTTGCTGTATGGTGTTGGTGGATGCCATTGTTTTGTTTGCCCGTAAAAAGCCTGTGCAGGCGCAACGGGTTACGGTAGAGCGCTTCAGCAATGGCGATGTAAACAATGTAGAATTGCAGGTTACCAACGGGTATCCCTTTGTTGTTCGTTGTGTGATTGTTGATGAATTGCCTTACCAGTTTCAGCAATTCAACTGGAAACGGAGCGCAACGTTAAAGGGGGGACAGGATTACCGGATTCATTATCAGCTGCGGCCTTTGCAAAGAGGGGAATATGCCTTTGGTAACATCAATATTTTTATAACGAGTCCGCTGCAACTGGTAGAACGCCGTTTTGTAATAGAGCAGGAGCAGGTAATACCCGTATATCCCTCTTTTCAGCAACTGAAAAGGTACCAGCTATTGGCCGTTGGCAACCGTTTAAACGAAACCGGCAGCCGCCGCCTTCGCAAGCTAGGCAATAGCATGGAGTTTGAACAGATCAAAGAATATGTGCATGGCGATGATCACCGCAATGTAAACTGGAAAGCCACTGCAAGGCGCGGTGATATAATGGTGAATACTTTTACCGACGAAAAAAGCCAGCATATTTATTGCATCATAGACAAAGGGCGTAATATGAAAATGCCTTTTGAGGGAATGACATTGCTCGATTACGCCATCAACGCCTCGCTGGTGCTTGCCAATGTGGCTTTGCTAAAGCATGACAAAGCCGGGCTGATTACTTTTGCCAGCAAGCCTGAAACATTTGTGCCTGCCGATAAAAAGGGCATGCAAATGGAATTGATCCTCGAGAATCTTTACCGGCAGCAAACCCATTTCTCAGAACCTGACTTTGAAGCCTTGTATGCGCAGGTGCGCGCCCGTATTAAAAACAGATCGCTGCTGGTGTTGTTTACCAACTTTGAATCGATACATGGGTTTCAACGGCAACTGCCTTACTTAAAGCAGATTGCCAAACATCATTTGCTGCTGGTGATCTTTTTTGAAAATACAGAATTGAAAGTATTGCGTGAGCAGCCCGCCGCCACGCTGGAAGATATTTACATAAAAACGATTGCTGATAAATTTGCTTTTGAAAAAAGATTGATCGTAAAAGAGTTGCAGCAACAAGGCATACTCGCCGTATTGTCTCCACCCAAAGAGTTAACGGTAAACGCTATTAACAAATACATTGAGCTGAAAGCGCGGCAGGCAATTTAGTGTTATTCATTACGATCGGCTCGGCGATAGCCGGTCGGATCATAATGAATGTTTCTTTTTTCGGCCAGACCGCCTCAACGGCGGTCCGACCGTTAATAAGAGTTGCCAACCTTTCAAAGGTTGGCAACTCTGACCGCAACTTACTTAACACTCAGCAATCACCCATTCCCCACACTGCCTTCATAAAATGCTGCAGGCACTCCTTTCACTCCCGGTTTTGCAGAAAATACGCCACCGCTTAAAGGATATTTTTTAAGGTCGGCTTCGCTCATATCCTGGGTGGCAGTGGTAATAAACAAAGTGTCAAGTCCATCGCCACCAAAAGCGCATGAAGTAATATTGGGCGCAGGCACTTCCACCTTTTGCAACAGTTCGCCGGTGTGCGGGTCAAACCTGCCTACCGCATGGCCGCCCCATAAAGCCACCCAAAGTTTATCTTCAGAATCAATCGTCATGCCATCTGGTCCGCCAATGCCATCAGGTATGCTTACAGCAACTTTCCGGTTGCCAATACTGCCCGATGCATTGTCATAATCAAACACCTCTACGGTATTGAGCGGCGAATCGATATAATACATCTTTGTTTTATCCGACGACCAGACAATGCCATTTGAAATAGTAACATTGTCTAACATTTTGTGAACGGATTTATCCGTGTCCATACGGTATAACGAAGCCAGCCCCGTAATTTGTTTAAGGTGCATGCTTCCCACCCAAAACCTTCCTGCAGGGTCGCATTTTCCATCATTAAAGCGAATGGCTTTATCGGTAAGCGGATTGGTAATGAATGTGATTTCGCCCGTATGCGGATTCATAAAATGAATGCCATTTTGTAAAGCAATCAACACACCTCCATTTCTAACAGGCACTACTGTGCCAATGCGCTCCGGTAAATCAAAGGTTTTATTTTGTTTGGTCTGCGGATCAAAAATGTGCAGTTGCCTGCCCTCAATGTTTATCCAGTATAATTTTTTTTCTGTGGGATGCCATAATGCGCCTTCGCCCAAATAAGCTTTGGCATCAATTTCGAGTATAGCAGTTGTGTGCGATTGTTGCATAAACTTTTTTGTAGTATAGCAAAGATATGTCCACATACCCTGGTACGCTTTTTTATCAAATGTTATTTGTGTAAAATATTGTGTAACATTTCGAAATCATCATATGTCAAATGAACATTAACATTAATTGTTTATTTTCGCTAACTGTTGAACATTGCCATAGTGAATAAAGGCTTAAGGAATAGAAAAAATTAAAAATCAGAACCAAAAGAATTATGAAACCTACATTAGTAATTATGGCCGCAGGTATGGCTTCTCGTTATGGTAGTTTAAAACAGGTCCAAAGCTTCGGTCCCTCTGGTGAAACAATAATGGACTATTCGATTTACGACGCTATACAAGTGGGTTTTGGTAAAGTGGTATTTATAATAAGGAAAGAATTTGCTGACGATTTTAAAAAAATATTCGAACCTAAATTAAAAGGTAAAGTTGAAATAGATTATGTGTTCCAGGATCTGAATTCGTTTGTGGAAGGTCATACCATTCCCGCAGATCGTACAAAACCCTGGGGTACTGCTCATGCAATATTATGCGCTTCTACTGCAGTGCGCGAACCGTTTATCGTAATCAACGCAGATGATTTTTATGGTCGCGATGCTTTTCAGAAAGCATACGATTTTTTAACGCAGGAAGCCAACGATCATACTTTTGGACTCGTAGGTTATGAGTTGGTGAAAACCCTGTCGGACAACGGATCTGTAAGCAGGGGCGTTTGTAAAACCGATGCGTCTAACAACCTTGTTGAAATAAATGAACGTACCAAAATTTACCGCGAGGGCGATAAAATTGTGTATGAAGATGACGGTAAAAAGGTTGAAGTTCCTTTCGACTCCAAAGTTTCTATGAATTTCTGGTGCTTTACTCCATATGCTTTCACCATTAGTAAAGAGCTGTTTGAATCCTTCCTTGAAAAAAACATCAATCAGCCTAAAGCAGAAGTTTACGTGGTAGACATCGCGGCAAAATTCATCACAATGCCAGACAATGTGATGAAAGTAATACCCACTAAAGCCGATTGGTTTGGGGTAACTTACAAAGAAGATGCTCCTGTGGTACAAAACAGTATTAACACATTGGTTTCTAAGGGAGAGTACCCGCAGAACCTGTGGAAATAGCACTGTTGCAACGGGAATTATCATTTTATTGTGAGACGGCCAACCTTGCTGCGATTGTTATGGCATTATTTTTAGGCTAGGTATGTTTAAATTTTAGAGTATTCTAATTTTTACCCAACTTAAGCAATCCCATTTCGTACCTATAAAGCAATGTCGGTGAAACAATTACTTACCTTTGGACTTTTAGTCTATGGCACAACTGTTAGTGCCCAGGGGTTTTTCAGAGCGGTGCTCGAAAGATCCAGCATAGAAGCTTTTGGTGGATTTGCAAACTACCAGGGTGAGCTTCAGGATAAAATGTACACTTTTGCCCAGTCGAAACCTGCGTTTTCATTGGGGGGAAGTCTTGCCATTACCAACAAAATATCCATAAGAGGATTGGCTACGCTTGGGCGGCTACATGCTGCCGACAGGTACAGCAAAGTTGAGTCGAGGCTGGCAAGAAATCTTGATTTCAATTCGCGGTTATACGATGCAAGCATTACAGGAGTGTATGAAATTTTTGATATTGCCGAAAAGCGGTATACCCCCTATGTATTCGCAGGCGTATCGGTATTTCATTTTTCTCCTTATACTTACGACCGGAATGGTACCCGCCGGTGGCTGAAGGGCTATGCTACAGAATTGCAGCCGTATAAGCTCGATCAGTTTTCCATACCGTTTGGTGGCGGCATTAAGTTTGCCGTAAACCGCAATATTTCTTTGGGCTGGGAATTCCGCTTCAACAAAACTTTTACAGACTATATTGATGATGTAAGCAGCACGTATGTGGATATGCAAACGCTGTTGGCGAGAAGGGGCGCCCGGGCGGTAGACCTCGCATACAGGGGGGATGAAACTACGCACGGAAGCCCCGATTATCCTGCAGGCGGCACCATGAGGGGAAATCCAAAAACCAAAGACTGGTATTATTTTTCCGGCATTACACTTTCGTACAGGTTGTTTAAAAGAGACGAAAGCTACAGTAGTGGAAGCCGGGGAGCAGGGCGGATGGATTGTCCGAAGAATGTGTATTAGAGACGTCAGCTATCAGCGATCAGCTTTCAGCCTTTAGCTTCAGTGATCAGCTTTCAGTAATCAGCATTATTGGGCACACCATCGGCACGCCTTTGTATGCG
>JBQCFW010000189.1:0-76544 GCA_051958655.1 Agriterribacter sp. | reverse complement strand
CTTTGCTCAATCAAATGCCATACTTTATCTGCCCTGTCGGGAAAGTTTTTATACAGCCAGTCGTGAAACAGTAGTTTGATCGCACCATTCAACCGTATAAAAGTGTAAGCGGTAAAAGTAGCGCCGGCGTCGGCAGCCGATTTCATGATGCGTTGCATTTCATGGTCGTTCAATCCCGGTATCATGGGCCCCATCATAATGCCCATTTTAATGCCAGCATTGCTCAGCTCTTCAATTACCCTTAACCGTTGCGTGGCGGTAGCGGTCCGGGGTTCCATTACGCGGCGAAGTTCTTCATTAAAAGAAGTGATGGATACCATGGCTGTAACCAATCTTTTCTGCGCCAGTTGCTGCAACACATCTTTGTCTTTTATGATCCATGCGTTTTTTGTGAGTATACCTACCGGGTGATTAAATTCATTGCATACCTGCAGCAAGCCTCTGGTTAAGCGGTATTTTTGTTCGGCAGGTTGATAACAATCGGTATTGCCGCTTACCATTATTGGCATTACCTCCCATTTGGGGTGCATGAATTGTTTGCGCAACAATTGCGGGGCATTCATTTTCACAATGATCTTTCGTTCAAAATCAAGCCCGGCGCTATAGCCCCAGTATTCGTGCACATTGCGGGCATAGCAATATATGCAGCCATGTTCGCAGCCGGCATAGGCATTCATGCTGTATGCCATTCCCACGTCGGGGCTGTCAACCTTGTTTACAATTGTTTTAGACTGCTGTTCCAAATATTGGGTAGGACTATTGATCTCGCTCCAGTCGTCTATCCCTTCTACATGTTCGCGTGTGATCTCGTCTTTTAAAAATTTATTCTTTGTATTAAACTGCGCACCACGTCCCTGGAGATACTGGCTCTCTTCGTCTTTTTTTGCGGCAGATACTTTATAGTGATCTTGTTGTAGTTTGCTGGGCATAAGTTTTCTTTTGAACCACGGAGGCAGGGCGACACAGAGGTGCACAGCGATATGCGCCTCACCTTATTATGCGATTACCTCAGGTGGTGGTTATAAAATCATTCGTTTTATTCCATCTTTCATCAGGGGTACGTGGAAGTTGAAAACATAACCTAACCGTTTTCCGGTTAGCTTAAGATAACTTAGGAGTTGTGCTTGCCATACGGAATGGAAATTTTCCTGTGCTTTTAACTCTATAATTATAAGATCGTCTACAAGAATGTCTATCCGTAATCCATCACCAATAATCAGTTTATCGTAAATAACATCTATGCACTGTTGTTTACGATATGGTATTTTTCGTTTCATTAATTCATAACAAAAGCATTTTTCATACACGCTTTCCAACAAACCAGGTCCAAGTGCTCTATGAATTGTAATTGCTATGTTCATAATTTGAGATGCCAATTGCTTTTCTTTTTCTGAAAGTGGCTTATGCGATTGTGCTATATTTTGTTCCATAACATTTTCATTGGTTAACAAAAAACTCTGTGAACCTCCCTGTTCTCAGTGTCTCCGTGGTTTAGAAAAGCTCTCCCTGTTTCGTCATCACCGGTAAATTCTGGAACTCGAACCGTTGAGCTATCTGGTATGCTTTTTCGCCAACACGTCGTTTCAACAGCAGCATACTGTCTGCAATAAAGCGCCCGGTGAAATGCCTGTTGCTGTATTCAAGCCATCCTTTTTCGTATTGCCAGGGCAGCAGCTTACGGGCAATGGTGAGGTGTGGTTCGGTAATGAAATGCGGTTTGTTGTCATCGTCCAGCTTCATCAACCGCTGTGTTTCGCTGCGTATTTCTTTCACCAGGTTTTGTACCGGTATTTTTGAAAGCACGTTTATATATATGGTGTGAGAAGGAAAGCTGCCATAATCTTTAAGTTCAAGCTTAAATGCGGGAGCACCCATGGCAACCACTTTCAGCCTGTTGATGATCCTGGCTTCCATCAACTCGTACTGCACGAAGTTTACCAGCGTAATGTGAGGCTTGCCCCAGCGTGCATAATCAGATTGGTAAGTAGTGGAGAATGCTTCTTTTACCTTCATTATTTTATGCCACAACTCTTCAGGCGGACTTAGCACCAGCAGGTATTCGTTGATGTTATAACCTGGCAAAGTATTCCTGATATCTGTTTTCATATTTTATTTTTTATTTGATTACTTTTTCATTTTTGCCCCTGTCCGGCTGGAGTCATCAGCCACACTTTCACTTAAATTCAATACTGCCACCTCCTTATATTTTTCATAATAATGGCCATACTGTTTTCGGAGCAGCAGCAATTCCTTTACGCCAAATGTTGCCGCAAATTCTTTTTGAGAAAACTCCCAAATAGCTTTTTCGAATAGCTCGGGGGAAAGGCTTTTAGCAATTGTCATATGCGGATGATTAACAAACTTCGGCGGCGGACAGTGATACTCTTTGATATAGGAGGTAATTGCTTTCAACCGCTGAGCAAGCTCTCTGAAAGGGTCAGGGTTTTGTACCCTTAAAAAAATAGCTCTCCCCGGAAATCCGCTGTAGTTGTTGAGCTGCACAACAAAACATTCCTGTTCGGCAACGGCACGCTGCATCCAACGGATAAGCGTATCCTCCATCCGGTCCATTGCTACAAAATTGGATACGGTAATATGAGGTTTGGTTTTAGCAGCCAGCGGTTGATTGTATTTCCCTGCAAAGGCTCGCTTAATTTCCATTACCCGCTCGTAAATTTCCCTGCCCGGAGAAGCAATCAGCAAATATTCGAATAGCGATGACCGTGAGCCTGTAGTTAAATAATCCATGTTCACAACTTTATCCCTTAAAACTTTTGATGTCCAAATATTTTAGTATAAATTTACTAAATAAATTAGCAAAACAAAAACAAATTATATGGAAGGAGAAGTTTTTTATAAATCCACTTACCGCGGTTCCAAGCAGTTTAATCAATGGAATGTTGATCATGCGGAAGCTACTGGTTTTGGTGCAGCGGCCGACGATTATATGGAAAGGGGTATTGACCTGAATGAACAATTGATCCGTAATAAACCTGCTACTTTTTTAATGCGGGTAGGCGGCAACTCCATGGAGGATGCGGGTATTCATGAGGGTGATATTATAATTGTAGACCGCTCGGTGAAAGCTGTGAGCGGCAAAATTGTAATTGCAACTTTGAATGGAGAAATGTTGATACGCCGCCTGGAAAAGACATTTAATAAAACCAGGTTGATACCGGAATGTGCTCACCTGTCGCCTATTGATATCGATATTTCCTGTGCCGATTTTTCGGTATGGGGCGTGGTTATCTATTGTATACGCTCTTTATAGAGAGGTCTGCTATTTTATAATTTATATCCTTGTATGTTGCCGCTAACAGTAGAGTGATCGCATGTAGCGATGCGGGTAAACGAGCATCCTCAAAAAGCGATGGAATAGTTTTTTGCCTGAAGCATAAGACATGGACCAAGGTGTTTTATCATCCTGTTACAACGTATATGGTATTACGCTTTTTTAGATAAAGTCCGCTTTTGTCATGCAATTAACTTTATAATAAGAGTCGTTTTATTATGGATAAAGTTTAAAATATTTTCTATGTACACTTTATTATCATCGTATTTTTTCTGCTTTATATGTAAAAATGCTTGCTTTTAATATAATGGTTACTGTTTAATAACTTTTAGTGCTTCCTTCTATTTTATAAATCGGTAAAACAATGTAGGTTGCATGCAAATCAGATCTGGCCAAAGTTCTACCAGGCTCATAGAGATATTGGCAATATAAACAATCGTTTAGTATGAAATCAAAAAGAAACGATTGTTTGTTGCAGGTGGACTTGAGCCAATGCAAACCTTTAAACACTTTAAGCCAACCATTAACAAGGCTTGTTTTTTTCCAATCGTCTGTAAATGGTTATGTTGCTAATTTGTGTTGTACATCTTTGTTCTTTGTACTGTCGTTGCTAACTCAGTCTGTTTATGCACAAACGATCAATGAAAACCTGTTGACCTGCAACACTCCTGCTAATTGGGTAGCTGGTAGCGGTCCTCCTGTATCAATTCTAACCGGTAATATGCCGGGTCATGTGCCCCTCACCAATCCTCAACAGTGGACAGGAAACTTCGGGCTTAATGCCGCCAGCGTAACCGGTACAGCAAATATTATTGACTCAAATACTACCACTAACTTCGGTAGTTTCAATTACCTGCTATCGGCATCGGGCGGCGCACGGGTTACTGTTGAGAGTACCAGCGGTCAAATTCCGGCCGGCTATTTCGCCGGGTTCATTATCAGGAATACTGCCATCCTTAATGTAAACCTGCTGGGCACTTTTGCCATTAAAACTTATCTCAACAATACCTTACAAGAATCTATAGGCGCAGGCTCCGGTCTTCTTAGCGCCAGCCTGGTTAACTCCGGTGGTAAAACTCTTTTGGGTTTTGTTACCAGCAAACGCTTTGACCGGCTAATGCTTGAACAAGGACAAACCGTCAATCTTGGAACGGTAGCGGCAACAGAAATTTATAACCCTGTAATTGAAAAATTTTGTAGCGAAACAATACCACAAAATTGTAACGTTGACGAGTACTGGAACAATCCCGAGTTTCCCGTATATATTAATCCAGCCAATACGGGTATCTCCACTACGGTAGCATGTATAAGTTGCCAAATAAGAAATGTAGAAAATGCGATTGATGCAGACTCCAGCAATTATGCTGAAATATACATACCCGGATCCTTGGGTTCTAAAGGATCTGTTTCGGTAAAGAATGCAAAAACCATTTACAATGCCGGCACTTTTGCAGGATTTGAGATAAACGATATGCGTGCTGCCGGTGTGGCTGTTGGCCTTAGTCACACCATTACTACCTATTTGAATGGTGCTAAGCAGGATAGCATTACGGATAGCGGTGCGCTGATAGCAGGAACTTTATTTGCTTCTAACGGTAAAAGAATTGTGGGGCTTAGAACTACCAAAAATTTTGATGAAATACAACTTACTGTAACGAATGCACTCACAGCAGGCACCTCCAATGCTATAAGAGTATACGGCGCAGTAGTTAAAAAGTTCTGCGAAAAAAATCTGACGTGCGATAGCCTTACCGCACTTGAAGCACCTGTATATCCTGTGTATGTTAATGAGCAACGCACTGGCGTTGATGTGATAGCCTGCGTAAATTGCGCTCTTATTAATACCCGGAATATTGTTACTGGAAGCGGAGCTGCCACACTTACAATGAGCGCTACGGTTGGTGCAACCGCCTCTGTTGCCGTGGCAAATGCAACAGAAATCTACCCGGCTGAATCATTTGCAGGATTTGACATACAAGCTGCCACACTTTTATCGGCAAGCCTTTCGGCAAATGTTAGTATATCTTTATACAATAACGGTATAGAGGTACAATCCGGAACAGGCGATTCGCTGCTGGTGGGAGGTCAAACCTCTGTTGTGAATGGGGCGGCCAATCGTCAGATTGTTGGAATCATCAGTCGCGTTGCTTTCAACGAAGTGCTGTTAAAAATTAGGAATGTTGCGGGGGTGAATCCGGGCATTATCCAAATTTATAAAGCGTATGTCCAAAAGCCCTGTGCCAAACCGGCCCCATGTAATTTCAGCAAGCTGGTTAATAGTACCAGCAACGGTGCTGTTATTAATGCAGCCCGCACAGGTGTAAAAGGCGGCGTGTGTGTTGAATGTAGCGTTAGCGACCCCTGGAATGCAGTGTCTGAAAGCACAGATGATTATGCAAGATTGTACAACACCGGTACTGCTTTCATTCAAAATTCCCTTGCCGTAGCTGTACCGTCATATACATTTCCTCCGGGTAGTTTTGCCGGTTTCAGTATTCGGAAAAATAGTTTCCTGGTAGCAGCAACTTTGTTTCAACAGCTCACCATCACTACCTATAACAATGGCATTTTGCAGGAGTTAAAAACCGGTAGTTCGCTTATTGATTTGCGTGTGCTTTCGCAGGTAACAGGTAATGATTCCAATGAAGTATACATACCAGGGTTTTATGTTACCAGGCCTTTTGATGAAGTTAAAATTACCACCAACTCGTTGGCAACTGCCCTGGACCAGTATATTGATGTTTTTGGTGCATATATTGATACTAAGGGATACGACGCTTCGCTAAGCCTTGGCTGCACTGTAACCAATACCAATGCTGATATTGCAATTGCTCAGCTACATGTACCCGTTGCCGGCAGTGTGGCACAAAATGATAAGATACAGGCAGATTCTGTAACTTATGCTTCTTCCGTTGCCGTTCGCGGAGGTTATACTAATCCTTCTTCGGCAATGCCTGTAATACAGGAAGACGGATCATACAGTTTTGTGGCCGACACGGCGGGTGTTTACGAATTCCTGGTGTCTGTTTGCTGGGGCGATGATAGCAGTTGCGTTAGCGAACGCTTTACCATTACTGTAGTGGACAATGTGCCGAAGAGTGCGAAGAATCCGCCTGTTGCTAATACCGATATTGTTACAGCAGCTTATAACACTCCTGTTGTTATAAATACTTTGGCTAACGATAAGGCAGGATCACCGGCGTTACAACTGGTTCCGTCTACGGTTACCATTACCGACCTCAATGGCAACAACGTTTCTGGCAACACATTCCGCGGAGGAACGGCTGTAATAGATACGGCTACCGGTAGCATTACCTATACGCCCCCTGCCGGTTTTACAGGTGTTGATACCATAAAGTATACAGTGTGTGATAATGGGGCGGTGCCTAAATGCGCCAGTTCCTACATTGTTGCAAAAGTGTTGAATGCAGGTGCTGTGAACAGGGTAACTGCTGCGGATGATTATTATCTGGTTTCTTATGGCTCTGGTAAGTTAACCGTAAATCAATCTCACGGAGTATTGGCTAACGACAGTGATCCCGAGGGTAATAATATCTACGCGGTACCGCAAGATACTTCCATCGCCGGCAAAGGAATATTGCAATTAGCGGCAGATGGCAGCTTTACTTTTGTGCCGGAGGCAGGGTTTAAAGGTAGTGTTAACATACCTTATGCTGTATACGACGATGGCTCACCTGTGGCTACTGCCGGCGGTTCCATTCACATAATGGTAAAGGCATTTGTGCCCGATTTAACGCCCACAATTGAACTTATACCAAAAAAGATATATGGTACTACAGATGCTGCCATTATAATTGAAGTAAAAGAAATAAACGCAGTGCCAACTGAGGGTACCATCGCTGTGTACGTTTCCAGGAGCATATATATGCCATTGCAGTTTAACTCCTCCGAGTCGGAGATAAAGGGCATTCCGGTGCAAAATTCATTATGGACAGTAGATTCCACTTCAAATGCCAATTATTATATTTTAAAGACTACGCAAAGCATAAGTGGCGGCAAACATACTCTTGGACTTACGGGTACATTCACACCAGGGGCGATTACCGGAATAGTTAGTACCACATGTATCATTCCAAGATACAGCGGAGGAGAGGAATATTCTTCTAATAATATAGCAGCAGTAGCCATCCACTTTTTCGAGTTCTAACCGTAACGTTAAATGTTCGTTTATGAAAAAACTACTTTTGATATGCCTGCTCTTAACCTGTTTAAATAACCTGTTCGCGCAAAGTGACACTGATCCTGCGGTAGACAACGGCCAGGTGACTCCCAGCCCTGTTGGAGGTGTTGGTTCTACTTTCACAATCTCCTTTAGCCTGGACAACAGGGGTATTGATGATATTTCGGGTGCAGATGCAGCAAACAAGGTAAGCTTGGTGATAAAGCTTCAAAAATGTGTGCCAGATTTTACTGCACCTGACAACGCATTGAATGCCCTTTCGGGTACGGCTTTGGATCTGTTTGATTTTACTTACAATGCAACCGATACGCAGTATACTGCTCTGCAAAAAACAAATACGCCTATGGAAGGCTTTACATCGGGCAAGACATACCAATTGCAAATTAATAGCAAAGTAGCCAAGTTGAGCGACGATAATTCACTGGGTGCGATTCTTACCATTACTCCGCCCGGCTCCTCAACATTTAACCAGACAAGTAACGACGTCGGTACTGCGCTTACACGCAGTTCCGTGACGCTGCCTGTACGCCTGGCTTCGTTTACTGCCATTACCCGCAACTGTACTGTACAGTTAAACTGGGCCACTATTACGCAGGAAAAGTTCTCTTATTTTGAAGTGGGAAGCAGTTTCGATGGCAAGAACTTTAGCTCTTTTCAAACTGTTCAATCAAAAAGCAGTCATGAAAGCTCGGTGTACCAGCTTATAACCAGTAGTGTTAATGCCGATACCTATTACCGGTTGAAGATGGTTGATGTAGACGGTAAATACGAGTATAGTGATGTTTTAAAAGTGAAGAATGCTTGTAATGCATCTGCTTTAAACGTTGTTCCAAACCCGGTTACCAATAATGTTTTTACCATCAGGGGATTGCAGGCGCTTTCAGTAATCAAACTCCTGGATATGAATGGGAAAACGCTTCGAACAGTCCGCAGTCCGGGGCCTATACAGCAAATGGATATGGGAAATCTTCCCGCAGGCATTTACCTGGTGCATATTTTGCAAAACGATGAAATAATAAAAACGGTTAAATTATTAAAGAAGTAGAACTTTTTCTCTCGCGGTAGGTTACAAAAAAAGGCTGGTTCGTGTGACCAGCCTTTGCATTAATATTTGTAGGAGCCTACGCTTCCTGCGCGCTCATTTGTTTAGATTGTTTTTTACGCTCTTCTTCGTTCAATATCAGCTTACGCATGCGGATAAAGTTTGGTGTTACTTCAATGCATTCATCGTGCTGAATGTATTCCATGCATTCTTCAAGCGTCATTAAAGTTTTTGGCGCTATACGGGTTGCATCATCGCTGCCGCTGGCGCGGTGGTTGGTTAACTTCTTTCCTTCTGTTGCGTTTACCACAAGGTCGCCTGGTTTAATGTGCTCAGCAATGATCTGGCCTGCATACACATCTTCTCCCGGATCAACAAAAAATGTACCGCGATCCTGCAGTTTATCTATTGAATAACCAGTTGTTTTTTCCTGGTTCTTCGAAAGCAATACCCCGTTGTTTCTTCCCGGGATGGGACCTTTCCAGGGTTTATATTCGTTAAAGCGGTGCGCCATTACTGCCTCGCCTGTAGTAGCAGTCAGCATCTGCGTACGCAGTCCGATCAAACCACGCGATGGAATTTCGAATTCCAGGTGCTGCATGGTTCCTTTGGTTTCCATTACCAGCATTTCACCTTTGCGGCGCGATACCAGGTCAATCACCTTGCTGGCAAATTCTTCAGGAACATCTACCACCAGGGTTTCATAAGGCTCGCATTTTTTGCCATCGATTGTTTTTACAATTACCTGTGGCTGCCCTACTGTTAGTTCATATCCTTCGCGACGCATGGTTTCGATCAATATGCCCAGGTGAAGTATGCCGCGGCCATATACCATAAAACTGTCTCCGCTATCGGTGTCGAATACGCGCAGTGCAAGATTTTTTTCTGTTTCTTTCATCAAACGGTCGCGCAGGTGGCGGCTGGTAACAAACTTTCCGTCTCTGCCATAAAACGGAGAGTTGTTGATGCTGAAAAGCATATTCATAGTAGGCTCGTCTACACTGATTACAGGCAGCGCTTCCGGAACGTCCGCATCTGCAATGGTATCGCCAATGTTAAAATCTTCCAGTCCCACTACGGCGCATATATCACCCGCTACCACTTCCGTTACTTTCTTCTTACCAAGCGCTTCAAATATATATAGTTCTTTTACCCTCGATTTTTTAATGGTGCCATCTGCTTGCAATAATGCTATTGGCTGATTTTCCTTAACAGCACCGCGGGTAACCTTGCCTACCGCAATCCGCCCCAGGAAGGAAGAATAATCCAGTGAGGTGATCTGCATTTGCAACGGTCCTTCGTTTACTTTAGGCTCCGGCACGTATTTAATAATACCGTCCAGCAGTGGGGTAATGTCTTCGCTGGGAGTAAGCGAATCATTGAACCAGCCATTCTTGCCCGAACCATAAAAAGTGGGGAAGTCAAGCTGCTCTTCTGTTGCATCGAGATTAAAGAACAGTTCAAATACTGCGTCGTGCACTTCATCGGGGCGGCAGTTCGGTTTATCAACCTTATTGATAATAACAATAGGTTTAAGATTGAGCTGCAGCGCCTTTTGCAACACAAAACGGGTTTGCGGCATGGGGCCTTCAAAGGCATCCACTAACAGCAGTACGCCGTCTGCCATTTTCAATACCCTTTCCACTTCACCGCCAAAGTCGGCGTGCCCGGGGGTATCTATCACATTAATCTTTACACCTTTGTATACCACCGACGCGTTTTTGCTGAAGATGGTGATGCCCCTTTCCCGCTCCAGGTCGTTGCTGTCCATAATCAGCTCCCCGCTTTCCTGGTTTGCGCGGAATACATTGGTTTGATGTAAGATCTTGTCAACCAATGTTGTTTTGCCGTGGTCAACGTGGGCAATAATGGCGATGTTTCTAATCTGCATTGTTATTTCTTTAACTTCAATTTTAATGGCGGCAGCAATGCTAATTGTTGATAATGAGCACCAGGCCCAATTTTAAGCGTGCAAAGGTACTGCAAAACCCCGGCAGTGCAATGGTTTTCAAAAACTTAATTATTTGCTTATATTAAAAAAAATCTTGTAACGCGGTTATAAGAAGAATATTATCAGAAATGGCGGGTTTCCATGCTGTTTTTAAAAGCCCTGACGCAAATTCCTGGTTATTTTTTGCAATTTACACGCATGAACGAAGCCGAATTGCCCATACCTGATCCCAACCTGTTGCAACAACTGGTTCCTCCCAATGGCATAAAAATGCCGTTTGGGAAATACAAGGACTATTATATGTGCGACCTGCCCGTTTCCTATCTCGAATGGTTCCATAAAAAAGGTTTTCCAAAAGGAAAGCTGGGCATGCTGTTGGGAACGATGTACGAAATCAGGATCAACGGGTTAATGGCGTTGCTGGAACCTTTAAGAAAGTAAAAAACAGCCATATTTGTACAACCAGCGGGACTTATAACGTGCTTGCCGGAAGACTACTTAATAATAACTGATATGAAATCAACCATCCTCTTTGTTTTTTTGATGCTGACCATTCAATCGTTTTCTCAGGTAAATGAATTGTTTTCGGTTAAGAAGGATAGCACCGGCTTTGAGCTTACAGAAAAAGGAGCATCGCTGCTGGCTTCGTTGCCGCTCAAATGCATCGACCAGGAATACCCCAATAAAACCAGCCATACATCGGCCAGCGACAGCGATCATGTAATGACGCCGAAGCAGCAGCATCCGGCTTTCTTCGGGTGCTTCGACTGGCATAGTTGTGTGCACGGGCATTGGATGATGATCAGGTTGCTGAAAAAATTTCCACAACTGGCAGAAAGTGCACGTATTCGCAATGCTATCAATCAAACCATAACCGCGGCCAATATTGCAACAGAAGTAAAATATTTTGAAGCACCATTGGCCAAAGCCTGGGAAAGAACCTACGGCTGGGCATGGCTGTTAAAGCTCGATGCCGAATTGCTTAACTGGAACGATGATGATGGTAAACGCTGGCATGATGCCCTACAACCACTTACGAGCCTGGTGGTAAAACGTTGGATGGAATTTATCCCCAAACAAACGTATCCCAATCGCACGGGCGTGCATCCCAATACAGCATTTGGGCTGGTATTTGCGCTCGATTACGCGAGAGCGGCAAAGAACGCTGCTTTCGAACAATCTATTACACAACATGCAAAGCGACTGTATTTGAAAGATAAAAATGTGCCCGCATCGTGGGAGCCTGATGGAGCCGATTTTCTTTCGCCGGCATTGGAAGAAGCCGACCTGATGCGGCGGGTGCTGCCTAAGCAGGAATTTCTTGCGTGGTTTAAAGCGTTTATTAGTCCCGCAGGGCTTCAGCATTTAACCCGTTTACCCGTGGTGTCCGACCGTACCGATTATCAGATCGTGCACCTGGATGGTTTATGTTTTAGCAGGAGTTGGTGCATGAAAGGGCTGGCAAATACATTGCCCGGCACGCATCCTGCCCGTAAGTTGTTGCAGCGATCTTCCGTAAAGCATTTGTCAGAAGCCCTGCCGCATGTGGTAAGCGGCAATTATGGCGGTGAGCACTGGCTAGCGAGTTTTGTGGTATATGCGTTGGATTAAAAGCTGTCAGCTATCAGCCTTCAGCAATGAGTCAGCATCAATCATAAACGACAAACCATAAACTTCAAACTTTCTTAGAATTTCGGACATCCCAGCTTTTTCCTGTTCGGATCCGAAGGTTTTTTGATGAATATCAGGGATATTTCATTACCGCCGCGGCTGTTGGAGGCCGTATTTAAAGAAGAGTTATTAACATCGTAGCTGTAACCAATTCTCAATCCCGCAAACTCAATTCCCACATAAGGAATAAAGGCATCGCCAAAGCGGTACCACAAACCTGCATAAAGGTTTGCGGGATAATCTCCATCTTCATTTAAAGCAAAATCTAAAGCGCCGCCCAGTACCGTTTCAGTAGCACCCGCCTGCCGCTGGTGAATAAAGCTTCCATGAAAAGTGGTGATCCTGCCAATGGGCGCATAGCCCCCACCGTCAATAGTAACTCTTGGGTTGAGAAAAAACTTACCCCCAATAAACGACTCTTTGGGACGATTAACGTGGTAAGACGAGACGCCGAGATAAAAATTATTGTCGCCATTTGTGCTGCCCGAGTATAACAAGCCCGCATTCACATCAAAATAATTGATTGCAACATTATTATTGTTGTTAAATACTTCCTGTGTAACTCCCGTAAATCCAAGTGCGGTTAATTCGTCTTCAAAATCTGCTTTCGAAATATCGAGGCGTTTGGCAGCATAAGTACCCTGGAAGCCAACGGTAACGGTATGATACCCGTTTTCGTCTAAAGCCTTATGGTAAGCCGTAGAAAGCGATATGAAATTGTTATTAAGGATCTTATTGCCGCTTTGATCATTCATCCCCATCACACCTATGCCCCATGTGTCGAATTCGGGGATGCTGTTTTGCAAAATGTTGAAATCTACCGACGCGGTGGCGGTAGTATAAGCGTTGTTAATAGTGGGCCATTGATTGCGATAGTTACCTGCTACGCGAAACGTACCATCGAATTTACCCGTATAAGCCGGGTTAAGCGTAAGCGGAGAAGAAAAGAATTGCGAAAAATGTGGGTCTTGTGCATAGGAAAACACACACACAGTCAACATCGTCAATAAAGGAAGGATCTTTTTCATCCTGTTCAATTGTTTTTCAAGTTACAAATTATTGGCTTATGATTGAACTTTTGCGCCAAACGCCAGGTCCCCGGCATCACCCAAACCCGGAACAATGTATCCCTTTGCAGTCAGTTCATCATCAACCGCGGCACACCATATCTTTACACCAGGCTCTTCTCTGCGCAAAAACTCAATTCCTACCGTACAGGCAACAGCAGCAACCACATGTATTTCCCGCGGCTTACCCTCTGCTTTTAAAAACTGTATGGTTTTTACCAGCGACGCTCCCGTTGCCAGCATCGGGTCTGAAATGATCAGCACCCTGTTTTCCAGGTCGGGGCACGAAACGTACTCAATGTTAATTTCAAACGATCCGTCGCGGTGATGTTTCCTGTAAGCAGAAATAAATGCATTGTCTGCTTTATCAAAATAGTTCAGTAGTCCCTGGTGTAATGGCAATCCTGCTCTCAGGATCGTTGCAAGCACCGGCTGATCTTTTAAAATTTTGCATGCAGATATTCCCAACGGGGTATGCACGTCTTTATTTACCCAATCAAGATCTTTACTGATTTCGTAAGCAATTACTTCACCAATCCGCTCAAGGTTACGCCTGAAGCGCATCTTGTCCGCCTGAACTTCAACATCTCTCAGCTCAGCCACCCAATTGCTTACCAGCGAATGCTGCCCGCTAAAGTTTATAACCATATCGCCCCAGGTTTGGTTTCCAATAGTTCGGTGTAAATCAATAGTTTTACGCACAAATCTAAACGCTGCAAACTGTAATCTAAAATTTCTTTAATGATTTATAGAGCTATTGGCCTTATGAGCGGCAGTTCGTTGGACGGGCTTGATATTGCATACGTCCTGTTTGAAGAAAACGCCGGAAAATGGACCTTTGATATAATAGCAGCCGACTGTTATAAATATAGTGAGGATTGGAAACACAAATTAGAATCATCCGTACAGCTTAATGCATTGAAATACCAGTTATTGGATGCTGATTATGGGCATTTTATCGGAGAGCAGGCAAATGCATTTATTAACAAATATCAATTGCAGTACCAGGTGCAGCTGATCGCTTCACACGGTCATACCACTTTTCACCTCCCCAAACAAAAACTCACTGCGCAATTAGGCAACGGTGCCGCTATTGCGGCGCAAACGGGTTTGCCGGTAATTACCGATCTGAGGGCAATGGATGTTGCGCTGGGCGGGCAGGGTGCGCCCATTGTGCCTATAGGCGACAAGCTGTTGTTTGGTGATTACGATTTTTGTCTCAACGTGGGCGGTATTGCCAATGTATCACATCATAAAGGAGAAGCGTATGTGTCGTTTGATGTATGCCCCGCCAACCGGGTGCTGAATTTATTGGCCAACGAAGCAGGATATGAATTTGATGAAGATGGAAACATGGCCCGGTCGGGTATTTTGAATGATTCGCTGCTGCAAATGCTCAATAGTCTTGACTACTACCGGGAAGACTTTCCCAAATCGTTACCCAACAGTTTCGGGAACGATATCATTTATCCTATTATTAAAGAAATACCAGCTTTCAGCGTACCCAACGCATTGCACACCTATACAATGCATATAGCAGAACAAATAAAAAATTCAATACAGGCTATTCAACAAAAAGCGGGCGATGGTCATTTACAGGCATCTGCTAAAATGCTGGTAACGGGAGGCGGTGCTTTCAATACTTACCTTATTGAAAAATTGCGGGCGTATATGGAAAAGCTGAATATAGAACTGGTGGTACCCGACGAAAAAATAGTGCAATACAAAGAAGCATTGATTATGGCATTGATAGGCGTGTTGCGCTGGCGCGAAGAAAACAACAGCATCGCTTCTGTAACGGGCGCCTCACGCGGCAGCATAGGCGGCGCTGTTTGGATGGGCGCTGAAGCCTGACAGGATGCGCTAAAATGAAAGCAACTATTATTTTTCGAAAAACTTGTATTAACTTACCAAAGAGCAAACCATTTCTTTAAAATTTTTAGTGATGGCTGGTAAAAGCTTGTTGTATAAAAGGAAGATCGTTAAGCAATTGTATTTTGCCGGACTGCTGTCGTGTGCCGAGCTCAGTCAGAAAATTGAGAAAAGCCTTTCGCTTACTACCAAAATGCTGAACGAACTGATAAAAGAAGGCACGGTGGTAGAAACAGGATATGCTCCTTCGAGCGGCGGGCGACGTCCGCTAACCTATTCATTAAAGCCCGACATACTGTACACTGTTGCTGTTGCAATGGATCAGTTCTTTACCCGCATTTCCATAATGGACATGCAGAACAATCATATAAAAGCAATAGAAAAGTTTGAGCTGAAGTTGCCCGACAATCCGCAGGCAGCGCAGATACTGGCAGACAAAATAAACGAGGTGATAGAAAACAGCGGGATAGCAAAAAATAAAATACTGGGTATTGGAATAGGAATGCCGGGATTTGTTGACCCGAACAAAGGCGCCAATTATACCTTTTTGCCAACAGGTAAAGGCGAAAGCCTGGTAGAGTTGATTCAGCGTAAAACAGGCATCTCCACGTACATTGAAAACGACTCGAGTATTGTTGCCCTGGCAGAATTGCGGTTTGGCTCTGCACGGAACAGGAGAAATGCAATGGTTATTAATATAGGCTGGGGCGTGGGCTTGGGAATGATTCTGAATGCCGAGCTTTTTCGTGGTGATAACGGGTTTGCAGGAGAGTTCAGTCATATTCCCCTGTTTAACAATGGAAAATTATGCAGTTGCGGTAAAAGCGGTTGCCTGGAAACAGAAACCTCCTTGTTTGTAATTATTGAAAAGGCGAAGGAAGGATTAAATTCGGGACGTGTGTCGGCATTGAAGCAGGTGTTGTCGGGCAAGGAAGAAGATCTTGAAAAAGATGCAGAAACCATCATCAACGCAGCGGGCAGGGGCGACAGGTTTGCAATTGAGCTGCTGTCCGAAGCCGGGTACAATATTGGTCGCGGCATTGCCATTTTAATTCATTTGCTTAATCCCGGTACGGTAGTGTTGAGCGGCAGAGGCGCCACGGCAGGAAAGATATGGCAGGCACCCATACAGCAGGCGCTCAATGAACATTGCATTCCGCAATTGGCAGTTAATACAGAAATTATTATGTCTACTTCCGGCTACGAAGCCGAACTTACCGGCAGCGCCGCTCTTGTGGTAGACAAATACGGAGAAGCAGTAAGAAAGGCTGCGAAAGCCGAGGCATCGAAAAAATACCGCATAAGGGTATAAAAAACCAACGTGGTTTAGTTATGAGCGAAAAGGCTGCAAAGGTTCGGAATTTTGCAAAGACGCTTATCCGTTTTCAGCAGGTTATTAAAATTCGGAAACTTTGCCATTCTTAAATAAACTCCATCGGCATTGAAACTAATTTCCTGATGGTGCCGTTTCGTGCTGCAGGAATAGTGTATTTTAGCGCCCCATGTTATTCTCTCAAATTATAGGACAGGATGAGGTAAAGCATCATCTGCTGCAACTGGTGCATCACAACCGGTTAAGCCATGCATTGCTTTTTTTAGGGAAAGAAGGTTCAGGTGCATTGCCGCTAGCGCTGGCTTTTGCAGAATATGTAACATTGTATTCTACGGCAAACAACCAAACCGGCGCTACAACTGCATCGCTTTTTGGCGATGAGCCCGCAGCAGCGGATACGCCTGTTCATACAACAGCGCAAGAGGCGGATGCCTGGACACAAAAACAGTCGGCGTATGTAAAAACAGCCGCGATGATTCATCCGGACATCCACTACTCTTACCCGGTAGTGCCCAAAAAAAGTGGCGACAAACCGTTGAGCACAGACTATATTACAGAGTGGAGAACGTTTATTCAGCAATATCCCTATGGCAATGCTTACGACTGGCTGCAGTTTATTGGTGCAGAAAACAAACAGGGTAATATTACAGCATATGAGTGTAATGATATTATTCGCAAGCTGAACCTGAAAAGTTTTGAAAGTCCCTATAAAATTTTATTGATGTGGTTGCCCGAATACCTGGGCAACGAAGGCAACAAGCTGCTGAAGCTGATAGAAGAACCGCCGGCAAATACCTTGTTTTTACTGGTAGCGGAAAATGAAAGCCTGATACTGCCTACCATTCTTTCGCGAACACAGTTGGTAAAGGTTCCCGCGCCTGATATAAAAGACATCACCAGTGCATTGATGGACCGCGCAAAGACAGATGCAACACAGGCAAGGCAAATAGCATCGGTATGCGAAGGCAATTACCGCGAAGCGCTGCAGTTATTGCAGCATTCGGGCGACGACTGGCAAGGGTTATTACGGGAATGGTTGAACGCTATTTTAAAAACAGGGCCTGCAGCGCAGGTAAAATGGATTGAAGAGATCAGCCGCCAGGGGCGTGAACGTCAGAAACAGTTTTTGCGGTATTTTAATCATTTGCTGGAGCAAAGCATACGCCTGCAGGTAATGCCCACTGCAGGAGATATGATGCCGGAGGCAGAAAGAGATTTTGCCTTGCGTTTGAATAAGATAGCCTCTTTACCGCAACACCAGGCCATTATTGAAGAGCTTGACAGGGCTGCTTATTACATTGAACGGAATGCCAACGCCAAAATTTTGTTTCACGCGCTTACCATCAAGCTATATCATATCATTGGCAGAAACGAGGTGGTGGAAATGAGGTGAAGAAAGGTGAAAGGTCAAAGGTGAAAGGTGAAGGGTGTAAAGTGAAAGGTGTGAGGCGTAAGGTGTAAGGTACTGAACGGGAAATGCAGGTGCAACGTAAGCGATGTATCTACATTTTCAAATTCCTACATTTTCAAATTTTCAAATTCTTCCCTCCATATATTTCAATAAATTTTTCCTTGCCTTATTCTGTACCCCTTTTTTCATAAAGCCTGTCCAGCCAAACAACACACCCTTCCAGCCCAATGCCTGTCCTATCCAGGTGCTCAGGCGAAAGGCATCGCTGTGCTCAATGATCTTTCCGTCTTTCAACTTCATATAGGCTTTTACATTGTTAACAACCTTTTTGCCGGTTGCAGAAAAAGTGTAGGTTGCCTGCCATTTGCAGGTGGCGTATTCTTCGTCCAGCAGCTCTATGTCCGAAAAGGTTAATGAAAAACCTTTCGCGTTTTTGCACAGCATTTCCCACATGCATTTTACCTCGTCTCCCCTCAATATCAAAAACACCGGGTCGCTGAAAACTATATCATCACTATAACAGGCATTCATACCCGCAGCATCCAGTTTTTGAAAAGCAGCGTAAAACTGTGTTATTACTGTTTTGTTATCCATATAAATGTTTTCTAAGTCATTGACGGTTTATTGCTGCCAAAATAATCTCGCATGCCTTGCGTATTTCATCATAGCTTATGGTAAGCGGTGGCGCAATGCGCATGCACTGTGGGGCAAACAAAAACCAATCAGTCAACACACCGTTTTCTATGCAACGATCAATAATGCTTTTATTCGTTTCAAAATCTTCAAACTCCACCGCTATCAATAATCCCGACGAACGCACTGCTTTAATAGAAGGGTGACGGAGCTTTTGAAGCAGCATTTGCTCTTTTTGTTTTACAGCATCCGCCAGCCTTTCTTCTACCAGTACTTTCATAGCCGCCAATCCTGCAGCGCAGCTAACCGGGTGACCACCGAAGGTAGTAATATGCCCCAGCACCGGGTTGCTGGTAATGCTCCACATTATATTTCTGTCGGCTATAAAAGCGCCGAGCGGCATGCCACCGCCTAATGCTTTGCCCAGTAACAAAATATCGGGTGTTATATCGTATTGCTGAAACCCCCATAAGGAGCCCGTTCTTCCAAAGCCTGCCTGTATTTCGTCCAGTACCAGTAATGTACCGGTTTCGGTACATTTATTTCGCAATGCCTGCATCCATTCTTTTGAAGGTGCAAAAATCCCTCTTTCCGCCTGCACCGTTTCTGCAATAACACAGGCTGTTTTATCGGTAATCCATTCCAGGCTTTCAAAGCTGTTGTGGTCGCCATGAATAATACCGGGCAACAGCGGGCGGTAAGCGTTCCGCCAGTATTCATCGCCTATAATGCTTAAAGCACCTTGTGTAGAACCATGATAGCTTTGATGAAAAGCTACGATCTCCGTTCGCCCTGTATATCGTTTGGCAAGTTTCATAGCGCCTTCCACCGCTTCTGCTCCCGAGTTGGTAAAATATACAGAGTTGAGGGTGGATGGTAAATGTTGTGAAAGATATTGTGCGTAAGCTACCTGCGGCGTTTCAACAAACTCGCCATACACCAGCAGGTGCAGGTACTGATCGGCCTGGTGTTTAATGGCTGCTACCACATCGGGATGGCGATGCCCCACATTGCACACGCTGATGCCGGCTATCAGGTCAATGTATTCTTTTCCTTTGGCATCCCACATCAGGCTTCCTTCAGCCTTAGTAATTTCCAAAGCCAGCGGCGCCGGTGAGGTTTGCGCTACATGTTGTAAAAAAAGCTCCCGTTGATTCATGAAAACTGCACTTATTCCGCCGCAAATTAAGTGTTTGTTGTTTAAGAAGGCTAGCCGCAGATAGTTATACTCCGGCAACAAATCGGTCAGGCGGGTCACGGTCGGCCCGCCGTTGAGGCGGTCTGACCAATAAAGGCGCTGTCAAAACAGATTTAGTATTACTTGTCTCGTGATTTAAGATAAGTCGCAGTAAAGTGCATAAAAGCACTGCTATCAAATCTACAGCGTAATGGCTATACTTTAATTAATCCGTCTTGCCAGCGTAACCGCATGTTTAAATTTTTTTGTTTTACCCCGTACATTATATACTTCGGTGAGAATAATATAAATGCCAATAGGTAAGCGTTGATTTTTTTCATCCAGTCCGTCCCATCGGTAATAGCCATTTACACTACAAATCCCGTTTCGAACCACCTGTTTTACCAGCCTTCCCGAAGCATCAAAAGCGGTAATGTTACAAATATACCCGGCTTCGGGAAATGTGTAATTGACCAGGAGATAATCGTCAAAGCCATCACTGTCCGGCGAAAATATGGAAGGAGTAAGCGTAACGGTGCCCTGTAGTTGCAAATCACTCCTGAATTGGGAGTTTTGATAGCCTGGTGTGCCATAGCCAACACTTGAGGCGGCCGAGAACCAATTCTTTTTTTCGGAGCCGGGTTGTTCAGGATCAATTCTTTCCAACGCTACTCCTTCGTAGTTTGCGATCAATGGAAAATGCCAGTCTTCTGCATAGGGAAGTTCATCCAAAATTTCCCCGCTTTTGTTCATTAACACCACATCCCCGCTTTCATCCGGCATCGATGGCACCGAAACCATTTCAATAAATGCATCCGGGTTTTTGGAGACGAACTGTTGCAATACTATGAACTTACTTTCCGTAAGCACCACAAAATCTCCCGGAAAAATCAGCCGGTCCTCGCCCGTCAATTGTTTAAGCGTACCAATATTTCCGGAAGCATTCCTGTTGCTGATCCAAAGTTCTTTTGCATTAACGATCCGTTTGCTTCGGTTGTACAATTCAATATAATCTGTTCCGTTGTCTGCAGGATTGAATAATATCTCATTAAAAATAATGTCCTGCTCCCCTGCATCATCTGCCAGCCCCGTTTTCACAGTAGTTGAACCATTTGTTCTGTTGCCTGCACAATCCGTTGCATTTTTTGCAGTAATCTCGTATACTTTATTTTTCTCCAAAGCTGTACTTACGGTAATGCGTACCTGGTTAAAAAAGGGCGGCAGCGGTGCCGCTTTTTTAATGATACCAGTGTTCCCGGTAAAATCATAGTTGGAAAGTTGCGAAGCTGCACTGCTATCCAATGGTTCATTAAACCGCATTACAATGTGGCTATCGCTTTCTGCATAAGCATGAAGCAACTGCGGTGCGTCCTCATCTTTGTTTTCGCGTGCCACGGAGTTTTGCGTTCCGGGTGTTCCGCCCCTGCTGTCAATGCTCGATTCCCAGTTAGTACTCCCATTGCAGGGATTTTTAGAATCCACCATTTCCAGCGACCAGCCGCCATTGTTTTTTACGGCGTTCTCGTGCCAGTTCCTCTCATATTGCACAGCATGTATTACAATATTATCAGCAGAACGAAGTGTTAGCATATCTCCATTTACCCTCAACGTAGGAAAATTGCTTACGCCTATTGTTTTACCGTATGCGGCAAGCGTGTTGGCGTTGCTTGTTGAGCTGATGATGACAAAGCTATCCGGTTGAAGTATAAGCTGAATTTTAATAATGGCGACAGACGATTCGTCACTTAAGGTCCACCCTTTCAGATTAATAGGTGCGGAAGAGACATTCAGCAACTCAATGTATTTTACGCCGGGTAAGCCAACCGCCGGAGCCGGGTTCGACATGATCTCGTTGATCACCACATCGTATCGTTTTGTTTGTCCGGGCGAGTACAGGTGGCATGCCAACAAGGCAAATGCTAGCAGGGTGTTTTTCATGTGTACAAGTTAGGGCGTTTTTGGTTTTCCGTTTTTGGTTTTTTGTTTTCGAAAGAGTCTTCCGGTGTAAAAAAAGCTGCAAAGTTCTTCAGCGCTACCTCCTTATCCTGTCTCATAGCGCATGGCTGATTGCCTGCAGCTAATCAGCCAGTATCCCGTTTAGTATTTATGCTCTTTCATATAGCAATGCTAAATAGCGTCAATATCATAAACCATAAATGCCTATCTTCATCCACCTAACTTAACTGCATGTCTTCAGGTTCAGATCATTTGTCTTCTCAGGGAAATCTGTCCCGTACTCTTGGCCCGTTAATGCTGTGGGGTTTGGGCGTTGGCTATGTTATTTCGGGCATGTACTTTGGCTGGAACCTGGGGCTGGCAGAAGGTGGTACCTACGGCTTGGCGCTTGCCACACTGCTGATCATTATTTTATACATCACTTTTACTTTTTCGTATACGGAGCTTGCATGTGCTATTCCCAGGGCAGGAGGTGTGTTTGATTATGCAACCCTGGCGTTGGGAAAAGAAATGGGGTTTTTAGCAGGGATGGCTCAAATAATTGAATTTGTTTTTGCTCCGCCTGCCATAGCCGCAGCCATAGGCGCCTATTTTCATATTTTTTTTCCGCAAATTTCCGTTACCACAATAGCCATTGCAGCTTACATTGTGTTTACGGCATTGAATATTTATGGAGTGAAAGCGGCAGCCACTTTCGAGCTGGTCATTACCATTCTTGCAGTGGTGGAGTTATTGATTTTTGCGGGTGCAACCCTGCCTCATTTTGAAGCACGCCATATTGCCTTAAACGCTTTCCCCAACGGATGGATGGGTGTTTGGGCGGCCATTCCATTTGCCATCTGGTTTTTCCTGGGTATAGAAGGCGTGGCCAACGTGGCAGAAGAAGCAGTTAACCCGCAGCGGAATGTGATGATTGGTTTTGGTTCGGCATTACTTACGCTTATTGTATTATGCGTACTTACTTTTTTGTCGTCGGTTGGCGTGGCAGGCTGGGAAGCGATTGTATACCCTGCTCCCGGCGCAGATCCTTCCGATTCGCCACTGCCGCTTGCTTTGGCAAAAATTACAGGCAACAGCGGCTGGCTCTATCATTTACTCATCACCATCGGGCTGATGGGTTTGGTTGCATCTTTCCACGGTATAATACTCGCTGCCGGAAGAGCTACTTTTGAGTTTGGCAGGGTAAAATACATTCCGAAGGTTTTTGGAAAAGTGCATCCCAAGTTTAAAACACCCGCCAATGCGTTGCTCTTCAATATGGTGATCGGCATCATTGCGTTGCTTACCGGTAAAACCGGGCAAATTATTACCATCGCCTGTTTTGGGGCATTAAGCCTGTATATTTTTTCGATGGTCACTGTTATTGTGCTCCGCAAGAAACAACCTTTATTAGAGCGCCCCTTTCGGGTGCCGCTGTATCCATATTTTCCTTTTACAGCATTAATTATTGCCATAATTTCGTTGGTTGCCATAACCACTCTTAACATTGCAGTAGCCCTTGTATATTTCGGAATCCTGCTTGCAAGCTATATATGGTTTCATTTTTTTGTAAAAAAATCAGCACATGCCTCCTAAAACAACAGTCGCTACAATTATTCAACAACTCACTGAACTTAATACCCAAAAAATAAAATTGGCTATTACCGATATTGATGGCGTATTGAGGGGCAAAGTGATCAGCTTCGATAAATTCAAATCTATAGCCGAAAGCGGATTTGGTTTTTGCGATGTGGTATTTGGCTGGGATGCGGGTGATGTTGCCTATGATAATGCCAGGGTAACGGGATGGCATACCGGCTACCCCGATGCGGTGGCGAACGTGGATGTTACTACCTTCAGGCGTGTTCCCTGGGATAACAATATCCCTTTTTTTCTGGCAGACTTCAGCAAACAAAGTGGTGACTGTGCACAGGTTTGCCCGCGCAGTTTATTAAAAAAAGTGGAGCAGCAGGCAAAGGAAGAAGGCTTTCTTGCTTTTTGTTCGCAGGAGTTTGAATGGTTTAACCTGGTAGATAATTCGGAAGAATTATATGCCGGCAAGTTCAGAGATTTAAAACCGATGACAAACGGCATGTTCGGCTATTCGGTGCTGCGGGCATCGCAAAAAAGCGCCTTCTTTAACGACCTCTTCGATCTGCTTAAAAAATTCAATATACCCATTGAAGGCATTCATACCGAAACCGGGCCGGGAGTATACGAAGCAGCCATTATGTATTCCGATGCTTTGGAGGCTGCCGATCGTGCAGTGCTGTTTAAGAGCAGTGTAAAAGAAATTGGTCACCGGCATGGCGTGCTGCCCACTTTCATGGCAAAGTTTAGCGAAAACCTTCCCGGCTGCAGTGGTCATGTACATCAAAGTCTTTGGTCGGACGATGGAAAGAAAAATCTTTTTTTCGATAAAAAGGCGCAGCACAATATCAGTCCGTTAATGGAGAGTTATATAGCCGGCCAATTGCATTGCCTTCCATACATATTGCCCATGTTTGCACCTACGGTTAACAGTTATAAAAGACTGGTAGAAGGGGCGTGGGCGCCTACTACACTAACCTGGGCTGTAGACAATCGCACAGTGGCACTGAGGGCTTTGCCAGGCGGAGAAAAATCGGCAAGACTTGAAACAAGAGTAGTAGGCTCAGATTCGAACCCATATCTGGCCATTGCTGCCTGTTTGGCGGCTGGTTTATATGGTGTTAGGAAGAAGCTGAAGCTCAGCGTGGCGGCTACTATCGGTAACGGATATCTCAACAAAGAAAACGGGGTGCTTCCCGCAAACCTCTGGCAGGCTACACAGGCAATGAAAGGATCGGATATAGCGAGAGAGCTGTTCGGCGATCATTTTGTAGATCACTTTACAGGTACGAGGGAATGGGAATGGAGACAGTTCTCGAAAGTAGTAACAGACTGGGAGTTGAAGCGGTACCTGGAGATCATATAGGGCAGCAATCAGCTGTCAGCGTTCAGCTATCACGAATCAGGAATTTAAAATTTTTCTTTGTTTCTATCCTCCTATGTGGTAAAAATTTCAAATCATAAATTTCAAATCCCAAATGGTTCATCAGTTTAATTTCCCAACCACCATACGCTTTGGTGCAAATGTTATAAAAGAATTACCCGCTTACCTGAAGGTAAATGGCTTGAAAGCGCCATTGGTGGTTACAGATCCGAACGTGGCACAATTGCCTTTCTTTAAAAATATCGTCGCCGACCTCAATGCCAATGGTATTTCAACCGAAGTGTTTTCAGACATTCATAAAAACCCTGTAAAGTCGGATGTATATAAAGGCGTAGACGCGTGGGACAACACTGGCAGAGACTGCGTAATAGGCATAGGCGGCGGCGCGGGACTGGATGTGGCGCGTGCCATTTTGCTGCGCATCAATCATCGCGAGGATCTTTTTAAATACGACGATCTGATCGGCGGCGATGTATATGTTACAAACGATGTTCCGCACTTTATAACCGTGCCCACAACTTCCGGAACGGGAAGCGAAGTAGGACGCAGCGCAATTATTGCCGATGACGAAACACACCAGAAAAAAATATTGTTCTCGCCCAAACTGCTGGCTAAAATCGTTTTTGCCGATCCGTTGTTAACAATGGATATTCCGGCTTCTATTACCGCGGCAACAGGTATGGATGCATTAACGCATAACATGGAAGCATACCTGGCCAAAAACTATCATCCCATTTGCGATGGCATTGCCCTGGAAGGCATGCGGCTCATCCACGAATCGCTCGAAACTGCTACCAACAAACCAGATGTGGAATCGCGCAGTAAAATGTTATTGGGTTCTATGATGGGCGCAATTGCGTTTCAGAAAGGGCTGGGTGTAGTGCATTCACTGGCACATCCCTTGTCGCAGCTGCTCGATACGCATCACGGTTTGGCAAATGCTGTAAACATTCCTTATGGAATGCAGTTTAACATTGCCGGCTTTGAAGACAAGTTTCGTCGCATGGCGCAGGTGTTCGATCTGAAACAGCAGGATGGAGACGGTGTGGTACAATACCTTTTCGATTTGAACACTAAAGTTCATATTCCGCATCATTTGCGGGAAATAGGAGTAAAGATGGAGCACATTGAACCATTGGCAGACCTGGCTTTTGCAGATTTTGCGCACCCGAATAATCCCAAGCCGGTTTCAAGAGAAGATTTTAAACAACTTTATTTAAAAGCATTATAAACAGTATAGCGGAAATGATTATAGGTGTTACGGATTGCAGCAAGTACGCGAACTATGCCAACTGGGTATTAGCTTATGCACCGGATGTGCAGGTAAAAAAACTGACCTGGCGCCCTTCCAACCTGAAGGAGATCAAAAGCTGCGATGGTGTGGTGCTTACTGGTGGCGAAGACGTTCATCCCAGGTTTTACGGGCGCCCCGATTTTTATGAGTATTGTTATAAAGATGATGTAAGCGAGGCGCGTGATGAATTTGAATGGAAAGTATTAGAGTATACAGAAGCCAATCACATACCCGTGCTGGGTATTTGCAGGGGATTGCAAATTGCCAATGCTTTTTTTGGCGGCACATTGATACCAGACATCTCAACCTGGGGTAAATACAATCATTCAAAAATGCCCGACGATAGCGACCGGTATCATCAGGTAACCGTGGATCCTGCATCGTGGTTGTACAGTATTATTGGCGAAGAAAAAGGGTCGGTTAACAGCAATCACCATCAAAGCGCAGACCAGGTTGGGAAAGGTTTAGTGGTTTCGGCTTTTTCACCCGAAGGCGTAATAGAAGCAATAGAGCGGAAAGACGCTGCAGCCGGTGCTTTTCTTTGCCTGGTACAATGGCACCCCGAAAGAATGAAAGACCAGAACAGTAATTTTGTAAAAAATATAAGAAAGGCGTTTGTAGAAGAATGCCGGAAGAAGGTGTAAGGAAAAAGGTATAAGGTGTACGGCCCCGGCTTACCTTATACCTTTCGCCCTACATCTTACACCTAATATCAAACATATGCAGATCATTAATCCCGCTACCGAAGAAGTAATACAAGAAGTAGCAGAAGACACATCAGACTCCATCCAAAAAAAATATGAGCTTGTACAGGAGGGCCAGGCTTCCTGGAAAGCCGTTGCGCTCGAAAAGCGGATTGCGGCCATAGAAAAGTTTTATAATTACCTGGACGAAGAAAAAGATATCCTTGCCGTAGATCTTACCAAAGAGGTAGGAAAGCCTTTACAACAATCGTACAACGAGTTAAACGGCGCGCGGAAAAGAATTGAATACTTTATTAAGAACTCTGCCAAATGGCTGGCAGAAGAATGGATAACAGAAGAAGACGCCACCCGGGAAAAAATAGTGTACGAGCCGCTCGGAATCATAGCTAATATATCTGCCTGGAATTATCCCTACCTGGTAGGCGTAAACGTTTTTGTGCCTGCGTTGATCGGCGGCAACGGCGTATTATATAAGCCTTCTGAATATGCTACTATAACCGGGTTGCATATACAAAGGCTGCTGTACCGGGCAGGCATACCCGAAAATGTTTTCCAGGTGGTGGTAGGCAAAGGTCCCGCGGGGCAGGCTTTGCTCGACTTGCCTTTAGACGGCTATTTTTTTACGGGAAGCTATCGTACCGGCAAATACATTGCCCAGCAAACAGCCGGGAAACTGGTTCCGGTGCAATTAGAGCTGGGCGGTAAAGATCCGCTGTATGTAATGGACGATGTAGAAGATGTAAGCGCAGTGGCAGCCGCAGCGCTGGATGGTGCCGTATACAATACCGGGCAAAGCTGCTGTGCGGTGGAACGCATATACGTGCACGAAAAAATTTACGACCGGTTTATAGACAATTTTGTGGCCGAGGCAAAAAAGCTGGTAACAGGCAATCCGCTCGAAAAAGCCACTGGTATTGGTCCGGTTAGCCGGAAAGAGCAGATAGCACTTTTAAAAGAACAGGTTGAAGACGCTAAAGCCAAGGGTGGAAACGTGGTGTCTGGAGGTGGTCCGCTGGAAGGCAAAGGTTATTTTTTTGCGCCAACCGTAGTGGTGAATGCCAGCCACGCTATGAAGCTGATGACCGATGAATCGTTTGGACCTGTAATCGGCATTCAAAAAGTAAAAGACGATGCCGAAGCGGTGGAACTGATGAAAGATACGCCTTACGGATTGACTGCGGCGGTGTATTCCAAAAGTTATGACAGGGCAGAAAAAGTAATGAAGCAAATGGATACCGGAACGGTGTATTGGAACTGTTGCGACAGGGTGAGTGCGGCGCTTCCCTGGTCGGGGCGAAAAAACTCAGGTCTCGGCGCAACTTTATCATATCACGGCATCAGGGCGTTTGTGCAGCCGAAAGCTTATCATTTGAGAGGGTAAGGAGTGGTCGCCCGGAGGCGACAACAAAAGCGTTCGCGGCGAACCTGCCTGACGACAGTCAGGGACGCCGCGAACAGCAGAAGTCAGCGACGCCGCGAACAACGGAATGCCCGGGTTCGTGTCTCACGAACCCATTAATGGAGCTGAGCTTTTGCCTGCATGCTACTTACAAGCGCGGGTCTGTAGGTTTGTAGACTTTAACGTTGGCGACCAGTGACGCGTATCACTTGTTTTGCGGTTGCTGAATTCATCCAGCATGTTTCCGCTGGTGAATTATGAGTATTTTTATTGTATGGATATGGAACTAAGAGAACCTGCAGTTGCTTACGGTAAGCAAAAATTTACCATAGAAGAATACCTGGCAATGGAAAATGTTGCTACTGAAAAACATGAATATTACGCGGGAGAGATCTTTACCATGGCGGCAGCGAAAGTGCCGCATAATGCAATTTCCAGCAATCTGTTTGGTGAATTAGCAATTAGGCTTAAAGGCAAGAAGTGCAGACCTTATGGCAGCGATCAGCGCATACACATAGAAGTAAATACTTTGTTTACCTATCCTGATATATCTGTGATTTGCGGTGATGTGGTTACCCGCAATAATGATGAAATGAACGCTTTAAATCCTGCCGTAATCATCGAAATACTTTCGCCTTCCACTAAAAACTATGACCGCGGCGAAAAATTCATGCTTTACCGCGACGTAACCACGCTACGAGAGTATATATTGGTTGATTCAGAAAGCATACATATAGAAGTGTTTCGGTTGAATACAAAGCATCGGTGGGAACTGGAAGAATACAACTCATTGCGAGATCAGCTTTATATAAAAGTAATTAACGAATCGATACCGGTGGCAGAAATATATGCTGGCGTGAAGATAGAGGCGTAAAGGTGTAGCCTCGATTTGCTCACCCGTGCGTTACCAGACCAGCGCCAGGCAGCGAATGGGATTTTAACATTCAGACAGACATCCAACAAACCCAAACCTAACTCGAAATATTTCCATAATTTAATTGCATGAATACAACAAACGATTACACCGCCGTATGCTTTGGCGAAGTGCTGTGGGATATCTTACCCGATGCCAAGTTGCCTGGCGGGGCGCCCATGAACGTTGCTTACCACCTAAACGGTTTGAATGTTCCCACCGCAATGATCAGCAGAATAGGAAATGATGAACTGGGCAGTGAACTGGTTGATTACTTTACTTCTAAGAAAGTACCGGGCGATTTTATACAGAAAGATGCCAGCTACGACACCAGCCGGGTATTGGCCAAGGTAGATGGCAACCATGTTACCTACGACATTATACAACCGGTTGCCTGGGATTTTATACAGTATAACATACAATTGCAGAAACTGGTAGCCGCTGCGCCCTATTTTATTTATGGCAGCCTGGTGGCACGCAGCGAAACCTCCAGGCAAACCCTGTTTGAACTGCTGGAAACAGCTTCGCACAAGATACTTGATATCAATCTGCGTAAGCCTCACTTTGAAAAGCGAACGCTGGAATACCTGATGCAACATGCCGACCTGTTAAAACTAAACAGCGATGAGCTGGTGCTTTTAAGCGAATGGTATGGTATAACCGGGTCTGAAAAAGAAAAGATGCAAGCCTTACAGCAAAGATTTCACCTGCATACCATCGTAAATACCCGCGGCGACAAGGGAGCTGCGGTGCTGAGCGAAAACAGATTTGCCGAACACCCAGGCTTCAGGGTTAAAGTGGCAGATACCATTGGCAGCGGCGATGCTTTTTTAGCAGGATTTTTGTCTAAACATATAAAATCTGCTGCCCTGGAAGAAGCCTTAGAGTTTGGCTGTGGTATGGGAGCATTTGTGGCAACGCACCATGGAGCATGCCCGGCTTACACCGTAGCTGACGCTGAAGCCGCTATTGACAGTATGAAAGCTGCATCCAAGGCATTGCAGTAATTAATAAAAAATGTAATGGGATATTTTCGCATTCGGGCTCTAGGGTTTGGGGAAGGTTTCCAACCTTCCGAAGGTTGGAAACCTTTGTTGGCAGTTAAGAGTTTAAAAACTCGAAGCCCTTTGCTGTAACGGATTTTGCCCCCTCTCGGGGAGGAGAGGGCTGGGGTGAGACGATACGCTGAACTTCAACCGCCTAGTTTAGTTAGTCGGACACTCGTGGTTGGAAACCTTAAATCAAAGAGTTGATTGATGCAAAACCAGATGCTCTCTTCGGCAGCATGACAAGCAGTGGAACAAAGGCAGGCTATGTTACGTATGCTCAACCATGCACCACTGCTTGTCACGCTGAGGCACGAAGCGTCTCTCTACCAGTGGATACATTGCTTTTGGGAAACGGTGTCCAACTTTCAAAGGCGGGAAACCTTGGTCGGGATATTTTTCTCCACGAAATGTGGATAACATTTTTTGAGAAGTTTGCAAGGAGTTGTCAAAATTTTTAAAAAACATTGCTGGAATCTCTATATTCTTTACCTTTGCACTCCTTAAATTGGGCCTGATACAATTTGACTTTTCAATTGAATTTATAAGTGACTGATCTCTAATGTGTTTTGTTTTAAACAAAAACAAGACCAATAGGGCATTTTTGTCATTAACACAATAAAAGCGCTTTTTATACTATGTCTTCTACAAAAGTTGCTGCAAACAGCAGGATTGATTTCGGAAAAATTAAGCATTTAGCCGAAACACCTGATCTTCTGGAGATCCAGATTCAGTCTTTCAAAGAGTTCTTTCAATTGGAGACTACTCCCGACAAAAGAAACATTGAAGGATTATTTAAAGTGTTTAAGGAAAACTTTCCTATTACGGACACCCGTAACATTTTCGTATTGGAGTTTTTAGATTATTTTATCGATCCGCCCCGCTATAGCATTGAGGAGTGTATGGAGCGCGGATTAACTTACGCGGTTCCCTTAAAAGCAAAACTGCGTTTGAGCTGTAACGACGAAGAGCACGTAGACTTCCAGACAATTGTGCAGGACGTGTTCCTGGGTAACATTCCTTACATGACTCCCAGAGGCACTTTCGTGATCAACGGAGCTGAAAGGGTGGTGGTATCTCAGTTGCACCGTTCACCCGGCGTATTCTTCGGTCAATCGCTGCATCCCAACGGAACAAAAATATATTCAGCCAGGGTTATTCCTTTTAAAGGTGCCTGGATGGAGTTTGCTACAGACATTAACAATGTAATGTATGCATACATCGACCGTAAGAAAAAATTCCCCGTAACAACCCTGTTGCGTTCTATTGGTTACGAAACCGATAAGGACATCCTGGAGTTGTTTGGTATGGCCGATGAAGTGAAAGCCGATAAAAAAGCGCTTACTCCTTATATTGGCAAACGCCTTGCCGCCCGCGTATTAAGAACATGGGTGGAAGACTTTGTGGACGAAGATACCGGTGAGGTGGTATCTATTGAGCGTAATGAAGTGGTGCTGGAACGCGATACCGTACTCGACGAGCAGGCTGTAGACCTGATTGTGGATATGGATGTAAAAGGTGTTTTCATCCAGAAAGAAGAAGTAAGCGGTGATTATGCGATCATCTACAACACCCTTAATAAAGATAGCGCCAACTCCGAGCTGGAAGCGGTTCAGCACATTTACCGCCAGTTGCGCGGTGCCGATGCGCCCGATAACGAAACAGCCCGTGGCATTATCGACAAACTCTTCTTCTCCGATAAACGTTATGACCTTGGAGAAGTAGGACGTTATAAAATCAATCGTAAGCTCAACCTGCACCAGCCGCTGGATCAGAAAACGCTTACAAAAGAAGATATCATCGAAATCATCAAATACCTGGTGCGTTTAACCAACGCCAAAGCAGAAATTGATGACATCGATCACCTCAGCAACCGTCGTGTGCGCACCGTGGGCGAGCAACTGTTTGCACAGTTTGGTGTTGGTTTGGCCCGTATGGCAAGAACCATCCGCGAAAGAATGAACGTGCGCGACAACGAGGTATTTACCCCGGTTGACCTGATCAACGCAAGAACATTATCGTCGGTGATCAATTCATTCTTCGGTACTTCACAATTGTCTCAGTTCCTCGACCAAACCAACCCGCTGAGCGAAATCACGCACAAACGTCGTATTTCAGCGCTCGGGCCCGGTGGTTTAAGTCGTGAGCGTGCAGGCTTTGAGGTGCGCGACGTACACTATTCGCACTACGGTCGTTTGTGTACCATCGAAACACCGGAAGGTCCCAACATTGGTTTGATCTCTACCTTGTGCGTACACGCCAAGATCAATGAAATGGGCTTTATCGAAACACCTTACCACAAGGTGAACGACGGTAAAGTAGACATGAAGCAACTGACTTACCTGAGCGCCGAAGAAGAAGATGAAGCAAAGATTGCGCAGGCAAACGCCCCGCTCGATCAAAGTGGATTGTTTGTAGAAGAGTTGGTAAAATCACGTCAGACAGGTGATTTCCCCATCCTGGAAAAAACAGAAGTAGAATACATGGACGTTGCGCCTAACCAGATCGTAGGGTTGAGTGCATCATTGATTCCATTCCTGGAGCATGATGATGCCAACCGTGCGCTGATGGGATCGAACATGCAACGCCAGGCAGTTCCGTTGATCGTTCCACAGGCGCCTTTTGTAGGTACAGGCTTGGAAGGTAAAGCGGCACGCGATGCACGTATCCAGATACATGCAGACGGCGACGGTGTGGTAGAATTTGTAGACGCCAACGAAATACATGTACGCTACGAAAGAGACGAAGCGCAGAAACTGGTAAGCTTTGAAGACGATCTGAAGATCTACAGGCTCACCAAGTTTATGAAAACCAACCAGGAAACCTGTATCAACCTGCGTCCTGCGGTTAAGAAAGGACAAAGGGTTAAAAACGGCGACTTCCTTACAGAAGGCTATGCTACAAAAGACGGCGAACTGGCTTTGGGTCGTAACCTGAAAGTGGCGTTCATGCCATGGAAAGGATACAACTTTGAGGATGCGATCGTGATCAGCGAAAAAGTAGCCAAAGAAGACCTGTTTACTTCTATTCATATTTCTGAATATGAACTGGAAGTGCGCGATACCAAACTGGGTGAAGAAGAACTGACCCCGGATATTCCAAACGTATCGGAAGAAGCTACCAAAGACCTCGACCAGAACGGTATCATCCGCATTGGAGCCCAGGTAAAGGAAGGCGACATCATTATAGGAAAAATTACTCCTAAAGGTGAAAGCGATCCTACACCGGAAGAAAAACTGTTGCGCGCCATTTTTGGCGACAAAGCAGGTGATGCAAAAGACGCATCTTTAAAGGCGCCAAGCGGAACTGAAGGAGTGGTGATAGATAAAAAACTCTTCCAACGTGCCAAGAAAGATAAGAATGCTAAAGTGCGCGAGAAAGCAGCGATAGACAAGCTGGAAAAAGTACACGAGCAGAACGAAAAAGACCTGCTGGATGTATTGATCAGCAAGTTGCAGGTGTTGTTGAAAGACAAAGCCTCTGCAGGTGTAACCAACAACTTTGGTGAAATGCAGATTGGCAAGAGCGCTAAGTTCAACGCTAAAAACCTGGCCGCACTCGACTACCAGAACGTAAATCCATTGGGTTGGACTGGCGATGCTCAGGTAGACAACCAGATCAACATCCTGCTCCACAACTATAACATCAAGTTCAACGAAGAGCTGGGAAGGTATAAAAGAGAGAAGTTCAATATTTCGATAGGTGACGAGTTGCCTGCTGGCGTGTTGAAGCTCGCGAAAGTATACCTGGCGGTAAAACGTAAGTTGAAAGTGGGTGATAAAATGGCGGGTCGACACGGAAACAAAGGTATCGTTGCCAAAATTGTTCGTGCAGAAGATATGCCGTTCCTTGAAGATGGAACGCCTGTTGATATTGTACTGAACCCGCTGGGGGTACCAAGCCGTATGAACCTGGGACAGATTTACGAAACCGTATTAGGCTGGGCTGCTGAGAAACTGGGTGTGAAATTCGCAACCCCGATTTTTGATGGAGCTTCTACCGAAGAAATAGCTGAGTTCATTGGCAAGGCAGGATTGCCTTCATTCGGTCACACATATCTTTACGATGGAGAAACCGGTGAGCGCTTTGACCAGAAAGCTACAGTGGGCATCATTTACATGATCAAGCTGCACCACATGGTCGACGATAAAATGCACGCACGTTCAATCGGGCCCTACAGTCTTATTACACAGCAGCCGCTGGGTGGTAAAGCACAGTTTGGTGGTCAGCGTTTTGGTGAGATGGAAGTATGGGCGCTGGAAGCATACGGTGCATCCAACATCCTGCAGGAGTTGCTCACGCTTAAATCGGATGATATTATTGGCCGTGCGAAGACATATGAGTCTATCGTTAAGGGTGATAACATTCCGAGAGCGGGTATTCCCGAATCGTTCAACGTATTGGTGCACGAGTTGAGAGGCCTGGGCTTAGAGCTGAAGTTTGAATAGCCTCCCCTCCCGATAAAGATCGGGACCTGAGGAGGGCTAAAAGAGCTGAAGTTGGTAAACAAAAATTAATTGAAATTCCCCCCGGCTCGTTCGGGGGAAAAATTTCAAATCTCAAATAACAAATCTTAAATAAGATTATGGCTATCAAAAAAGACAATCGCCCAAAATCAAATTTCTCAAAGATCACCATCAGCCTGGCGTCGCCAGATGCTATTCTGGAAAGATCTTATGGTGAGGTTTTGAAGCCTGAAACCATTAACTATCGTACTTACAAGCCTGAAAGAGATGGTTTGTTTTGCGAAAGGATTTTTGGACCTGTAAAAGATTACGAGTGTGCTTGCGGAAAGTACAAGCGCATTCGTTATAAAGGTATTGTGTGCGACCGTTGCGGTGTGGAAGTAACCGAGAAGAAAGTACGTCGCGAGCGCATGGGGCATATTAAATTGGTTGTACCGGTAGTTCACATATGGTATTTCAAAAGTCTTCCCAATAAAATTGGTTACCTGCTGGGCATCAGCTCCAAAAAAATGGAGAGCATCGTTTACTACGAACGCTATGTAATAATACAGGCGGGCGTACGCGAAGATCGCAACCTGAAAATGGGTGACCTTATTACTGAGGAAGAGTATCTTGAAATACTGGAAAATCTTCCTAAAGACAATCAATACCTGCCGGACGATGATCCGCAGAAATTTATTGCCAAAATGGGAGCAGAAGCCATCCAGGCAATGCTTGCCCGCGTAGACCTGGACCAGTTGAGCTACGATCTGCGCAATGCCGCCGCTACTGAAACTTCTCAGCAGCGTAAGGCAGACGCCCTGAAAAGGCTGAGCGTGGTAGAATCGTTCCGCGATGCCAATGGCAGAATTGAAAACCGTCCGGAGTGGATGGTAATGCAATACATTCCCGTTATTCCGCCGGAACTGCGCCCGTTGGTTCCTTTGGATGGCGGTCGTTTCGCGTCTTCAGATCTGAACGATCTGTATCGTCGCGTAATCATCCGCAACAACCGTTTAAAACGCTTGTTGGAAATTAAAGCTCCTGAAGTGATTTTGCGTAACGAAAAACGCATGCTGCAGGAAGCGATTGACTCATTGTTCGACAACTCACGTAAATCGAATGCGGTAAAAGCAGAAGGCGGACGTGCATTGAAATCATTGAGCGATGTGTTGAAAGGTAAACAAGGTCGTTTCCGTCAGAACCTGTTGGGTAAACGTGTAGACTATTCTGGTCGTTCGGTTATCGTGGTAGGTCCTGAACTGAAATTGCACGAGTGTGGATTACCGAAAGATATGGCTGCCGAATTGTTTAAGCCATTCATTATTCGCAAGCTCATTGAAAGAGGTATCGTAAAAACGGTGAAAAGCGCCAGGAAGCTGGTTGACCGCAAAGAAGCCGTTGTTTGGGATATTCTTGAAAATATATTGAAAGGGCACCCGGTAATGTTAAACCGCGCCCCAACGCTGCACCGTTTGTCCATCCAGGCTTTCCAGCCTCGTTTGGTAGAAGGTAAGGCGATACAGTTGCACCCGCTGGTATGTTCTGCCTTCAACGCCGACTTTGACGGTGACCAGATGGCGGTTCACGTACCTTTAAGCAGTGCTGCAATTCTGGAAGCTCAGTTGCTGATGCTTTCTTCTCACAACATCCTGAACCCGCAGAATGGTACGCCCATCACCCTGCCTTCGCAGGACATGGTATTGGGACTGTACTATATTTCAAAAGGGAAAAAATCGACTGAAACAGAAAAAATAAAAGGTGAAGGAAAAATCTTTTACAATTCTGAAGAGGTGATTATTGCCCATAACGAAGGAAAAGTTGATCTACACGCACCTATAAAAGTAAAAGCCAATGTTCGCAAAGACAATGGCACGATTGAAAGGAAGCTGATTGAAACAACAGTAGGACGTGTGATTTTTAACCAGTATGTACCTGAAGAAGTTGGCTTCGTAAACGCGTTGCTAACTAAAAAATCGCTCAGGGAAATCATTGGCGACATTATCAAAATTACCAACGTTCCTAAAACTGCCAAGTTCCTCGATGACATTAAGCAGTTAGGTTTCCGTACCGCCTTCCGTGGCGGACTGTCGTTTAACATTAACGACCTTGTTATACCGGAAATCAAGCAGGAACTGGTTGACTCTGCTTCTGAAGAAGTAAAAGAAGTTTGGGAAAACTACAACATGGGATTGATTACCAACAACGAGCGTTACAACCAGATTATCGACATCTGGAGCCGTGTGGATACCCGTGTTACGGAAACGCTTATCCGTGAAATGGCAACCGATAAACAAGGGTTCAACTCTGTTTATATGATGCTCGATTCCGGCGCCCGTGGTAGTAAGCAGCAGGTAAAACAGTTGGCTGGTATCAGGGGATTGATGGCTAAGCCTCGTAAAAGTGGTTCTACCGGATCAGAAATTATCGAAAACCCGATCCTCTCTAACTTTAAGGATGGATTGAACGTATTGGAATACTTCATTTCTACACACGGTGCGCGTAAAGGTCTTGCCGATACGGCGTTGAAAACAGCTGATGCCGGTTACCTTACCCGTCGTTTGGTGGATGTGGCACAGGACGTTGTAATTAATGAAGAAGATTGTGGTACCCTTCGCGGTATTGCCATTAGCGCATTGAAAGACAACGAAGATGTGGTTGAGCCATTATACGATCGTATTCAGGGACGTACCTCTGTACACGACGTATACGATCCTCAAACCGATGAGCTGATTGTGGCAGGTGGCGAACATATTGACGAAGACATTGCAAGAAGAATAGAAGACAGTGGCATTGAAACCGTGGAGATCCGCTCTGTACTTACCTGCGAAAGCAAACGCGGCGTGTGCGTGAAGTGTTACGGATTGAACCTTGCTACAGGCTACCTTGCTCAAAAAGGCGATGCAGTAGGTATTATTGCTGCACAGTCAATCGGTGAGCCTGGTACACAGTTAACACTGCGTACCTTCCACGTGGGTGGTGTGGCTGGTTCCGCAACCGTTGATTCGCAATTGGCTGCCAAGTTCGACGGCACAGTTCAATTTGACGGATTGCGTACTGTTACTGCAGAAAATAACGCAGGCGAAAAGATACAGATCGTTATCGGTCGTACGGGTGAGTTAAGGATCATTGATGTTAAAAACGATCGCCTGTTGATCACCAACAATATTCCTTACGGAGCTACATTGATGGTGAAAGACGGACAACAGATCAATAAAGGCGATGTGATTTGTACATGGGATCCGTTCAACAACGTAATCGTTTCCGAGCAGATGGGTAATGTGAAATTTGAAAAGGTGATTGAAGGCATTACTTTCAGCGAAGAGGCTGATGAGCAGACAGGTCACCGCGAAAAAGTGGTTATCGAAACAAAAGACAAGACCAAAATACCGATGATGCTGGTGGAAGGCAAGGAAATTAAAAACTACAACCTTCCTGTAGGCTCGCACATTGTGGTAGACGAAGCGGAAGAAGTAAAAGCAGGGCAGGTGTTGGTTAAAATTCCACGTGTGTTAGGTAAGCTGCGCGACATTACGGGTGGTTTGCCACGTGTAACAGAATTGTTCGAAGCACGTAATCCGGGTAACCCGGCCATCGTTTCTGAAATTGATGGGGTGGTAACCTTCGGTGTAGTAAAACGTGGTAACCGCGAAATTATCATTGAAGCAAAAGACGGCGTAGTTAAGAAATACCTCGTTCCCCTTACAAGGCAGATCCTCGTTCAGGATGGCGACTTTGTAAGAGCAGGAACTTCATTGTCTGACGGGCAGACTGCACCTGCAGACATCCTGAATATCAAAGGACCTTATGCTGTGCAGGAATACGTGGTAAATGAAATACAGGAAGTATATCGTTTACAAGGTGTGCGCATCAACGATAAGCACATTGAGGTGATTGTAAGGCAGATGATGAAAAAGGTTGAAATTGTTGAACCCGGCGATACCAAATTCCTGGAGGAATATCTGTAAGACAGGTTTGAGTTTATTGAACAAAACGACTGGATATTTGACAAGAAAGTTGTTACCGATCCGGGTGAATCTTCCAAACTTCGTGCAGGTCAGATCGTTAGTTTGCGTGAGCTGCGCGAAGAGAACTCTATCCTCAGAAGAAGCGATAAAAAGCTGGCAGAATACCGCGACGCTAATCCCGCAACCTCCAAACCGGTGTTGCTGGGTATTACCAAAGCTTCGTTGGGTACACACAGCTGGATATCGGCGGCTTCGTTCCAGGAAACCACCAAAGTACTCAGTTCTGCGGCAATACAGGGCAAAACGGATGATATGCTGGGCTTGAAAGAGAATGTGATCACCGGTCACCCGATACCTGCAGGAACTGGCTTGCGTGAGTTTGAGAATATGGTAGTGGGTAGCAAGGAAGAATATGAATTGTTGCAAACAACACGTGAAGCAATGAGCTTCGACGACGAAGAATAGTTGAATAAAGAATCATAAAAGGAGTAGAGGTTTAAGAACTTCTGCTCCTTTTTTATTGTAGCTTTAGCGGGGAGTAAAGTTGTTAAATAGGTTAAATAAGTTAATTGGGTAATTAGTTGAGTAAGTGATAGGGTTGTGAGAAGGATTGAAATAGACTAATAGCTGGCAACGCCTAACTTAATCAACCTAATCCACCACTCAACTCAATCATCACAGCCTGTTAAGTGTTTTCTAAAAGCGTTTCCTCTTGTACATATTTCCATAATTTGCAAAAAAAAATTCATGAAGTATTTGTCTCTTGTTCTCAGCATTGTTGCATTAGTACTGGTAGGTGTTTTGTTTTACCAGCAGCGTTCGTATACCAGCGGTGCAAAGCCTTCTGTGTCTGAGTTGCGTGCCAGCGATACCTCTCATGCAAAACCACTGCGTATTGCCTATGTAGACCTGGATTCGATAGAAGCGAAATTTGATTTTTATAAATCAAAAATGGATGCCTTCGAAAAAAGAAAGGACGGGCTCGACAGGCAGTTGAATGGTGCATATCAGCAACTGGACAACCGCCGCATTGAGTTTCTTAAAAAAGGAAACAGCATTACGCAGGCTGAAGTGGAATCGTTTAAAAGAGAATACGACCAGCAATTGCAGGAGCTTGAAAACAGGCGCAGGAAAACCGAGCAGGAAATGCAGCAGGAAGCAATGATTATGAGAGACGATATTTTTAAAAAGATCAATGAATATCTTACCGGCTACAGCAGAGAGAAAGGATACACGTATATTTTTTCCTACTCTCATAATGGCAGCGTTTTTTTATACCAGGATCCTGTGTTTAATATAACCGACGAAGTGATTACAGGTTTAAACGGTATGTATAAAAGGCCTGATGAAAAGAAATAGGGAGTGAGGTTTGGGGCGTAGGAGATAAGGTGAAAGGAAGAAGAGAAAATTCAAAAAAAAGATACAAAAATCAAGATCCAACAAAGGCTGAAAGCTGATAGCTGACAGCCGATAGCTGACAGCCGATGAATATAACGCAACTATTCGACTCATTTCAACACATCAAAGTTGGTATTATTGGCGATGTGATGCTTGACACCTATATGTGGGGCAGGGTTGACCGCATTTCGCCGGAAGCCCCCGTGCCGGTTGTGGCAGTGCATCAAAAAGAGCTGCGCATTGGTGGGGCAGGCAACGTTGCGTTGAATATTTGCGCAATGGGAGCAAAGGCGTCTATTATTTCCGTAACCGGTAATGATGATGATGGCGCTGAACTGAAAAAGATGTTTGACCGGCAGGGAATCGACACGGCATTTCTGCTGCAAAGTTCAAAGCGCATTACCACTAATAAAATCCGTGTAATTGCCCGCAATCAGCAAATGATGCGGCTTGATAATGAGCTTACTTCCGACCTGGGTTATGAAGATGAGAACCGACTGATTTTAGCCGTTCAACATTATATAGCGCAGGAAAAACCGCAGGTGATGATACTGGAGGATTACAATAAAGGCGTGCTGACTGAACTGGTAATACAAAAGGTAACAGAGCTTTGCAAACATCACAATATTGTTACAGCCGTTGATCCAAAGCGCAAAAATTTCTTTTCCTACAAAAACGTAAACATATTTAAACCCAACCTAAAGGAAGCAACAGAGGGATTGAACATTCTTTACACACAGGTAGATGAGCCATTGCTGCGCGATATACATGCCGCGTTGCGAGAAAAGCTGCAACACGATATATCTTTCATTACTTTATCAGAAAAGGGGGTTTTTTATCAACATGGCGATGCTTCATCCATCGTTCCTTCACATATACGCAATATAGCCGATGTAAGCGGCGCCGGTGATACCGTAATTGCGGTAGCGGCACTGGTATATGCAGCTACACGCGATGTTCAGCTAATGGCCAAAGCGGCTAACATAGCCGGGGGACTTGTTTGCGAAGAAGTAGGAACCGCTGCTATTAATAAGGAAAAGCTTTTACAGGAATGCCACGAACTGCTGGCTTAACATGAGTTTTTAATAATGGCTGTTAGCTATTAGCCATCAGCGGTCAGCTTTCAGCCCTTGCAATTTGTTGTTTGTTCCTTGTTTGTTTTTTGGATCTTGCTTCTTGGATTTGCCTTCCTTATACCCTACGCCCTATACCTCATACCTCCTCCCGCTACCAATCCTTATCCGGCTGACCTGGCACCGGTGCTTTTTTCATCATTTTTTCCTGGAGCTTTTTCTCCTGTTCCTCCAACGCTTTTAATAATTGCTGCACCTGCTGTTGGTTCAATTTGTTTTGTTTAGGTTTAGGCTGGTTCTCTTTATCCTGCTGCTTTTTTTCTTCCTGCTGCTGCTGTTGCTGTTGTTGCTGTTTTTTCTCATTCAATGCCCGTTGCAGGTTTTCCCGCGCAAAACTATCGGTGGGGTTTAAGCGCAGTGATTGCTTATATGCCTGGATACTCTCTTCGAGTTTTTTTTGTTGTGTAAGCGAAACGCCTTTGTTGTAAAATGATTGAGATTGCAACGGCTTGTCGGCGGTTTTCTGCTTTAATTCATCAAACTGTTTTATCGCCTCATCAAATTTTTTGCTTTTGAACAATGCATTGCCCAGGTTAAAAGCTGCGGTTACATTGTCAGGATCTGCCTGCAGTGCTTCTCTGTAAGCCTCCGCTGCTTTTTCGTATTGCTGCTGTTTGTAGGCTTCGTTGCCTTTATTGATCAGGCTGTTTACCTGCTGCGCCCGGCATAAACCGGTGGTCATCAACAATATCAAAAGCAAAATATTTTTCATGACCACACTTTTCTTTTATCTGATATAAACATTTCACCTGCGAGCCCTATCAGCGCCAATACCAGGAACCATTGGAAAAAGCTTCTGAAATTCAGCAGGCTATTGTCTCGTATGGTTTTTTGCTCCATCCCCGCGTATTGACTTACCAATTTTTCAACTACAGTATCAATGTCATTCAATTGCTGGTATATACCTTCTGTTTCGTGCGAGATGTCTATGAGCTCCTGCTCGTTCAGCTTGGATAGAATGATATTTCCCTGGAGATCGCGCTTGCTTTCGTGCGTTATGGGGTTAAGGATAGGTGAGCCCTGTGTGGTGCCAACGCCTACAGTATTTATAACCACCCCGTTTTCTGCCAGTGTTTTCGATGTTTTAATGGCATTTTCATCATGGTCTTCCCCATCTGTGATCAACAAGATCGATTTATATTTTTTTTCCTTGTTGTTAAAGCCGGTGTTGCATAATCTCAGTGCGTCGCTTATAACGGTTCCCTGCGTAGGTACTGCATCAGGATTTGCATTGTTTACATATAACTTGGCGGCTGTATGATCGGAGGTTAATGGCATTTGCATATAGGCTCTTCCGGCAAAAATTACCAATCCTATCCGGTCGTTGCTCAATTGGTCCAGTAATTTATTTACCAGTTGTTTGGCTCTTTCCAGTCTGCCCGGCTTAATGTCTTCCGCCATCATGCTCTTGCTAACGTCAAGGGCTATCATAATATCAATGCCCTGCCTGTTAACGCTTTCTATTTGAGTAGCCGATTGCAGATTGGCAGCTCCAACAATCAACAATATCAATGCTGCGGTAACAGTTACAAAACGGATCAAATGCTTTTTAGGTGAAAAGTTGTTGGTGAGTTGTTTCACCAGCTTTTCATCACCAATCTTTTTTACCGTGGCTCTTTTCCATTTAAGCATGGCATTAAACAACAGTATTATTATTGGTACCAAAAATAACAACAGCAAATGTTCTATATGTTCAAACCGAAACATGCTTTTGTTGGAATAGAATAAGAATATAATGCAAATATCGCTCCGTTATCAATTACCACATATCACTTACTACTTACCACTCTCTTACATCTTTCCCTCAAAAAAGCCCAGGTGAGTAAGAATTTTTTTAAGCATATCGCTTCTCATGGTAGTAATTTCAATGTTAGGATCTGCGCTATCAATATTCAATACAAAAAAATACGGATGTCTGTTCTCTTCAATCCATCCCACTATCCAGCCAATGGCATGGTTCTCTTTATTAATTCCCAAGCCGGTTTTATAGCTTAGTTTATAGTTGCTGTTGTCTTCCTGCAACATCATATTTCTTACAGATTGTTGCGCTGTTTTGGTAAACGGCAGCTTGTCAAAATATAACTGCTTTACCAATCCTAATTGTTCATCGGGAGAAATCAATAAAGAGTTGTCCAGCCAGAATGAATCTATAGCCGGGCCAATTTTCATATTACCATATTTCAGCGAGTCGATCCATTTCTGCATCGTGTCTCTGCCAATGCTTCTCGCAATTTCCTGGAAGTGAGGTACGGCAGAATATTTGAAAGCCTGCGCCAGACTCAGATCCTGGTTCCAGTTTTTATTGCTGCGTTCAACGCCATCCCACTTAATAACGGCGCTGTCGTTAATAACGCGCCCGGTTTGCAGCGCTATCAGCGCATTTACAATTTTAAAGGTAGAGGCAGGAACGGTTCGGGCTGTATCTTTTTTAAGATTGTATACTTTTACTTCGCCTCTTCCATTGTCGTACAAAGCAATCGTTCCATCCACCTTATATTCATCAAAGTATTGTTTCAGCGAGTCGTCCTGCTTGATATTGTCGTTCGAGGAGCAGGAACTTAATAAGAGCATTCCTGCTATTGCTGCAAAAAAATAAGAGCTATTGATTTTCATTAGTAATGTAAAAAATTAAAACCAGGTTTAGAATGTGAACGCTTTACTTTAAAATGTCCAGCTCTTTACCCACTTTGGTAAAGGCTGCAATGGCTTTGTCAAGATGATGCTGTTCGTGCGCTGCGCTTAACTGCACGCGGATACGAGCCTGACCTTTGGGTACCACCGGAAAGAAAAATCCTATTACATAAATACCTTCGTTTAATAACGCTGCTGCCATTTTTTGCGCCAGTACTGCGTCGTATAACATGATGGGTACAATAGGATGATCGCCGGGTTTGATGTCGAAGCCGGCTTCCGTCATTTTAGTGCGAAAGTATCTGGTATTCCATTCCAGCTTATCACGCAAGGTGGTTGTTTCGCTCAACATGTCTAATACGGCTATAGAAGCTCCCACAATACTGGGTGCTACTGTATTAGAGAACAAATAAGGGCGCGAGCGCTGCCGGAGCATTTCAATAATTTCCTTACGCCCGCTTGTAAAACCGCCCGATGCGCCGCCCAGGGCTTTGCCAAGCGTACCCGTAATTATATCTATTTTGCCCATTACGCCGCGGTATTCGTGAGTACCTCTGCCCGTTTTGCCCAAAAAGCCGCTGGAATGGCATTCATCTATCATAACCGCCGCGTCGTATTTTTCTGCCAGTGCTACAATTTTATCCAATTGGGCAATGGTGCCGTCCATGCTGAACGAGCCATCGGTTACAATAATGCGGCTGCGGGCCGATTGTGCTTCTTTCAGTTTTGCTTCCAGGTCGTTCATATTGTTGTGCTCGTACCGGAAGCGCTGCGCTTTGCAAAGGCGTACTCCGTCGATAATAGAAGCGTGATTAAGCGCATCCGATATAATAGCATCCTGCTCGCTGAACAAAGGTTCAAAAACGCCGCCATTGGCATCAAATGCCGCAGCGTATAATATGGTGTCTTCTGTACCTAAAAATTCGGAGATCTTTTTTTCAAGCTCTTTGTGAATATCCTGTGTGCCGCATATAAAACGAACGCTGCTCAGCCCGTATCCCCGCAGATCGATGTATTTTTTGGCGGCTTCAATTACTTTGGGATGAGAAGATAGTCCCAGGTAATTGTTAGCGCAGAGATTGATGACTTTTTTTGCTCCTTTTTCTCCCGGAATCTCCACCTCAATGTCTGCGCCCTGCGGACTTTCGATAATGCGCTCTGTTTTATAAAGTCCGTTGTTACGAATATCTTCCAGTTCCAGTCGTATTCTTTCAGTGAATTTTTCATTCATATACTTGCATTTAGCGGCACAAACCTACGTGGTTTTTAAAAATATAAGGATAGTTGTAACATTTTATCTGGTAATGCGTCTGATTATACAGTTTAACAGTTATTTACCTCAAGTATTGAAGAAATAGATAATTTGACTTTAATTTCGCTGGGTATGAAAAAGAAAATCCATTCTGCTGCTGTAGTTTTTACTTTTATGGTATTAAGCTTATTGATTTTCAGCTGTTCCGTACGGCGCGACAACGATTTAAAGGGTTCGGATAATGTGCCCTGCACAGAAGAAGCAGGCGAAACACACGATAAAAAAAATCAATTTGACCTACCTTTTTTGGAATCCTTAACAAGACATTTATTAGCTTTGGGGCATTAAATAGATAAAGGGTATAGAAAAAATCTACACAAGATGCCCGGCATTTTCTAGTGCCGGGTTTTTTTATGCGGTTACTTTGGGATAATAGGTCAATATGCATCTCGCAAACCAACCATATCTACTGTGATAAAAACATTTTACCTTCCACTTTTTTATGCTTAAATCTCTTTCTTATGTTACGAGGCTCATGGATTATTATAATGCTGATTGGCTTTACAGTTATTGCGCATGCGCAAACGATAGGCGATTCATCTATTAAGGATCAACCTGTCTTTTCGCTTGCCGAAACAGCGCCTGCGTTTCCAGGTGGTGTAAAAGCTTTTTACAGTTTTGTTGCTGAAAACCTTGTATTGCCTCTTGGTAAACCTGCACAGTCGCGTGCAAAAACAGTAACTGCACGCGTTGTGATTGACAGGAACGGTAAGATTGCTTATGGCGAAATTGAAGAGGGGATAAACAAGGATTATAATGAATGCGTATTGAATCTTATTAAAAAAATGCCCGACTGGCTCCCCGCAACTCAAAACGGAAGAGCCGTTCCTATATGGGTAACTATACCTGTTATTTTTCCTGAATAAAGAATGAAATGTATGGTTGTTTTTTAGTTGACTTGCAAAAAATAACCATAATAAAATTCGGTGGTATTTATTTGTCCATTAAAAAATACAAGGTGTCGTTTGTTGCGACACCTTGTATTAAAATGGCAAGAGGCAGTTGCTATATTTACACACTACCTTCATTGTTGGCTTTTCAAGGTAATATTTCATTAAACATAACTGTTGCATCTGTTCGTAAACACGTTCGTATATATAATTACTGCAAATGTGTGAAATCCTGTTTTATTGATCAAATTGATTAATTTTATCAGTCAATCAATAGAATCTATTAATGACTTTTACTCAACTTGAGTATATTATAGCGCTGGATACCTATCGTCATTTTACACTCGCTGCAGATCATTGTCATGTAACCCAGCCTACACTTAGTATGCAAATTCAAAAGCTGGAAGAGGAATTGGGATTGCCGGTATTCGATCGCAGCAAACAACCGGTAGTGCCTACAGAAACAGGGCTGGAAGTGCTGACACAAGCCCGGAGTATTGTAAAGCAAAGAGATGCTCTGCAGGATCTGATACAGCAAAAAAAAGGAATTTTAACGGGTGAGCTGAGGCTGGGGATCATTCCTACGCTGGCGCCTTACCTGTTGCCGTTGTTCATTCAACAGTTTGCAGGAAAATATTCGCAGGTAAAACTGGTTGTAAGTGAAATGACAACGGAAATGATCATACGCCATTTGCAGGAAGGCAGCATCGACGCCGGAATTCTCATCACACCCCTCCAACACAAAGGCATTAAAGAGCATGTATTGTTTTATGAAGAGCTGATGGTATACGTGTCGCGAAAAAATGCACTGTATAAAAAGCAATATGTGCTGGCAAAAGATATTGACCCCGACAAGTTATGGCTGCTGGAAGAAGGGCATTGTTTCCGAAGCCAGATAGAAAATCTTTGTGAGCTCCGGAAAATGAGTACTGTTGGCAGTCATTTTGACTACGAAACCGGCAGTATTGAAACATTGCGGCGAATGGTGGATCTCAACGACGGCATTACCATTTTGCCCGAACTGGCAACGGTGGATATGCCTGCAAAGCAATTGCAGTTGATACGGCAGTTTAAAAACCCTGCGCCGGTTAGAGAAGTGAGCGTGGTGGTACAGCGCGACTTTGTAAAAAAACGCCTGATAGACGCATTGAAGCAGGAAATTGTGGCAGCCATACCTGAAAAAATCAAGAAGAACAAAGCGGCCAATGTAGTGCCGATATAAGGCTAAACAAGCAACAAGAACCAAAAGCCAAGAAGCAGACAATGCTTCGCTGATGGCTGAAAGCTGAAAGCTGATCGCTTACTTTACACAAACGAGTGCGCATTAATTGCAAATATTGCACGGTATTCCACTGAATGTGGCTAATTTTAAGGCTCTTAAAAATCAAAACTTACACAACGATTATGTCATACCCTTACCAGTTAAAAAGTTTGGATGCTTACAAAGCTGCCTATCAAAAAAGCGTAGATGATCCCGAAGGTTTTTGGGGAGAAATAGCAGAGAATTTCCAATGGAGGAAAAAATGGGATAAGGTGTTGAACTGGAATTTTACTGAACCGAAGGTAGAATGGTTTGCCGGAGCGAAATTGAACATCACCGAAAATTGCCTCGACAGGCATCTTGCCACGCTTGGCGATAAGCCGGCTATTATATGGGAGCCTAATAATCCGGAAGAAAGAGTAAGAATTGTTACTTACGAGCGATTGCATAAGCGAGTTTGCCAGTTTGCACAGGTGTTAAAAAACAATGGTGTAAAAAAAGGCGACAGGGTTTGTATTTATATGGGCATGGTTCCTGAGCTGGCTTATGCGGTGCTCGCGTGTGCCAGGATCGGAGCTATACACAGTGTTATATTTGGCGGCTTTTCTGCACAAAGCATTGCCGACAGGCTTGAAGATGCCAAAGCTGAATTTATTGTTACCTGCGATGGCGCTTATCGCGGCGGAAAAGATATTCCGCTGAAAAGTATAATTGATGATGCGCTGGTTGGAAATAAAGTAGTAAAAAGAGTAATTGTATATACGCGCACACGCGTTCCCGTTAGTATGATAAAAGGACGGGATGTATGGTGGGAAGATGAAATGCTGAAGGTAACAGATACTTTACCGGTAGAAGGTTTTGGCGAAGCGGAAGAAATGGATGCTGAAGATCCACTGTTTATTCTGTATACTTCCGGCAGCACCGGAAAACCGAAAGGTGTAGTGCATACCTGTGCAGGCTATATGATATGGACCAATTACACTTTTGTGAATGCTTTTCAGTATCAACCGGGGCAGGTACATTTTTGCACGGCAGATATTGGATGGATCACCGGGCACAGCTATATCATTTACGGTCCATTGAGCGCAGGCGCCACCAGCCTTATGTTTGAAGGTGTTCCTACCTGGCCCGATGCCGGACGTTTTTGGGACATAGTAGACAAATACAAAGTCAATATACTTTATACCGCACCCACGGCTATCCGCAGCCTGATGAGCTATGGAGTAGAGCCTTTGAAGGGAAAAGACCTTTCTTCGCTGAAGGTATTAGGAACTGTGGGAGAGCCCATTAACGAAGAAGCCTGGCATTGGTATGATGAAAATGTAGGTAAAAAGAAATGTCCCATTGTTGATACCTGGTGGCAAACAGAAACCGGTGGAGTGCTGATTACTAACCTTGCAGGAGTTACGCCAGCCAAACCATCGTGGGCTACACTGCCTATGCCCGGTGTGCAGCCTGTATTGGTAGACGACAGGGGTAAGGAAATTACAGAGAAAGATGAAGAAGGTTTGTACAAAGGAAATCTTTGCATAAAGGCGCCATGGCCGGGAATTTTGCGCACTACCTATGGCGATCATGAAAGATGCCGCACCAATTATTTCGCCACCTATGAAAATCTTTATTTTACCGGCGATGGGGCCTTGAAAAATGACGAAGGCTTTTATCGCATTACCGGTCGTGTAGATGACGTATTGAATGTAAGCGGCCACAGGATTGGAACAGCTGAAGTTGAAAATGCGATTAACATGCATGCAAGCGTTGTAGAAAGCGCTGTAGTAGGCTTTCCGCACGAAATAAAAGGACAGGGCATTTATGCTTATGTAATTGTAAACGCACTTCGCGGTGATGAAGAGCATACGAGAAAAGATATTATCCAAACCGTATCACGCATTATTGGGCCTATAGCCAAGCCCGACAGGATACAGTTTGTAAACGGATTGCCCAAAACAAGAAGCGGCAAGATCATGCGTCGCATCTTACGTAAAATAGCTGAGGGCGAAATAGATAAGCTGGGCGATACTTCTACCCTGCTTGACCCGGGAGTTGTGGATGAGATAAAGAACGGAAAATTATAATTGAAAAGCCGGCGATAAGCGCCGGCTTTTTTGTTGAAATGAAAGATTGTTCTACACAATGGTGGCGGTAAACGCAGCTACCGATAGGAGCAGTAGAAAATAAAAACTAAATGCAGGAAGTTTTGTTAACGTGCTGTTTCGGTTGGCACAAATAACAACATTTCGATAAATAGCATGGGTTAAATAACCGGTGTTGGGTTACTTTTTATATAAACGGGTATTTATATTTGATAAAACATAAACCCATGGGAAACCAGGAAACCCGGGCCAGGGAAACACTTGGCTTTTTAGAGAACAACGATATTAACCTGGGCTTTAGAAGATTGCTTGACTGTGTAGCTGATACACAGGACATAGCACTTTACAAAGAAGCGATCCATCTCACAGAATGGAAAGAGCAAAACCCTGAGCAACAAGCTGCCTTCGCTCAAAAAGCAAAAGAACTTCTTGCTAAAACCGAAAATATTACGCTGCAGGAGCATAACAAATCCATTCCGGTAGTAAATGGCAGGGATATACAAAAGCAATATAAACGTGGGAGTTTTGCACTTGGCCCCATATCGCTGGAAATAAGAAAGGGACAGGTGTATGGGCTGGTTGGAGAAAATGGTAACGGCAAAACAACATTGCTGCGACTTTTAGCCAGGGAGTTAAAGGAAAATTCGGGTAGCCTGCAATATAATTTTAGCAAGCCTGTAAAAGATGATTTTGATTTACGCACAAAACTGGTTTACATCCCGCAACGTACAAAAAAGTGGTATGGCAGTTTGAAAGATAATCTCAAGCTGGTATTGTCGTCTTACAGCACTCCTGCACATGAAAATGAAATAAGAGTACTTTTAATGATTGCCCGTCTCGGACTGTGGAGTTATAAGCATCTTAAATGGAATGAGCTTTCCTCCGGCTACAAAATGCGCTTTGAGCTGGCGCGCACTTTGTTAAGAAAACCAGAGTTGTTATTATTAGATGAACCTTTAGCCAATCTTGATGTGCTGGCTCAGCAAATTATACTGGAAGATCTTAAATCGATTGCCAACTCTGTAAACAATCCCATCGCACTTATTTTAAGCTCGCAGCAATTATACGAAGTAGAGAAAGTTTCTGATAAAGTTATTTATCTTAAAAACGGGCAATACGCCGATACAGGTTTAGCAGATAATAATCACGACAGCGAGCAGCTTATAGCAGAAATAGAAACAAATGCTACAAGGGAGCAACTTTCTGGCGCATTTTCAAATTTGAAAATGGAAAGAATCACCTACAATGGCGGTGTTTACATTGTTTATTTCAACAAAGAAGCAATGTTCAATGATGTATTGTCAGCGCTGGGCTCCGCCAATATCAATGTCACTTACATCAGGAACATATCAAACTCTACCCGTAAATATTTTGTGGTTTAACCAGTTAAATAAATGCAATGAAGTCCCTCATTCAAAATACAAATAAAACCTTACTGGAAAAGTTTCCTTTGGTATGGAATACAAGATTGGTGTGGATGTTACTGGTTGCATTGCTGGCACACCTTATCTTTTTTGCCTTAGGGCTAAATGCCTTCAACAATCCCAAATTGTTGCAGGAATATTATGCCGACCAGTTATTTATTCACAACGGCATGCTTTTGTTCAGCGTCATTTGCTCAGTGCTCATTATTGTAGTATGGTTGATTATTTTATTCAGAAATAACAGTTTTAAGAATTTTTACCCCACGAGTCGTTGGCAACTATTTGTATCATTTTTGATATACTTCCTTGTATTCTTTTTAAATACAAGCTTTTATGTCTCCTATATCCTTGGCTATAAAACAGATGTTACAGATAAATATCCTGATTCAAAGTTGCAATCAGAAATCGAAACCACTAACCTGGCAGCAGCCTTCTTATCATTTAACCCACGCGATTATACAATTGACCGGCGGAAATACCCTTCACCATTTGATACACTGTATTGCGAAACCAACGAAGAGCAGGTTGACTTTACCAAGCCTTATTTGCAGCGGTTTAATGACGAATACCAGTTTTATACAGTAATCAGGAAGTTCGTATCATCTGCAAGCGAGAAGGAACTCGGCAAATCGTATTTGAATAGTATTTACCAGGAAAGCACTTCTGATTCTGTAACGATGTTTGCATATCGCGGCCAGGTAATAGATATGTCAGCACTCGCAACCACAGAACCTAGTTATTATAATTATTCAGACGTTTTTATAAACCAATATGGCACATTCAGTTCTATATTTAGTCGCAGCTACTCAGAGGTAGATTATGGAAGGGGGCGGGATTCTGCTGGGATTGCAATGAACAAGGCAGTATATGATTTTTTAAAGCGAAATGATAGCAGGGAGTTTAAAAAGCTTCTGACAGACTTTTTAGCGATTGCAAAGGAGTTGCGCATAGCAACGAACCTTACAGCAGATAATTGGCTGCAATTGATCAACAGGAGGAATTTTAATGTAGAAAAGTTTATTGAGAACAGCAAAATGCCGCCAGATGGAAATTATTATAACAATGAGGAAGAGATGGTAGATGCAATAGGAGGTGAGGCTGACAGCGATACGGTGAGAAACACTCCGGAAAACAGAAGCAAACAGCAGCAGTTTTACCATGACCGGCAGACAAAATACCATTTTGATGCTGAAGGTCTGCGAACTGTGTTCGGAAACATTATTTCTATAAAGCGTTATGACCATTGGAATTTTATATTCCATTTTCAAGCCTGGCTAGCTTTTGGGCTGGCGGTGCTGCTGTTTGCTTTCCGTACCTCAGGGCTTCCTGCACTGCTATTTTCAATCATTACAGGAAGTTTGATTGCCATATTGCTTGTATTAATAACAATAGGGCTGAATGTTGGAGATGAGCTGGTGATATCCTACACAATATTTACCGTGGGCACGATCATTTTATTAATGCCGCTGCTCGTTTTAAATCGGATTAAAAAAAGCATTCAGGCGGTATTCATAAATCTCACTTTAGCGGGCATTGTGCCATACATTCTCCTCTTCCTTATTATCGTTAACACCCACCAGGAGCGCTATTATCAAAAAATACTGGGCGATTTATATTATAAGAAACGGCCAGATCTCATTCTTGACATACTCGGAGAGCACTTGAGCTGGCTGTTATTAGTTGCTGGATTCACTTTCATTCTGTTGTACACAGCCATTATAAGAAAATGGCGGGCATTGCCTGAAGGTTAAGCGATACATACTAAGCATAAAAAAACCGGCATCAACGATACCGGTTTTTTTATGTTCAATAATTTTTTACAATGAATATTTATTGTCGGCAATCAGCTTATTTGCTATTCTTCTTCTCGCTTCTTTAACATTGAATGGTTCTGCCTTGGTAAAGCGTTTTACCCCAAGTAGCATCATGCGTTGCTCATCGCCTTCTGCAAAAGCATTGATCGCGTCTCTGCCGCTCTTGTTTACACGGTCTGCTGTATCGTATAAGTAAGTGCGTGCCATATCAACATATAAGGCCGATGCAGCTTCACCTTTTGCTTCTGTCATTTTTATGGCTCGCAGCAAGGCGCTCTCGGCGTGAAACACATTGATGGCCATATCCGCAACGTTCATCAGTATTTCCTGTTCGCTTTCAATTTTCATCATCAGCTTTTGCACCGCTGCGCCAGCCACCATTAAAATTGCTTTTTTCATGTTGGCTATCAGCTTCATTTCTTTTGAGAATGGTTCGTCGTCGCCGCTGCCAAAATCGGGAATGCTCATCAGTTCTTTCTGCACCGCCATGGCCGGACCCATCAGGTCGAGCTTGCCTTTCATGGCACGTTTTAGTACCATGTCTACTGTGAGTAAACGATTGATTTCGTTGGTGCCTTCAAATATGCGGTTGATACGGCTGTCGCGGTAAGCTCTCGAAATAATGTATTCAGCACTAAAACCGTTGCCGCCATGTATCTGAACGCCTTCATCCACCACAAAATCCAGCACTTCGCTGCCAAACACTTTCAGCATGGCGCACTCAATAGCGTATTCTTCTGCAGCACCCAGTAAGGCTTCATTGAACGGTTTACCTTTCTGCAGCAATTCCTGCTCTTTCTCGTCCACCCATTTAGCGGTACGGTACAAGGCACTTTCGGCTACCCACATGCGAATGGCCATTTCCGCAATTTTGTGCTTCATGGCACCGAAGTTGGAAATAGGTTGTTTGAATTGCTCGCGGGTGTTGGCGTACTGTATAGAGATGGTGGCTGCTCCCTTGGCTCCGCCCAATGCAGCGGCACATAATTTCAAACGGCCAATGTTAAGAATGTTGAATGCAATCACGTGTCCGCGCCCAATTTCGCCCAGCACATTTTCCACCGGCACTTTCGCATCCTGGAAATACAATTGCACTGTAGAAGAACCTTTGATGCCCATCTTGTGTTCTTCCTGCCCCTGTGTAAACCCTTCCGTATTACGGTCAACTATAAACGCTGTAAATCCTGCCTTGCCGGCAGGCAGGTTATCTCCGTCTACTTTGGCAAATACGGTATATACATCTGCAAAGCCACCGTTGGTGATCCAGCATTTTTGCCCGTTCAGCAGGTAATATTTTCCATCGCTGCTGAGCGTGGCAGTGGTTTTAGCGCTTAAGGCATCACTGCCGCTATTCGGCTCCGTTAGTCCGTACGAACCTTTCCATTCGCCTGTGGCGAGCTTAGGAATGTATTTTGCCTTTTGTTCTGGTGTGCCGAAATATAGAATTGGCAAGGTTCCAATGCCGGTATGGGCCGCCAGGGCTACAGAAAAGGAAAAACCGCCGCCCAAGCCCTCATTGATGAGTGTTGATGTAACAAAATCTTTACCCAACCCTCCAAACTCTTCGGGAATAGAGGCGCCCAGTAATCCCTGCTCACCTGCCTTATCCAGGAGCGAAGGCATCAAGCCTGGCTCCAGGTTGTCTATCCGCTCAATCTGCGGCAGTACTTCGCTCTGCAAAAACGATGTACACATCTCCATGATCATTTTCTGCTCTTCGTTGTAATCCTCCGGAGTAAATATGTTTTCAGGATGGCTTTCTTTTATCAGCCATTCTCCTCCTTTTATGGTTGGCGATGTTGCTGCTGCGGTATTCATAATTAGTGATTTTATATGTTTGGCAATTGTTGTTTCATGTGTATATTTTGCCTGATTTTAGCCACATGCCTGCTGCCGGCAGGCAGGAATAGCGTTGAAAATGATCCTTCTTTTGGGTGGTCATTCTTATAACTATTTCAGGTTATCGTATACTCTCTGCAAAACCGATTTACACATCTCCACCTCCTGCGCACTTACGCCATCCAGCGCTTCGTTTAAGGTTTGGTTCGCTATTTCCATTGTTTGATCGCGGAGGGAAAGTGCTGTTTCGCTGAGATATATTCTATTAATACGCCTGTCTTCTTTTGAAGCAACCCTTTTTACGAGCTTTAGCTTTTCAAGATTGTCTACCAGGCGGGTAATACTGGGTTTGTCGCGAAAGGTGGCTGTGCATAATTCCTGCTGGCTTAAACCGTCATTCTTCCATAAATGGTATAGAACGCTCCATTGTTCGATAGTAATATCAATGCCGTGCTGTTTAAATTTCTTTTGCAGCCGCCTTGCAATAGCTGTTGATGCTACGCCTGTTATAAAACTGTATAATTCACCTCGCTTGAATTGGTTGTTTGGCATATAGTTAGTTATGCAACTAATTCAAAGCTAAAGAATATCTTTTGCATTAGGAAGACTATTTGTGGATTTGAACCTGTGGTAATAGGGGGAGGTGGAAGGTGTGAGGTGAAGAATAACAAGTTCAAGCCGGTCTGGACCAGGGCAAGTGATATGCTTTTCTTTACCAGTGAATTGAAGTTGGCCATAACAAATGAACCGGCTGATATTCCTGTAGTCAAAGTGCGATATACTCACAGTTACACACACACGACGTAGAGCAGATCCGATGCACAATACCTTGAGCATTAACAGAACAAACGACAATTATGCTCCGACTCTTAAAAAAATTTATTACATTCACTTTCTACATTCTATTCCTCAAACAAAATAACGATTTATGCAAACTTTTCAGCATCTCCGCAAAGCGATAGCTTTGTCTGCCTTTAGTTTTTGCCTGTTCGCTGTTAAAGCGCAAGCCCAAAAGGCTGAAACCAAAACCATAACCGGTGAAGTGTTGGATATGGTATGTTACATGGCTAATGATGCCCAAGGTGAAAAACATAAACAATGTGCTGCGGGCTGTATAAAAGGTGGCGCCCCCATGGGATTGCTTACCAGCGACGGCAAAGTGTATTTGCTGGTTGAAAACCATAGCAAAAAGGAAGCATATGATAAGCTGAAAGCGCACGCCGGCGAAAAAGTTACGGTTACGGGTACCGCGGCTGTAAAAGGCGGGGTGCAAGGCCTGATCGTGGACGATTTAAAAGAAAAGAGTTAAAACATCCAAGGCGAGTTTGAACTTATAATTGTTGCTGGAGGAACCAACGGCTAGTAAGCAGGGTTTCCAACTTTCGGAAAGTTGGAAACCCTGGTGGTAAGCCGGAAACCTGGCAATAACTCAACTTATTAACCAGTTAACTCAGTCTACTTAAACACAGCCTTAATCACTACCGGCTGATGGTCGGAGGGATACCGTTGATCTTTTGCGTCGGTTAATACGCCGTATTTTAAAACTTTAATATCGTTGCTTACAAAAATGTAATCAATTCTTTTTTTCATAGGAGCGGTAAACCTGAAACCGTTGGAAGTGCCTTCAGGTCCATAAGGAGGCGCTTCGGTAACGTTGCGCGAATCGTTTAACACCGTTTGCATTGCTGCAATTTGTTCTGTTTCGGGTGTTGAATTAAAATCGCCGGTGCAGATAACGGTGCTGTTCTTCGCAATCTCCTTAATTTTTTTAACCATTAACTTCCCAGATTGTTTCCTCGCTTCTACTCCCCTATGATCGAAATGTACATTAAAGAAATAAAATGTTTTACCGCTAATTTTATCTTTCAATTGTACCCAGGAGCAAATGCGGTTGCAGCAGGTGGCATCCCAGCCTTTGCCCGGTTTTTCGGGTGTTTCGCTTAACCAAAAATCGCCCGACTTCAGCAGTTTGAACCTGTCTTTTTTATAGAATATTGCCGAATGTTCTCCCTCTTCTTTTCCATCATCCCTGCCTTTACCGTAATAAGCAAATTCGTTTAGTTCGGCAATTCCTTTTACCTGGTCTATCAAACCCTCCTGTATTCCAAAAATGTCGAATTCGTGAAACCGGATCAATGCTTTTACATTTTCTTTCCTGTTGGGCCAGGAGTTTAAGCTATCGCCCGGGTTGTTGAATCGTACATTGTAGGTGGCTACAACAAGCTCTTTATCTTGAGCTGTGAGGGATTGGGCGAGCAGGCAAAGCAATAGGATAGATATTATTTTATTCATACCAAATAATATTAGTTAACTGGTTAAAATTGTGCCGGTAATAATAGCCGCAGATGCGCAGATGAAAATGAATGTTTATCTGCGCATCTGTGGCATGTAACAATCAGTGCTATTCCCATCCGGGATTCTGACCCAATGCCGGATTCATGATCCTGTCGTTTTACGGAATGGGGTACAAGTATTTTTTATCCAGCCATTCCCTTGCACCGGGGTTCCAGATCACTTTGCCTGAAGTGCCATTGGAAAGCTGGATGCGCCCTACTGCGGAAGAAGTGCTTACATCTACAAAAGCAATGGCCGGGTTTGAGGGTGTGGGTTTTGTTCCCTGGTAAAATACAACGTCCATCACCCCGTCGCTGTTCAGGTCGTACTCGCCCAACCCGGGCACATACATGCCATCCATTGGAGCTTCTTCAAACAGTTCACCTATATGCCATCTTCTTAAATCGTCGGGGCGCAGTCCTTCAAAAATAAGTTCTACAGCGCGTTCACGCATTACTTCCAACAGAACAGCATTGGTAAATTTACCGTTATAAAAGTCCATCATATACGGATCGGCCGCCGTAGGCATGGTGGTTAATGTTGGTCCGGTAATGCCCGCGCGTTCGCGCAGTTTGCCAATGGTGGCAGCCCAGTCTCCATCTGTCATCGTTCCTAACTCCGCCAATGCTTCGGCTTTGTTCAGCAACACTTCAGCCCAACGCATAATGATGTGCGCATTGTCGTTACGGCTTTCGTCATCGTAAGGAAATCTTTCATCGTAACACCATTTAATGGGCTGATAACCTGTGAACGTTTGATTGAAATTAGGTGGTGCTGCTACAGGAACACCGTTTTCGGTTCTGCGATAATCGCCGAGGCGGATGGTTTGCTTTAATCTCAAGTCGCGGTTTTGTACTTCCTGTACAAAAGGCGTGGTTTCATAGTTTGGATTACTGGTGAAAGGTGTACCGTCTAATTTGAGATAAGTATTTACAAAATGACGGGTTAAGCTTGGCCGGTTTCCATAAGTGGGACTTATAAAACGGCGGTTGGCTGAACTGAACACCTGCAAATTAGCATCCAGCGAAACCGCCAGGATGGTTTCATCGGCATAAGGATTTTTGGTGATGAACAGTTCTCGGTACGAACGGTCGGCAGTAGCTGCTTTGTGTAAGGTATACCCTGTTATGTCGTTCGCTGCATTCACTACCTCCTGGTACCAGGTGTTGGCAGTTCCCTGCATATTGTAGTTGGTGTGATATTTCCTGATCGACGCTTCGTAAAGGCATATACGTGTTTTATATGCCCTTGCTACATTTTTGGTAATGCGGGTAGAAGTAGGATCGGAAGTTGTGGTTATGTTTTCGATGGCATAGTTCAGGTCTTCCAACACTTTGTCCATTACTTCAAACCTGCTGTTGCGCGGAGCTTTTAATGTTGCGCTATCGCTTACTTCAATTGTTTTATCAACCCAGGGCACATCGCCGAAGCGCTGCACTTTATCGAAATAAAAATAGGCGCGGAAAAAGCGTGCAATGCCAATGTAATGGTTTTTTTCAGGCACCGTGCTTTGCTCAGCATTTTCAATAAAATAGTTGATGTTGCGCAGGTTGCTCCAGCTCCAGCCCGAACTGGTTACGGGGCTCAATACGCCCACCGCCAGGTAATCGTCCACACCGTTGCGTGCCACCAGGTCAGAGGCATCATCGGCCTGGAAAACGCCTACATCGGTAGATGGTAAAAGATCATAGAAGGAATTGGCATATAGATCCATCCCGTCTTTCGATCCAAAGATGGCCGGTTTGGTAGCAGTAGCAACAGGCAATTCTTCCAGATCGCAAGCTGCAAACGATAGCAGCGCAAATGCTATTAACAGGTAATAAGATAATTTGTTCATAATATTTTATTCTATAAGATTAGAAACTTAAGGACAGTCCAAGTGAGAGCGCTTTGAGCATGGGATAATTGTATCCATCGCCGCTCGTTCCACCGCTCAGGTCGCGGTCCGATCCATAAATATTTGTTACGTCGGTGTCCTTTGTCCATTTATACATCGGCGACCATGTCCACAGGTTTTCAGCAGAAAAATATACTCTCAGGTCTCTTGCATGAATCCTGGATACCCATTGTTGTGGAAGCGAGTATCCAACCTGCAGGTTTCGTAAACGGATGTATGAGGCATTTTGCAGGTAACGGTCGTTGGCCACGTTCAACGCACGGCCGGTGCCTTGTGCAATATAGCCTACCAGGCGTGGCAGGTAAGCGTCGAAGTTCTGCAACTCTTCCCTGAACATATTGTTCTGCTGCCAGGCCGGGTATTGGTTATACGGACGATTGTATTGACCCCAGAACCTGGATTCGCCGGATGGATACCAATCCTGCTTCATTACTCCCTGCAAAAACGCCGATACAAAGAATCCGTTCCAATCGGCATTCAGGCTAAAGCCATATACAAACCGCGGCTGTGAGTTACCAATAATGGTTTTATCGCCCGAGTTACCCACCCTGTTCAATCCCTGGTAAATCTGGTTGTCGCCATCCAGGTTTTTAAACTTCAGGTCGCCCACATAGTTCTTTCTTGTATTGGTATTGGGAATGTTTTGCTGCGTGGGCGATTTGGCAATCTCGTCTTCGGTACGAAACAGTCCTTCTACCCGGTAACCCCATATTTCTCCCAGGCGTTGCCCTTCATAATAATCGTTCAGATTTTTATCGGGGTTGTTGTATTTTGTAATAACAGCCGTATAGTCCGACAGGATGAACCTGGCATCGTAGCTGAAAGGTTTTTCTGCCACGGTGAATTCGTCTCCCCATTTAACAGATATTTCCCAGCCGGTTGTTCTCAGGTCTGCATAGTTGCCAAACGGAACAGTTGTACCATAAATGGCGGGAACAGTAGGTCCTTTGGTGAACATATTTTTCGTCCAGCGGCGATAAAAATCTCCGGTAAACTGCAGCCTGTCATCAAGGCTTGAAAAATCGAGCCCAATATTGCCCGTGGTGGAGGTTTCCCAGGTAAGTCCGTCGGGAACAACGTTGGGCTGACCGGTTCTTTGCGGACGAATGCCGCCCAGTATGCGCCCAGACTGGCTTATGACAAAGTTTTCAGTGAAGGAGTAAGGAGAGATATTGCCGTTACCCAATGACCCGAAGGAAGCACGGAGTTTTACATTCGACAGTACTTTTTCGCTTACCTTCCAGAAAGGCTCGTCTGAAATACGCCAGCCTACTGATGCAGAAGGGAAGAAACCCCATTGCTGGGTAGATGGAAATTTGGAAGAACCATCGTAACGTCCGTTTATTTCCAGCAGGTAGCGGTTTTTAAAATCGTAATTCACGCGGAAAAAGCCGCCAGCGATTGCCCATTTCCGGTAGTCGCCCGGTATTTGAACGCTTTGTCCAAAGGTGAGGTTAATGTTATTTGCATCTGCATATACAATGCCATTGCGCTGTGCGGCCAGGCTTTTATATACAGATTGCTCATAGTTGTAGCCCACCAATACATGGAAGTTGTGCGCTTCGCCGATAGATTTAACGTAGTCGGCATATACGTTGGTAGCCAGGTATTCAGTTGTCTGGCTGGTTTCTCTTATATCGTTGGTGTTGCTGCCCGTATATCCTGTAACACCCTGGTAGCGGCTATAAGGCACCTGCACCCGTTTTTGTGTGGCGCCTAAATCCATAATCTGGAAAGTAAGGTCGCTGCGGAGCGTAAGGCTTTTATCAAAAAACTCTGCCTTTGCCGATACCCTGTTTTTGAGGAAACGCTGTGCGTTGTCAATAGCGTTTTTGCCTATATAATAATCACCAACAGTATAAGCAGCCGGGAAAGAAAGGCTACCGTCCGGATTGGTTAATGGTGCCAGCGGATGTCCTTCATCGGCCATATTCCTCCATATACCGCTTCCTTCGCCCACGTTCAGGGGCTGATGATATTTCATTTTCGAGAAGTCGGTATTGTTTTCTATCTGCAGCCATTCGGTAAGGCGAATGCTTCCTTTTGCACGCAGGTTGTACATGTCGTATTTATCAGGATTGTAACGGAACAGCCCGTCTTGTCCATTATAGCGCCCGCTTATGTAATACGTAGCTTTATCGTTGCCGCCCGATACACTGAGGTTGTGATCCTGCGCATAAAAACGATCCTTATACAACTCCCTGTACCAGTCGGTGCTGTAATAGTATTGGTATTCGCCGGTAGAAGGATTTACCTCAATGCGTGGCAATGAAGGATCTTCCCAGCGCCTTTTTATTTCTGCCAGGTAGGCTTGCGAAAAAGGAAGGGTTTTGTTGATGGCGGTAGGTGTGTTTCCATTATCGTTCCACCTCGACCATGCATCGCTGAAGCCTTGCGCCCATGGATAGGATTCGGTGATATTGTCTGGCACCGTAGTGGGACTCTTTACAGATACGTTCGTTAAATAGTTGAGAGAAGTTCTGCCTTTGGCCGCAGATTTGGTGGTGATCAATACCACACCAAAAGCCGCACGCGCACCATAAATAGAGGCGGAGGAAGCATCTTTTAATATTGAAATGCTTTCTATATCGTTAGGGTTGAGCATGCGCGGATCGCCTTCTACGTTATCGATCAGCACTAGTGCGTTGCCACCCTGTCCGATAGAGGTTGTTCCCCTTATATTGAATGCCGGCGATTGTGTGGGCTTTCCATCGAGCATTTGAATGTTCAGGTTGGGTGAGGCGCCCACCAGTGCCTGGGTAATATTGGTAACTGGTCTGTTTTTTAATGTTTCGGGCGTTACCTGGTCTACCGCGCCCGTTAAGTTTACTTTTTTCTGCATGCCGTATCCTACCACTACTATTTCTTCCAGCTTTGAATCAACCGGTTGAAGAGTAACTTCGATAGAGCTGCGACCATCTACCGGAATTTCCTGGTTTTGATAACCTACATACGAAAAAACAAGCGTTGCATTGTCGGGAACAGACAATCTGAAGAAACCACTTTCGTCTGTTTTGGCCGCCGCTCCGCCGCCTTTTACCTGCACGGTAACGCCAGATAGCGGATCGCCGGCTTCGCCTATTACGCGGCCGCTTACTTCAACGGCTTTTTTTTCTGTTTCTTCTGCAGGAGCCGAAATACCTTCATCATCAACAGCTATGTTGATTTTTATTCGTTCTTTCCTGATCACAATTTTGTTATCGTCGGCCAATACATAGCCGAGTTGATGCGGATCCAGGATTTCTGACAACAGCTCTTTTACAGTAAAGGTTTTTGCCGGAACATTTACTTTGTCTTTGGGATTGATGATGTTGGTGGCATAAAAGAATTGCACGCCCGATAGCCGCCTGATGCGTTCAAGGGCGTCAAACAAAGATTCGTTTTTAAAAGAGATGGTGATTTTCTTATTCAGTATTTCCTGCCCTTTTACATTTTTGGCGAAGAGGGACATCACAGAGCTGCACACTACAATTAAAGACAGCAGGGATAAACGCATAAGCTTTAGTATTAGAACAATCCTGCTCTTACAAAAAATTTGCATAGTTTTGAAATGTTATATGATTATGAAAGTAGCTGCCGTTAGCGGTCGAAAACTCACGGCGCTACGTTGTCCGAGCATATAATATTCCGGATATTCGCAGTATCCGGTTTTTTTATGCTTTAGGTGGGATGCAGTTTTGGTTTGGTTTTAAACATGATCGAGTTTTGATTTTTTGTGGATGATACTTATTTACTCAGGGCATCCATCTCCGGAGAGTGTGAATTTTTTATGGTTAACCTGCAAGGTTGCGTTTATTGATATTGCTATTGCATTGAGTGTTGATTCTGGGCTGTCATCTGTAATTTCAACAGTTGCGCCTACCCTGCACTGTTTTATTGCGTCAGGAATTTGTATGCTCACTCCAAAATAAGTTTCAATATCTTTTGCTACTTTATACAGCGGTTCATCGCGATACACAAATGTGCCTTCCTTTCTTTTCAGCATTTCCGGCGCTTTGGTTGAATCTGTATTCTCTTTTATAAGCTTATCGGTTTTTTTGTCGAACACAGCCCGTTGGTTGGGCAGCAGTTCAATGTCTACCACCGCTACTTCTTTTTCGTTGCTCACTTTTACTTTCCCGGTTACAACTGTTACTGCAATATTTTCCTGGCTGTCGTAAGCCTGTATGTTGAAGGAAGTGCCCAAAACTCTTGTTTGCAGCTTACCACTGTGAATGATAAACGGTTGTTGAGGATTATGCGCTACTTCAAAAAAAGCTTCGCCCGACAATTGTACTTCTCTTGTTTTATCGTTGAAAACGGATGGATATTCAAGAGAACTGGAGGGACTGAGCCATATTTTTGTTCCGTCGGAAAGTTGCACCGTTTTGCTTTCGCCCGTATGGGTGTTAATTACTGTTTTTGCTGCTGCCAGCGCCTTTGTTCCGGTGGTAATATTTTTTTTGCCCGAAGATTTTAGCATGTAACTGATGGATATTACCAGTGCAACCGAGGCTGCTACCGCCATCCATTTGATTTTTTTACGACGGGTGAAGGCCTTTACTTTTGCCGGATGCTCCACAGACTGCTGTTCCGCTGTAAACTCAGCGCCTAATATTGCCCGGAGAATAGCATCTCCTGATGCGTCTGGCAACACTGCGTGGGGAGAACTAGTATGTGCAGCCAGTTCGGTCAATAAAATTTTTAGTTCATCATCATTTTTATTTTCGTGCAGCAACTGCAGAAATTCGTGACGTTCCTGTAATGAACATTCGTTTTGTATATATTTTCTGAATAAATACTTTAACCTTGACGTGGGCATACGCAATGTTTTGGTAAAAAGCCGGGCTGCTGGTAATATGACTATTTAAAAAGGAAAAAGGGTTATCCCGAAAGAAAAAAAATTAATGATGGCATAGCGCCACAAACAGCAGTATTACATCCATATGATTGATGCAATAAGTACGAATATTTTTGATGGCTTTTGCCAGGTGTACTTTTACCGTTTCTTTTGAAAGGTTTAACTGCGATGCAACTTCTTCTTTTTTAAGACCATGTTCCTTTACCAACCGGTACACTTTGCCTTGCTGCGATGGCAATGTGTTAACGGCTTTTTTCAGAATGGTGGCAGTTTCTCTGCTCAATACCATCCTGTTTGTATCTGTCATTCCCTGATCTGCAATTTCAACCTCCTCCAAAGCAATCTCTCTCAGCTCCTTGTTGCCCCGGCGTTTTAATAACGTGAACATGTAGTTGCACGTTACTGTATTGAGCCATGCAGGCAAATTATTTACATGCAAAAGTTCAGTACGTTTCATCCATACTTTCATAAAAATATCCTGCACAGCTTCCTCCGCAATAAACTCAGACCCGGATACTTTCAGTGCTATTGAATAGATTTTATTTTTATACTGATGAAAGAAAATTGTAAAGGCATTCGCATCACCATTGGCGATACGGCCCAACAATTTTTTTTCGCTATGTAAGCAAGCGGTCAGCAATTCATAAAAGATTTTAATGTATGTGGGCGCATAAAAATTGCTGTAATCGTTTGGCAATATTAGTAAACAATATATTTCTGCTGCAATTTTTTACATTAGCATTGTGTTACCAACCAGGAAAAGGTATAAGGCGTAAGGAGGAAGGTGTAAGGAGAGGGCGCGATTATGTGGGTGTAAATTATTTTTTATATAATCTATCTCTTATTTGTGAATAACGGCTTGTAGTAATCGAATGGGTGATAGCTGAATGCTGATAGCCTATCGCTATTAATAAGTGTTACTCTTTAGGTGGCTGATTATTTACCGATAGGAATTGTGGAAAAAAAAATTCCCTTCGCAAATTTTCGCGAAGGGATTTTTTATTGATGACTAAAACTAAAAAGCAATTAAAAATTCGGACCACCAGTGTCCCACCATAAGCGGGTAGCAATATCGTCTTTGGCTCCTGCTCCCATTTTGGTTACTGCATCGGCAACCCCTGCTGCATTTCCGTTTCTCTCTGCAGTTACGAAAGGCATTCTTTTTATCCATTGATCCGCAGGAATAATGCCCCAATCAGGACTGCTGTCGTTTTTAGCAACATGCGGAATTTTAGGATAACCTGTTCTTCTGAAATCAACCCATGCTTCGAGCGAATTGGTGTAATTGTTAATCCACTTTTGTGTAATGATCTTCTCCAATTTCAACTCGTTATTATCGGCATTATTCCAGGCAACGGTGATAGTAGAGAGCGATGTGAAATTATTTCTTGCATCCAGTGGATCAATATAGTTCCAGGGTTTGCTGGTGTTGTCGGCAAGGTAGGCATCAACGCCACCCGCGCCCCAATCTGCAAAAGACAACTTAACACCATTCTCATAATTCTCCTGTGCGTCGCCGGCACCTGCCCAGTTTCTGAGTGCTGCTTCTGCCTTCAGGAACTTTACTTCAGCCGCTGTGAACGCTCTTCTTGATGTTACTGACTTAAAATCTTCAGAAATTTTTGAGAATGGCACACGGTCAATTTTAGCAGCAAGGTATGCGCCGTTGCGTATGCCCTTGTAAGGGAAAGAAGGGTGATCGGCATAGTGAGCGGGATTGGTAGCGGGTTGGAAGAACTTTTCCACTCTTCCATCTTTCAAGCCACCCAGGAAAGATTCCATCACTGCCCCCATTCTTGTATCATCCCATTCAAAACAAATAACTGCCATCGGTAATTTTTGGCCTTGTAGCCCAATGGTAAAATTGTCTGCATTGGCTTCTATCAGTCCTCCCGGATCATTCAATGCTTTTTCTCCCTGTGTTTTGGCCAGTTCGGGGGCAACTTTTGATAAGCGCATGGCCAATCGCAGCCTTAGAGAATTGATGAGCTTTATCCATTGAGCAATATTACCTTTGTAACTGGAAGCATCGAATTTGCTAAACCGCTTATCGGTTACGTTTGCTGCAAAGTCTGTTTGAATTTCATCCAACTCAGAAAAAAACTTGTTGTACAAGTCAGACTCACTATCGTATTTTACACTCGCGCTGCTTGAACCATACTCAGAGTAAATTACCGGCCCATGATAGGCTGTTAGTTTAGATAACGACATTACTCTTATCAGCCTTGCCCATGTTGCAAAAAGCGGTTGTCCTTTTTCTTCCGCTAATTCTATTACCTGTTTGGAGGGAGACATCACGCTGCCGTATACACGATCCCAATACACATTCCACTGAATGTAATAGGTGGTGTTGTTTACGTTGCCCACAAAAGGGGTAGGTGCCTGCATGTGCCCCATCCATGAATCGTGGCACAGATCTTCTTCAATCTGGTGACCAAAGAGATTGGCCAACAAACCCGAAAATGGAGAACCTATAAGGTTGAAATCCTGCTCAAGCAATTTATCTGAAATCTGGTTGGGGTCCGTATTAATCGCTTCAAAATTCTTGGTACAGGCTCCGAAGATGCTCAGTACCAATATTGCACTTATTATTTTTTTCATACGAATTATTTTAGAGAATATTAGAAGGTAAGTTTAAAGTTGAATCCATATGACCTTATAGGCGGAACACTGAATACGTCGTTAGACTGCATTGAATTTCCTGTACTCATTGCCTGTTCCGGATCGTACGGTGCTTTTTTGTAGAAGAAGAATAAATTTCTTCCGATCAACGAAATGGAAGCGCCTTTAATTACAGCATTAGGATTTTTAACAGGTACATTATAACTCAAAACAATCTGAGCCAGCCTTACGTTTGTTCTTGAAAAGACATAAGGTTCCATGATCCTGTTTCTATCACCAACAGCATCGTAGTAAATTTTAGGATCAATGGAAGTTACTTTCTCTGTTCCCTTTACGGCAGCAATGGGTATAGTGCCTGCATCTCTTGCATCTGCTGTTCGTTGGCTGGCACCATAGGAATCAAGAAATGCTTCTGTTTTTGAAAATGCAACACCTCCAAACTTACCGTTAACAAGCACGCTCAATGAAAAGTTTTTATAGTCGAACGTGTTGTTAAATCCTAAAAGAAAATCAGGGTTTACATTGCCTACTTTTACCTGCTTGGCAGCTCTTGTTGGTTTTCCCTGGTCATCAAGAATGATTTCTCCCGCATCGTTCCTGTTGAATTTGTAGATGTAAACATCATTAAAAGAACCTCCGGCTTTAATAATAGAAGCAAAACCTTCATCATCGCCGCCCACCTGGTAGTCGGGATTGTCTGCTATCAGCTCAACGATTTTGTTTCTGTTTTGTGAAAGGTTCACAGATGTTCTCCAAAGTAAATTCGCATTGGAAACGATGTCGGCGTTCACAGTCGCCTCAAATCCTTTGTTGGTAATTTTTCCTGCGTTTACATAATACCGTGTATAACCAGAACCTGATGGAGCAGCCAGGCTGAGAAACTGATTGGTGCTTACACTGCTGTAGTAGGTAAAGTCAAATCCAAGCCTGTTATTGAAAAATCTCATTTCAATTCCATACTCATCGCTCCTGAGCTTTTCAGGTTTTAATGTAGTAAAAGGTACTTGTGTATTACGGTTGATACCACCTATTCCATCGGGAGTACCGGCGCCGCCGATGGTGTTGTTGGGCGATACTACGTTAAAAGGTACTTCGTTGGCAGCAGTTGTATGCGAACCTCTTAATTTTAAGAAAGAGATCCCGGCAGGCATGCTGACCATTTCGCTAATGATAGCGGAGAGCCCTACAGATGGATAAAAATAAGACTGGTTGCCGGTAAGCGCGAGCGTTGAAGCCCAATCGTTACGACCAGCAAGGTCCAGGTAAATCATATCTTTAAATCCAATAGTTGCGTTCGCAAATACCCCCTGTTTAATAACTCTGGTAAGTGTTTGGTTAAACATTACATTGAACGGCATGTTGGAAAAGGAGAAGAAGTTAGGATATTGTAAAGCTACTGTTCCGTTGCTTACATTCATACCGTCGAAAAAAGTCATGCGCTGATAGCTGGTTCCTAAAATGGCTGCCACGCTGAGAGGGCCATGTGTATTGGTGTAGTTCAATATCGCATCTGTATAAAGCGACTGATCTGTGTATTTTGAATATGCCCACGATCCGTTGGGACTAACACTTACTGAGTTGCCTGCCGCAGCCCAGCGGTTATCAAAAAGTTTGTTGGCATAATCTATATTTCCCCTGGCTTCAAACCTAAGATGATTGGTGATTTCGTAAGATGCTTTGGCTGTTGCAATAAGGCGATTTGTTTTGGCTAACTTAGAATTGTTGTTGAGCTCCCAGAAAGGATTGTTTTGTTTTTCTTCGGTAGAATACCAGTTCATTTTATACAAATTCCGGGTGCTGTCAAATACCTGGTAATTGTTTTTGTAAGAATTAAAATCTCTTTCGCGGGCAAACAGGTACAAGCCTGTTAAGGGATTATTGTAATAACCTGCGCCGGGTCGGTTGCGCGACAGTTCGCTTGCTAACAACACCGTAGAACTGATCGTTAATTTATCATTCAGCAGTTTGGTAGACTGATTGAAAGAAACGTTGTTCCTGTTATACGTATTTGTTGGCATTACGCCTTTGGCATAAGTATTGGCATATGAAAAATATACCGTGGTCTTATCTGTGCCTCCGGATACGGAAACTGAATTTGTAGCATTAACCCCTGTTTGAAAAAAGTCTTCTATATAGCCGCTTTGATAATTTCCTTTGGTAGCAGACCAGTTGTAGTCAGATCCATTGTCTGCGCCATATTCATACTGAAAATCAGGAAGGCTGGTCACCTGGTCAAAAACAGTACTGGAGCTAAAGTTGATGCCTACTTTCCCTGCCTTGCCTTTTTTTGTTGTTATTAAAACTACGCCATTAGCGCCCTGGCTACCGTACAATATCGAAGCATTGGCACCCCTGAGGATGGTCATGCTTTCAATGTCTTCCGGGTTAATGGTAGAAAGCCCGTCACCCTGGTCATTACCACCATATGAGCCTGGCTGCGCTCCTTTGTTATTTACCATCGGAACACCGTCAATAACATACAATGGTTCACTGAGCCCAACCAACGATCTGTTACCCCTTAAAACTGTTTTGGTAGATCCTCCGGCTCCAGAGCTGCTCGTTGCTATGTTTACGCCAGCAACTTTCCCGCTGATTGCATCCATAAAATTAATGTTGGCAGCTTTTCTCATTTCTTCACCGCCTACAGTTTGTGCAGCATAGGTAAGCGCTTTCTTTTCACGCCTGATGCCCAACGCTGTTACAACCACTTCACTCATATCTGTTGAGCTGATAGACATTTGTATAGATACATTGTTATCAGTTGCTGATACGGGAACTTCTTTGTTGGCAAAGCCTACGGAGCTGATTTCAAGTACAATGGCTCCGGATGGAACTGCCAGTGTAAAATTTCCATCGTTATCGGTAAGCGTTGAAACATTTTTGCCCTTTACTTTTACAGTAGCGGCAGGTATTGGATTTTTTTCAGCATCAGCTACAGTCCCACTCAGTTGGCGGGTTTGTGCCAACACTACGTTAGCTATTAGCATGAATAGCAGCAGTAATTTGAATTTGCACATAAGAATCAATTTAGTTTTAGGTAGAAAGGCTTGATTAGACAATAAAAAATGCGGATTGTGCCTTACATAGGTTGCGTAGCATTACCACCAGGACATTTCAACTGGTTAGATGAAACAAATAGGTAGTAGCCCCTTACATTTTTTCGAAGTGGACGGTAGTTTGAGAAATCCCCTTAAAGCTTATTGGTCACAGACTACTTGAGTGCTATTGAATCAACAATAACAGTGAGTCGTAATTGCTTTAAGTGGAGGAAAATAATAACGTTCGCGAATGTGCGAATGGCCAAAGGCCCTGTGAAGTTTTTGACTTGAACATATGCATGTTGGTTTTGGAGTAACAGTAATGTACACACTAAATTTAAGCAAAAGTTTTTGCATTTCATTTAAAAATGCACGAACAGTTGTTTAAAGTTTTAATGGTGCAAAGTCATGTTTGTACTACTAACGAATGAACCTGAGCGAAGAATAAACCCATTTTATTATAGTTTAATTGGTTACAGGTAAACAGCGGTATTTAACTTCGGTTATTCAAATGCCGTATCTAACGGTAGTCTATTTGCGGGAAAGCTGGAAATGGTCTATTACCAATGCGGCAGCACCTTTTAACGATGCCTCCGGACCCAGCATAGATGTCTTTACCTTGGTGTATTCAATCAGTCGCGGTATACAAAAGCGGTTCAGCGCTTGTTCAATCGGCGCCATCAACAATCTGCCCGAGTGCATTCCTCTGCCGCTTAGTACTATTAACTCAGGGTTTACGATATGAATGAGTATAGCTATTGCTTTTCCTATTTTATAAGCCATATCCGTTAAAAGGTCAATCGCTTCAGGGTCGCCCTGGTTGGCGGCCGTCATAATGGATTCGCTTATCTGCTCCCGGTTGCCTTCAAAGTTGATGCGCGATGCTTTTTTGCCTTTGATTTCTTTCAGCGCCTTGTCTACAATTACCCTTAATGTTGCTTCGGTTTCCAGGCAGCCCCTTTTACCACAGTCGCACAGGTTATCATTGTCACTTACAGGTATATGGCTAAGTTCACCGGCATATCCTGCAAATCCTCTGAATATTTCACCTTTAATGATCATGCCCAGCCCAATGCCCCAGCCAATATTCACCACCATTACGTCTTTTACTTCTTTTGCAAGTCCAAAGCGCAATTCGGCCAATGCTATTACACTTGAATCATTGTCTATTTCTACAGGTAAACCCAGGATCTGTTGTAAATGCATCCGCAGGTTTACGCTGTTGTCTTCTACCGGTAAATAAGTATAGTTAATTCCCTGTGTTGTATTAACAAAACCAGGCATACCAATACCCACGCCAATTATCAAGTTCCGATCAATACCAGCATTCAGGATAGCAGTATTAATAATATCGACAAGCTTTTGGGTTGTATCCTTATTTTCTACAAGGGTTAAAGCAAATGTTTCGATAGGTGCAATTTGTTTTTGCCTGAGATCGGTTACCACTATTTTGGTAAAGAACTGATCCATGGCAACCGACACTATGTACATTTTACCGGCTTCAAGAGAATAGGTTTGAGGTCGCCGCCCCCCACTCGACGGGGCGTAGCCGGTTTCGGTTACCAGCCCGGCTTCTGTTAACTGGTCTATGATTCTTGTTACTACCGGGATACTTTTCCCGGATATTTCACTCAGCTCGGCACACGATAAAGTTTGCTTATAGTACAGCTCCCGGAAAACCAGGTACTTTAGGGTACTATCTATCATACTAACATTCTCTATCGATTTACGATGTTTCACAAACTTAATAAATCAATTTAAAAAGTTTTACAAATTTTAAGATTTTTTTTACATAAATAAAATGTTTGGGATTTGGAAATATTATACTTACTACAATCACTCAACTTTTCTATTATTGTGAAGGCAGGTGATGGCTAGTGATACAGCGGGCAATGTTATTTGCTCCAGGAAGTCCGGAGCTTTTCAACCGGTGAATTGTTCGTCAAGAAATTAAATCATTTCATTATCGCGGCTTCCCGAAGTTTTGATACAATAAATTCTCCCACATTCTTTCCCTGAGACACGCCATTGGTAATGGCATCCATATAATGTATACCGCCGTATAACCGGGATATTGCTGCTTCATCGGCAGCCTTACGAAAAGAATAAAAAGTGCGCGGCGCCAGGTCAAACAGGACTTCAGAGTCGTCAACAAACGTAAAGCCATCTCCAAAAATGTAAGTCAACACTTCGGCGGCAGCGCCGGAAATAACACTATGCCCACTTGTATATTCGGGAAAGGGCGGAGTTTGTAACAGTGGTATCCATTTGCGGTCAATATAGCGGTTAATATAGGTTTCGGGGCGAATGCGGTTGCTGCGATATTTTTCATCCCAGCAACTGATAAAGGCATCCATGAGTGTAACAGCAACGACTAAGTGCGCTGCAACAGATTGTTCAAAACTTAGTTTAGCTGTTTTACATGCTATGCCCGTAATATTCATCCAATGGCCGCCAGGGCTCATTTTTTTAAAACCGATCATCATATGCCCCGAAGATTCTATTGCAAATGGATTACAGTCCCAGAAACCGGCAACGGTGCGTTGCTGCTCGTTAAGGTTAAGAGATGCATCATACACTTCTTTTGCCAACTTATAGAAATGGCTTGTAGAATCTTTACTGAAAGCTACCGGTGGCAATGGCTTGAATTGAGCAGCAGAATCGATGATCATCGGACGCACTGTTTTCCAGTTCGGTTCCACCGCTTCTAAATAGCCCGGCGGGGTAGGATACCAATACGCATCTCCTTTAAGTGGAGTATAGCGTACCTTCGCACTCAGCTTAAAATAGTCGTCTGTTTTAGACCAGTCAACCACCTGGGCTGCGATGTCTTCGGCTACTGCAATAGCGTCATTGATTTCTTTTTCATTGATGCCATTTTTTTTCAGGTTCTCAATATATTTTTTTTGATCTTCTTCCAGCATATAGCCTGAAGGCAGCATTTGTTTGCCGGTTTCAAGAATACAATAAACAGCAGCAATCCGAAAGTCGTAACTTCCTCTTTTTGCATGTATCGTAAACGAAGGATAGCTTTTGATGATCTTGTTTAATGGCACAATCTTTTTATCGTGTTGCGCAATAATTTCATAAGCTCCAGCCATAGCGTAAGCGTAATAGCGGCTGGCAGCAGGCGGGTTCACAACGTCGTGCATCATTACCATCGATAAGGAAAAAACCACCGGACGTACTTCCAGGTAGTCTGGCGCTTTTCCCTGCGTATGTGCATTTGCAAAAACGGCAATCAATAAAAATGAGCTTAAGAACTTCGTTTTCATAACTAGGGTGTTTTATATAATTCAACCGGCTGGTCGCACATGCCAATAATCAAATATTGACCGGTGCCGATGAAAATTGGTTTTACGGATTTAACATCGCCTTTAAGGCTTAGTCCTGAAATGTATTGCGGAACATATTCGAAGTTGTCTTTTTCATTACCCTTTAAAAGACAACCATAATTTGCATCGATGCTGCCAATTTTAAGGCGGTTGTCGGAATGATTACCAAGGAGCAATAAGTCTGTTTTCCCGTCCTTGTCAAAGTCGTTGGCAAGTATTTTTGTAACCACCGAAAACTGCGCTTGTAATGGAAGCACTGTTTTTACAAATTTGCCATTCCGGCTAAAATAACAAACGCTTTGGCTTTCCGTTGCGGTAAGCTTTTGCGCTTTTTTCATTTCTTCAGAGGTTAGTATTTTACTCATATCTGCATTTGCATAAGCTTTATACGAGGTAAAGCGCCTTCGCATACCGTACATCTGGTCGTTCAGTTCGTCGCGACTTACAAAAGGGTAACTTTTGCCCTGTATATAAAAATTAAAGAAGGGGTCAATTGAACCATTGTTATCAAAATCGCCGTAATACAGTTCTGCAGGCTCCTGTTGCGAAAACCGGAATTGCGTATTTAGACCAAGGTTGCCTGCAATAATGTCTTCCGCACCATCGCCGTCAACATCTGCCATTTCAATGGTAAACCAAAGCCCGTTGTCGGGCGTATCAAAATAGTCGTTGGTTTGGTTAATGAAGCCAGTGCTGCTGTTAATATAAACAGATATGGGCATGAATTCACCTGCGAGTACAAGGTCTTTCCTTCCGTCCTTGTTGATGTCGAACCATTTTGCTTCGGTCACCATTCCAATAGCATCTAATGCGGTACTAACCAAAGAAAACTGCCCCTTCCCATTATTGTTTAGCAAATAACTTCGTGGCGTCTCAGGATATTTTCCGGGTATTACTCTGCCGCCAATGAACAAATCGATATCACCATCGTTGTCGTAATCGCAAGGAGCCACGCACGATTTGCTGCTTGCGGTTAGTACCGGCAATGCTCCGGTGGACAATACAAAGTTTCCTTTTCCATTATTCAGGTATAACTCATCCTGCAATGGAGCCGTTCCAGGTTCGATTAAAGAATATCCGCCTTTTGCAATATACAGGTCCGCATGTCCGTCGCCGTTGGCATCAAAGAAAGCGGCGGCGGCAGTGGTTGAAATACTTTCATCGCCGAGGTCTGTTCCCTGGGGTCTAAAGCTTCCAGCCTCATCCTGTAAATAAATGGTTCCTTTTTGGGTTTTATCTCCACTGATAAACACATCGGTCCGTCCGTCGTTGTTAACATCGCAAGTCGCTATAACAGGGCCAACCTTCGAATACATGAACAGCATCAGCGTCTGGCGTTTAAAGTCATTGTCGGGAAAGAATTCATGCTGATACACCAAAATTCCATCAGTTCTTGTAAACAATGCTTTGTTGTTTCTTTTCTTTTCTTCGCTTGTTCTGTCAGTGCTTTTATAGTTGATCGTTAGTTGCTGATTTGCACGCGCATTTGAAATGACTTGAACGGTATTGTCGGGCCATACGATTTTTACAGAGTCAGGATCTTTTTGAGATCCCAGCCCAAAGTTCAACGCAAGCGGCAAACAAGACAGGTAGCCGCGATTTGGATTCAGTTCCTGGTATTGCACCTGATTTTTACTGTAAACAAATACTTTGGCGCCAACCGCGTTTTTATTTTTTCCTTTGTAAACAGGTTTTACGCTGATATAATTGTTCCTGTTTTTTTCGCGGCTGGTATTTTTGAATATAGAAGGTTCTTTGTTCAGGTTGTTTACCACTAAATCAAGATCGCCATCGTTGTCCAGATCAACGTATGCGGCACCGTTAGAAAATCCTTGTTGGTCAATACCCCATTTTTCTTTGGAATTGGTGAAGGTGAGGTCGCCATTGTTTTTAAAAATATAATTGCTTAATTGTGTTACAGGCATTGCCTTCACCAGGTCCATCAGCAACACCGGTTCACGGTCTACCGCTTTCTTTACTTTGTAATCTCCCCAATAACGAAGGAAGTCCTTGTTGGTATAATCGCGCATATAGCCGTTGGTAACAAAAAGATCTTTATAGCCATCATTGTCAAAATCTGCTAATAGGGGGCACCAACTCCAGTCTGTATTGGAGGTGCCGGCTGCTTGAGCAATTTCGCTGAATGTTCCGTCGCCATTGTTCAATTGCAGCATATTGCGCATGTACTGTTTGTGCAGGTCCTGGCTTTGCATTAATTCGAACGACTCGTAATTTTCCTGCAATTGCAAAAGTTTCTGCCGTTCATTGTCTTCGGGTAGCATATCAAGCGAGCATATATCGGGCAGCGCATCGTTGTTGAAATCTGCTATATCAACCCCCATAGAAAACTGGGCAAGGTGGCGGAAACAGTTTTTCGAATCTTCACTGAAAGTACCATTATGGTTGTTGAGGTATAAATAATCTGGTTCGTTGTAGTCGTTAGTAACGTATATATCTTGCCAGCCATCCTGGTTTATGTCGGCAATAGCAATTCCCAGTCCGAATGTGAGCGGAAATTGATGAATACCCGCTTTTGCCGAAACATCCACAAAATGGCCATCCCTGTTCTCAAATAATTTGTTGCCGGCAAATTCATCCGCTTCATTCCTGAATTTTGCCAGTTCCATGTTGTCCATTTTTTTCACATTGTGATTCAACAGGAACATGTCCAGATCGTCGTCGTTGTCGTAGTCAAAAAAAGCCGCTTGAGTACTATAGCCCGGATCGTCTAACCCATATTGCTTGGCTGCTTCTTCAAATTGTAAGTTCCCTTTGTTAATAAATAGCTGGTTGCGTCTTGTGTTCACATCAAACTTTCCCGAATAACACACGTAAATATCCAGCAGTCCGTCGCCATTTACGTCTGCCATCGTTGCACCCGTTTTCCAGGCGTTCGTACGTCCTTCAAGCTCTTTGGAACTTCCGGCGGTAATGTCGCTGAATTTCATATTGCCCAGGTTCAGGTAAAGTTTGCTGGGCTTCATGTTGGCTGTAAAAAACATATCCTGTAATCCATCATTGTTTATATCGCCAACCGCTACCGCCGCACCGTTGTAAAAATATTCATATGCAAGTACGTTAAGGTGCTCTGTTTCATTAATGTCGTTGCTAAAACGAACGCCGGTTTCTTTTGGCGAAAGCAATTTGAAAAGCGGGGTTTGTGCTGCCGCCTTCAAACACGATAGTGCAAATAGCAAAACAATAAGGTTTTTAAACAAATGTGTTTTCATAACAAATAGGGTTAAGCCAAATGCATTATTGAAGCCAACATAAATCGCAATTGTTATAAATACAACAGGACTATCGAGTAGATAGTCCCGTTGGTATTAATGTAATATGATAACCAGATTAAACAGGACTATTGGTCCCACCATGTCTTGGAATTCCAGGTATCGCCATTTGATAATCCTTTTATTCCTTCGGTATAATTGTCGGGATTGCTGGTAGCTTCACCTGTTGAGTAAGGCTGTCTTCTTGGTATGGCACCAGCCGAAAAATTGCCCGTAAATTTAATAGGTTCAAGAACGGGATAGCCTGAACGCTTCCAGTTAATCCATGCTTCGCCAAAGTTCCATAGCAAACCAGTTGTAGCCCAGTATTGTGTGTTGATCATTTTGAGCGAATTTTCTACACTTGAAATGTCGAGCGGATGAGACGATGCATAGCTGTTTGCTACAGCATTGCTCACGCTTCCGGCTTTAAATGCATTTAAAGCCAGGATGGCCCCGGCTACTGCATTTTGATAGTGCTGTGCTGCGGTTGCACCAACACTCCAGCTTTTGGCTGCTGCTTCGGCGAGCAATAACTCACTTTCTGCATACGTCAATACAAATACAGGATTATCTCTGTCTGCGTACACATCTATTGAGGGACGGGAATATTTGCCAACTGAAGCTGGCTGGTCTGTATAAGTAGAGGTGTTGGTTGAAGGATCGGCAGGCGATGCACCAGGGTAACCCGGGGCATTGGAAATATTGGTTGCCGAGCCTGTAGTTGCATCATAGCCGTTGGGTTGCCCTAACTGGTTAGCGGCTGTATGATCGCCTGCGAGGCTTTGGTTCTTATTATTTGCAAGTCCGTTTTTGGGTATTTCGGCAATGATGGAAAGACGTGGATCATTTGCTGCTTTCAGATAATCAATCATTGTTTTGCTCCAGCGCACCTGGTAAAAATCGGTGGCTGTTAACCACGCACCAACGTTGCCGTTGCCGTATCCGTTAGCATTGTCTCTTTTAAAATATACATCTTCGCCCGCTTGTAAGGTACCGCCGGCATACGCTTTTTCCGCCCAGGTTTTTGCGGTACCGGGGTCTTTTTTAGAAAGGCGCATTGCCATTCTCAGCATTAATGAATAT
>JBQCFW010000188.1:0-8621 GCA_051958655.1 Agriterribacter sp. | reverse complement strand
ATAAGCTGACTAAATACTGGCTGTCCGGTAAAAAAATTACTTTTGTTCATGGTTGTTTGAAGTGTGGTAACTTAAAACTAACCATAAGGGGGCAATCGCCCCCTTATTCCTTATATTATTTTTTACCGGACACTAGTGATCTCAAATCTCAAATCAAAAATCAGAAATCTCAAATGTTCTTCAATACTTCTTCGCCCATTCTCTCTGTTCCCAGCACTTTGTCAACGGGCGTTTGTGCGTCTGCGATATCACGGGTACGGTAACCCGCTTTCAATACTTTATCAACGGCATTGATCACTGCTTCTGATTCGGCTTTTAACCCAAAAGAAATATCGAGCAATAAGGCCGCAGACAGGATGGAAGCCAGCGGATTGGCTACGCCTTTCCCGGTTATATCGTGCGCAGAACCGTGTATGGGTTCGTATACGCCTGTGCCGTCGCCAATGGAAGCCGAAGCCAGCATGCCCATTGAGCCGGCAATCTGCGATGCCTCGTCGGTTAATATATCGCCGAACAGGTTGGCGGTAACCACCACATCAAAACGTTTGGGATCTTTAATAAGCAACATGGCAGTGGCATCAACAAACTGGTGCTCCACCTCCACATCGGGATAATCTTTGGCAACCGCCTGTATTACTTCTCTCCACAAACGCGATGTTTCAATTACATTCGCCTTATCAACCGAGCATAATTTTTTGCGTCTTGTTCTTGCAGCGTCAAATGCTTTGCGTGCTATGCGTTCTACTTCATAACGGCTGTATTCGGCTATATCATAAGCGGTATCGCCGTTGTTTTTCCTGCCTTTTTCGCCAAAATAAATATCGCCGGTCAATTCGCGGAAGAAGAGAATATCTGCTCCTTTTAAAATTTCGGGCTTGATGCTCGATGCACCCAGCAGCTCGTCAAATAGTTTAATAGGGCGGAGGTTGGCGTATAAGCCCAGTTCTTTGCGCATTTTTAATAAGCCTTGTTCGGGTCTTACTTTGGCTGTGGGGTCGTTGTCGTATTTAGGATGACCTACTGCGCCGAACAGCACCGCGTCAGACTTCTTCATTTTTTCCAGCGATTCATCGGGCAGCGCGGTGCCTGTTGCTTCAATGGCAACGTGTCCAATAATGGCTTCATCGTAAGTAAATGTGTGTCCAAACTTAGCTGCAATTTTGTCGAGTACTTTTTTACCAACTGCAGTTACTTCTTGTCCTATCCCATCTCCGGGAACAACCAGGATGTTTTTTTTCATTCGTGTATTTTTTAATTTGCCGCTTTCACCGGCTTTTATTTTTGCAGAATTTGCAAATATACTTTTACCGGGAGTTATTCTGCCAGAGTTCTTCTAAATTTTCCGGGTTGATAATGGTTACAAACAGATAGCACTTACGGTGCATAACAGACCTTAACCATTACTATTTTCTTAAGTTGACGGCTAGGGTGAGGATCGACCGGTAGAGTATTCTACGGGCGGATGTCTAAACCTGCCTGCGAAAATTTGAACTTTTTACCGAGGTAAATGCGCCTGGTTTCCTTTGCTTTAATAAACGCGCTCAACACGCCTTGTTGAAAATGCAAGACCAATTGTGATTTTATGCACGGTTCCGGAATAATTGATAAAATTATTTTTTAAAGGCGATATAATAAAATCGTAACCAATACGCAGAGAAGTAATGGACGAGCCGAGTGGATAATTCCAGCTACTGACGTCTTTTGTTTTCAGTTTAATATCGCCTATAAAACCGAGGTTGCCTGCAATATTGGTTTTTATACCCGCGCCTTTGTACTCAGGGTCTTTGTTTTCATTTGTATTGGGATCCAGTCCAAACACACCAATACCTGCCAATGGAGCAAAAGCTACAATTCTGTTATCAATTACGTACCTACCCGCAGCAAGATTTATGTGTCCTCCTATGGCCCTGGAGCCTTTGGGCCAAACATCGTTTTCAACGGGCATCTCCTTTTTTGTTTTACAAAATCCAACTGCCACATTTAACTGGTAAAGCCAACGTTCTCTAACCAGGTCTAAAGAAAGTCCTATTAACGTAGGATGTTTGTAATAGTCAGTTAAATTACCGCTGAACAATGTTTTGCCGGAAAATATGCCGAATGCAAACCCGTTGTTGGAAATTTTGTGTTTTATCCGGATAAATTGCCTGGTAAAGCCGGCATATTCACTTGCCGGATACTGATTTAAAAACTCGTCGGCAAGCCTGTTCAGTTTATCCTGCGTAGCCGATTCGCTTGAATCACCGGGGAGAAGATATTCTATATGCATTAACAGGAACGCCTGCTCTTCATCGGTTCGTCCCGCATTTCTGATGTTTTGAACAAGAATGTTTTTTTCTTCCGTTGATTTTTCAATCAGTTTGGGTGTCAGAAAATCTCTTTGCGGAGGAACTTGCAGCGTCCGGTTGTCCGGAGCTTCCCCTGGTCCTTTTACATAGTTTAAAACGGAGGTATACTCATTCAGCCAGTAAGACAGCAAACAAAATTCGATGGGATACAAGGCCAGGTAATCCTTATCGTTCATCATCATAAGCCGGTCCATTTCCAGCTTTGTTCCCAGTTTGTCTTTGTCAATGAACCTATCGAGCAGCACTCTTCTTGACCTCGAAATTTCGTCTGACTTTGTGTAGGCTGGTACCGGGTTATTTTGGCCATATCCTTTTAATAAAAAGGCTAAAGGCAAAACAAGTAAAATTATCTTTCTCATAGCTTGAACGTTAAAAAGTTTTCACGCTAAGTAGCAAAGAACATTGCGAGATGCCGTGGTTTGGAGCTTTTGGTTTGTTGCTTATCGTTTTTTGTTTCTTGGAGCCCATCCTAACCTTCCCAAAGGGAAGGAACTCTACGCTCATGGTCAGCTTTGCAAAGGCTATTTTTTAATCGCGATGACTGCTGCCGGAAATGCTTTTGGTTCTTGTATCTTACTTATTGTGTCTTCTTATATAATATTCAGCATCTTCTGCGTTGCCTTTATTGCCGATACGGTTTGATCGCTGTCGAGTCCCCGCGTTTTAAATTCTCTGCTATTGTAGCTCCAGGTAATAACCGTTTCACACAACGCATCGCTTTTACCGCCGGGCGGTATTCGAACTGTATAATCAACCAATGCAGGTAACTCCAGCTTTTTTTGTTTGTATACTTTCTTTAAAGCATTCATAAAAGCATCGTACTGTCCATCGCCTTTGGCATGCTCTTCAAATAATTCGCCCTGTACTTTTACCTTTAATATTACGGTAGGGTGGAGGTTTTTGGAATGAGTGAGCACATAGTTCTCAATCTCAACTTTATTTTCGATCGTGTTACTGTCAAGCACATCGGATATGATGTAAGGCAGATCGGCCTGGGTTACCATTTCTTTTTTGTCGCCCAGTTCAATAATTCGCTGAGTTACTTTTTTCAGGTCTGCATCCGACAGTTGTATGCCCAGTTGCTGCAGGTTGTTTTCAATATTTGCTTTTCCACTTGTTTTGCCCAGTGCGTACCTGCGCTGGCGTCCAAAACGCTCCGGCATCAGGTCGCTGAAGTACAATTTATTCTTTTTGTCGCCGTCTGCGTGTATGCCTGCGGTTTGTGTAAATACGTTTTCGCCCACCACCGGTTTGTTAGCAGGGATGCGAAACCCGGAAAATGTTTCCACCAGCTTACTTACCCGGTACAACGATTTTTCGGCAACCGAAGTTTTTGCTGCCGGCATAAAATCGTTCAGCACAGCAATGGCGCTTGCCAGCGGGGCATTCCCGGCTCTTTCGCCCATACCGTTTACGGTAAGGTGCAAGCCATGCGCGCCAGCACGCACTGCTTCCAGCACATTGGCAGTGCCCAGGTCGTAATCGTTGTGCCCATGAAAGTCGAAATGAATGGTTGGATAACGCTGTACGATAGCCGAAACAAATTCATATACTTCTGAAGGTATCAGTATCCCCAATGTATCGGGCAGCATTACCCGCTTTACGGGCTGCGTTGCCAGGAAATCGAGGTACTGGAACACATATTCTTTTGAGTGGCGCATGCCATTGCTCCAGTCTTCGAGGTAAACATTGCAATCAATTCCTTTTTTCCTGGCAAGTGCTACTACAGCCGCTATATCTGCAAAGTGCTGTTCGGGTTTTTTCTTTAACTGGTGTGTAAGATGGTTGAGCGATCCCTTGGTGAGCAGGTTCATCACCTTCGCCCCGGCTTTTTGCATCCAGTCCAGCGATACATCGCCATCCACAAACGTAAGTACTTCAATTTTGGAAAGAAGGTTGTTTTCCTTTGCCCAGGAAGTAATTTTTTTCACCGCCTCCATTTCGCCGTCAGATACGCGTGCGGAAGCAATTTCTATCCGGTCAACTTTTACTTCGGTGAGCAAAAGCTGGGCAATGGTTAATTTTTCAGAGGAAGAAAACGATACTCCGCTGGTTTGTTCACCATCGCGGAGCGTAGTATCCATTATTTCAATGTGTCGCTGGTTGACAGACATGATTTCTTGCTGATTTTTTAAGTGAGCTGTCAGCTATCAGCTTTCGGCTATCACATTCAGTTAAGTAGCTGTTTGTTTTTTACCACATAGAGAAGCATAAGTTGTTACAATTTTGAGCTGCCTGCGGGGCTGAAAGCTACCAGTATGCTTCGGCAATGTGGCTTTCCTCAATGCTACAGCTTAATATAAACTCTGTACAGCAAATGACTGAATATTTTCTTTCATTGCCTGGAGGTAATCGATATCGTCATAACCGTTCATGAGGTTATGTTTTTTATATCCGTTGATGTCGAACGACTGGCTTTCGCCGGTAGTAAGAATAGTGATCTTTTGTTCGGGAAGATTTACCTCCAGTTCCGTTTTGGGATCGGCTTCTATGGCTTTGAATATTTTATCCAGGAATTCTTCTGTTACGGTAACCGGCAGTATGCCTATATTAAGCGAATTGTTTTTAAAGATGTCGGCAAAAAAGCTCGATACCACGCAACGGAACCCGTAATCGTAAATAGCCCATGCCGCATGCTCGCGGCTGCTGCCGCTGCCGAAGTTTTTTCCACCCACCAGTATTTTACCGGAGTAGATGGGATTGTTCAACACAAAATCTTTTTTGGGGGTATCGTCAGCATTGTAGCGCCAGTCGCGAAACAGGTTATCGCCAAACCCTTTTCTTTCTGTGGCTTTTAAAAAACGGGCGGGGATGATCTGGTCGGTATCCACGTTTTCAATAGGCATTGGCACTGCTGTGCTGGTAAGAACGGTAAATTTATCGTAAGCCATAAGAGATTGCTGATTTCTGATTTTTGATTTCTGATTTGAGATTGAATAGGTTGCTGCGTCTTCCCTATACCTTATACCCTACACCTCATACCTTATACAAGCAGTTCCCTCGGATCAGTTACCACACCGGTTACTGCTGCTGCGGCGGCTACCAAGGGGCTTGCCAGCATGGTTCTTGCTCCGGGTCCCTGCCTTCCTTCAAAATTCCTGTTGCTCGTGCTTACTGCATATTTGCCCGCGGGAATTTTATCGTCGTTCATAGCCAGACAGGCAGAACAGCCGGGTTGGCGGAGCTGGAAACCTGCTTCGAGCAGTATGTCCATAATACCTTCGTCTTTAATTTGCTGCTCCACAATATGCGAACCAGGAACGATCCACGCAGTTACATGATCTGCCTTTTTTCTTCCTTTAATGATAGAAGCAAAAGCCCGGAAATCTTCAATACGTCCGTTGGTACAGCTACCTATAAAAACATAATCTACTTTCTTACCTATCATGCCTTCTTTTTCGTGGAAGCCCATATAGTCGAGCGATTTTTCGTAGCTTGCTTTTCCGCCTCCGGCTGCTTCGGCAGTAGGTATATGTTTGGTAATGCCCATGCCCATACCGGGGTTGGTTCCGTAGGTGATCATGGGTTCAATATCGGCTGCTTTAAAATTGTATTCTTTGTCGAATGTTGCGCCTGCATCGGTCTTCAACGTTTTCCAATAAGCCAGCGCTTTTTCCCAGGCTTCGCCTTTAGGGGCTTTTTCGCGCCCATTAATATAAGAAAACGTTGTTTCGTCGGGAGCGATCATGCCACCGCGGGCACCCATTTCAATGCTCATGTTACAAACCGTCATACGGCCTTCCATGGTCATATTTTCAAACACTTCGCCGGCAAATTCCACAAAATAGCCGGTAGCACCTGCTGCCGTCAGTTGAGATATAATATATAATACAACATCTTTAGGGGTAATGCCTTTGCCCAGTTTGCCATTTACATTAATGCGCATTTTTTTGGGTTTGGGCTGCATGATGCATTGTGAAGAAAGCACCATTTCCACTTCCGAAGTACCAATACCAAAGGCGATGGCACCAAAAGCACCATGCGTGGAAGTGTGAGAGTCGCCACAAACGATGGTCATGCCAGGTAAAGTAATACCATTTTCGGGTCCTACTACGTGTACAATGCCATTTTTTGGATTGTTTAATCCCCAGTGCGATATGCCGTATTTGGCCGAGTTGGTTTCGAGCGCTTTAAGCTGTTTGGCAGAAAGCGGGTCTTGTACAGGCAGGTGCTGGTTGATGGTGGGCGTGTTGTGGTCGGCGGTAGCAAATGTTTTCTCGGGGAACATCACTTTTAATCCGCGGTTTTCTAATCCCAGGAAGGCCACCGGGCTGGTTACTTCATGAATAAAATGGCGGTCGATAAACAATACATCGGGACCGTCGTTTATTTTTCGTACCACATGGGCATCCCATACCTTATCAAACAATGTAGCGGGTAACTGACTCATTTGTAAAAATTAAAGTGGATTGCAAAATTCCTAAAATATAGCCAGATAATCGTGATTTTACCTGATTTTTATTTAAGGATTAACTGTTATACAAACAAAACAAGCTCAACTGCAAAGATAATGCGTTTGAAAAATATTGCATATATGGGGATGCAGGATACAAGGGGCGGGTTGCAGGGGTGTGGGGACGGAATAAATTCCATCGATACAAAAATGCGACCGAGCCTACGGCTCTGACTTATTATGAACAGCCAGAGCCGTACCTTGCTTGTCCTGGGCGGATAGTATGAATCCGCGCGTTATGCGGACGGAATAAATTCCATCTTACAATATGTTACCGATCCTACGGATCTGGCTGATTGTGAACAGCCAGAGCCATAGGCTCGATTTAATATTGCCACCTTGGATTTTAATCGAAGGCTTTTCACCTTTTGCTGGTTATATGATAACTACCCGAACCTAGTTCCAGTTGCTGTCGAGATGCTGGCTTTCCGTTCAATTGCATATTTTGGGAATAGGTTGAAGGAATATACACCGTAGCCTTTGTATTAGGCGGGATGATGAAATGCCAGTCGAAATCACCGGACGCTGTCAGCTTCCAATTGCTTTCGATCATGCCATACAACGATTTGAAAGAGGAGTTTACATACTTCAGGTCGCCCACCGGTTGCGGTTTTAAAATAATGTGTTTAAAGCCCGGCTGCTCCGGATCGTAGTTAATACCACCGAGGGTTTGATAACACCATGCTTCAAAATTACCCGAAAGTATTTTCTGGCTTTCACCGTTCATGCCCGGACCGGTAGTATCGGAGTTCCATAATTCCCAGCTGGTGGTAGCGCCTTTTTTCACCATATAGCCCCAGCTTGGCAAATCGGTTCGGGTTGCAATGGTATAGGCTACTTCCGGATGACCGATATTGGTCAACACCTGCATTTGCCACTGCATGCCTATCAAACCAACACTCGTATGCCCTTTCCTGGTTTCCATAATGTCTTTTACCAGGTTGTCTATCACTTTTTCTCTTTGATCGTCGGGCACCAAACCAAACGCTAACGGCAACACATAAGCGCATTGAGATCCGCTCTCGTATACACCACTGTTTTTATCGAGGAAACGATTGTTGAACGCGGGGCGAATTTTATCGGCTAATTCCTTAAAATAAATTTCATCTTCCTTCTTGCCCAATATGCTTGCAGCCCTTTCTACCAGCCTGCAATTGTTATATATGTAAGCAGTGCCCAGCAATGCTTTAGGCGTTTCTTCGCCCGAGCCACCCATTTTAATGGCATTTACCCAATCGCCATAATCGCACCGGTCGGTTGTAAAATCAGGCTTCAGGTACTTTTTTACTGTGAACCGGACAAACTGGTTCATCATATCGTAATTGTCTTCCAATATCCTGCGGTCGCCGTAGAAGCTATAAAACCAATCAGGAATAATGGTGGCTACGCTGGGCCATAAAATGCCCTTGCCGTTGAATGTCCAGTAGGGTGGAAGTATCTCCTGCAAACTTCCATCGGCGCCCTGGTGCACGCGATAATTATGCAGGAAGTGGTCGTAAAACCTTGCCACATTAAAAGCCCATGCTTCGCTTTCGGATGTTTTGGAAGGATGCCCGCTCCACGGCATACGCTCATCCCGGTCGGGCTCCATCGGCAGGCTGCGGTTCTGCATGCGCGTTCCCCACCTTGCATTCAGGTAAATGCGATTGAGCAATTCGTTGGAAGAAGCGAAGGCGCCGGTTTGCTCAAAATCGGTATGTGTTACAAGTCCATCAAAATTATCAATAGTGGGTGTTCCGGGAAATCCTTCCACCTGCACCCAACGCGTAGCGTTTCCTTTAAATCGTGGGTGCCAGGTTTCAACACCTTCGCCTTTCAATGTA
>JBQCFW010000187.1:0-55876 GCA_051958655.1 Agriterribacter sp. | reverse complement strand
ACGTAATACAAAAAATGAAACTGTTCAGCACCTTTTTTACAGGTGCAGAACGGTTTTTTTATTGCCCGTAATTGCTCCAAATTATCTGGATATAAACAAGTTAATTCTATTACATAAGCGGCTAAGCGCAGAACATTTTATGTAAAACATTACTTCTAAGTTTATACATTATTTACTCCACCAAAACCTGCATTATCCATGCTCAATCATTCTTTAACGATTAATCATTTCTGTATGAGAAAAAAGCCTCGCTTTTTTGTTCTACTTTTTTTCATGCTGTGCCATATAGTTGCATCAGCGCAAAACAACATAACGGTTACCGGTAAGGTAACGGGAGAAAACAGTGAACCTCTTCCCGGTGTAAACGTATCCGTTAGTGGTTCAACTCAAACTTCTACCACAGATTCAGAAGGGCTTTTTTCTATCAACGCTCCTTCCAACGGAAGCCTGATTTTTTCCTTTGTAGGGTATGTCAGCCAAACCGTACGCATCAACGGTCGCCCTTCTATTAACATTACACTGGAAAGTGATGCGAAAGGGCTCGACGAAGTAATTGTAACAGGTTATAGCTCTCAAAAGAAAAAGGACATCACCGGCTCTGTTGCCATAGTAGATGTAAAGGCGATGAAAACAGTTCCCTCCTCGTCTACTCTGCAGGCGTTACAAGGACAGGCTGCGGGAGTTGACATCATTAACAATGGTGCCCCGGGTGGTGGAAGCAGTATTTTTATAAGGGGTATTACAGGGTTTAATACACAGCCGCTTATCCTTGTTGATGGAGTACAGGGTGCGGACATTAATGATATCCCGGCAGATAATATCGAGTCTATCCAGGTATTGAAAGATGCCGGCGCTGCTTCTATTTATGGTGCACGTGGCTCAAACGGTGTTATCATCGTTACTACAAAGAAAGGCAGATCAGGCCGTTTCAATGTAGACTATGAGGCGTATTTCAATTACGTGGTTCCCCGCAAGCAGGCTTACGATGTACTTACAACCGAACAATACGTTGATTTATATAGCAAGCTCAATCCGGCATCGCCCATCTTCGGCGATGGAAATGTGCCTGACTATCTCTGGCGTAATTCTTCTATCAGCGGTGCCTGGGGTAAAGCAAGCTCCGGTGCTCCTGAAGTGAATCCTGCTCTTTATAAGTTCGATTATCGCAACATTACCAACAACTACATCATTACGCAGTTGAACAAAACAGGTCGCACCAATATGTACGACGAAATTTTCAATCCTGCTTTAATGATGCAGCACAACATCACGGCAAGCGGTGGTAACGACAGGGCAAGTTATTTGCTGTCGTTCGGATACCTGGATCAGCAGGGAACGTTGAAGAATACCTCTTTAACCAGGTACAATGTGCGGGTAAACACAGAGTATAAAGTTACCAAGAACATACGCATTGGCGAGAACATGAACGTGTATTACAAGAAAAACCTTATGCCTGAATTTGGCAGTGCGAATGCCACATTCAATTCTATTAACCAATCCATGCAGTGGCTTCCGTTTTTGCCGATATATGATGTAGGCGGCAATTTTGTGAACTCATTTGTTGCAGGCGATGGAGGAGATACTGATTTGGGCGACATTGGAAACGCCATGGCAAACAGAACGCTAACGGATAATAACAGGCGCGATTTCTTCAGCGTGATTGGCAATGCTTACATAGAAATTGATCTTCTGAAGAAATTCAGGTTCAAATCAACTTTTGGCGGAGATGTGGGCTCTTATTTTAACCGCACGTTTAACTACAACTTCAAGCCGGGCGGAGGAATATCCAACGAGTCTACCGACGAAACTGGTTTATTCTATACCGCACAATGGACCAACACTTTAACTTACAGCAATCAATTTGGCAAACACGGTCTTACAGCATTGGTTGGTAGTGAATCTGTTGCAAGCAAAGGCAAATCTTTGGCCGCTTACGGACAAAACTATTTCATTACCGATTACGATTACCTGGTGTTGAATAACGCCGGCAACGTTACATTCAAACGCCCCACAAACGGCTTTGATGAAAACTCGCTGTTCTCTCTTTTTGCCCAGGTGAATTATAATTATGGTGAAAAATATTACATCGGTGCAACCATCAGAAGAGACGGTTACTCGCACTTTGGTACCGCCAATCGTTTTGGTGTGTTTCCTGCGGGAAGCATCGGCTGGCGCATCAAGCAGGAAGGTTTTATGCAGGATGTTAACTGGATCAACAATTTAATGCTGAGAGCAAGCTATGGTGAGATGGGCAATAAAGAAGGTATCCCCGCCGGTAACTCTTACGCAACTTACGGGCAAAGTGTTACGCGCTCTTACTACCCCATAGGTGGTGGCAACGGGATCGTGCAAGGCTTCTTCCCACTGCGCTATGGCAACGAAGAAACTTCGTGGGAAAGGAACAAAGTATTGAATATTGGTGTAGATGCGACCCTCTTCAACAATCACCTTGACCTGAGTATTGAATATTATGAGAAGAAAATGGATGGATGGCTGCGCCAGTTAAGCCCTGTTGGAACATCAGGTGAAGGCAATCCTCCAACGGTGAATTTGGGTAATATCCAAAATAAAGGCATGGACTTTAATGCCACCTATCGCGGTCAGTTCAATAAGAACTTCAGCTTTAGTGCAGGCGTTAACGTTACAGCCTACCGCAACAAGATCATAGCCATGCCCGATCCTGGTTATATAGACGAAGGACAGATCCGCTACCAGATCGGACACCCTATCAGCTCATTTTATGGATACAAAGTATTGGGCGTGTTCCGCGACCAGGAAGATGTTGACAAGCATGCAACACAGCAGGATGCTGAACCAGGCCGCTATAAGTTTTGGGATGCTGACGGAGATGGTACCATCACCCCTGATGACAGGGTGCATTACGGAAGTCCCAACCCAGACTTTACAGTTGGTTTGAACCTTACTGCCAAGTACAAAGACTTTGATTTCAGCGCTATCTTTTACTCTGTTCAGGGAGTAGACATTTACAACGGTGCGTATGAATATACCGGTAACTGGGTTAGAGGAAAAACCAACAAAAGCACCCGTGTGTTAAGAGCATGGACTCCTGAAAATCCGGATACAGACGTACCTAAAAATGAAGTCGTACCCTCGTTCAGCAGCTTCTCTAACAATGTATACCATTCCGCCTTTATGGAAGATGGTTCATTCATAAGGCTGCGTTCTTTACAGGTTGGTTATACAGTACAATCAGGCACTTTAAAAAGATGGGGGTTGAACAAGCTTCGCTTATACGTACAGGGTACTAACCTGTTCCTGATCACGAAGTACACGGGTGCAGATCCCGAAGTTGCTGGTGGCACAGGTTTCAGAGGTGTAGATACCGGTGGTGCCTACCCTCAGGATAAAGGTTTTGTATTTGGATTAAATGTTGGTTTTTAATACTCCCATTAAAAAAATTAGACAAATGAAACGATTTAAAAATAAATATTGGGGAATACCGGTCAGCGTGGTGCTGGTGGTTGCACTATATGCATGTAATAAAAGTTTTCTGGAACGTCCGCCCATTGGAGAGATCAACGAAACATCGCTCAACAATAAAGATGGTGTTAACGGTTTGCTTATCGGTGCTTATGCATTATTGGATGGTGCAGGCATTAATGGAATAGACAACATGAGAACCAGCGTTTGGAATGCGTGGTTGGGTAGCGTTGCTTCCGACGATGCAAAAAAAGGCGGTAACTATACATCGCAGCCCGACAGAGCTGAGGTTGAAAATTACACGTATACTCCGTTCAATGATATTCTTCGCGACCGCTGGAGATTATACTATGCAGGCGTACAACGTGCTAATGAAACCATTCGTCTGCTCGATAAACTGGATCCGGGAGTTTTAACCGAAGCTGAAGCCCTGCAAATCAGAGCAGAAGCCAGGTTCCTGCGCGGTGTGTATCACTTTGAAGCCATCAAAACATGGAGGAACATTCCTTATGTAGACGAAACAATTACTTTCCAGGCGGGAAATTACAAAGTGAAAAACGACGTAAATGCGTGGCCTAAAGTTGAGGATGATTTCAAATTTGCTGCAGACAATTTAACCGCTGTAAAAGAGCAGATAGGCAGAGCAAACAGTTGGGCAGCAAAAGCTTTCCTGGCTAAATGTTATATGTTCCAGGCGAAATTTGCAGATGCAAAGCCTTTATTGGAAGATATCATTAATAATGGTGTTACTGCGGGCAATGTAAAATATAACCTGGCGCCAAAATTCTCTGAACTGTTCCGCGCCCCAACTGAAAATCAGGCTGAGTGCGTATTTGCAGTACAGATGTCTGTTAACGATGGTGCTTCGGGCGAAAACGGAAATACAGGCGAAACCATGAACCAGTTCCCTCCGCTGAAACCTATCCTGGGTATTGATGCATGGGGGCACCAGCCTTCTATGAACCTTGTCAATGCATATAAAACAGAAAACGGGTTACCGCTCATTGATGATTTCAACGATGTAAACATAACCAACGATATGGGACTGGCGGCGAATGCGCCGTTCACACCTTACGGTGGAACGCTGGACCCTCGTCTTGACTGGACTGTGGCAAGAAGAGCTATTCCGGTGCACGACTGGGGTCTCTTACAGAAATGGGTACCCGACGATCTTTGCGGCCCCTACAGAACCAAAAAAGTACTGCCCTGGTCTGCAGACGGTTCTTCCGGTTATGAAGTGATAGGTGGATGGTTGCTTGCATCAGCAGTAAACTTTAATATGATCCGTTTTGCAGATGTGTTATTGTGGGCAGCTGAAGTAGAAGTAGAAATCGGCAGCCTCGAAAAAGCACAGGAATATGTAAACAGGGTAAGAGCACGTGCAGCAAATCCTGCTGATTTCCTTAAAACTTATGTTGATCCTGCAAATCCTGCATCCGGGTTTACCAATACCCCCGCAGCCAATTACGATATAGAAGAATATCCTGTTGGACATTTCGCCACCATCGGAAAAGATGAAGCGAGAAAAGCAGTTCGTTTTGAAAGAAGGCTGGAACTGGCAACTGAAGGGCATCGCTTCTTCGATCTTCAGCGTTACGAACTGATAACACCGGGACAAATGGCTACTACATTGAACAATTATATGCAAAGTGAAAATCAGTTCAATATTGCCGCCACAGGTCACCCATACGAATTGTATGTAGGAAAATCATTCAAACCAGGTTTTGAAGTGTATGCCATTCCCCAGGCTGAAATTGATGCAACTGTGGAGAATGGAGTTAAAACACTCACACAAAACGAGGGACATTAGTTTAGTTTCGTTTAGTTAGTTTTGGAGCAGGGCAGCGGACTCTTCCGTTGCCCTTTTTTGTTATTGTTCCAGGTATCCGTTACTGTAATAAAAGATGGCAAAAGGGCTAATAATGTTATAAAGCAGGATAATTGTATGTTGTTTAATTAAATAAGCTATTTTAACTTTAAATTGCCCGTTTTTATCATCCAATAGCTCGTTTACCCACGCTAAAAATGACTGACATCGCTTGTTTAAAAGTCAAACCCGGTTAGCCGTTAACCGGATTAGTTTATATGAAGTACAATACCAGGTCCCTTTATACGATTTTTCTTTTATTGCCGTGCTCCCTTTTTATTATTTCATGCGGTAAAAAAACACTGTTTCAGCAATTGGATTCGGACCATAGCGGGATTCATTTCAACAATGTCATGACTGAAACAGACTCTATCAATCCACTCACCCATGTGAATATTTACAATGGCGGCGGCGTTGGCGTAGGCGATTTTAACAATGACGGATTACCGGATATTTATTTTGCCGGTAACATGGTTAGCAATAAGCTATACCTGAACAAAGGTGATATGAAATTCGACGATGTCACCGAACAGGCATCCGTAACCGGCAACGGCAAGTGGTGCAGGGGGGTAAGTGTGATTGATATTAACAACGACGGACTACAGGATCTATATGTTGGTGCATCGATGTTGAACGATGCGGAAAGAAGAAAAAATCTTTTATACGTAAACCAGGGTAATAAAGGAAATTTGCCCGTTTTCAAAGAAATGGCACATGAGTATGGGCTGGATGATACATCCCATACTACCATGTCTTATTTTTTTGATTATGATAATGATGGTGACCTGGATGTGTTTCTGCTGGTGAATGAAATACGTCCGAAAGAGAATCAAAGCAAGTTCCGCCCCATCAAAACCGATGGCTCACATCCAAGTACCAGCCGCCTGTATAGGAACGACTGGAACGATTCATTAAAACATGGTGTGTTTGTAAATGTATCTGCTCAGGCTGGTGTTACCATTGAAGGTTATGGACATGGCGCTGTTATTACAGATATCAACAACGATGGGTGGAAGGATATATATGTTACCAACGATTTTATATCCAACAACATTCTTTACATCAATAATCACGACGGTACATTTACTGACCAGGCAAAAGCATATTTCAAGCACACTTCTACTTTTGCGATGGGAGTGGAGATGCAAGATATTAACAACGACGGGTTGATTGACCTGTTTGAGCTTGACATGAATCCGCAGGACAATTACAGGAAAAAAATGATGTTGTCTGCCAATAACTATCAAACCTTCCAGGCTTTTGACCGCTATAACTACCAATACCAGTATAGCCGAAATACCTTGCAGCTTAACCGCGGACTGCGAGTAAACGAAAACGATTCCCTTGGTATTCCTGTTTTCAGCGAAATAGGTTTTTTAAGTGGCATGTCCGAAACTGACTGGAGCTGGACACCTATGATAACGGATTTTGACAACGATGGTTTTCGGGATGTTATTATCACTAATGGCTACCCTAAAGATGTAACCGATCACGATTTTATGGTGTATCGCGCCCGCACCCATACAGTGGCAGATCCAATGGATATACTGGGACAGGTGCCACAGGTAAAGCTGCGCAATTACGCTTATAAAAACAACGGCAATCTGAGTTTCGTTAACAAAACAATGGAATGGGGATTTGAAATGCCAGCCTTCTCTGGCGCCGCCGCCTACGCCGATTTTGACAACGATGGCGATATGGACATTGTGATCAGTAACATCAACAGCGAAGCATCGCTTTACCGCAACAATATTTCAGAGAGCGAAGAAGTTAATACTAATTACCTGAACATTAAACTGTCTGGCGATCATTTGAACAAAGCAGGCTTTGGTGCGCACATTTCAATTTATTACGATAATGGTAAAAAGCAGGTATGCGAATACACCCCTTACCGGGGATACCTGTCCACCCTTCAATCTGTTGCACATTTTGGAACGGGAAAGGTGAATACGATTGATTCTGTTGTAGTAATATGGCCGAATGCAAAAAAGCAGGTAGTATCAAACGTGCATACCAATCAAACACTGCAACTTTCGGTTAATGACGCCCGTGAGCAATATGTGTACACCCGGCAGCAAACGGCAGCTAATCCTGTGTTTACAGAAATTACAAGTACAGCGGGCATCCAATTCTGGCAAAAAGAAGTGGATTTCATTGACTTCAACATCCAGAAGCTCCTTCCACATAAGTTCACTGAATATTCACCCGCATTGGCTGTGGGAGATGTAGACGGAAACGGGCTGGATGATATTATTTGCGGAGGTTCATCATCCAGAAGTACAGCCTTGTTACTGCAACAACCAAATGGTAAGTTTTTGCAAAAGGCGCTCCTGCCGGAAATAGATGCTCAGCAACCCGACCTGCAGCGCAATATTGATATTAGCGGTAATGGTACCGATTTTTTGGATGGAAGCTTACTACTGTTCGACGCCGACAGCGATGGTGATCTTGATCTTTATATTACCAATGCAGGATATGCGCAAAAAGCCAATACGCCTGCTTACCAGGATCGTTTATACGTTAACGATGGCAAAGGAAATTTTGCCCTCGACAAAACAGCCCTTCCCGAAAATCTTGCCAGCAAATTGTGTGTGAGGGCTGCTGATTTCGACAAAGATGGCGATCTCGATCTTTTTGTAGGAGGAAGGGTAGAACCCTGGCGCTATCCGAAACCAGTATCCAGTGTTATTTTCAGGAACGATAGTAAAAATGGTAAAATACAATTTACAGATGTTACAGCTTCAGTGGCTCCTCAGCTAACAAATATCGGGTTGGTATGCGACGCGGTATTTTCAGATTTCAATGCTGATGGCTGGCAAGACCTGGTGATTGCAGGAGAATGGATGCCCGTTACCTTACTGAAAAATGAAAAGGGCATTTTTAAAGCCGCCAATGAAAGTTCTGGTATAAGCGATAATGCAGGCTGGTGGAACAGCATTGCTCCCGGCGATTTTGATAAGGACGGTGATATAGATTATGTGGTGGGGAACCTTGGGTTGAATTCGTTTTTTAAGGCCAGCGACAAAGAACCTGTTTTTATTACTGCAAAAGATTTCGACGGCAATAGCAGTTACGATGCATTTCCGTCGCTGTTCCTGCCTGCCACACACGACAACCCCGAAAGGAAAGAATTTCCTGCGCACATACGCGATGACGTTACTAACCAGTTAGTGAGCCTGCGAACGAGGTATCAGACGTATAAAAATTATGCGACTGCAACCATGAGCGATCTGTTCACACCTGAACAACTGAAAGATGCATTACGTTTAAAAGTCAACACACTTGCGTCGGCATTGATCAGGAACGAAGGCAATGGAAAATTCGTTGTAGTGCCCTTACCAATACTCGCGCAGGTATCGGTTATCAATGGCATGTGCGTAAACGATTTTGATGGCGATGGCAACCTTGATGTTTTAATGAACGGCAACGATTTTGGAACAGATGTTTCGGTGGGAAGATACGATGCTTTGAACGGTTTGCTAATGAAAGGTGATGGAAAAGGCGGATTCATACCTCAATCCATAACCGAAAGCGGCATTTATATTCCGGGCAATGGAAAAGCAATGGTAGCCTTAAATGGCACGAAAGGCAATTTGCTTGTTGCTGCCAGCCAGAACAAAGGTCCGCTGAAATTATATGAAAACAAGAATGCATTAAAAACAATTGCGTTACAGCCTTTGGATGTTCTTGCTGAAATTAAATATAAGGACGGCAAAACCGAACGGCGGGAATTATATTATGGCTATTCATTATTGTCTCAGTCCGGCAGGTCGCTGTATGTAAATGATCAGGCTGTATCGGTAACCGTTATTGACAGCAAGGGGCTAAGCCGCAAGGTAGCTTTTTGAGTGGTAAATGGTAAGACGTAATAAGGCAGGAGGAGCCTCCTCCGTACTTAGCCCCGCTGATGGCTGATAGCTGATAGCCCCTACCTGACCGCATGTTTACATAAATGGTTAAACGCACGACATTTTAAGCACCCTGTTTATTTAATTTTATCCGTTATCTGCCGGTATTAGGGCAGTTTTTTGCATCGACAGTTTGTTGCAGTTGCAAGTAATGCAGATAAATCATGAGATCAGATATGCGCATATTTCACCGTTCGGTTCCTCGTACAAATCTTTTTTGTTTTTGCTTATTTTTTGGGGTGCTTCTTTCCTGCAATGATGGCGGGAAGATTGTATATGAAAATGGCGCCGTTCCTCCCGAGCAGGGCGCTGCTACTTTTGAAACAGAGCCCGGCTTTAAAATTGAATTGATCGCTGCGGAACCCCTGGTGGCCGACCCGGTAGACATGGAAATTGATGAATATGGCCGCATGTACGTGGTAGAAATGCATGGTTACCCGTTAGATAAAAGCGGATCGGGCAAAATAAAAATGCTCACCGATACGGATGGCGACGGCAAAATGGACAAAAGCACGGTGTTTGCCGATAAACTTGTGCTGCCCAATGGTGTAATGCGATGGAAAAAAGGAATATTGGTGACCGATGCTCCCTATGTGCTGTATTTTGAAGATACTAACGGCGACGGACAGTCGGATAAACGGGATACCATCCTTACCGGTTTTTCGCTTTCCAATCCCCACATCAATGTAAACAATCCTTTGTACGGATTAGACAACTGGATACACCTGGCGCACAGAGGTGCCATCACCACCCGCAATTATGGCGATATTTTTGGCGATGAGGGAACCGAAGTTTTTTTTCCGGGGAAAGAAGGGGCTCCCCGCTTGCCTAAAAATGCCGACAGCCGTTCAGTCCGTTTTCGTCCCGATGTACCACAAATAGAAATGACTTCCGGCAGGGCCCAGTTCGGGCATAGCTTTGATGCATGGGGACATCATTTTTTCGGCGATAACCAGAATCATGCTTTCGCTGAAGCGATTGCTCTCCCATACGTTACCCGCAATCCTCAACTGATGGTTCCTGAAGCAACCGAAGCCATCTCCGATCACGGAGCTGCCGCCGAAATTTTCCAGATCACCACCAATCCGGAACGCCAAATGTTCAGTGGTGCAGGTACCATGACTTCTGCAAGCGGTATTGTATCTTACACCGGTGGCGCATTTCCTGCACCGTTTGATAAAAACATAACGTTTATCTGCGAATCTGTAAGCAACCTTGTGCATGCCGATAAACAAAAAGATACCGGCGCTACATTCGTGTCGAGCCGCGTAGGCACACCGGGCAAAGAATTTCTCGCTTCGAAAGATGCATGGTCACGGCCCGTGAATTTGTATATAGGACCAGACGGTGCTTTGTATGTGATAGATTATTATCGTCGCATTATTGAGCATCCCGAATGGATGAGCGATGAAGCGATTAAAGCCGGCGGCTTGTACGATGGTATAGACATGGGACGCATCTACCGGGTGTCTGCTACCGATGCAAAACCTGCCGACTGGACAAAAGGATTGCAATTGGGCGATGCAACCAGCGAGCAGCTCGTACAAACGTTAAACAATACAAATTACTGGTGGCGCATCAACGCACAACGTTTGCTGGTAGACAGGCAGGACAAAGCGACGGTAGCTGCATTGGCTGAACTGGCAAAAACAGCAACGCTTCCCGAAGCCAGGCTGCACGCATTGTGGACATTGGAAGGGTTGTCGGCACTCGATGAAGCTGCTATACTGCAGGCTTTTAAAGACACGGTGCCGGGTATACGCGAAAATGCGATAAAACTGGCCGAAATTCATTTGCCTGTGTATCCCAAACTTGCGGAAGCCCTCATTGGTTTGCAAAACGATGCGGATGCCAAAGTACGTTACCAGTTGCTGTGCACACTCGGATCGGTCAATACACCTGAAGCAGAAAAAGCAAGACAAAACCTCTTGTTTCACGATATCAACGACAAATGGGTGCAGGTTGCTGCCTTGTCTGCAGCAGGCTCTCAATCGGGCAGCCTGCTGTCAACGGTGCTCGAAAAGTTTCAGCCTTCTGTTCCGGCCTATGGGTCGTTGGTGCAGCGTTTAACCACGATGGTGGGTTCCAGCGGCAGCGCGTCCGATATCCGCACATTGATTCATAAGGCAACTGCAGCCTCGCAAAAAGCTTGGCAGGCGCCGGTTTTGGAAGGATTAGCGCAAGGGCTCAAAAGCCGTAAGCCCGATTCATCCCTGCTGCAATCAGAACAGTCATTACTGGTAAAAACAATATTTGAGCATCCATCCGATGCGGTGAGGAAAGCAGCTTTCCAGGTACTGAAAGTAACAGGCATATCCAACAATGCGCTGGCAAATGAAGCAATAGCAAAAGCCGTACAGCGTGCATCAGATAAAAAACTGCCCGATGAAAAGAGGGTAGATGCCGTTAATATTATTTCGCTTAAAGATCCTTCGCAGCATGCGGCCTTGTTGAAACAGCTTATCGTGCCGCAGGAACATCCGTCTCTGCAAATGATTGCCATCAAAACGCTGAGCATTATTCCCGACAAAACTGTTACGGATTATCTGTTGCAGGAGTGGCCCGCGCTTACTCCCGGTTTACGAGAAACAGCCTTGAATACTTTTATGGTAAATGCCGATCGCAAAAAACAACTGCTGGAGGCGGTGGAAGGTGGAAAGATACAGGCTTCGAGTATTGGTTGGGGACGCTCTTCTCAATTGATGCAGGATAACGACGATGCCACGCGCAATAAAGCCCGGGCGTTGTTTGTAAATAAAGATGAAGAAAAAATCAACAAAGAGTTTCAGAAAGCTTTGCAACTGAAAGGAAACTTTGACAGTGGCAAAGTAGTATTTCAAAACAACTGTGCGCTGTGTCACCAGGTACGCGGAGAGCTGGGCGTGGCTTTTGGTCCCGACCTAGGAACGGTGCAAAACTGGCTGCCTAAAGACATACTGGCAAACATTCTAGCGCCGAATCTGTCTATTGCAGTGGGATACGATGTAAGAGAACTGGAGCTGAACAGCGGCGAAACGGTGCAGGGCATCATTGCCAGCGAAACACCTTCTGCCATTACTTTAAAAAGCGCGCCCGGTGCTGAAAAAATTTACAACCGGCAGGATATTAAGTCGCTCAAAATTTTAAATATGTCGTTAATGCCTGCATTGTCGCAACAGATCAGTCATCAGCAAATGGCAGACCTGATTGCTTTTTTGAGGCAAATGAAACAATAAGCAATCGAATAAGGTTAGCGGCACTAAATAATTATGATGAAAAAAATCTGTATAAAAGAAATGTGTTTTAAAGCTGGCTGGAAAAATGCAGGCGTTGCACTTGCAATGATATGTTCATTGATCTTTTGTCAAGGAACTGTTCAGGCGCAGTCTTCAAAATCCGGCGCGGTGTCTGTAGGCGTTGCCAGGATGGACATTACACCTTACGGACCCATCCGGTTGAGTGGCTATTTGCGATACGATGCAAGAATAAATGAATCAGAAGGCGTATTGCAGCAGCTGTGGGCTAAAGCCATTGCTTTTGGGAACGATGCGCAAAATCCATCTATACTTATCACAGTAGATCTTGCCGGCATCCAATCGCACATGGTGCGCGCCATAGGCAACAACATTGCAAAGAAACGAAAGTTCAACCCCGATAATCTTGTTATTTGTGCTTCGCATACTCACTCGGGTCCTGATATGGGAAACTCGCACAACATGTATTTTGAACCCTTATTGCCGGCCGACCAACTGGCGAGGATAGCGCTGTATCTCGATTCGCTTGCTATTAAACTGGAGCAGGTAGCCCTGCAGGCGCTCGATAACCGGCAACCATCGCTATTGTCGTGGGGACAAGGCACAGTGGGATTTGCGCTTAACCGTCGTGTAATTACCAATGGCAAATGGACAGGACATGGCAAAGTACCGGATGGACCGGTAGACCATACGTTACCACTGCTACGCATAACCGATACCAACGGAAAGCTGAAAGCTATTTTTGTAAGTTATGCCTGCCACGGCACTACTTTGTTTGCCGATATTAACAAAACACATGGTGATTGGATAGGAGAGGCGCAGCGGATTATGGAAGAGCGGCACCCCGGCATTATTGCAATGGTAGCGCAGGGCTGTGGTGGCGATTCAGATCCCAATCTGCGTGGCAAGCTCGAACATGCTACACAACACGGAACAAGCATTGCCAACGAGGCCGACAGGTTATTGTCTACCCCTTTAAAACCACTAACGGCACCCCCATCAGTAAAAGTAAAAACCGTTCAATTGCCATTTGATCATGTGCCTGGCACAAAAGAATTCATTGAAATGATCAAAGCCGGCGAAGCGCAAGGGCATAACGCAGAAGTACACCTGGAAAGAATTGTAAGAGGTATCCCCATCGACAGCACCATGAATTACCCAATAGAGTGCTGGACATTTGGTAACCAGATGGCAATGGTATTTCTTGCAGGCGAAGTAGTGGCAGATTATTCGCTGCGACTGAGAAAGGAACTGGGTACAGAACGTTTATGGATAAACGCATATACCAACGACGTAAAAGCGTACATACCCAGCAAACGCATTATTCCGCAAGGAGGTTACGAAGTAGAAGGCAATATGTATTATTACGATCACCCATTCCGCTTTTCAGAAAGAATTGAAGACATTATTATTAAAGGGGTGTATGATGTGCTGCCGGCATGGTACAAGCCCAGGGCGCGTAAAAAATAAACCGGCATTGATTATCCCGAAATAAACGCATAAAAACTTTCCCTAACGATTATAATATGATTCCAACATCAAAATTCCGAATGTACATTCGAAAGCTGACAGGATACAGCCTGCTGTTGTTTGCATGTAACCTGCATACCGCATATGCACAAACAACGGCTTCGTTTACCAGTATTTCTTTAAACGATCTTAGTGCGTTTCGCGATCCGGGAGCAAACTGGGTAATCGCTTCTGATGCTACTGTTGATTATACAGTGCGTGGCGATATGAAGCCCGTGGCGGGAACAGGTGTTGTTGTAAACGAAATGTCAGAAAAAAACCGTTCACATTTATTCACTAAAGAAGAATGGGGTGATGTGGAGCTGGAGCTCGACTTTATGATGGCTAATTATTCTAACTCCGGCGTATACCTGCAAGGCCGCTATGAAATACAGTTGCTTGATAGCTGGACAAGACTGCCTGTAACTTCTTCTGATTGCGGCGGCATTTATCAGCGCTGGAAACAGGAACGTGGCAGCTTTGAAGGAACGGCCCCTAATATGAATGTAGCGCGTGCTCCCGGTTTGTGGCAGCATTTGCGCATCAAGTTCCGGGCGCCCAAATTCAACAGCAACGGAGAAAAAACAGCGAATGCCGTTTTTGAGCAGGTTTACCTCAATGATGTATTGGTGCAACAACAGGCGCAGGTAACAGGACCAACCACTTCTGCCATGTATCCCAACGAAAAAGATGAGAAAGCAACCGGACCATTGGTATTGCAGGGCGATCATGGAAAAGTGGCCTTTCGCAATATCCGTTACCGTTATCTGCCACCGCCTGATACTGCAAAAAAGGAAATGGACTATTGGCAAACGCGTAACTCAATCATTGTAACGCCTTCGCTCAAACCTTCTTTTATTAAAACTTTCCTGGAGCATGGTAGTAAAAAGCTGACGCATGTACTGTCTGTAGGCCATCCCAACCAGGTTAATTATTCCTACGATCTTAAAACAGGTGCCCTGTTCCAGGTATGGCGCGGCGACTATTTAGATGTAACAAAGTCGTGGGAAGAACGTGGCGGTGAGCAATTAGCCACACCGTTAGGCAGCGTTATCAGTTTAAGTGATGCTCCTGTTGTTGCAGTATTGAACAGTGAAACAACTCCCTGGACAGACTCTGTAACATTTGAAGAGGTTGACAACAAGGGCTATGTATTGAACAAACAACGGTCGCCTGTTTTTGAATACATCATCAAAGGCATTCATGTAAAAGACAGTATCGTTGTTCCTTTTAACGGCGAGGGATTGGTGCGCACTATAAAAGTAATCAATCCTTCCAGTCACCTGTATTGCCTTATAACAAAGGGGAACGATATTCAAATGATCAGCCCGGGATTATACGCCGCAGACGACAAATCCTATTATATTAAAATTAACAGCAAATACAATCCTGTTATCAGGCAATCCGGAAAAGGAAAAGAATTGATTGTGAAATACAACGCCGAACCTGTAACCTATTCCCTCATCTGGTAAAAAAGAAAATTATGACCGTTTCATATATTCATTCTCTTCGCAGTGTTGTTTTAACCGTTGTGGGAATGGCATTTGCCATTACAGTAAATGCCCAGTCGGTACCAGACACTGCAAGAACACAGAAAGAAGAAGATTTTTACGTCATTCACACCGTGCCCATTCCTAAGGCTGTAGAGCTGGAAGTGGGAGGGATGGTTTTTTTGCCCGATGATGAATTGTATGTGTGTACACGCCGGGGCGAGGTATGGAGAATCAGCAATCCCTATATGAAGAACGGGATGGCGCCTAAATATCGTTTGTTTGCCGAAGGATTGCACGAAGCGCTGGGGCTTAATTATATTAACGGGGAACTGTACGCTGTGCAACGCTCAGAAATTACCCGTTTGAAAGACCTGGACGGCGATGGAGAAGCCGACGAATACAAAACCGTTTACACCTGGCCGTTATCGGGTAACTACCATGAGTATGCGTATGGACCTCTGCTGGATAAAGACAGCAACCTGGTTGTTACACTCAATCTCGCGTGGACATACAAAGAAGAAAGCCAGTCGAAATGGCACGGATGGATGATAAAGATAGCGCCCGATGGAACAATGAAGCCATTTGCGGCAGGATTCAGATCGCCGGCAGCTATTGCGTTAAACAAAGACGGCGATATTTTTTATTCAGAGAACCAGGGCGGATGGGTTGGTTCGGGTGGCATTACGCATGTGGAAGAAGGAGACTTTATGGGAAATCCTGAGGGGCTGAAGTGGTCTGGTTTGCCCGGTTCGCCTGTAAAATTAAAAGTGTCGGATGTGCCCAGCACCGGTGAGCCAAAGTTTGAAGCCGCCAAAAAAATTCCGGGACTGAAAAATACATCGGTATGGTTTCCGCATTCCATATTGGGCATTTCTACTTCAGGCATATTGAACTATGATGAAAAAGGAAAGATGGGCCCGTTTGAAGGGCAGTTGTTTGTGGGCGACCAGGGACAAAGCAAGATCATGCGCGTATATCTGGAAAAGGTAAAAGGTGTTTACCAGGGAGCGGTTTTCCCTTTCCGGGAAGGATTCAATTCCGGCGTGCTTCGCATGAACTGGGGTTCTGATGGAAGCATGCTGGTAGGTATGACGTCAAGAGGTTGGGGTTCCACAGGTCGTGAGCAGTTTGGGCTGCAACGGTTGGAGTGGAACAAAAAAATGCCTTTCGAAATAAAGAGCATCAAAGCACAACCCGACGGTTTTGAATTGGAGTTTACTCAACCGGTTGATGTGAAAAGAGCACGCGATGTGAATTCGTATGAGCTTACCCGTTTCACGTATATGTATAGCCATCACTATGGCAGTCCTGTCATCAACCAGGGAAATTGCCCGTTAAAGGCGATTGAGGTTTCGCCCGACCGTTTAAAGGTTCGACTGGTAGCAGACAGTTTAAAACAGGGATACATACACGAAATAAAAGCAAAGGGCGTGCGCTCGTCCGACAATTTTGCTTTGTTGCACGACTTTGGCTACTATACACTTAATAACATTCCTGATGGAGAAAAACTCGCTATTACGGCAGAGAACAAAGTTGGAAAACCTGCAATGTCGCATCACCATATGCATGAGGCAACCGGTGAAAAAGCTCCAACAGGAAAGAAAGTCGTGAATGAAAAGCTAGCTGCCTCTGCCAAACACGTTACAAAACAACCGGCATCATGGACAAAAGGACCTGATCAGTCGGTGGTGCTTACGCCCATGCCCGGATTGAAATACAACATCACTTCCATTACGGCAAAAGCAGGTGCCAAAATAAAGCTCACATTTAAAAATACCGACGATATGCTGCACAATGTGGTAATTACAACGCCGGGGGCTGTAGATGAAATAGGCGTAATGGCATTGAACCTGGGATTGAATGGCGAGAAGATGAGCTTTGTTCCGGCTACCAGCAAAGTCTTGTATCATACACTGTTGCTGCAACCGGGTAAATCGGAAACCATTTATTTTACCGCACCCGATAAACCGGGCGAATATCCCTACGTGTGTACTTACCCGGGGCATTACCTGGTAATGAGAGGGGTATTAAAAGTAGTAGCGCCGTAAAGATTGCTGCGAGACCAAGTCTCGGGAGAACATAGTAAGTACGAAGTCGGAGACTTCGTACAGCAATACTTCGTACAGCAATAGCAATCTGTGAATCTGGCACAATATTATGTAAGATGAAAAAAATTGAGAAAATATTCCTGTTAACATGTTTTCTTAGTGTGCTCTATACCGGTAGCGTATATGCGCAGGCTGTACAAACTGCTGAGGTAAGCGTTCGTGTAACAAAAGGCGATACAAAACAGCTTACACCTGTAATGGTTTGCATTACCAATGTAAAAGATTCGTCGGTACACTTACCTCCGTTAGGAAAGGTGGCAGGTGCTCCTACAGAAATTGGTTTGTTCTTTAGCGGGGTGGAATACAATCCTGATAAAAACTGGGTAGGCCCGGTGCGTATGACAAACGGCAAAGGCAATAATGAAAACCGCAGCATATTGTATGAGTTGAAGCCTTCCTTGCCTTACTGGAAGGAACCGGTGATGTACCAGACATCTGGCGATTTCTCTATTCAGTTGCCGCCCGGTAAATGGCGCATCAGCTTGCAACACGGTAACGAGTACCGTCCTGTTTTCGAGGAGTTCATCATAAAACCCGGAGAGAAAAAGATCCGTAAAAATTATGTGCTCCAACGCTGGATCAATCTGCCTTCAATGGGCTGGTATTCGGGAGATGTGCATGTTCATCATCCCACCAATAAACCTGCATTCAAAGAATATTTGCTGGAGTATGCCAAGGCGGAAGATGTGCATGTGGTGAACATGCTGGAAATGGGGCATCATCTCGGTACTGATTTTAAACTGGAAGGTTTTGGAAAAAAGTTCAGAACCTGCAAGGGAGATGTATGTCTCGTATCGGGACAGGAAGATCCGCGTAGTCATTTCGGCCATATCATTGGTTTGAATATTGAAGAGCAGGTGCGCGATACCTCCGTATACGATTATTACGACCTGGTTTTTAAAAAGCTGCGTTTGCAACCGGGAGCCCTCATTGGATTTTCGCATTTTGCTGTTTGGGGTAATGGTATCGATAAAGGTTTGCCGTTTTATATTACCACTGGTGAAATTGATTTTGTGGAGCTGATGCAGTTCCTCAAAGTAAACACGCCTGCGTATTACGATTATCTCAACCTCGGCTTCAGGATCACTGCTGCAGCAGGAAGTGATTTTCCCTGGGCGTCTACTATCGGCGATGTGAGAACGCTGGTATATACAGGAAAAAAGTTTTCGGTAGATGCGTGGTTTGCAGGGTTGAAGGCTGGTCACTCCTTTGTAACGAACGGACCATCTTTGTTCCTGGAGGCAGACGGAAAGCTGCCGGGATCTGAGATTAATGTAAAACGAGGAAGCTCTTCTGCATTGAAAGTAAAAGCGGTTAGTGATAAAACAATCGGCATTATTGATCGCGTGGCTATTTATAATAATGATGGATTGGTAACAGAAAAAATGAATACACAAAAAGCTGATGTGGTAGAAATAAAATTGGATCACCTTGTCAGCAAAAGCCAGTGGCTGGCCGCAGTTACCTATTGCGACAATGGGGCGGTAGCGCACACCACGCCTGTTTATTTTGTTGTTGATGGAAAACCTACCTACAGCGTAGAGAAAGCGCCCGGCATCATCCAGAAACAATTGAGTGAATTAAAAAGGATCAGAAAGGAGAAGGACATACAACATATAATGAATGCAGGTATAGAAGAGCGCATGAAAAAAGCGGAGGCATTCTACGAAAATTTGTTGCGGCAAGTTCAGCAATAATAAAGCTCCGGACTTTTGGAACCGGGCATCATCTATAACGCTGTGCCCCACACGGAGATGCCGCAGGAGCTGCTACTTATCCCTCACCATTTTTTAAAGGAAGTAAGGAAAGAGGAAAATTCAAAAAAACAATCCCTATAAAGGAATATTGCTCCGGCTGGATGTGGCCGACAGGTTTTACAATTCGTTAAAACGCGTCAAATAAAATGTGATCTGGTATGAAATCTTTGATTTTCCTTTTCCTGTTTGTTGCAGCGTCTTTTGGAGTGAAAGCACAACAACAAGACCGTATTGCGTATCTGCAGGTAAGCATAACACACAAAGGAAAGCCGGTGGCATGTAATGTGCGCGTCAGCGACACGAACGGAAATTATCTTCGCCCGGATACTACTTCTGTATGGAAAGATTTCAACGGACATGTGTTCGAGGAGTTTCCGGCGGATGGATATTTTAATATGAATATTCCATATGGTGAGTATGAATACGAGGCAGACAGGGGACCCGCTTTTGAATTGCTGAAGGGACATTTTGTTGTAAATAAGAAAGTGGTCAGACTTGAATGGAGATTGTCAGAAATTGTAGATGCGGCTAAGAAAAACTGGTGGGCAGGCGAAACGCATATTCATAGAAAGCCCGAACAGGTTGAATTGCTGATGAAAGCGTCGGACCTGTATGTGGGCGAAGTCATCACTTCCTGGAATGAACATTACCCACCGGAAAACATCAACAAACAATACACACCAAAGCAGTTCGACGATAACCGGTTTGTTGAAACCACAGCCAGCGAAGATGAAAGGGGAGGAGGAGCCTTATTGTTTTTTAATTTACCGGCTCCTTTCAATTTCACTGGTCAGCAATCGGAGTACCCACCGCTGGCGCAATCTGTTGAGCGTGTATCGAAAACAAACAATCATGCGTGGATCGATATAGAAAAACCTTTTTGGCCGGATGTTCCTGTGTTACTGGCTACCGAAAAAATTAACTCCATGGGCATTGCAAACAATCACATGCTCAAAAGCGGAATTTTTGATACGGAAGCCTGGGGCAAAAAAAGAGATCCGGAAAAGTATCCCTCACCGTTAGGGAACGCTTACTGGGCGCAGGATATTTACTACCATATATTGAATGCCGGTATTCGCATGTCGCCTTCAGCCGGCAGTGCTTCCGGCGTACTATGGAATCCTGTTGGTTACAATCGTCTGTATGCATATGTAAAAAACAAGCTTACTTATGATAGTTGGTGGAAGGCGGTGAAACAAGGAAATTGTTTTGTGTCGAACGGACCGTTGCTGTTTTGCGCGGCCAACAAACAATTACCGGGACATATCTTTAAAATCGTTTCCGGTAAAACATTGAAAATAGAAATTGAAGCTGAGCTGTTTAGCCGCGATGCACTTTCGGCAATTGAGATCATTCAGAATGGTAAGGTATATGCAACCATTGATCCATCGTATATAAAAAACAATCGGCTTGCTGCTTCCATTCAATTTAACAGAAGCGGCTGGTTTTTAGTGAGAGCCATCAGCACAGCCAACAACAATTTCAGATTTGCTTCCACGGCGCCGTTTTATGTAGAGGGAAGTACAGGAGAAAGAATGATAAGCGCTGCTTCCTGTCGTTTCTTCCTGGATTGGTTAAACGAACGCGAAGCTGGCATAAAATTAAAAGATGAGCAGCAATGGAAAGAAGTGTTTGCTTATATACAACGGGCACGCTCATTCTGGACGGATTTGTTGCAGCAGGCGAATGCGCTGTGAGCTGCCGGCTATGAGCGTATAAATTGTAGAGACAAGGCATACCCTGTCTCTACAATTTGCATCGTCTAATCCGGTAAACTGTACGAATTATTTTCTTCATCTTCTTCGCCAATATCTTCGTTGTCATCATCCAGTTCAGCACCCGGCACGTCCAGGTCTTCGCCCATATCGTAAGGATCACCTTGCTCGGCCGAAGGATCATCGTCTACCTTGTCGAGTTTAAGTCTCCGCAAGTCCTGTGCTTCGGCGTTTGCCTGTATATCCGATTCATCTAGTATTCTTCTTTCCTGTACTGATATATCGGATGATTCGTCCAGTAATGCAGACTGATCATCTTCCTTGTTAAGATCATCAACAATTCCTTTCCCTTCTTCATCGTCTGATGAGATGGTAGTGTCTTCCATTTCGCGTATGCGTGGCGGTTTGATGTTCTCCTGCCCCGGTATATCTTTTACTTCAGGCATGTCGATGGTTGTGTCTTTATTTTTGGCTGTGTTAGACTTTTTCATGTGAGATGATTTTACTAACAGTTGTAAAAAAACTGTGCCGCTTCATTTTTTTATACCTTGGAATGATGTGTAGGGATGTGGGATTTTGAAGTATTTGGGGAAAAAATGACACTGAATTTTTGCAAAGCGGCATGATTTTACGGGAGATTACAACTGCTGAGCATAGAAACACATTGGCTGTATTAAGTTAATGTTACCGGCATCGTGATTTGACAACACACGGTTATTTTTGCGCCCATGCATCCTTTGTTAGATATTGCTGGAAATCCTGCGGGATTCATTTATCAGAACGCAATTCTTCACCCTATATCGTTTAATGTTTTCGGCGTTATTCTTGGTCACTGCGTATTTGGGCTGAAGGGTACGGTGATCGGTAAATTTTTCGATCATCATTTGTACGATAAGCTCGGAAAAATTGTTGCTGTTACAGGCAGCAATGAATTGAGCGAGCATTCTGCACCGGTAGACCAGGCGAAAGCGATTCAACAGGCCTGGCAGATTATTGGCAGGATAGAAGATCACGCTGCCCCGTGGGTGCAACCATTACCTGCCTGGTCGGATAAAACTTTGCAGGATGTGCTGGCGAATAATTAAGCTGTCAGCCGTGAGCTGTCAGCAATCAGCAATCAGCTTTGAGCTTTCAGCTATCTGTAACAAAAAATAAGAAACAAGAAACAAGAACCAAGAAGCATCCTCCCAAACGATAAACCTTTCTTTACCACTTACCACTTATCACTTATCACTCGCTGATCGCCGACTCAACTCTCTTCAATCGGTATATTCAAAATTACTTTTGTGCCTCTGGCTTCGCCAAACTCATCCAGCATGTCTTCAATCTCCACCAATGCTTCGGAGCTGTAATGTGTACTCAGCAGTCCCAGGCGATTTTCGGTCAGCTTCATGCCCAGTGATTTTTTTGTTGAGGCTGATTTGCTTTTTAATTCGCGCGCCTTCACTCTGCCCACCCCATCATCTTCAATCACGCATTGCAATACATTGCTTTTCTTTTTACTGATGTGCACGAATAAATGACCGGCAGTTTCTTTGTGAAGCAACCCGTGCCATATGGCGTTTTCTACATAAGGTTGAATGATCAATGGCGGCACAAATATGCTTTCTGTATTAATGTCGTCGTCGCATTCAATAGTGTAAGTGAATTTTTTTTCAAACCGGATGCTTTCCATTTCCATATACAGTCCCAGTGCCTGCAACTCGTTGGCAAGCGTTATGGATTTGCTGTTAGAGTTGTCGAGAATTAACCTGATGAGTTTAGCAAATCGTGTAAGATAAAGGGATGCCGTTACCTGGTCGCTTTTCACAATATAGCGGTTGATGGAGTTAAGGCTGTTGAAAATAAAATGCGGGTTCATTTGCGCACGCAGTGCCTGCATTTCTGCCTCGGCCATTTTTTGCTGCGCATCCATCAGTATCGATTCTGCTTTTGCTTTTTCAGCCTCAGCTCTCGCTTTTACTATTTTGTTGGCGCATAGCGATGCAATGGTAGTAAGAATGGAAAGATGCTTCTGAGTGAAAAATCCTTTTTTTGAATGTTCACAATCTATTACACCCCAAACTTTTCCTTCGGTTAAGATCGGAACCGTTATTTCCGAGCTCTTTTGTTCCCATTCCACTACATAACGGGGATCTTTTGACGTATCGTAAACAATTTCCGCCTTCCCCGTTTTAGCTACGTATCCGGTAATGCCTTCACCTATTTTTATTTCATTGGGCGAATGTGCTTCAATCGACACTGCATCGTTGTTCCGATAAGCGGCTTGTGGTATCAGTACTTTCTTGTTCCAGTCGACGATGTAAATGATACAATCTTCAAACTGTAATCGTGCAATACAATTTTTAACCACATCCCACAGTATTGACTGAACGGAGTTGGTTTCGTAAATGCTGGATGAAAAATAGTTAATAGCCTGTGCGGTTTCCAGTTCGTCCCTCTGCTCTTCAATTTTCCGGTTGCGGTTTCTTATCAGCAGCCATACGCCACCAATCAGCAGCAAAACACATAAGGTAATGAACCACCACGTGAGCCAGAAAGGTTTCAGTATCCGGAAAGTAAGTGTGTTCTTGGCCCTTTTCCAGTCTACCTGGTTAAGGCTTGCCTCCATACGTAAAACATAGTTGCCAGGAGCAAGAGAAGTAAACTGAACAATATTGCTGTTGCCTATTTCCTTCCAGTCGGTATCGAGTCCTTCGAGCTTGTAACGGTAGCGTACTTTTTCAGGGTTGTTGTAATAGGCTGCACCAAACACAACGCCTACAGATCTTTCAGAATAGTGAACCGGTTTAAGGTTGTTGAACGTATACATCGAATAGTCACGGTTGCCCATTCTGGCCTTGCTGATGTATGCTTCGAACGACTGTGAAGGAGCTGAAAATGTTTCTGGTTGCCAGTAGTTGATGCCGTTGATGCCTCCGAAATATAAAATGCCATCCTCATCTCTGAAGCAGCTATTGGCGTTGAACCCGTAACCCTGTACATTATCCGATCTGTCGAATAAGTTTAATTGTGAGTTGGAAGGCACGTAACGGTAAATGCCATTCTCTGAGCTGGCCCATATTACTCCTTTGGTATCCTCGTATAAGGTGGAAAGTTTGATGTTGTCGAACAATGCGGTCTTCTTTTCAATTTTTATTTCCTTCCCCGTAAAATTGGCTGTATACAATCCTTCGGTATAAGAGAAAAGAAAGGAATTGTCTTTCAGGATATATCCTGTTGTAACAAAATTGTCGTTAAAGCTGCGGGAAGCTTTAGCTAACACATGAAAAGTAGAATCGAGGCAGAAAATGCCTTTGGCAGTTGCTATCCATATCAGGCCATTTTTATCCTGCAACGAAAAGTTGGTACTCCCCCTGTTCGAAGGCAGGCTGTCGAGCTTGCTGACGCGATATTTTTTGCCGTCCAGTACATACATTGCGTCTCTGCCAGATATGATATAGTTGCCGTTGCGCAGCGGTGAAATGTGATTGATAAAATCTTCTTCCAGGTATTTTTTCGTTTGAGCATCGCCGTATGTGGGGCGTTTGTACTGGTAGGTTTTCACGTCAAATAGCCATAAGCCGCTGTAGGTAGGACCCAGCAGCAAATACTTTCCATCGTACGCCAGGCCTCTGATCGATTCATGTGCCAATGCTTTTGTTCCATCCTTGGCTGGTGGAAACAACTGCCATTTGTTTTTATTTTTTTGCCAGCTCGCAAATCCATATCCCGTAGCCAGCCATAGGTTCCCTTTTTTATCTTGCACTATCTGTCGCACATTGTCAATGTTAGCCGATATTTCCTCGTACAATTGCCTGATTTTGATAAGCCCCATAGGTTGCTTGTTTACAGCAAACCTTGCTATGCCCTCCGTGGTAGCTACCCATGCATAATCTTCAGCATTATCGTAAAGCACATAACTGGCATATTCGTTGGTAGCAAATTGCCTCCCGTTTAAAAAAAACTTTGGCTTTACAAAACGCTTTTCGTTTGTTCTGTATTCCATAATGCCTTCGGATGCAGCAATGAGAAACCGGTTTGAATTAATGGGAGCAACGCTTTTGATGGTAAACGCATTGATGTTATCGGTTGCAGGCGTTGTAACGGCAGAAATTTGGCGGGAAGAGAAATCATACCATCGCACCACATTGTCCCACGAAGCAATCAGTAAGCTGTCGTTGCTTACAGGATAAACGCCATTAACGTTTTTTGCAGGCAGGCTGTCGAGCTTCTGCGAAGTGATGTCCCATCTGTACAATTGCGTAAGCCCCGTAAAAAAAACGTGATTTTGAAAAAGCGATAAATTTTCTGTGTTCAGTTTAATACCTGGCCAAGCCAGTTGTTCCACAGGCGTAAAAAGCGATCGCAGCGTATCGTATTCGAGTATGCCTTTGCTGGTAGCCACCCATATGTTTCCGTTAGACAGCTCCAGGATGGGACCCACTAAAAGATCTTCTGTATCTATATCCAGGAAAATAGGCAGGAAGGTTCCCGTTAGTCCTGAAAATAAAAAAACCTCCCGTTTTGAACATACCCATATCCTGCCCGACTTGTCGCAAAGCATGCTTACAAGCTCGCCGGCAGGCTTAAAATTTACAACTTCTTTGCCATCAAAGCGTTGTATTTGCATCCGGTATAAAATCCAAAGCAACTTCTGCTGGTCTTTACCCAACGAAACAATTTCATCGGGCAATATACCGGTGGGGTAATCAAATAACTGAAGGTGATAATCGGGCAGTTGTGCTTGAGCAGTTGTTAAGGAAAGGATAAGGCTAATGGTAACAAGTAATTTTTTTATATAGGAGATACTGCTCAAGCTTACATGCTTTGATATTTCAAATTCAGGGTCCAGGTTAGTTCCTGCGGTAAAATAGCTTTTTGGCATGTAACAGGGCTGGTTTGTTTAGTATTTTGTAAGGTTATTGAGTATTTGACATCAGGTTCTGTGTATTTGGTAACAGGTATGGCTATCGACTTTTTTTCCGGCATATACCACCTTTAGGGTATATACTGCAGTTAATCTGCAAGTGAAACCATACGTTTTTGGTTCATACAATCAGTTTTACATATATTTCAGGAATAAAACACAAAATACTATAAATGGCTGATACAATTAACAAGCGACAGTTAGTTGTTATTGCAGGCGCTTTGCTGGCCTGGGCTGCTGTGCTGTTGCAATTATTCCTGATATTGCAAAACCGAACAGTTTCTGTTACAGAAACGCTTTTGCGCTTTTTTACTTTCTTTACTATACTCAGCAATTTACTGGTAGCCATTTGCTTTACTGTTACTGCGATGCGGTCGCGTTATCCGGGGGCTTTTTTTGCGCGTCCTGTTGTTCAAAGCGCCGTGACGGTATATATTATTATTGTTGGTGTGGTATACAACCTGGTGCTTCGTTTTTTGTGGGCACCACAGGGATTGCAACGGCTGGTTGATGAGTTGCTGCACAGCGTAATGCCTGTTTATTTTTTTGTATACTGGCTTGTATATGTGCCTAAGGCATCGCTTAGCTGGAAAAATATTTTTCCCTGGCTAATATTCCCCGCGTGCTACCTCGTGGTAGTGTTGGTGCGCGGCGCCTACACAAACTATTATCCTTATCCTTTTTTGGAAGTGAACGTGCTCGGTTACCCTAAAGTATTTGTAAGTGCGGCCTTTATTATGGCAGCGTTTATTTTATTTTCTGGGCTGTTGATATGGATTGGCAGAAAACAGAAAAGGATGGCTGATTTGTAATTTGAGATTTGAAATGGATGCCTGTTCGATTTGTTTAACTTACTTAACAATTCAACTATATAACTTACTCAGCCAATACCTACTTTAGCAAAACCGTCTTCCCTGTTTTGGCAGACTCTTTAGCCGCTTCCAGTATTTTTACAACCATTACATTGTTACCGGTGGCATACAGGTCGTAATCTCTCAGCGTAATTTTTTTCCGTACAACGTCGGCGAGATAGGTGAATGGATCTTCGTACACCAGGATATCGTTTGACGTGTAGCGCGCACTGTATTCGGGCTGATTTCTTTTGGGTTTGATGCGCATCCGGCTGTTGTCAATAGTTATTACATAGCCTGTTTTACCATATATCTCCATGTCTTTGCGGCTGTAAGGCCAATTCCACGAGGCTTGTATAATGGCTTCGGCTGTTGGATATTGAACAATGATGATGGCATCGTCGTCCACTTTAGGGTACACATTGGGTTTAAACTGGCGTGTGGTGGCGGTTACAGAAACAGGTTGTTCACCTTTCATCAGCCATGTCATCAGGTTGGCACCATAGCATCCAAAATCTATCACCGCACCTCCGCCATTTAACACAGGGTCGGTTAACCAGTCAAGAAACTCTTTGCCTACGCCAATTTCCATAGGGCCTTCATGACCATGATGAAAAACTGCTTTGGTAATGCCGCCGGTATAATTGCTGTCGTTCACTAACTGCCCTGCTTTAGCCGTGGCAGGATACCACGATGTTTCATAATTGGTGAGCAAATGAATATTGTATTTTTTTGCCAGCGAATCCATTTTCCGGGCATGCTCAACACTTACAGCAAGTGGTTTTTCAACCATTACATGTATTCCTCTTGGGGCGCAAGCCTCTACTACGGAGAGATGATCGTATATGGACCCGAATGCCACTACCGCTTCCGGTTTTACCTCGTCCAGCATTTTTCCCAGGTTGGTATACATTATTTTTTCGCTCAGCCCGTTTCGCTTAACCGCTCTTTCAATAAGTGTTTTATCGGATTCGTATACGCCCACCAGTGTAATGTCGTTTTGTGGCTTCCTGCCCAGTATCCATCCCGAATGTCCGTGCGATATACCGGCTACGGCTACCCGCACTGGTTGCGCCTGTGCACTTATATATGAAAGGGTAACTAGCCAAAACAAAAAGTAAAAACGCCTGCGGCTGATCATGTTCAATGATTTAAAAGAATAAAAAATGGCTGTCGTTACGGCAACGTATACCTGCTTCGCAAAAATATATTATTGAAAGGCTTTTTGCACGGCAACGGGGTAATCAGCCAGCGCTATTTCCGGCGGGTCAATTTCCGGGTGCCACATTTTCTCCCATTCAAAACTGTAGTATCCTTTATAATTATCTTTATATAACAGCGAAATTGCCTGCATTACGGGAGTGTCGCCCCTGCCGAGCAGCACATAGTTCAGCTTTCCGTCTGCTGCTATTTTGGCGTCTTTGATGTGCACATGGTAAATATATTTCTTCAAACGTTGATATACTGCCGCCGGATCTTCTTTGGTTACCGTCCACATATTGGTAATATCCCAAACCAGTCCAACCTGCTTGTGCGCAGTGTCGTTCATAATTTTGTCAAGATCATCCACTCGCACTACATCGCCATGCGACTCAAGCAACACTTTTACCCTGCTTCCCCTGGTGTGCGCTCCCAAAACCTGTAGTCCCTGAATAATCAGCTCCATTACGGCTGCACGGGTGTCGTCTTTGGGCAAATCGTTAGGAAAAACTCGCACATAAGGGCAGTTCAATGCCTCCGCCAGGTCAATGAATCTTTTGCCTTCATCAATGCTTTTTTCCCGGTCTGCCTTAGCAGTATAGTGCAAGGCTGCAGACGATCCGAGGTCAACTATTTTCAACGCTTTGTCTTCAACCAGTTTCCGGCTGTTTTTGATAGCAGCCGGAGTGCTGAACTCCTTACACTGTGTAAGATCCATTTGTCGTTGCAAACCCCGTATTTCAATGCCCTGGTATTGGTGAGCCTGTGCAAAGTCCAGTATCTGACCAAAAGTCCAGTCGGGGCAGCCCAGGGTGGAAAAAGAAAGCAATGGTTTGGTTTTTGCCGACGGCAGGTTTTGGGCTGCTGCAACAATCGGTAAAAAAGAAATGCCGGCCTGCAGAAATTGCCGTCGGTTAAATTGTGCCATAGAAAATAAATGTACAAACTTTTACGAAATGATGCGGAGCTGCTCAAAAAACAAAAGTCGCGTCTGTAGTGCATGCCAACTGCATTCTTTGCACTGCTGTCATCAAAAAATAAATCCATTATAAAATGTTCATGATGTTTTTCTGCTATCTTTACTCTGTACATTCACCGAAGAGAAAACATTAATTTAATATTTATCCCTTGCATTTTACTGAATTTAATTTTCATCCTGACCTACTGGAAGGAATTGAAGCATCTAACTATGAAACGGCTACTCCTGTACAGCAACAGGTCATTCCCCCTATTTTAGCGGGCAAAGACATTATTGCTTCTGCTCAAACGGGCACAGGAAAAACGGCCGCTTTTCTGTTGCCGATTATCCATCGTTTGCTGAGCACCAATGGCACCGGCGACATACGGGCGCTGGTAATTGTGCCTACCCGCGAGCTGGCTATACAAATAGCACAGCACCTGGAAGGGCTTTCTTATTTCACGAATCTTAGTTCGCTGGCAGTATATGGCGGCAGCGATGCCCAGAATTTTGTGGGTGAGAAGAAAGCGCTGCAAATGGGCGCTGATATTATTATTTGTACGCCCGGCAGGTTTATAGCGCATTTGAATATGGGATATGTGGCGTTGAAGGGATTGGAGTTTTTGGTGCTGGATGAGGCTGATCGCATGCTGGACATGGGTTTCCAGGATGATATTAACCGCATTATTGCTGCGCTGCCGGCTAAAAGGCAAACGCTGCTGTTTTCGGCAACCATGCCTCCTAAAATAAGGAACCTTGCAAAAAATATACTGAGAGATCCCGACGAGATCAATATTGCTATTTCCCGCCCACCCGAAAAAATTGTACAACGCGCGTTTGTGGTGTTTGAAGAGCAGAAGCTGCCGTTGGTAAAATACCTGCTGTCAAAAACTCCTTTTAAAAGCGCGCTGGTTTTTTGCAGCCGCAAGCAAAATGTAAAAGCGCTTACGCGTTTGCTTAAGCAAAATGGCTTTACGGTAGAAGAGATGCACAGCGACCTGGTGCAATCGCAGCGGGAAAATGTATTGAACGGATTTACCAGCGGGCGCATACCCATAATGGTGGCCACCGATATATTAAGCCGGGGCATTGATATTGATACCATTGACCTGGTAATTAATTACGATGTGCCGAGAGACGGGGAGGATTATGTACACCGTATAGGGCGCACAGCCAGGGCAGAGGCAGATGGAATGGCCTTTACCATAATAGGCGAAAAAGAGCAAAACAGTTTTGCAGCAATAGAAAATTTAATAGGCAAAGAGGTGGAAAAAGCCGCTATTCCGCAATCGCTGGGACCCACTCCGCCTTACGCCCCTCGCAAACGGTCTGCCAGCGGACGGAACTCAAAACGAAAATTCTACAAACGTTATCCGGGGAAAAAATAACCGATACACTGGCTGGCGATCTGCTACTCACGGCAACCACTATACGGTGGCCAGCGACAGCGCTGCATAGTCGCCTATAGATTCGCCCAGGGCAGCAGGAAGAATTTTACAGTCTGCATAAGAATCTTTCAAAGCTTCTTTGCTGATCACTTCATGCATGGCGGTATACAACAGGTGGTGGCTCCTTGCATAGATGCTACCCAGTATAATTGCCTGCGGGTTCAATATATCTATCAGCAGCGATAACCCCCTGCCAAGGTAAAACCCACAGATGCTATAAATGTCTTTCGCCAGTTCATCTCCGTTATTGGCTGCATCGGCTACTATTTTTGCCGTAAGCCCCGGCAGGTCATCCATACTTTTGCAAAACGAAACAGCCCTGCCCATCTGCAATTGCTCTCGCACTTTTGTTTGCGCCAGTTGTGCTATGCCACCACCGCTGCAAAAACCTTCAAACGATCCTGCTTTGCCAAATCCCACGGGTCCCATTTCTGCCAGGCGCAGGTGGCCCACTTCACCCGCCAGGTCTGTTGTTCCTGCATATAGTTGCCCGTTTAATATCAATCCCGAGCCCATACCTGTTCCAAAAGTCAGGAAAATAATATTGTCATATCCCTTACCGGCACCATACTTCCACTCAGCCACAGCACAGGCGTTGGCGTCGTTTTGAAGGGTAGGGCGCAGTCCAAATCGTTTTTGTGCTATCTCCACAATGGGTATTTCATCCCATCCCGGCAAATTGGGCGGAGAAAGAATCATTCCTCTTTTACTGCTCAAAGGTCCGCCGCAACTAATGCCTATGCCCGATATATTTTTGTAGGAAAGATGATGTGCGGCAAGAAGCTGATCTGCCGCAGCAAACATTTTTTCAATCATCTGCCCGGGGGTGCCGGCGGTAGGCATCGCTTCTTTTGCAAGAATGATAAGATCGTTTTTGTCTTTTTCCTTACCAAGGGTAACCGCGCATTTGGTTCCGCCAATATCAAATCCAACAAGCATAGCGATATTATTTTAAAGAACTAAATATAGCAGAAAAACCTGTATGCGGTAAACCGCAGGTGGGGAATGTAAATTCAACTGCAATGCGGTTTAGTTAAGGACAAAGACATTGGATAGAGGACTAATGCAACAATATTAATCTTTAACCTGGGATTAAAATCCGCAGGCGACATGCTTCACCGAGCCGATGGCTCTGCCTCATCACAAACAACAAGAGCCGTAGGCCCGATCAATGTTGGAAATTTTAAATAATTATATTAATGAGCCGCAGATTCGCAGATGAAGGACTATCTGCGAATCTGCGGCAAAAGAACTTTTACTAACTAAACAACATTGGTTTTTCATCTCTCACCTTTCACTTCCTCACATTGCAAATGAAGGTTGCCCGATCACTTTGGTTTCCCTATAGCTAAGCCGCTTACGGAAGCATGCATACGAAACAGCCAAGATAGCCAACACAATAACGGGAAGTAATGGTGCAAAGCCAAAGCCATATACAACTGCATTAGAAACTGCGGCACTGATGAAGTTGAAAGTAAAGCCTGCATAAGCCCATTCTTTCAGCCGGCTCTTTACCATTGGCAGTATAAGTGTTAACGCACCCAATACTTTGAATATGGCAAGCATCGATCCAAAGTATAACGGATACCCTAGTCCTGTAATACCTTGTTTTGCCATTTCAGACTGGGAAGTAAAGGCAGGCATTACACCCTCAAATAAAAAAATAAAGCCTGTGGAGATCCAGTAAATGATATTAATCTTTTTCATGTGATTTGTTTTTAAAATGAATAAAATTGATGTTGTAATTTCTACTGCAAACATCTGAAATGCTGCAAAAACAAAAGCTGTGTAATAGCGACAATAAACGGGCTTTTTGCGACCAATAGAAATAGTATGTTATAAACCGTTAGTATTAAGATCGTTTATGCGGCGGGCGCATTTTTTAAACGCTTGTTTAAAAAAATGTTCAGTGCAGGAGCTGGTTTCATTATCTTTAGAACTTTGATCTTCATTAATCCCTCAATCACTATTGCACATGATGCGTTTTTCTTTTTTACGTTTGATTTCGCTGTTTTTCCTGTCTGTTGTTTTTAATACTGTATTACAGGCGCAGTCCAAAACAATGGAATGGGTGCCCGTAGCGCCCGGCGTATGGAAGGCAGTTACAGGAACTCCCGAAAACATAGATCCTTTGCGGATAGCAGGAATAAAACCCGATGTAAAGGCATTGGAAAAATTAGGAGACATTGCTTTTCCCGAAAGGTTGAACCAAAGCACCGGTGAGCAATCGGATGCAAAAACATTTCTCTCGTTTCCTCTTGGAAAAAATGAACAGCTTTTTGGATTTGGGCTGAACTTTAAATCGGTTCAGCAACGCGGGATGGTAAAAGAATTGCAGGTAGATCACTATGGTGGAGAAGATAACGGACGCACCCATGCGCCGGTACCATTTTATATTTCAGGCAATGGTTATGGAATACTCGTAAACGTGGCAAGGCGGGTAAAAGTTTATGCCGGCATTATTGCGCGCAAGGATAGTAAAAATCCACCGCCTGAAATGAACCGCAATACACAACCCGATTGGAACCCCGAACCTGGTTCGGATGTAGTGGAAATGTCGTTGCCTGCTGCGGGTGCAGAAATTTATGTTTTTGCGGGGCGCAACCCTATGGAAGTGGTGCAGCGGTATAACCTGTTTTGCGGTGGAGGAGTATTGCCACCCAAATGGGGACTTGGTTTTACCCAACGCACCCCTACTTTGTTTACAGACAAACAGGTGATGGAAGAGGCTAATGCATTTGAACAAAAAGGATATCCACTCAGCTTTATAGGGCTGGAGCCGGGTTGGCAGGGTTACGCTTACCCCAACAGTTTTGTATGGGATAGTGCAAGGTTTCCTCAGCCGGCAGAGTTTGTAAAACAACTGCTTAATAAAAACATCCGTGTCAATCTCTGGATCAACCCATACATTTCTTCTCATGCGCCATTTTATAAAAACATGCAACCGTATACTGGGTCGCACCTTGTTTGGGCAGGACAGGTACCAGACCTTACCATGAAACCTGTGCAGGACCTGTACCAGCAACTGTTTTCAAAACAACATCTTGACATAGGGATATCTGGCTATAAGGTAGACGAAACGGATGGTTACGATTTTTGGTTGTGGCCCGATGTGGCAAAGTTTCCTTCGGGCGTTAGTGGCGAGCAAATGCGCCAGGTGTATGGGCTGCAGTTTCAGAAAATGAGCGACAACTGGTTCCGCCAGAAAAATCAACGCACTTACGGACTTACCCGTGCGTCTAATGCCGGAGCATCATCGTTACCTTACGTAATTTATAACGATTATTATAATCACCGCGATTTTATAACCGCTTTGTGCAACAGCAGTTTTATTGGTGTTTTATGGACGCCGGAAGCCCGTTCGTCCAAAACAGCCGAAGAATGGCTGCGCCGCATGCAAACAGTTTGTTTTTCGCCTATGGCTATGCTCAATGCATGGGCAGATGGTACAAAACCCTGGTCGTTTCCTGAAGTGGCCAATGAGGTGAAAGATGTGATGATGCTACGCATGCAACTGCTGCCTTATCTGTACAATGCATTTGCTCAATATCGTTTTGAAGGAAAACCGCCTGTTCGCGCTATGAACCTGGTAGAAGGATTTTACTTTAATGCCACTGCCGAAAGAGGTAATCTCAGTTCGTCGGACAACCCTTATGAAATGGCGGTGAGGCGCGATATAAATGACCAGTTTATGGTGGGCGACTACCTGTTGGTAGCACCATTATTTGCAGGACAAAAAGAAAGGAAAGTGGTATTGCCTCCCGGAAAATGGTACAATTTTTATACCGGGCAACTTGCCGGCGAAGGCACTATTATTGAAGTAAAACAGGAGATGGGTAAAATTCCACTGTTTGTAAAAGACGGTGGTATCATCCCTATGATTCCTGCTGTGTTGCATACACCCGCTAAAAATGAGCTGTTACCGCTGCAGGTAAAATATTACGGAAAAGCCGAAAATGCTGCAGAGTTGTACGACGATGATGGTGAAACTTTTGATTACGAAAAAGGAGCGTTTGCAAAAGCCAAATTATCGGTAAAAAAAGATAAAAAGGGACGCTTGAAAGGGAGTGTGGAATTGCCTGTGAATAAAAATTTTCACTACAATAAAATAACCTGGCAGTTTATGACCCCGTGATATAGGGGAAGGCGTTGCAGGAATGTTTGAACTGCATGGACGAACGCAGGTTGTTGAGAGGCAGGGGCGGTATGACTGAAGGATTGGAAATCGAGTGCTGGCTTGCTATGCAGCCCTAATGCCGGCAACAGGAGTTCGTTATCAGCCTTCCGACTGAAAACTTATTAAGATTATTTTTTTTTGTATCAAAATAGTATTAATATTGCCAATATCCTTTGAAAAATTCCCACCAACGTTGACTTCTTTTTATCCTTTGAAACAATATGATCCACATCCCGTTTTCTTTTGATGCAGGAAGTCATACAAACTGTGATCAGTTTAATACATTAATCCCAAACACAATATGGATGCTAACAAATGATTTCCCGACTTGGATGGATACGCCAGTATAGCCCAATTTGCGGTAGGCTATTTGCAACTGATGCTGTATAATAAAAAAACAATTACCGTAAATGGAAGGCTATTCTATCACCAATATTTCGGAGGAGACAATTGGCTTATATAAAAAGTGTTTTGACCTTAACGGAAGTCCCAGAAATGAGGGAAAGCTCCGTTGGCAATTTTTGGAATCACCGGTTGAGAAGAGATATGTTGATATTGCCTATTCAGAAGAGAAGCAGAAGACGGCCGGAATTTTTGCTGTTCTTCCTTTGCATGTTAAGATCGGCGACCAGGTATTTGTAGGTGCCCAGGGCTTAGACACAATGATTGATATTGAGTTCAGGGGGGAAGGATTGTTTATACTGCTTGCGAGGAATGTGTACAAAACATGTGCGGCAGACGGAGTGAAGCTGGTGTACGGATTTCCCAACAAGGAGGCGGTTAAAGCATCTAAAATATTAGGCTGGAAGCGACTGGACCCCGTTCCCTTCATGCTCAGGCCTTTAAAAACGAAATACTTTACGGGAAAGATAAAATACCTGAAGGCATTGCCCAACATCAATATACCCTATTTCAAGTGGAACAGCAGGAAGTTTACAATAGAAACATCCAATGCATTTCCTCAGGCGGTAGATGATGTGTGGCAAAAGTTTTCAAGGCATATTAAAGTAGGAGTGGTGCGGGACAAAAAGTACCTGGAGTGGCGGTACCTGTCCAAGCCAGGGGAGCAGTACTGCATTAAGCATGTTTATCAGGATGGAATTTATCTTGGCTTTGTGGTGTATGCCATAAAAGCCAAACACAAAGGATTGATCGGCTATATCATGGAACTGATTTACGACACGGATGTTCCCGCTGCAGGTGAGCAACTTTTAATAAGCGCTGTAAAAGACATAAAAGCAAAAGATGCCGATTGCATTTTAAGCTGGTGCATGGAACATTCGCCCAACAGGCGGGTGTATGAAAAAAGTTTTTTTATCAATATCCCTGAAAAGCTAAAGCCCATTCAACTGCATTTTGTAACGCGAAGCTTTGATGAGGGTATGAAAGATATAGTGGAGAACCGGGCAAACTGGTATTTAAGTTATTCAGACTCAGACACAGTATAATGAAACCAGGAAATTTAATTATTTCGCTTGACTTTGAATTGCATTGGGGCGCAGCAGAGCGTTGGAACCTTGCGTTGATGAAGCCGTATTTCGACAATGCCAGGAAGATAGTGCCCGCGACCCTGCAATTGTTTGAAGCCAATTCCATAAAAGCCACATGGGCAACGGTAGGCTTTTTGTTTGCTAAGGAAAGAGCTCAGCTGCTGGAATGCATGCCACATGAAAAACCTGTGTATGTTGATCCGATGTTTAGCTCTTACAGTCTTTTTGAAAAGAACCAGGTGGGCGAAAACGAAACTTCCGATCCCTATCACTTTGCATATAGTCTTATAAAGAAAATTGTAGACACTCCGGGACAGGAGCTGGGAAGTCACACCTTTTCGCACTACTATTGTAACGAGGCCGGACAAAATGTTCACCAATTTGAAGCAGACCTTCATGCTGCCCAAAAAATAGCCAGGCAAAATTTTGGCGTAGAATTGAAATCGCTGGTTTTTCCCAAAAACCAGTTCAATACCCTTTACCTGCAGGCTGCGCATAGTGCAGGGATAAAAATTGTGAGATCAAATCCTGATGTCTCTTTCTGGCAGGTACGCAAAAAGTATAATCCCCTGCTTCGTGCAGCCGATACTTTATTCCCCATCAGCAAACCGATGTCGTTCCGGTTTTTGCCAGGCAACACAAACCCTACCTTATTACCGGCAAGCAGGTTTTTAAGGCCTTATTCTCATAAAGAACGGTGGATACAGCATCTGAAGTTCAGAAGGGTAAAGGCAGAGATGAGCTATGCTGCAAAAAAAGGAAGGAATTATCATCTCTGGTGGCATCCTCATAATTTTGGTTATTATCCAACTCAAAACATGGAATATCTCACCGCCATTCTCAGGCATTACAAGTATTTGCAAAACAAATACGGCTTTGCTTCAAAATGTATGGCAGATTATATTCCGGCCAATGCTTCTACTCATTTACGTACATCTAATGTTTCGGCAGCAGCTAAGGACAGGCTCTCCATCTAAATGGAGGCATCTGGCTGGTTATGCAAAGAAACTCTTGTATCTTCCCATTTACTTACATTGTGTCATCAGCAATTGTCTTATAAATGTGGAAGCAATTCATCATAGCGGCATTGCTATATGCGGGTGTCTTTACGATTGCACCGCAGGCCGCTGCGCAACTTTCCAGCGAAACCTTTGTTCATTTTTACGGTAATCTCAACAATACCTTCCATCAAGTCAGGAATAAAAAGGAAGTAACCGTTGCATTTCTCGGAGGGTCTATTACTGAAAATCCCGGCTGGCGCACCAAAACCGCGGAATACCTGGAACAAACATATCCGCAGGTAACGTTTAATTTTATTCATGCAGGCATCTCCTCTCTCGGCAGTGTGCCGCACAGTTTCCGTTTGCAACGCGATGTATTAGACAAAGGAACTCCAGATCTTTTGTTTGTGGAAACTGCGGTAAATGATCTTGCTAATAAAACGCCGGCAGCCTACCAGCGCAAAGCGTTAGAAGGCATCATTCAACATGCGTTGACAGCCAATCCCTATATGAATATTGTGTTGATGGCATTTGTGGATGAACATAAAATTGCTGACTACGATGCCGGGCGGGTGCCCGCCGAAGTGGCTTTGCACGACCGCCTGGCAAGACATTACAAACTGCCGTTTATTAACCTGGCAAAAGAAGTGCAGGCACGTATTGCTAACCGTGAGTTTACCTGGAAAGATGATTTTAAAGACCTCCATCCTGCTCCTTTTGGACAGGAAATTTATTTCAATACCATCCGCACCCTGTTTCGTAAAGGCGATAGTTCTTACACAGGTCAGGCCTTAACCAAACCAGCCATTCCCGCACCGGGTGTGAGAGGCATATACGATAAAGGTGCATATGTAAATGTGGCAGAAGCCCAACGCTTGCAGCAATTCAGCGTCATCTCCAATTGGAAACCCACTGATGGGCTGGGCACACGAACAGGTTTTGTAGATGTGCCGGTACTAGAAGGATTACAGCCCGGCGCCTCTTTCCGGTTTGCTTTTAACGGAACGGCTGTTGGAATTGCGATTGTTTCTGGTGCCGATGCGGGTAAAATCCGCTATTCGGTAGACGGAAAAACGCCCAAAATAACCGATCTTTATACACAATGGAGCAGTGCCTTGCACCTGCCCTGGTACCTGGTGCTTTGCGATGAACTGAAACAGGGGAAGCATGAACTAAAAGTGGAAATCCTGACCGATAAAAATACTGCCTCAAAGGGAAACGCTTGCCGGATCGTATATTTTTTAGTGAATCAATAAGTGATGAGAAAGTTATTTTCGAACAGGCTCGTTTTAACGGTGATCGTACTAACGGTAGTGGTCACTGTATTTACATTCAGCACCCGCACACATGTTGTGAGTTACAGCGCTGATATAAAACCCATCCTCAATAAAAAATGCATTAGTTGCCACGGCGGCGTTAAAAAACAAGGCGGCTTTAGTCTTTTGTTTCGCTCAGAGGCCCTGGGCAACACAGAATCGGGCCGCCCGGCAATTATTCCCGGCGATCCTGATAATAGTGAAATGATTAAAAGGCTGACTGCTCACGACCCTGAAGAACGAATGCCCTATAAGGAAGAGCCTTTGAGCCAGGAAGAAATTGACATGCTTCGGCGCTGGATAAAGCAGGGTGCAGAATGGGGAGAGCATTGGGCTTATGTTGCCGTAAAACCTGTTGCTGTTCCACAACCTGCTACTTTTTTTGGATTGATCAGCAAACACAATGATTGGGCTAAAAATGAGATAGACTATTTTATTGCTGAAAAGCAGGACGAGTTGGATTTAACGCATGCGGAGGAAGCAGATAAGAAAACACTGTTCAGAAGGGTGAGCCTTGACCTGATAGGTATGCCCGCCAAAGATGAATGGTTGCAACAATATCTTGCCGATAAAACGGACAAAGGTTACGAAGTGCTGGTAGACAGTTTGCTGAATTCGCCGCATTATGGTGAACGCTGGACTTCGATGTGGCTTGATCTTGCGCGGTATGCGGATACCAAAGGATATGAAGCCGATATGTCGAGGAATATCTGGAAATACCGCGACTGGCTGATCAAAGCCTTTAACAACGACAAGCCTTATAATGAATTTTTAACAGAACAAATAGCGGGCGACCTGCTGCCTCATCCTACGGATGCCCAATACATTGCAACCGCTTTTCACCGCAATAGCATGACCAACGATGAAGGTGGAACCGACAACGAGGAATTCAGAACCGCGGCGGTAATGGACAGAGTGAACACTACCTGGGAGGTTTTAATGGGAACAACCTTTGCCTGCGTGCAATGTCATAGCCATCCTTACGATCCGTTTACGCACGACGAGTATTATAAATTTTTAGCCTTCTTTAATAATTCCAGGGATGAAGACACACAGGCTGATTATCCTCTATTACGCCAGTTCAAGGGCGTTGACAGCAGTAAGCTGCTGGAGTTGAAAGGCTGGCTGGAGAAACACGCCAGTGCAACCAAAGCCAATGAAACCTATTCTTTTCTCAAAACCTGGCAGCCTTCTATCAATTCGTTGCAATGCGACGATTATATTAACGGTGCCCAGGTGAGTAGTTGGTTTGCAGGTTTGCGCAACAATGGCTCATGCCGCTTGCCCAAAGTTCACCTGGATGATAAAAAAAGAGTATTGTATCGCTATACTACGGGCTTCGATGGCGGCACCTGGACGATCAGGCTGGACAGCCTGACCGGCGTTGAGCTGAAAAAGATTGTACTCAAAAAAACAAATGGCTGGGAAATTGCGCAGCTCGATATCAATGAAATAAAAGGCGTGCATGATCTGTATTTTACCTACAGCAATCCGCAGTTGAATGGCAAAGAAAATACGGGCGTGATGTTCGATTGGTTTCATTTCGATGAACCGTTTCCCGGCGCAGAACAGCCCGGATATGATTCGGCATACAGCACCTACTGGCAACTGTTACGCGCACCTGCTGAAACAACGCCTGTTATGGTGGAGTGCAATGATGAGCAATACCGCGCCACTAAAATTTTTGAAAGAGGCAACTGGCTCGTAAAAGGGGAGGAAGTAAAACCTGCCACACCGCATATTCTTAATCCTATGCCCAGCAAAGCGCCTGCCAACAGGCTGGGGCTGGCAATGTGGTTAACAGATAAGAAAAATCCACTAACGGCACGAACGATGGTAAATCGTTTGTGGGAGCAATTGTTTGGTAACGGTATAGCAGAAACGCTGGAAGACATAGGCACACAGGGCATACCACCTACGCACCAGGAATTACTCGACTGGCTGGCCTGGAAATTTATGAACGATGATGGCTGGAGCATAAAGAAAACCATCAGGCGTATGGTGTTATCTGCAACCTACCGCCAGGCTTCGTTTGCCGGTAAGGACATACTGGAAAAAGATCCCTTCAATAAATATATGACCCGCGGACCAAGGGTACGTTTGTCTGCCGAACAGGTGCGCGATCAGGCATTGGTGATCAGCGGTATGATCAGCGATAAAATGTATGGCCCCAGCGTAATGCCTTATCAGCCCAAAGGAATATGGCTCTCTCCATGGAATGGTGCCGACTGGCAGCAAAGCACCGGTGAAGATCAATACAGGCGCGGCTTGTATATATACTGGAAAAGAACAGCACCTTATCCCTCTATGATGACTTTTGATGCTACAGGTCGTGAAGTGTGTTCATCACGAAGAATAAGAACCAATACGCCGCTACAGGCGCTTGTTACATTGAACGACGAAGCCTACCTGGAAGCAGCCCGGCATTTTGCGGTGCGCATGCAAAAAGAAGGTGGTAAGAATGTAAGTGACCAAATTAAGAAAGGATATGAACTGGCAACTTATCAAACAATGAATGAAGAAGGACTGTCTGTACTGGAAAAGCTATACCAAACATCGCTGAACACGTATAAAAAAGATACTACTGCTGCCTGCGATATGTTGAATAATAACATAGGCAATCACAAAACAGCTCCCGAACTGGCAGCACTAACGGTGGTGGCCAGCAGTATTTTAAATATGGATGAACTGATTACGAAGAATTGACAGGTTGCTTGTTTTTAGGTTATTGTTGATCGTTTCGGGTATAACGATAAACAACAAACGACAAACCCAAAACAGTAAGATGACGCAAAAAGAATTACATACACAGCGGCTGGTGAAGGAAGCCAGCAACGCAATGATGTCGTACCAAACGCGCCGGCATTTTATAAAAGAAAGTGCAATGGGGTTGGGATCGCTGGCGCTGGGCGCTTTGTTAGGTAGTAGCTGTGGTTCAAAAAAAACAAATGCAGCAGCAACTGTTTTCGATCCTGCCAACCCTTTGGCGTCGCGCCCTCCACAGTTTGCAGGTAAAGCCAAATCAGTAATATACCTGCACATGGCAGGCGCTCCCTCTCAGTTGGAATTGTTCGACTACAAGCCGGAGCTTATGAAGCTGCATGGACAGGATTGTCCGCAATCTTTGCTGGAAGGCAAACGGTTTGCGTTCATTCGCGGTGTACCCAAAATGTTGGGGCCGCAGGCTGCCTTTAAACAGCATGGAGAGAGTGGCGCATGGATATCGGAGAACCTGCCTCACCTTACTACTGTTGCCGACGAAGTTTGTTTTTTGAAAGCAGTTACCACCGATCAGTTCAACCATGCGCCCGCACAACTGATGATGCATACCGGTAGCGCGAGGCTGGGCAGACCAAGCATTGGATCGTGGGTAACTTATGGATTGGGCTCCGATAATCAAAACCTGCCAGGCTTTGTGGTGCTCACCTCTGGCGGGCGTTTTCCCGATGCTGGTAAAAGCGTTTGGGGAAGCGGGTTCCTCCCTTCTGTATACCAGGGCGTGCAATGCCGCAGCGAGGGGGATCCGGTGCTGTTTGTAAAAGATCCCAAAGGAATGAACCGCGATCTTCGCAAAGCCTCTATAGATGCGATCAATGAAATGAACCGCATCAAATACCAGGAATACAAAGATCCCGAAATTAACTCACGGATATCCCAATACGAAATGGCATACCGCATGCAGATTTCAGTTCCCGAAGTGATGGACATCAGCAATGAGCCTTCTTATATTCATGAAATGTATGGTACACAACCCGGCAAAGCCTGCTTTGCAAACAATGTGTTGCTGGCGAGAAAACTGGTGGAAAAGGGAGTCCGGTTCGTGCAGTTGTTCGACTGGGGGTGGGATAGTCATGGTACCGATGCCAATCTTGCTATTGATGTGGGCTTTATCAATAAATGCAGAAGTGTTGACCGTGCCTGCACCGCATTGTTACTGGATCTTAAACAACGGGGACTGCTGGACGAAACGCTCGTAGTTTGGGGAGGAGAATTTGGCCGCACGCCCATGATGGAAAACCGGGAGGGGAAGCAAAATCCTTTCAAGGGAAGAGATCATCACGTAGAGGCATTTACTATTTGGATGGCAGGAGGCGGCATTAAAAAAGGATTCAGCTATGGAGAAACGGATGAGATTGGCTATGGTGCTGTAAGCGGAAAAGTTGAACCTTTCGATATACAGGCAACCATACTCAACCAGCTCGGTTTCGATCATGAGCAATTTACTTACCAGTTCCAGGGTCGTCCCTTCCGGTTAACCGATGTGCATGGACGCGTGATCAATGAGGTGATAGGGTAGAAGTTTACCCGGGACTAAGTCCCGGAAGAACATAATAAGTAACGAAGTCGGAGACTTCGTACAGCGTAGGGCAGTTTTCGGGGACTGAGCCCCGGAAGAATATATTGATATTTTAAATCCACGTCGGCAATCTTTGATTTATGGCTGAAACTATTTTGAGAGACACCATGGTACAGTTGGCCACCAGGTGGGCTGTTATGAATACCAGATTTAATATTGTTAAGAGGGGCATGGGAAGAGCAAAAGTGGTATTGTATTCATTGGTAGATATTTATGATTTTTCTCGCTATGCTAAAAGCGATACGTGGTTGTCTGATGATGCGTTGCTGGCAGGTATTCCAGATGAGCTATGTTTTCTCGAATATGGGTTTGATGATTCACAAGTACCGGTTGTTGTCAAAAAGTATTATAACAAAGAGTTAGGGAGCATCGGAGTGTTTTTATGGCATGAAGCCAATTGGGAGTACATTGAGTATAACGCGCAAAATCAGATATGCTCCGCTTATTGTAATATCTCATTTGCAGCAGGGAGAAAGGATAAATTCATGAGTTTGCGATTGAACGGACGAGGCACATATGTTTCTAACGAACATTCGCCCGAAGAAATGGCAAAGAGTCTTTTGCAGGATCCATACAGCTTCTTTGCTCACATCCATATTTACAATTACGAAAAAGGAGTGCTTACAACAGCCGATTCCTTATCTAATCTTCCTGGGTTGGGCGACTATTTCGCAACCGATTATTTTAAGTATGACCCATATGGAAATCTACACAAAATTACCTCGCATAGCGTAGACGGGCATAAACAAGTCACCTTCATCGCGTTGTCTGGCAGATCCGCGAGAGCATTGATCCAATCAGTAGCTCGGCAAATGGCAGAATATCTTACAGAGATTATTGCGAAATCGGGGTATCAAAACAAAATGAGTTGTTTAATACTTTCCTACCAATATTGTTATTCATATTGCCCTAATTTATCCTTTGTGTGGGAGGACGAGATGTTTAATGACATGAAAAATAACGCAGTTATTTTCCCGATGGGGGAGTTTTGGGAGTCCGGTTCTTTTTCTAACGCACCGGACCAATTGCAGGAAGAATTTGCTGAATTGGAACAATATATCGCTCAGAATGACGCTCAGAGTTTGGGAGAGAAAATGTTGGTAGAAACATCTAAAATATTGACAAAGACGAAATTGAACGCTGTAATTCCGGTAACTCACGATTTTTTTACTTTTCCTTTTGACTGGAGTTTACACGGTTCTCCCGAAAAAAAACTTTTAAAAGTATGTGGAGCATCTCTTAAACAAATGAAAGAATGGGATAAGCTGGGTTGGTTGGAGTAATATTTCGATGCTAAACGGCGTAGAGTCATTTCTAGTTAAGCGTAATTATTAATGTAAGTGATTGGCCGAGTACCCAGTTAGGAAGAATATAATGGAAGTTAGCAACTTGCAGGGACTAAGTCCCGGAAGAACATAATAAGTAACGAAGTCGGAGACTTCGTACAGCGTAGAGACTTCGTATAGCTGTAATAGTTTCGTGGCGCTGTCGCTTTCAATCCACCTTATGCTGATTGGGCCACGGCAGCGCCTTGCCAGTTTCGCAAAATAGTTTGAGGCTCCTGAGAAAACGTCCCCAGGTATAGTTGCACTCGGCATACATTGGTGTATATCCTTTCCAGTCGTTGTGGCAAAAGATCAAAACAGTTCCATAACCACCATCCTGTTGTTGTACCTGGTCGGTAAGCTCCGGGTGGGAGCGGAGCAAGGTCTCCCTGTCTGCACTTTCCAGTTGAAAGGATATCGTTGTTCCAACCCACTCTTCGGCGCCTGCAATGCAAATCCACTCTACCTGGTTGTTAGGAGCAAGGTTTATTATCCTCATCTCTTTAAAATATCCAGATCCAAAAGTAAAGCGGGCAATGCTGTTGATCTCTGGTTCTGCCTCCGTTTGCGGAGTCCACCATGCCGATAGTCCTTCTTGTGTAACAAGCGCCTTGTAAACTGTTTCGGCAGAGGCATTAATCAATAGCTCATGATGGATATCAGGCATCGATACAGAATTTATGCTAAAGATGATAGATGGTTAATTCTAATGTAATTTAAACATAAAAAAATCCTCCGCTTTTTAAACGGAGGACTTTCTTTGCTGTATATAGCGAAAGGAATTATCTTAAGAACAACATTTCGCGGTATTTGGGTAACAGCCAGTATTGGTCGTCTACCAACAATTCCAGCTTATCAACATGGTAACGGATCTTGTCAAAGAACACATCCTTCACCTGGCTTTGGTAAGCTATGGCTTTGGTACGTGTATCTTCTATTTTGTTTACCACTTTTCTTGCCTGGATCATTTTTTCTACACCATCTGCCACTGCTGAAATATGCTCAGATATTTTTTCCAGTATCTGCAATTGGTTTGCATATGCTGATTCAGGAAGACCAAGCTCTTTCAATCCTTTGATATTGCTGATGAGAATATTCTGGTATTTAACAGAGCTGGGAAGAATATGACTGGTACACATTTCACCCATAATACGGCTCTCGATCTGTACTTTCTTAATGTATTTTTCCAACTCTATTTCATGACGTGCTTCGAGCTCTGAATGATTGAAAATGTTCAATTCTTCAAACAGCGATTTAGACTTTTCTGTTACCATTGCATCGAGCGCCAGCGGGGTAGTTTTCAAGTTTGGCAAACCACGTTTTTCTGCCTCCTTGTGCCATTCGTCGCTGTAGCCATCTCCTTCAAACAATACTTTTTCAGAGCTGGCGATGTACTCGCGGATAACATGCATGATAGCGATCTCTTTTTTCTCGCCTTTTTCAATCAGCGCATCTACTTCTTCTTTGAAAGTGTTCAGCGTTTTGGCCATAATAGCATTCAGCACTGTCATTGGAACACCGCAGTTGGCAGTTGAGCCTACCGCACGGAATTCGAATTTGTTGCCGGTAAATGCAAACGGAGAAGTACGGTTGCGGTCTGTATTATCGAGCAATAACTCAGGGATATTTTTATGAATATCAAGTTTCAGTAAAATTTCATCCTGCTCGGTGAAGTTTTCTCCAACCCTTGTTTTTATTTCATTCAATACTTCGCTCAGGTACTTACCAATGAATACTGAAATGATAGCCGGAGGAGCTTCGTTTGCACCCAAACGGTGATCATTACCTGCAGATGCAATAGAAGAGCGGAGCAGCTCTGCATAATCATCCACCGCTTTAATTACATTCACAAAGAAGGTAAGGAACATCAGGTTGGTTTTCGGCGTTTTGCCGGGAGCGAGCAGGTTTACACCAGTGTCGGTAGACATACTCCAGTTGTTGTGCTTGCCACTACCGTTAATGCCCGCAAATGGCTTTTCGTGCAACAGGGCAACCAGGTTATGGCGCCTTGCCACACGCGTCATAATATCCATTAAAAGAGTATTATGATCTACTGCCAGGTTTGCTTCTTCAAAAATAGGAGCACACTCAAACTGAGCAGGCGCTACCTCATTATGACGGGTTCTTAAAGGAATGCCGAGACGGTAAGATTCTTCTTCGAAATCTCTCATGAACGCGTATATCCTTTCAGGGATAGAACCAAAATAATGGTCTTCTAACTGCTGGCCTTTTGCAGGAGAATGTCCAAATACTGTACGACCCGTTAAAGTAAGGTCGGGACGGGCATTGGCTAAACCTGCATCTATCACAAAATATTCCTGCTCCCATCCCAATGTTGCAATTACCCTGGTAACATTTTTGTCAAAATAATGACAAACATCTACCGCAGCCTTGTTCAACGCTTCAATAGAACGGAGCAATGGAGTTTTGGTATCAAGCGATTCGCCTGTATAAGAAACAAATATTGTGGGGATGCAAAGCGTGTTGGCATCGCCAATGTTCATAATGAATATAGGAGAAGTAGGATCCCATGCTGTGTAACCTCTTGCTTCGAAAGTAGCACGCAAGCCACCAGAAGGGAATGAAGAAGCATCAGGCTCCTGTTGAATGAGGGCTGCGCCATCAAATTCTTCAATGGGCGTACCGTCACCTTTCAGTGTAAAAAAAGAGTCGTGCTTTTCAGCGGCAGTACCGGTTAACGGTTGAAACCAGTGAGTAAAATGCGTAACACCTTTTCCTTCTGCCCAGCTTCTTAAACCAGCTCCAATCTGGTTGCCCATATTACGGTCTATTTTTTTACCGGTTTTAATAGAGGCTGCCAGGCTTTTGTAAGCCTCATCACTGAGGTACTCGCGGGCGGTTTTTAGGGTAAATACATTCTCGCCGAAAATTTTGGTTATCTTTTCCGAACCCTCAACTGTAATGTCTTTTCCAAGGCCGGAAAGATGATTGATAGCATTAAACCTTAGTGATTCCATCTAATAAATTTTAATATAGGTGATTAGAAACTGGAGTTAGTAAAATTTTGTCAAAACTATTATATTTTTTGAATAGAAAGTCAAACCGGATAAAAAAAATTGTCATATCGCTAAAAAATAGCTGAATTTGTTGAAAATAATTAACATGTTTATTATGTATAATTTGACTTGCTGGATCTAAGAGTTTTTTTGCTGCCGGTAATAGCGCCTGCAAATGGTATGAGCAGCAACACGATATAAAAGCTTTTGTATCGTACAATGGCCCCGGTAAATGGAATAATATAACCGGTAAGCAGCAATCCACTCACTGCAACGGCTAACAGAAAAAGTGAAAAGGGACGCAGGATGATGGAGCCTACAGCCGGACGGAATTTCCAGCTTGTTGCAATTATAATTACCAGAACGAGCAAAGTTTCGGCAAAACTCATTAATTGAAAAATGCCGCTTATTTCGCCGGGATAGGGCCGCAAAAAAACATGATTGAGCGCCTCCGGCAGCACCTTACAATAACTGGCAACAGTAGGTTCAAGCGGTGTAAGCGGCAATAACGAACCGCCTTTCAACGACAGGAAATCGTGTTGTTTTAGTGCCAGTTGAAGCGGCAGGTTAAATTTTTGAGGCAGTAAAGCGGTGAAGAAAAATAAGGTGATGGCTATACCATATATAATAATATAGGGTAAATATGTTTTTTTTATGGATCGTTGGGCTGTCCAGCACCAGGCGGCGGTAGCGGGAAGCAATAGCAGCGCTGTAACATTTCTGAATAAAAATATAAAGGCGACACAAACAAGCGCAGTAAAGACGGGAACGATAGCCGGTTTATTATATATATATTGATGCACGCAGTAAATGAATGCACCCATAAAAAATACGATCAGTCCATCTTTATGAATGCCGCTGTTCCAGAACAGGCAGGAGGGGAGGAAAAAAATGAGCAGGAAGAGAAATAGCTTGTTTAAGGAAAGTTGTTTCTGCGCTGTCAAATACAGGTAATACAAACCCAGCGTAGGAAAGAAGTTGAAAAGCACAACCGTTACATAATAACTGCCGCCACTTAATACATTCAAAATACCGAGTAGCTTAATAAAAAGATTGTCATCTGTATTCTTCCAGGTGGCACCATCAGCATTGGAAAACAAATCGCCGGCAGAATTAAATTGCATATCGGTAGAAAAAAAAGCAGCAGGGTTGTGCAGCAGGTTATGATATTCCTTCAGTGATTCGTTGTACAACATCCAGCTGTCGCTTGCTTCAAAATAATGGGCATATACAAAGCCGTAGGCAAAACCCGCCAGTACTTTTGCTATAAAAGCTGCAATCAGCCATTTGCTATGAATGGGAGTACCCTTTTTTTTGTTGATGATAATAAAAACGAAACTTATTACAATAAGATAAACAAGAATGAGGAGTATGTTCAGTATTGCTACCAATAAACAGCGATTATGTGGTAGCTAAAATAAACCTTTGTTGTGTGATTGAATAAATTTTTGCTGTTGGTGATATGAAACCTTACTTTTAAACAGTTTAGTAAATATGCCGAAAATTCTGATTGGAGTATCCAGCTCATATTGTGCCAGCTTTTTGAAAGGACAGGTAAAGTTTTTGGTGGAACAAGGCTTTACCGTTGTAATTGTAAGCGGACCGGGGGAAGAGATAAGCATGTTGGCCAAAGCAGAACAGGCAAAGCTGGTAACCGTTCCTTTTACCAAGAAAATAACACCATTTAAAGATCTTGGACAACTTATACAAATTGTTCGCATTCTCCGCAATGAAAAGCCAGATATTATCAATGCCGGCAATCCTAAATCAGGATTCCTGATTATGCTGGCAGCCTGGTTAACTGTTCACAAAAAAAGAGTTTTTACGCTTCACGGTTTGTTGTCCGATACAAAGCGAGGACTTGCAAGGTCGGTTATTGGCTTTACAGAAAGATTTAGCTGCCGCGCAGCCCATAAAGTAATAGTGGTGAGTCCGTCTTTGAAGGAACATGCGGAAAAAAGGGGAATATTAAAAGCGGGCAAAGGCGTGGTAATTGAAAAAGGCAGTTGCAACGGTGTAGACCTTGAAGTATTTTCAAGAAACGAAAACAGCATTGCTGCGGGGCAGGCCTTAAGGAGCAAGCTGGGGATCGATGTCAATTCGGTTGTTATAAGTTTTGTAGGGCGCGTATCGAAAGATAAAGGAATAGACGGGCTTATTAAATGCTTTAATATACTGCAGGAAAGATACCCGTTTCTGAAGCTCTTAATTGCCGGGCCGCTTCACGAAGCGCATGGGCTGGACCATTCAACCCTTATGCAACTAAAGGAAAAAAAGAATATTTTTTACCTGGGCCTGGTTGAAGATGTAGTGCCAGTATATGCCGCCACCGATATTTTTGTGCTCCCTTCTTTAAGGGAAGGCTTTGGAAATGCGCTTATTGAAGCTGCCGCCATGCAGGTTCCGGTAATAGCGCCAGACATTCCCGGTTGCAGAGATGCAGTAAGCAATAGGTTCAACGGCTTTCTCTTCGAAAAAGCCAATATAGGGTCGCTTACAGATTCGATTGAATATTTTGTCGATCATTCTGCCTTACGTGAGCAGTATGGTGCGAATGGAAGGAGATTTGTTGAAGATAACTTTTCCAATATACGGGTATGGAAGGGGCTGCTTCAGTTATACCGCAGTATCCTGTAACATATGTAACATAAAAAACTCCTGTGGAAACAGGAGTTACACTAAAACTAGCTGCCTTCCCGCCACCGGCTGGTAAGCAGGCTGGCGGGTAAGCTTATTCAAAATGAGATCATTAATATTGGCACATTGAAGTTCTGAATTATTTATGTCAGTACACGTTAATCAACCCTAACGGGTGGTTAAGTATTGGTTAACGCACGGAGGGTATCTCTCTCATGCCTCCGGCGCTGTTATTAGTCATAATGCCTGTTAACTAGCACTTAACCCAGGCAAGTCAAACCCGGCATTCCCGCAATCGTCAATGGTACATTCTTCAGTTTAAAAATTACAATTATGAAAAAGATTTTACTGGCAGGTATCATTACCGTTTTATCTACCACAGCCTTTACAGCCATGGCGCAAACCACCGCCGCATTGAAGACAAACAAAAAAGAAATCAAAAAAGAAGAAAGAGCCATCCGCAGATCGGAAGTGAGCTATCAAACAAAGCAGCAGTTTGCAGCCGACTTTCGTGGTGCAACAAACATTGCCTATTCACGAAACAATGAAATAGACGAAGTTTGGTTTACCCAAAATGGCGTTAACTACAAAGCATTTTACGATGCAGATGCTAAGCTGATTGGCACCACCACTACCAAAGATTTTTCTGACCTGCCAGCCGTTGCTCAAAAAGAAATTAAAAAAAGATACAGCGAATATAAAATTGATAAAGTAATTCTCTTTGACGACATCGAAACCAACGACAGCGATATGATGTTGTACGGACAACAGTTTGCAGATGCAGACAATTATTTTGTTGAATTAAGTAAAGACAATAAGAAGATTGTGTTGCAGGTAAACATGAGTGGAGAAGTATTCTATTTTGCAAACAAGTAACAGTGCTAACCAACCACCTTTAGCATGCCCGGCTATTATAGCCGGGCATGTTGCTTTGCTTCATGTTGAGCGGAGCCGAAATATTCCCAGCCGTTAGGAGACTTCTCACCGCATAAAATTTCGTCGTGCCTCCTCAATTTTATTTGTTCGAAGGGGTGTCGTACCTCCTGCGCCGAATGTAATGAAAGCATACTGCTCGAAATGAGCGATTAAAATACCAGCACCGTGCAACTCCGTGTCTTCGTGCCTCTGTGGTTCCCCTTCGCGTCATGTTGAGCGCAGCGTAGCGGAGTCCAAACCTCTCAGCCGCTAGTAAGGTCATAAAGGTCTCAACACCTTTTTTTCTGGGGCGGACTTCTCACTGCATAAAATTTCGTCGTGCCTCCTCAATTTTATTTGTTCGAAGTGACAACGAAGGAGTGTATCTTTGCGCCGTTTAGAAATTTTGATCGTCCTGCAAACGATCCGTTTCAGCAAGCTGAACATAAAATTTCAATTATATGGCAGTATTACACAATCGTATTTCCCAAAAGGAATTAAAGGAGCAACTGCTCCAGGAAAAGGAATCCCGCATTACCATTTCGTTTTACAGGTATTTTCCCATCAGCGATCCCCCGGTTTTCAGAGATGAAATGTATAATGCCCTGAATCAGTTGCGCGTATTTGGGCGTATATACGTTGCGCACGAAGGCATTAATGCCCAGGTAAGCGTGCCCGAAAGCAGTTTTGAAGCGCTCAGATCGTACCTGGAGTCTGTTCCCGGGCTGGAAGCGCTGAGGCTGAATATTGCGGTGGATGATGATGGAAAATCGTTTTGGGTTCTAAAAATAAAAACAAGAGACAAAATTGTTGCAGACGGCATTGCAGACCCCTCGTTTGATATGAGCCAGAAGGGAAAATACGTAAATGCTCAACAACTGAATACATTGGCTCAGGATCCGGCTACCATAATTATAGACATGCGCAACCACTATGAATATGAAGTGGGGCATTTTAAAAATGCAGTGGAAATACCGAGCGATACTTTTCGTGAGCAGTTGCCTATGGCTGTTGAAATGATGCAGGAGCATAAAGATAAAAACATCATTATGTACTGCACCGGTGGCATACGCTGCGAAAAAGCAAGCGCGTATATGCTGCACAAAGGGTTTCAGCACGTATATCATCTGGAAGGCGGTATCATCAATTATGCAAAGCAGATTAAGCAGGATGGCATTGACAGCCTTTTTATAGGCAAAAACTTTGTGTTCGACGACCGGTTGGGTGAGCGGATAACCGAAGATGTGATTGCACAATGCCACCAATGCGGTAAACCCTGCGATACACATACCAACTGCAAAAATGATGGATGCCATTTGCTGTTTATTCAATGCGAAGAATGCGCAAAGGCTTACCACGGCTGCTGCAGCGAACAATGCAGCGAAACATATCAGCTACCCGAAGAAGAACAAAAGCTGTTGAGAAAAGGTATTGATAAAGGGCAGCACATTTTTAATAAGGCCAAAGCACGACTTCGTCCGCGCGGAAAAGAAATAGCAGCCCGGCAAAACAAACCCGAGTAAACGCATAATGTACCGCCTATGTGGGATGCTTACAAAAAAGGGTTCAAAGCATATTTGCAGCTTGAAAAATCATTGAGCGCAAACTCTGTTGAAGCGTACCTGCACGATATAGACAAGCTTACCCAGTTTTTGCAATCCACGCAACTATCCAGGTCTCCCGAAGCTATACAGCTAAAAGATCTGCAGGAATTCGTGAAATGGATTGCAGAGCTCAACATGACCGCTTCTTCACAGGCAAGAATTATTTCGGGGCTAAAAGCATTTTACAAATACTGCCTCCTGGAAAATATAACACAGCAAGATCCCACTGTATTGCTCGAAGCTCCTAAACTAAAACGTGCCTTGCCCGATGTATTGAGCTTTGATGAAATAGAAACGATGGTTGGCAAAATTGACCTGAGTAAACCCGAAGGCGAGCGTAACAGGGCCATTCTTGAAACGATGTACAGTTGCGGCTTGAGGGTGAGCGAAGTAGTAAACCTCCGGCTGTCGCAGCTTTACCTCGAAACGGGGTTCATAAGGGTAACCGGTAAGGGTGATAAGGAAAGGCTGGTGCCTATTGGGAGAGATGCCACACGTTATATTAATATATACAGGAAAGAAATACGCACACATATTAAAGTAAAAAAAGGGGAGGAAGATATTGTGTTCCTTAACCGCAGGGGGGCAAGACTTACCCGGGTAATGATTTTTTTAATTATCAAAGACCTTGCTTTACAGGCTGGTATTCAAAAACAGATATCTCCCCATACGTTCCGGCATTCATTTGCTACCCATTTGGTAGAGGGGGGCGCAGACCTGAGGGCGGTGCAGGAAATGCTGGGGCACGAAAGCATTACCACTACTGAAATTTACACTCATCTCGACCGGGAATACCTGCGCAATACGCTCCAACAGTTTCATCCGGCATTCAAATAACTCCGTTCACCGATTTTTAAAAGAAATTTTATCCGGCCAGGTAACAAAAATGCAAAATCGCCGTTATAAGGCTGGCAAATTGAAAATGCCATGTTCTTTGAATAATTTTCAGAAAAACGATTGATATGTGTTAAAGGAAGCTCAATTTTAGTTATCTCATGTGAGTTTTTTAGAAAATTTCCAAAGAATTGTTTTTACATCCGCTAATGTGTCGTATATTTGCGGCGACAAAAACAACCTGATAAAATCCTTGCTTGTCCGCGACTTAATAGTCTCACCGTCTTTTTAGAAGTTTTCTTCGGGCGTTAAATTTAAAACTTCCCATCAGGCTAAAATCGAGTTTAACAGGCGAATTGCAAACGAGCAATTCAAAACAAAAGAAGAAATGACCGTTCATCAGCATATAAAACCAAACATAGTATTATGCATTGCATAGTAGCTGTTAAAGGATGTATCTTTGTATGGTCAACAAATAAAAAGAACAATTAAATCCAGAAATAAAATGAAAAGTAAGCGTGGAGCGGATTCGAAGGCAGGAACCCTCAAAAAGGAAAACAGCGCAGTAGTATTGCGCAACTTAATCAGCAAATCTGCCTCAATGTTGCTGATAGCAATGGCAGGATTTGGTATGATGTCTTTTACCCAGGATGACACCTCTGTAAACAGCGTTGATACTAACCTCAGTGTTAACAAAGAAATAGCTACAGAAACGGCTAAAGTTGTAACAGACGAAAATTGCTGTGTAGCATTGGTAAGCAAACCAGGTGATGAACTGAAAAAAGCATTGAGCATAAACATGCCGCATGCTAAGGCAATATCTTTTGCCGACCAGGAAAACTCGCGTGCGTTTGTAGCCGATGTAAAAGAAAGAAGCTTATGGAATGTTAGTCTGGCAGGTGCCCGTGCAAAGGCCGACAGGGAAATGGCTTTCAACTTTGAGTTGAGCAAATTGATCCCTGCTGCTAACGCTGTAGAAAATGCTGACGAAATAATGGTCACACTTCTTACTGAAGACGTGATATTGAAATCGACCGGAGCTGTGGTAAAAAATGCTGCAGTGGCTGATGCTGAAATGGCATCGCAGTTTATGACTGATCACTTCAGCATTACAATAAAAGCAGATGCTGCAAGTTTTGCACAGGCCGACGCAAGCGTTATCCGCGCTTTTGAAAAAGCAAATCTTCCTTCAATTGCGCTGCCATCAGTGGCTGCAACTGCAAAAGCTGACGCAGAAATGGCATTGAAGTAAATTGAGTACAACAGTAGCTACAAATAAATAAGCAGTAGGCTTGTTAGTGTTGGTTTTGGTTATGGTTTTGATTTAAAGGCCCCGGAGTAATCCGGGGCTTTTTGCTTCCATTACAATAAAAGAGCAGCCCTTATGAGCTGCTCTCAGTTTTTTACTGCAGGCCTATAAGCCGGATTCTGTCGGGTGCTATCATTTATCTTGTTCCGTTATTGCTAACGGAATCTATCTGCTTACCCTCCCCGATATTCCGAAGACGTTTTGCCGGGCAGGCAAAAGATCGGGGTATACATAGCATTTCAGCACCCAAGGTTTACCCATTATGCAAATTACTCTGCACAATCGTGAGCTCTTACCTCACATTTTCACCCTTATCCCGCTTTGCAGCGAGACGGTTATTTTCTGTGGCACTATCTGTTGCCGCTAAAGCGACACCCGGCTGTTAACCGGTGCGTTGCCCTGTGCTGTCCGGACTTTCCTCGTTGTTGTTACACACCGCGATAGCACAGCCTGCAGTCTTGCAAAGGTAAAATTTTTTAATCGCGCTTAAACGATCTCTTTATGCCCTGGCATATAGGTACGGTATACACCGGGTGTGCCAGGTTGTGCTTAATTTTACAAACAATATCCTTAAATGAACAAAAGCGAAATCGAGCTGATACAAGGCGACATCACCAAAGTACAGGCGGATGCAATTGTAAACGCGGCCAATGCTTCGTTAATGGGTGGAGGAGGAGTGGACGGAGCAATACATCGTGCCGGCGGACCTGCTATACTGGAAGATTGCAGGAAGATTGTAGCCCGGCAGGGAGGTTGCAAAACCGGCGAAGCTGTTATTACTACAGCCGGCAAACTGCCAGCCCGTTTTGTAATTCACACTGTTGGTCCCGTATGGAATGGAGGCGGACGTGGAGAAGCAGAAAAATTAGCTTCCTGCTATCGCAATTCACTGGAACTGGCGTTAAAAAACAATTGCGGCACCATTGCATTTCCCAATATAAGTACCGGTATTTACGGGTATCCTAAAAAACAGGCGGCAGCCATAGCCGTTAGTACAGTTAAAAATTTTCTTGCCGGTACAGACAAGTTCGTGAAAGTAATTTTTGTTTGTTTTGATGAAGAAAATTATGAACTGGTGCGCAACGAATTATCAAATCAATAACCGCAGGTTCGCACATCAAGTTTTAATCTGCGAATCTGCGGCTAAATCGTTGAGTTTTTTGCCGGATACGAAACTATAAATTCTTATTCTTCAGTGATGGTAGGTGGTGCTGGCGGCGGCGGTGGTGGCGGAACAGGGACTTCGCCAAAGGCTTCTACAAAAGCTTTTTTCGCTTTTTCATCGCTAAGGTCATATGTTTTGCTTGTTTTGTCTTTCATCCTTACAACAACAGTGTGGTCGTTTTTCCAGCCGAGTTGTTCAATCGACTTATTTCTTTTTAAAAATGCTTTGTAAGCCTTTTCACCGTCTACGTCAACAGCTGGAGGGTCGGGTTGATCACTTCAACAACAGGAGGAGGCGGAGGCGGCGGTGGTGGAGCTTTTTCTTGCGCAACT
>JBQCFW010000186.1:0-22997 GCA_051958655.1 Agriterribacter sp. | reverse complement strand
TAGGCTGAAAGTATCCCCAACCGTTATAAGCCCCCCAGCCTTTATTTTCGAGCACTACTCCGGGAAAGATAGAGCCACCCCGGTTGCCCGAAGTAACCGACCAGATGTATTCGCTGCTCCAGTTGTTTTCAATAGAGAATACTGCCTCGTAATTTTTTCTGAAAGTAGCTTTGTTACGGATCAAAGCCCTGTTGCATTCATTTTTGATGCGGTCGCACAGCGCAGGCACGGGTTCCCATTTGCTGGCATCGTATTGCGCCCAGTAGGCATAGGTTTTTACCATGTAAGCCAGTGCCGCAGCTTTGTGTGCGCGTCCGCGGTCGTCTGAACCGTAGGTTTCAAAAAGCGGTAACATCTCCGATGCTTTCTGCATGTCGGCGACAATGGCAGTGAAGTTATCGGTTACCGATGGCAGTTGTGGAGGAATCCTGGTGCCAAAGCCTTCGTTCTCTACGGCATCGTAAGGAACTCCCTGCTTTTCATGTCCCCACAAATAGGCCAGCCAAAAGTGTGCGAAGCCTCTCATGAAATATGCTTCTCCCAACAACCGCGTTCTCAGTTCTTCGGTAACGCCGGTAGCGGTTGGTAGTCCGCCAATGGCTACGTTGGCTTTGTTCAGCATCCAGTATAACTGGTTCCAGGGGCCGGTCATATATCCTTCACGACCCGTAGGAATAAAATTTTTGATGTTTTCACCATCGGCTTTCGATCGCCCTACGATCAGGTCGTCGCTGGCATCCTGCATCCAAAAAAGTTCTCTGCCGAAGGTAGACTCGTCGGTCATAGGTTCATACAACGCGTTGATGTTTTTTACAGCGTTAACAGCGCCTTCCCATTGGTTGGCAGTGGAAGGCGATCCATTGGGTAAGGTATCTACCCAGTCTTTTTTGCAGGAGGAAAACAATGTTCCTGCTATGATGATGGAATAAACAATGCAATTTTTCATGTGTTTATTTTTATTTGATTTTAGCCACATGGAATAGCCTTGAAACAATCATCCCTTTTAGCATGATGTATTCTTATGGCTATTTCATATAATCTTTTTGGTTTTTTAGATTGTCGGTTTAAAAAACGATTACAGGGTAAGTCTGACTCCGGCAGCCACAATTCTCGACACAGGGAATTGTCCTCCATCCAAACCAACGCCACCCACTTCAGGATCCATGCCGCTGTATTTCGTAATGGTGATCAGGTTTTCGGCACTCACGTATACCCGCAGCGTGCTGCTTTTAATGAGCTTTGGAAAATTGTAACCGATGATAAGACTCTTCAAACGCAGGTAACTGCCGTTTTCCAGATACCAGTCAGAAGGCGTCTGGAAATTTTTGTTGGGATCATTGGCCGCTATGCGGGGAATATTGGAACCAGTGTTGGTTGTTGACCAGGCATCCAGTATTTTATCCCAGCGGTTGTAACCTTGTTCCGAAGCGTTCAACGTAGATTCTTTGAATGCATGGAATAATTTAACGCCGCTCACCCCTTGCCAGAACATGCTGAAATCAAAATTTTTCCAACTGGCGTTTAACGTAAAACCATACGTAAGTTTTGGAAAGGCATTGCCCATATAAATCCTGTCGCTATTGTCAATTTTGCCGTCATCGTTCTGATCGATAAATTTCAGGTCGCCCGGCACCGCATTGGGCTGAATTTTTTGCCCGCTGCTGCTTACATATTTGTCAATTTCTTTTTCGGTTTGAAAGATGCCCGCGTTCTGTACCAGCCAGTAAGAATAGTAAGGCTCACCTACTTTGGAACGGAAGGGCGCCAGTGTGCCTCTCCATGCGTCGGTATGTGTCCACACCGATTTTTCATTGGCATCAATATACACTACCCGGTTTTTAAGGGTTGCAAAGTTGCCACCAATGCTGTATTGTATTTTATTAAACTGTCCGTTCCATGTAGCGCTGAACTCCAGTCCGGTGTTCCTGATTTTACCCTGGTTGATCAGCGGCGCCTGCCATCCCAGTGTATTTGGCCAGTTGTTGGTTTGAAGGTTGATCAAATCATAAGTAAGCTTGTTAAAATAATCGGCAGTGATCGATAGCCGGTCATTCAGCAGGCTCAGGTCGAGACCAATGTCCGTTTGTTCAGTGGTTTCCCACGAAAGTTCGCGGTTGGCAAACGCCCGAACATACAAAGTATTTACCTGGGGCGCTGTTTCACCAATTTGGTAAGTAATGCCGTTGCCCAATGTAGGGTAACCATAATACCTGCATACAGAATTAATGCTGCCTACACGTCCCCAACTGGCACGAAGTTTCAACAGGTCGATGCCCTTTACATGGAAGAATGGCTCAGAGCTGAGCTTCCAGGCAGCTGTAACACCCGGAAATCCTTTTGTACGGAAATCTCTGGGCAACCGGCCTGCATTGTCTTTGCGATAGCTGCCGGTTACAAAATAACGGTCGCCCCAACTGTACGATACCCTTCCCACATAGGATTGCGTCCTGTCCTTCCAATCATAATCGGTAGGTTTTATGTCGGTAAAATTGCCGGCGTTTATAAAGAACTGTGCCCAGTCGGCCTCATTGTCAAATGTTCGCGCGGTGGCAGCAAATCCTTTTTCTCCATCTTCGATGGCGGTTGAGGATACCATTACTCCAATATTATGACCGTTAAAAGTGCGCGTATAGTTCAGGGTATTTTCCCATATCATGCGGTACGATTTCCTGGTGGAATAATCTAACTGGTTGGAGAGATTGGGCTTACCCGGCTCAGTTCTGATGGGGCGGAAATTTTTGTAATACCAATTGCCCTGGCGGTACGAGAATCTTGAAATAAACGACAAACCTTTAATGCCCAGTTTCGAGATGTTGAGTTCTGAAACCGATTGAATGTCGGTGCCTTTATTGTATGGACGATTGCGAAGCAGTGTCCCGACAGGATTAACAACATCACCATGTATACCGAGGTACTTCGAGTCACGAGGACCAATGCCGCCAAAGCTTCCGTCGTTGTAATACACAGTAGCCGATCTTGGCATGTAGATAGCCGAAAGAATGGTACCATCATACCCGCTTTGAGTAGCGGTTCCGCGTGAGTCGCTGTTATTGATGAATACGTCCTGCCTGAATTTTATATTGGATGAGAACTTATAGGTGGCATTGAACCTGCCGGAAATATTTTTGGCATAGGTGTTCAGCAAAGTGCCCTGGTTCTCCTCGTATCTTCCCTGGAAGAGTGTAGAGAATTTTTCTGTTCCGGCATTGATGGTAATATTGTGCCGTTGTATTAAGCCTGTGCGAAAAATAGCGTTTACCCAATCGGTACGGGTTACCTGGGCATAGGCATTAGAATCTACGTTCCAGCCATCCAGCGGCGCGCGCCGTGCATTGGCTTGAGCAAGGTTCGATACCTCCGCTTCTTTGCCCGCTGTTAACGATTGCGGCAGCCTCCAAGCCGTTTTGGCTCCTGCAAACGCACTGTATTCAACGGTTGGTTCGCCTTGCTTTGCCTGGCGGGTAGTAATCAGGATAACACCAGCCGATCCCGAAAAGGCGCCATAAATAGCCGCCGAAGCTGCATCTTTCAACACTGTTACCGATACCACATCAGCAGGGTTGAACGGTGCACCCAATACGCCATCCACCACGTACAAGGGACCTTCATTGCTTCGGTTACCCACGCCGCGGATGACTACATTGGCAGGTCTGTCCGGGTGACCGCCGTCGCTTACAATAGTTATACCGGGTGCTTTGCCCTGTATCATGCTGGCAACATCCAGTACCGGGCGGTTCTTAGCCTGTTCAAGATCTGGTACGGTGGCCACAGCTGCCGACAGATCTTTTTTGCGAACAGATCCGTAACCAATTACCACCACCTGGTCCAGCACGGCGCTGGCAGATTGCAATACAATGCTCAACGCAATGCGGCTGTCAGCCTTCAATTCGTAGCCCGAAAGCGTATCGGTTTTATAGCCAACGGAACTTATAATAAACCGGTAACCTGCGCCCAGCGGCAGGTTCTTAAAACTAAAAACTCCTTTCTCGTTGGTACTGGTAGTCTGGGCAAAACCAGCAGCAGTATTTTGAATTTCTACGCTTACACCGTGCAACGGTTCGTTGCTTTCATTTTTTACAATTCCCGTTGCGCCATTCGCGGCATTTTGTGCATGCGAATAGCTGCTCAGTGTTAGCAGCAACAACAGGAAACCTGATAATCGTTTCATAAGAGCTGTTTTTTATTATAGTTAAGCAGTTAAAAGTTCCTGCTACAGTTGTGTAGCAGAAATAACATTGATTGTGTAACCGTTATTCGTTAGGCGAAATCAGGAATGCTGATCGGGTCTTTTTTACGTTTAAGTTGTTGAGCATAGCAATGGTGTTTAAAAGTTCTTCTAATGTTTCCGAAGCTGGGTTGTGTGCCCCTGTAAAGCGCAGATCTTGTATTGCGCCTGCGGTAAAAGTGATTTTTGTATCGTATTGCTTTTGCAACTCGTTAAATATATCCTGCAAAGGCTGGTTGTTGAAGCGCAGTATTGTCGCAGGACGCTTTGGAGCCTTTGCCAGCAAAGGTTTTTGCAGCTTTGGCTGATCTTTTAAAATGCTTGTAAGCGTATACGAAAAGTCGTTGTTGTTAAAGTTCAGTTCCTGTCCGGGACGCAGGAAGATCGCTTCCAGTTTTTTGGAAGCATGCACTTCTTTACGCACCACTACTTTTCCCTCGAACAGTTTTACAGAAGTCATCAGCGAGTCGGCGTCCGACACACTGAACATGGTGCCCAGCGCCGTTACATTAATATTTTTAGCATGCACGCAAAAAGGTTTGCTGCTGTCTTTCGCAACCGAAAAAGAAGCTTCTCCGGTAAGCATAATGTTACGTGCAGATGCAAATGCCGGATCGTATTGTATGGTGCTGCCCGCCGATAGAATGGCAATACTGCCATCGGGCAGCCTGTATTGTTGTGTAGCAGCCACTGCGGTGCTGATAACGGTATGGGGAAGGGGTTGCTTTAAAACAACAGGCTCAATGGCCGATTGCTGCCGCGGGCCGGCAAAATAAAAAATGGAATAAGACAACAGCACTGTTATGGAAGCAGCAGCCACCCATTTCCACTTCCATTTGTTTGTTGGAGGTTGGGTGCGCCGCACAATGTATTCATACATTTTCGGCGAAGCCTCTACGCTGGTGGTGTCGGGCGCAAATGCCTCCCAGCTTTCCTCCGTCATTAAACGGCTCAGTTGTTCCGGGTTTTCGTTCAGCCAGTTCCTTATCAATGCCTCCGTTTCCGGTTTGCACCGGCCTTCCAAAAATTGCTGGATGAGTTTTCGTGTTATCTGCATAGGTCGTATCTGTATTCGTATCAGAAAGCACGATCCCCTACAAGCGTCAAAAAAAATTATTCACAGCCTGTAAGTTGAAGTAGAAAGCATGAAGTTTACCGGAAGAAGACCAGAAGCAGTGGAATGGTTTTTTTCAGATGTTTCATTGCGCGGGTAATATGCGTTTCTACTGTTTTGGTAGAGATCGAAAGTTTTTCGGCAATCTCCTTATGCGAGTAGTTGTCGATGCGGCTATACGAAAAAACTTTTCGTTGCACAGGCGGCATTCGTCGTATAACGGATAGTGTGCGTGCAAGCCTGTCTTTTGTTTCCGGATCAAAGTTCGCTTCGGGATGAACGATGTTGTATTCTGAAAGACTTACGGTTTTGCGTACAGCATGCTTGCGCAGCAGGTCAATAACAATGCTTTTGGCTATCCTGAAAAGTTGGGTGGAGAGGCTGTAGTTGCAGGAGAGGTTTTCGCGTGTTTCCCACAGCTTTATAAAACTCAGTTGAACCGTCTCTTCGGCCATCCATTCCGAACCGGTGAATTTGTATACATATTGATACAGCCGCGCGTGTTCAGCAAAATAAAAATCATGAAATGATTGACTGTCGCCGTGTTTAATATGGTGTAGCAAGGTGTTTGTCATCTCTAAGCGCCGCTTAAAAATACAGTAAATATCTTAATCCCATTTACTACTGCCGATTAAATGATAGCGGTTGCCTGTTAAGCGCAAGTAAAAGAATCGGTTACGCGAGTAAAATATTTTTTCCCCCTTTTTCCCGTTTCCCCTTTTAACCAAATTAACTCACTCAGGCTAATCGCCTGCTTACCGTTTTGTTTTTAATAATTATTATTTTAGTATTAAATTTAAGTTCTCTTTAACCGGACTTTCTGTAAATGCCAACGACTGTATTGCTTAATGAAAAGGAGCTGTTGCTGCTTGTAGCCAAAGGCGACCAGGCGGCCTACAAAAAGCTGTTTACCCATTACTGGGACCAGGTATTTTCTACAGCATTGTTATTTACCAAATCAAGAGAAGTGGCACAGGATCTTGCCCAGGACATCTTCGCCCATATCTGGATCAAAAAAGAAAAACTCGCCGAAGTAGAACATTTTGAAGGTTTTTTATTTATCACTTCCCGCAACCTGATCCTCGACCGCCTGCGCAAAAAAGTATTTGTTCCTGAAAATGAAAATTACCTCTACAAATATTTCGAAGAAGAAAACCTGCAGGCACCTCACTACCAAATGGAGCTTAAGGAAATGGAAGAGCTGTTGCACCAGGGCATCAACATTCTCCCCCAACGGCAACGGGTAGCTTTTTATCTCAGTCGCTTTAAAGGTTTGCGTCATAAAGAGATCGCCGCTAAAATGGGCATTTCGCAGGAGAGTGTAAAAAGCCATATTGTAAGAGCGGTTGTCAGCCTGCGCAGGTATGTTGCCGAACACTCGGGCGCTTTACCACTTTTCATCTGTTGGTTTTTGCTTTAAAAAAAGTTTCTGTCCGCTGCTCCCTGTTTGTTTTTCCTTCCGTCTTTATAGCATAGGGTACAATTATCCCATCACTAACAATTGCTATAATGCCTGATTTTAGTCAGCTACTCGATCAATATCTGCGCAACGAACTGGATGGCGACGAACTGAAATCCTTCCTGGATGAGGTGCGCAAGCCCGAAAATGCTGAAACATTGCGCGGAACCGTAATGCAAAAGCTGAAGGGCAATGCGCATTCCGGCTTCTCCGATCCTGAAGAGATTGACGCGATGTTTGAACAGATGCTGCAAAAAGCCGGTCCACCCCAAAGCATACCCGAAATTGCTCCCGTTGTATGGATGCGCGCTCATGCCCGTTGGCGTGCATTTAAGATAGCAGCAGCCTGTGTATTATTATTGATAAGTGCAGGTGCTTACCTCTGGTTCAACCGTTCGGAAAAACCTGCACACATAGCCCGGCAGCAACCGGTTTTGAAACAGGATGTAGCGCCGGGCGGCAACAAAGCCATTCTTACACTTTCTGACGGAACGACCATCGATCTGGACGATGCCGCTAACGGTACGCTGGCACAACAGGGCAATGCTTTGCTGGTAAAAAATGCCGATGGGGAACTGGTGTATGAGGCCAACAAAAAAAAGACTTCAGACCTGTATTACAATACAATGGCAACTCCACGCGGCGGACAGTATAAGCTGGTATTGCCAGATGGTACCCGCGTTTGGCTCAACGCCTCTTCGTCTATCCGGTATCCCGCTGTTTTTAATGATAGTGAACGCAGGGTTACCATGGAAGGCGAAGCCTATTTTGAAGTCGCCCACAAAAACAATCATCCGTTTTTTGTAAATGCCAATGGTACCGAAATACAGGTAACGGGCACCCATTTTAATGTAAATGCTTACAGCGATGAAGCGGTTGTAAGAACCACTTTGCTGGAAGGCGGCGTTACCGTTAAGAACGGTGGACTGTTGGCTAAGCTGGAACCCGGTGAGCAGGTAGAAGCCGGCAGCAGAGGATTGAGCGCGGTGCAACAGGCAGATACAGAAGATGCGATAGCCTGGAAAAACGGGTTGTTTTCTTTTAATGGCGACGACCTCACTTCGATTATGCGACAACTGGCCCGCTGGTACGACCTTGAAGTGCATTATGAAGGACCGGTTCCCAGGCGATTGTTTGCGGGGAAAGTATTTCGCAATATGCAACTCTCTGAAACACTCAGAGTATTGGAACTGAGCAATATTCATTTCCGTATGGAAGGCAGGAAGCTAACCGTAATTCCCTGATGCGGATGTATTTCGCCACTTTCTCCTTTGAAATACACCACTGACCCAATCATTATTGTATAAACGGTTTTAATGGGTTAACCGGATAAAAAACCGGAAAGTGTTGAAGCCACTTCCCGGTGAAAAGTTCGGGTTAACTGTTAAATACATCAATCTGGCAAGACTGAATATTCATTAACCTAAACAATCAAAGTTATGCTTTTTAGAGTTCTTTGTAAACCCCCTCTCATCATTACAGGTTATAGCAGTAACCGGTTAAGAAAAATAATCAGGATCATGAAGATAACCTTCATTTTACTATTTGCGGCGTGCATGCAGATAAGCGCCAACGGGTTTGCGCAAAAGCTTACGCTGTCGGAAAAAAACGCGTCGCTCGAAAATGTGCTGCGAAAGATACATGCGCAGAGCGGTTACCTTTTCTTTTATGAGCTTGATTTGCTTAAAAAAGCACACCCGGTAAACATAAAGGTAAAAAATGCGCCATTAGACGAAGTGTTAACCATTTGCTTTAAAGATCAACCGCTGCAGTATACTATTACTAACAAAATTATTATTGTAAATGCCAAAAGCGAAAGCAGTGCAGTTGAAACCCCGGCAGCACTGCCTCCGCCAATAGAAGTAAACGGCAGCATCAAAGATGAACAAGGCAACCCCCTGGCAGATGCCTCTGTTAAGCTGAAAGGGAGCAACAGGGGAACAACAGCCGATGGGAAAGGCAATTTTAATTTGCAGGTGCCCGATGCCGGTAGTACGCTTGTTATTTCGTTTATAGGATATGAAACAAGAGAAGTGGTAGTGAGGGACGCTGGATTTTTGAACATAGTGCTGAAGCTGGAAGACATTCGCACAGATGCAGCCATTGTGATTGGCTATGGCAGCCAGAAAAAAAGCGATCTCACCGGCTCCTTGTCAAGCGTAACCGCTAAAGACTTTGAACACCAGCCCGTAACCAGGCTCGACCAGGCATTACAGGGCCGTGCGGCCGGTGTGCAGGTTACCAGTGCCTCCGGTTCGCCGGGCGGCGATGTGCGCATCAGGATACGCGGTGCCAATTCCCTTACAGGCGACAACAGTCCTTTGTATGTAATAGATGGATTTGTAGGCGCCGATTTCAATAACATCAATGCAGAAGATATTGCCAGCATTGTGGTGCTGAAAGATGCTTCGTCTACTGCTATATACGGAAGTCGCGGGGCCAACGGCGTTATTCTCATCACTACCAAAACAGGGCGCAAAGGTGGCATGCAGGTTGATTTTATGACACGCATCTCCTCTTCATCGCTGATAGAAAAATTCAAGGTGATGAATGCCGCCGACTTTGCTACCGTTGTAAATGAAAGAAAATTAGCGCTTACGCCCGACAGCGTTGTGTATACGCCGCGCTTTACCGATGCGGAAATTGCGGAATTCAGAAGAACAGGCGGAACCAACTGGCAGGATGAGATATTCAGATCGGGAATGGGGCAGGAGTACCAACTGGGCTTTTCGGGCGGAAACGAAAAAACCAGCTATCGCATTAACGGAAACTATCTTACGCAGGATGGCATCATCCGCAATTCCGATTATAGGCGTTATGCTGTCCGCACCAATATCATATCCCAGGTGTCGGAAAAATTTTCGCTGCGGTTTAATTTTGGCGGAACGCGCAGAGAAAATCACAATACCAGCGGTACCGGTGCCAGGGGTGGCGCATTTGGACAGGCGTTGGCCTGGGCACCTACCACACCCATTTATGATGAGCTGGGAAATTACATCACCAAAGATCCCACCTCTTCTATTTTTCAAAATCCGGTAGCGCTCGTATACGAAACAGACAACAGGGAAGACAGGACCAACATCAACGCTTTGCTGGGCGGCCGTTACCGTATCATCCGCGATCTTACATTGGATGTGCAGGTGGGCATAGACTATACCAATGCACAGTTTAAAACTTTTGCGGGACCTGCCATTACCAACAATTATGCGGGCGCATCGCGCAGTTCGTCCGAAAATATTTTATTGCAAAACACCAACAATCTTACCTATAAAAAGCTGTTCAACAATGTGCATAGCCTCGAAGTAACAGGTGTGCTGGAAACGCAAAAGTTTACCGGCACCGGTTTTAATGTAAGAGTAAACGGATTGATCTACCCCGACCAGTCGTACGATAACATTGCACTCTCTGCTTCATCGCAGGTTGGCTCCGGTTACGGCGAATGGAGCCTGCTGTCGCTGTTAGGCAGGGTCAACTATGCGTTTGCCGACAAGTACCTGTTGTCTGCCTCTGTACGGCGCGATGGTTCCTCTAAATTCCAGGGCAAAAACAAATACAGCGTTTTTCCCTCGGCGGCGGTGGGTTGGAAATTGTCTGAAGAGAATTTCATGAAGCCACTAACGGTAGTGAACAATGCAAAACTGAGAGCAAGCTGGGGACTGACTGGTAACCAGGGTATCAATCCATACGGAACCTTATCGGCATACGTTACCAACATCGACGATGCGGGCGTAATTTTTAATGGCACAGGTTCCATCGTTTCCGGCATTATGCTGGGCAATCCTGGTAACCCGAACCTTAAATGGGAAACTACAGAACAGATCAATGCAGGCGCAGATATTGAGTTGGCCAACGGACTCATCAGTTTTTCTGCCGATTATTTTATCAAGAAAACAAGAAACCTTTTGCTGAGCCAGCCCGTGCCGGGATACCTGGGTGGTTATTCAATTTTATCGAACATCGGTAATATGCAGAACACCGGATGGGAATTCAATCTCGGTATCAATGCCTTCAGCGGCAAAGCATTTACGTGGAACAGCGCTGTGGTAGTTTCGTTCCTCAAAAACAAACTGGTAAGCCTGGGCGAAGGCAGGGCTGACATTCGCTTCAACGAATTTATTCTCAAGCCAGGCGAACCTATCGGATCGTTTTTCGGCTACAAATACCTGGGCACTTATAAGCCCAAGGATGCAGCAGAAGCCGCTGCTTACAACCTGCAGCCCGGCGATGCACGATATGCAGATACGAACGACGATGGCGTGATCAACGACAAAGACTACCAGATAATTGGTAACGCCATGCCTAAAACAACCATTGGCTGGAACAATACCTTCAGCTATCGCGGCTTTACACTCAACATTTTCTTTTCGGGAATGTTTGGAATGGATAAGTTGAATTACTCTTATGCTTTTGGTATGCTGGGTAGTACCGATGCCAAAGAAATTTTATTTGAAGACATTAAACAGCGGTATATACCGGGAGTAAACGAAACTTCGGATATTCCTGCATTCAGATCGGTGCCGAGTAATTCTTTTTCACAGTCGTCGAGGTTTATAGAAAAGGCCGATTTCATTCGCCTTAAAAATATCAGTCTTTCGTATGATATCAGGCGCTCGGCCTTGCGCAATATTGTTGGTATTTCTGTTTTTGCCGATGCAATGAACCTGCTCACTTTTACTTCGTATAAAGGCATTGATCCCGAATCCAACTCTAACCAAACCGAAGGTTTGAACTGGAGCGGTTTCATTTCCGATACGCAGCAAGGGTTGGATCACGGCGCTTACCCCAATGCGAAAGTATTTACCGTAGGCGTGCGTATGAATTTTTAAACAGCTAACCAACAATCACCGGTCAGGTTATTATTAAAAAACAATCTGCCGCTGGCAGAAAATATATAAGGATATGAAATGAGCCATAAACATCCTGCATGCGAGAAAAGAATGTTTGTTTGGGCGAATTTCCTGTCCGTCCGGCAGGCGGGCATGTGACTAAAATCAAATAAAAATATACACATGAAAAAATATATGTTGCTTCTGTTTATACTGTCCGCATTGCTGGGCAGTTGTAAAAAATTCCTTGAAGAAAATCCCAGGGGACAGATCGTAGGAAGCAACGCCATTACCGATTTGTCGAGCCTCGACGCAGCGCTTACGGGTGCTTACAAAGGCGTAACACGTACATGGGGGCGTGGATTTTTGAATGCCAGCACACAAGGCTTTTCAATGGGAGGAGACGACCTTACCACGCTTACCGGCGGTAACAAAGCTGCGTTTCGCGAACTGGATCAGTTTGAAGTAACTGCTTCCAACAACCACATTGCCATGATATGGAATGGTTGCTATAAAATGATACAGGGCGCAAACAATGTAATAGCCAATGCTCCTAAAATCAAAGGCGATCCCGAAACGATTAGCCGCATAAAAGGCGAAGCTCATTTTTTACGCGCACTGGGTTATTACTGGCTTGTAAGAGGTTTTGGTTCCATACCGTTAATAACAGACGTAGTAGATGCCATTACTCCCGACTGGCTGACGGTGCAAAAGGTAGAACCGGCAGAAATTTACCAGCTCATTGAAGCCGATTTGCTGGCTGCCGAAGCCGTTATTCCCAATGCAAAGCGCGACCCGGGCCGGCCCAACAAGGGCACTGTAAAGGCATTGCTGGCAGATGTGTACCTCACCGAAGCCGGCTGGCCAATAAAAGATCAAAGCAAGTATGCACTGGCAGCCGCCAAAGCAAAGGAGGTTATTGACAATAAAGCGCAATATAATTTTGATTTGGTAGACCTTGAAGATCTTTGGGCCGGTAATGAAACTGCCATTGGCACCAAAGAAGAAGTGATGGCTTTTCATACTTCGGAAGATTATGGCGGCTCCACCAATTCTATGGCGGGCGCCCCTACCATACCTGCAGAAGAAGGCGGCTGGGAAGATTATCACGCAGAAATTAATTTCTTCAACAAATTCCCCGCAGGGAAAAGAAAGAACATCACCTTCCATACTGTATTTACCAAAAAGGATGGTACACAGGTAACCTGGCAAAACAGCATTTCCGGGCATCCGTATTATGCTAAATTCCGTATTGAGCACAACGACCGCTGGTATTCATCTATGCCCGTACACATTATCCGCTATGCACATGTGCTGCTGATATTTGCCGAAGCACAGGCAAGGGCAACCGGCGCGCCCGACGCAGATGCATACGCGGCTTTGAACGCTGTGCGCAACAGGGCAGGATTGGAAGCGCTGTCTAACCTCTCCGGCCCGGCATTTGCTGATTCAGTAGTGAATGAAAGAGCATGGGAATTTGCAGCTGAAGGCACCACACGCTGGTTCGATCTGCAACGCCTTGAAAAAGTGGAAGAAGCAAATGCCGGCAAGCATGCTGCAGATTTAAAACCGATCGGCGATATTACTAAAGATGATTATTGGTTTCCTGTTCCGCTGACAGATTCTAATATCAATCCTAACCTGTAAGGATGAGGTTTATTTTCAGGGATAAGCTGGGCTCGGAACTTTGTAAATGGTGATGGAATGACAGGAGTGTTGCAAAATTCAGAACCCCTTGCTATCTCAGGCTAACGAACGGCACCGGAGTTCATTTATGTAAAACGTATTAAATAATTACCATTATATGCCGGTATGCGGCGCCTTATTCTGTGTGTTATAATATTGATATGTAATACGTATCAATATCGCTTGTTGTTATTGATGATTATCAATACTACATTGAAGCAGGCAAGCGTTTGGATGACGAATAGCAGGAAGGCCTGCATTTCAGTCAAGGTGTTAATAAAAAGCCCCCGCTTAAAACGGGGGCTTTTTGTATTTATTTAACACATGCAATACAAGAAAACAATAATGAGTACTTATTAGTGTATGCATTAACGTTAGTATTTCGTTTACCAGAGGGTAAATCATTTTACAAACAGCAATTAAAGAATTAGCCCCTCGTTATAGATTTGTAATAATTAATTTACGCTTCTCATAGGTTGGTAATGCCCGGGTTTACGGTCCCGGGCATTTTTTTGCATGTATACTAAAAGTTTTTGTGTAATTGTATTCGTAAAGGTTAGTAAGATGTTGTGTGTATGCTTTATAGTGATTTAACGATGGAATAATAGAAAGAGTAGGATATTTTGCATAAAGACAAGACACGCCTTGTCTCTACGCAAAATGTTGCCCGATTGTCACCGCGTATCATATTATTATCCAATCCATCCAATATCCCTTCCGTTTGCTGGTTGATGTATTGTTTCTGCTAATTTTATTACGTTCGTTATAGGCAGTGTGTGCAACACTGTTATAAGCATAGCGGATAATCGTAACGCATGAAACAAATAACAGTCAACTGCACGGGTATTTTCAGCAACTATTATAGCCGGAAATATATAGGGATAATATGCAATCGGTTTTTACTGCTGCTGATTTTCATTCTGCTGTTTGCGGGCATTGGCAAAAGCCAGGAATCGCGCGTAGTGATTGGAATTTTTAAAGACGACGCCTTCAACGGACTGGAAGTTCCCAAAAGCTTACGTCCCGAAATGATAGGGGAGACCTGGAAAAAAATACCCGGTGTGGAAGTGGTGTACCTCGATGCCAATGAGATCCGGTATTTTTCTTCCATATTTAAAAACCAGATGGATATACTAGTGTACCCTTATGGCGGTTATTATCCAATGGAATCGTTTGGCTATTATTCCGGGCAAAGCTTCAATTATTTTTTGCGGAAAGGTGGCGCTGTTATTACCACCGGCGACATTCCTTTTTCCAAACAAACCAATACCCGCCATTCGTTGATCGGACAGTACGATTCGCTTCACATTGACAAAGCCGTATATGACAAATGGGTAGCAAAGTTTGGTATTGAATATTATATTTCGGCGATTACCCCATCTGTTGCGAAAGTAAATACCGATTTCCTTACAACTGCCGCAGGGGCAACTTATCAGCCCGGCAGGATAGGCATCAGCAGCAACAACAGCTCGCACGAGCCGGTGCCCAAACCTTCGAACGGGAGCGTTTTTCCTGAACGTTTTCCAGCGCGGCAGGTAATACCCCTGTTGCAGGGTACCGATCAGTTTGGAAAGATCATTAACACCAGCGGCTGGCTGGTGCAGGACTTTGAAAACGGCAGCAGGCAAATACTCATTGCCAATAACGCTGAGCCTCACCTGCTTTCCTCATCGCCACAATTACCCGCAGTTTTAAAAGAGTTGTATCAACTGGCAATGAACAAGGTAATGGCCAAAGATGTTGAATGTGCTTATGCCTGTTATAAGCAAGGAGAAACGGTAGACATTAAAGGTGAGCTCATTTCTTATGAAAATACAGCCGTGCCAGCAGAAATAAAGCTGGAAGTGATGGATTCAAAAAAGAAGGTAGTATATACGCAAACGGAACAATTAACGCTCACCAGCAAAAAAACTGAGGTGAAAAAATGGTCGTGGAAGCCCTCAAGGTTTAACGACGACGAGTATACGATAAGAATGCGGATTTACAGGAACGGTAAATTGGTTTCCGAAGCTGAAAACGGATTTGCTGTATGGAACGACGCCGTGGTAAACAACGGGCCCGGTATAAGCATACAGAACGAATATTTTAATATTGGCAACAACCAGGAACGTTTTGTATCGGGCACTAACTATTATGAATCAACGAGAGGAGAGATCATGTGGTTTCGTCCCAATGTAAAAAATATTATTGGCGACATAAAGGAGATGCATTATTCCGGTGTGAACTATATACGTCCGCATTATCATCACCTAAAATGGTTTAAGGATTATTTGCTGTATCACCACAACAAATTGTTCAACTTTTACAGCAGTCTCGAAACACTCACAGATCCCATGCCCGACGAAAGAGCCTGGCGGATATGGGATATGTTTATTTACCTTACCCAAAAATACCAGATCATATACGGAGGAGATTTGTTTACTCTTGTGCCCGAAGACATGGGAGACCCGCGCGGCTGGTGGGGAACAACCGAAACCATTTTTACAAAAACAGGCCGTGCAGTTCAAAAAAAATTCCTGCAGCAACTGGTAAAACGGTATGCTGCCGTAAAAGGAATATCATGGGATCTCTTCAACGAACCGTTCGATCTTCCCAATGAACCCATTGAAGACTGGGCAAAAGACCTGAAACAAACGTTGAAGGATAACAATGCTGAGCGGTTGATCTCCATCGGTGGCAGTCATGGCATTTCAAAAAATATTATTGATTACGAAACACCGCATGGCGTGCCCCCCGCAAACGAATACAATCATGGCGGTATACCCTCGTTAATGCAGGAGTTGCATATTGACCGTACCGAAGATTTTGAAGGAGAAAAAGACCAGGCAGAAGCATTCCGGCAGCAGTATGTAATTGTGATCCGCAACGGGTATGCAGGTATCTGCCCCTGGTCGTGGTCGAGGCAGATGCGACTTTGGCAAGATTCTTACGAACATCATTACAGTTTTACGATGGAAAAATGGGACGACAGGCTGGGCTTGCATGTGCACGATGATGGTACGTATAAAATGGCCGGGCAGATATTCAAAGACATGTCGGTGCTGATGAAAAAAATACCCTTGAAAGATTTTGACAGCAGCACATATAAAGTAACGACTACAGTAGGCGAAGTGATGGCGGATATACAACAGGATGTCTCCAAAGTATATCATATTAATAAAAACGATTGTTACGCCGCGATGGACAGAGATGCTATTGAATGGAAAGGCAGGATGTTTGTGAAAGGCCCCAAGGATGCATATATATATGCCTACAGCAACGATAATGTTGACTTAACAAACAGCAAACAACTATTTATTAAAAGCGAAAAGCCCGGCCGGTTGTTGGTTGCAGGCCGTACCAAAAAGCCCGTAAAGGTACAGTTGATTGATATGAGAGGAAAAGAGCAGAAAATTTTAAAAGACATGCAGGCTTCGCTTACTCCCGGCGGACTGGAAATAAATGTAGAAGAAGAATTTGTTAATTATTGGGTGAAGGTGCAGTGGTGAATGGTTAGGTAAGTTAAGTGAGTTATAGATTAAAGTGGTTGTAGCAGTTGTGTGTTGGAAACCTGTCTCAGCACGACATCATGCAGTCCGATGATTATCGGCCTCTTCGCATCGTTGCCGCGACCCCGCCAGCAACCGGTTGCACCTTCTGTGGCGACACGGCAAACTTTAACTACTTACAGCGCCAACTCAATTCCTCTTTCCTAAGGGCACATAATCTATTTCCAGAAAGTCTTCCACGCCCGGAATCCAGCATTCCTGTATAAAAGCAGTGTGTGCAGGATGATTGTTGTATACATCGTAGGCTTGCTGATTTGCAAACTCCATCGATAATCCGTAATCGAACTTATTTTTTTTACTCACCTGTTGCAATTGTTCAAATGCTGTTACTCCCGGTATATCAGCCAGTTTTTCAGTGGCGCGTAAAAAAGCTGTTTCTTCTGCCGATCCCTTTGCATATTTCAACCTGAATATTACCGAATGCCTGATCATATGATTTAATTATGGTGAGGTTGCAAATATAGAAAGCTATCAGCTATCGGCGTTCAGCCATCAGCAATCAATTAAAAAATGTTTCCAACTTTTAAAAAGTTGGAAACCTTAGCCTCGCTCCCCCAAATCCTGACTGTTGATCACTGATTGCACCCTTATATGGTTAGTGCGCAGGTCTCCTCCCTTCGGAGAGGCTGGGAGGGGCTCCCTATGTCCTCCCGTTATCCAAATATGTTCTTCGGTTATCCACCCTAAGCTGTATTCGTTGCCGTTATTAAAAGGATAATTAGATTTGGGTTTTACTGATAAGATGAAATATTCCGTTATTATATCTCTGACGCTTGTCCTTTCCGCATGGTGCGTTAAAAGTATGGCAGGAAACAAAGCTGTTGCGGTAACCGGCAACACTATAGCACTCAGTTCGCCTGTTGAAAGAATTGTATACCAAAGAAACAACCAGAATAAAGCCATGATACCTGTACATGGAAAATGTTCCGGGAACTTTTCTTATGTAGAAGTGAGAATGGTAGCGAGAACGGCCGGACAGGGCATTACAACGGGCTGGAAAAAAATCAACGTTATCTCTGGAGGCAGCTTTTCGGGCGAAATAGAAGCAACAGGGGGGTGGTACAGCCTTGAAGTAAGAGGCGGTGGAAAAAAGTTCAGAAAGGAGACAGCCCGCGTGGAACGGGTAGGCGTAGGCGAAGTATTTATTGCAGTCGGTCATTCGGTAGCACAAGGCGGCGAACACAATGCAGAAGGGGCTGCCGACGACAGGGTTTCAACGGTGCAACTGGACGAAAAGGCGGAGCGATTCGATAAACAATATTTAACCACCGGCGATCCGCAATACCTCCCCGATCCTGTGTTTGTACAGGCTGCGTCTGGCGTAACACCTGCTCCGTTTGGGCATGGTAGTTACTTTTGGTCGAAGTTTGGTGAACTGGTAGCTAAAAAAGAAAATGTACCGGTATTGATTTACAATGCTGCGTTTGGTGGCACTAATCTCGATCATTGGGCCAAAGCCTCGCAAGGCATACAGTTTGAGCATGGTTTTGTGCGTTCTAAGATCAGGATGCCCTATATCAACCTGTTAAATACTTTTACAAAATACATTTCGCTTACCGGCGTTCGTGCGCTGCTGGCAGACCATGGTCAAAATGATGCCGGTGAAAAAAATGCTCAAAAAATTCTGGACAATTACAAAACGTTCATAGCCCAGGCTCGTGAAGATTTGCATTTTCCGCAGTTAGCCCTGGTGGTAAACAGGCAAATGCCCGAAAATGCCCCGGCGGTACGCGAAGCACAGGAGAAGATGATCCGGGAGCCCAATTGTTTTCCTGGTCCGGATTATAACAAGGATCTTTTAAAAGAAGACAAATACGATGGCATACATTTAAGTTTGTCCGGAGTAAATAAGGCAGCTGTATTATGGGCGAATGCGCTTACCAAAGATTTTTTTCAGCAATCAATACCTTACCTGCCACAATGGAAGTAAGGAGGGGATACACCTTTTGTGGCAGCTTTGCAGGCTTTCATTTTAGACCTTTCACTTTTCACCTTTTCCACCTTTGACCTTTCAACGTTATTTTAAGTTAAGAAAGCGATATTTTTTTGGAAGCGATAGTCTAATTTCAATACTGATACATACAATCGTGCCGGGGTTGATTGCTGCTTATGATCTTACACTATATTTCAATGAACCGTTAGTTCCCTGGTAATTACAAACTTTGTTTTAAGCAATAACAAATAAACAGATGAAAAGAAGAGAACTGGTCGAAAAAATGGCCTTGCTTACAGGAGTGGGCATGTTTACAGGCAGTACGCAGGCAACAGCAGGAGTAAGTAATAATGCACCTCAACTGAATAATAACCTGCCCGGCTTAGAGCAGGTATATCCGGTATACGATGTAAAAAAGATGGGCGCTGCTGCCAATGGAAAAAAAGACGATGCACCTGTTATTCAAAAAGCCATCGATCAGTGTTCGGCAAACGGCGGAGGAGTAGTGTATCTGGGCAAAGGAACCTTTTTGTGCGGGGGCATTGTTTTAAAAGACCATGTTGAGCTGCACGTAAGCTCGAGTGCCACCTTGCTTGGTTCTCCTGAGATGGAGAAGTTCAATAAAGATTACAAGTTCAACCACGGCGAACCCGTGCGTTCGTTTATCCACGCCGATGGAGCCCACAATATATCCATTACTGGCACCGGTAAAATAGACGGCAACGGGCATCTGTTTAAATCAGGTGGTTCTTATTCTGTACGTCCATGGCTCATACAGTTGCGGGGCTGCACCGATGTTAAAATTGAAAAAGTATTGCTGACAAACTCTGCCGTATGGGCATGCTGGCTGCTGCAATGCACACGGGTAAGAGTAAACGCTATTCGCATTGAAAACCCCATCAGTCCCAACCGCGACGGTATTGATATTGATGGTTGCCGGGATGTAATCGTATCTGACTGCAACATCAATACGGAAGACGACAGCATTGCGTTCAAGGTAAGCCAGAAAGGTTTTCCCTGCAAGGATATTGTGGTAACCAATTGCATTTTGAGTTCGCGTTGCGCTGCCATCCGGTTTGGTCCCGATGCGATTGACAATATTGAGAACGTTACCATTTCAAATTGCGTTATCAGGAACACAAAGCTCAATGGCATTAAGATACAGGAAGCAATGGGAGGGGTGATGCGTAACATTACCTTCTCCAATATTGTTATGAATGATGTAAGAGGTCCTATTTCGATACGGGTAGCAGGTTGGAAACTCAACAGCAATGAACCGGCGCCGTTTGAAATCAACGATGAGAACTGGGAAAATGGCAAGCTGCAAAATATTTTGTTCGATAATATACAGGCAACCACTCCTAAAGACAATATCTGTATTTCTATTACCGGCACCACCAAAACCCGGCCGCAGCAAATCACTTTTAGCAACATTGATTTTACTTTTACCGGCGGTGGCACAGCCGAACAGGGTGCCCGCAGAGATGTACCTGACCTGGACAGGCATTATCCCGAGATGTACATTTTTGGTGAATTGCCTGCGTATGCATTTTACCTGCACCACGCCAGTGGTATTGTGATGAACAATGTGCAATTAAGGCTGGAGAGCGACGACCTCCGTCCCGCCATTGTTTGCGACGATGTAGACGACCTTGAATTAAATGCCTGCAAAATTGCTGGCAGTAAAAATGCACAGTCTGCCATTCGCCTGCAAAATTCAAAAAATGTATTCATCAATGCTTCCCGCGTTACTAACTCCACGGGCACCTTTGTGCGTGTGGAAGGCGCTGCAAGCAAAGAAATCCTGCTGGCTGGCAATCAGCTCAGCTATGCATCAAAAACGGTTGAGTTAACCTCGGAAGTAAATAAATCTGCGGTGATACTACAGAACAATTTCGAAAACAGGTAATTAAACTGAATTAACCCAATCAACTCATTATGGTAAGGTTCTTCAAAATCACAATAGGCGCTCTGCTTCTCTTCACCCAAACTCTTTCAGCGCAGGATAAAAAAGACCCCGCTTCATTTACGGAAGTTTGGTCGCCTGTTCCCAAAGTGGTTACTGCCGGTCAAACTACCAATCCCCCGCCGTCGGATGCGATTGTGCTGTTCGGCGGAAAAGACCTTTCAGCATGGCAGGCACAGGATGGTGGACCGGTAAAATGGAAAGTAGCGGATGGTTGTGTGACAGTTGAGCCTGGCAAAGGTGCCATCATTTCAAAGCAACCATTTGGCGATTGCCAGTTGCATATAGAATGGAGAACGCCTTCGGTGGTGAAAGGCAACAGCCAGGGGCGGGGCAACAGCGGCGTTATTTTTATGGGCAACTACGAATTGCAGGTGCTCGACTCATACAACAACCCCACCTATTCTAACGGTCAGGCAGGTAGTATTTACAAACAATTTGTACCGCTCGTAAATGCCAGCAGAAAACCCGGCGAATGGCAATCGTATGATGTTGTATTTACTGCGCCTGAATTTAATAAGGATAGTACCGTTAAAAAGCCCGCTACCATTACCGTTTTTCACAATGGCGTTCTGGTACAAAATCATGCTACATTGTTTGGAAAAACAGAATACATCGGTATCGGAAAATACATTCCTCATGCACCCAAAGAATCGTTGGTGCTGCAGGATCATGGCGACCTGGTAAGTTTCCGCAATATCTGGATCAGGGAACTTTAGCGATAGATCTAATCACTCCTCGAATTATGTCCCTTTGAGTTAAATTACCGCGCTCAAACTGCAGAAATACTGCAAATCGTCTTATCTTATACCGACCTGGTTCTTGTCCGTACCACAAACAGCAAGAACCGTAGGTTCGATTACCTATTGTTAAGGATGGGTTTCAATCCATCCTTATTGAATAAAATAGAATTACATTGCAAACGTTATATCGGTAACGGATGCACGCAGTTTATTTTTTTAAGGATAAGTTTTTCTTAAAAAACAAAAAGACTGCTTGCGCAGCATTACCCTAAATTTATTTTTTGATTGCAAGCAGCACTTTTATAATTATAGTGCTCTAGTTCTTTTGTAGCAAAATTTATAAATGTTAATTAGACATTTTTGATAAATATTGCTATTTTAGTGGAGTAATCCAAAAGTTATAATTCCTTAAAACCTGTAACGATTGAAACTGGTTCAAACCCAAATAACGCCGTTCGTGAACAATTTTCTTCACATCGAGATGAGAGATCAACCATATCTCTATTCTCCCCATCACGGACGCCCTTCCTTTCACGCGCACCCTGAACTGGAACTTACGTTTATAGTAGAGGGGTATGGCAAACGCATTATTGGCAATAAGGTTGCCCCCTACGAAGCGGGCGATATGGTGTTTGTAGGCTCAGGCGTTCCCCATATATGGCTCAGTGATCCTGCTTTTTATCAGCCCGATTCCATTCTTCGTTCAAAGGTCATCGTTACTTATATCAATCCCAAGATATTTGAACAGATGTTTGAAATGGTGAATGAATTGAATGGTATTAAGGAAATGATGCGGCAGGCATCCAAAGGCATTCATATTTATGGAGAAACCCGTAAGCTGATCGCAGACAAACTGATGGCGCTTTCGGTTAAAACCGGTTTCGAAAAAGTAAATGGATTTTTAGATATTCTCCATATGATCTCTGTGTCCAGCGATAAAAATTTTATTGTAGACAAAGAGCTTACAGCACCTATCGGCGGCAATTCAGACAGGTTGATAGATGTCATCAAATTCATCAAAGGAAATTTGCATGAGCCCATTTCGCTGAACCAGGTAGCCGATGTGGCGTGTATGACTGTACCATCGTTTTGCCGCTTCTTTAAAAACAGGACCAAGATGCGTTTTTCGCAATACCTGGTGGAAGAGCGCATGGAGCACGCACGCAAGCTGCTGATCGAACTGGATAAGCCTATTTCAGATATAGCAAGCCTTTGCGGCTATAACTCTAACTCACATTTTTGCAAAGTGTTTAAAGATCATACAGGACAAAGTCCCTATCAATACAAATCAAGCATTACACGCATAGCGGGATAATGCTGCCTTTATAGCTCAGCACAATACAAAAAGTAAAGCTGTTCAGCCCCTTTTTTGAAGGAGCCGGGCGGCTTTTTTATTTGCTGTAAACGCTGCAAATTGTCTAGAAATAAAAAAGTTAATTCTATTATATAATAGGCTAAGCGCAGAACATTTTATTTAAAAAATTAATTATAAGTTTA
>JBQCFW010000185.1:0-27725 GCA_051958655.1 Agriterribacter sp. | reverse complement strand
GAGCTGCCGCTTTATTAAGCGCCCGGCTTGGCAGCTATTATACTTCGCTTAAAAACGGACAAACAAAGCTGGATCTGTAGCTCGGAAATATTCGCAGCATACAGGTAATACTGATCGGCGCCGTTGCCCGGCCCGGTACTTATACCCTGCCTTCGCTGGCTACTTTATTCAACGCATTATATGTGAGTGGGGGTCCCGCCGAGAACGGTTCTTTCAGAAATATTGAACTTATCAGAAATAATAAGGTAATTACCGTAGCCGACCTGTACGATTTTCTTGTAAACGGTATACAGAAGGGGAATGTTCACCTCGAACAAAACGATGTGATCAGGGTACCCTATGCCACTATGCTGGTAACGCTGGATGGAGAATTGAACCGGCCGGGCATTTTTGAACTGAGGCAGGACGAAACCCTGGCCGACGCAGTGCAGTATGCTGGTGGCTTTAAAAGCAAGGCTTTCCGCGGACGGATCACCGGCAGAAGGGTAGCGAATTATGAAAAAAGCGTGATCGATGTTTCGGGCGATTCGCTGGCATTTTTCAGGCTGCAGAACGGCGATGAGTTTGTGGTGGATTCCATTATTAACCGCTACAGGAACCGGGTGCTGGTTTCAGGCGCGGTACTTAAACCGGGGGCTTATGCATTACAGACCCCCATGACCATAAAAGACCTTATAGACAAAGCCTGGGGGTTGAAAGAAGACGTGTATGAGGGCAGGGCCATACTGGTGCGTACGCGTGCAGATCTTAGTAAAGAATATGTGTCGGTTAACCTGAAGCCGTTGTTGCGGGGCGAAGAAGTGGGTTTGCTGCTGCAAAAGGAAGACAGCCTGCATGTGGCTTCCATTTTCGACCTGCGGGATACTACCACGGTTACCATCAATGGAGCAGTGAGAATGCCGGGCGAGTACCGGTTTGAAGACAGTTTGTCGTTGAAAGCGCTTATCATGAAAGCGCAGGGTTTTACCGATAACGCCACCGGTACAGCCATTGAAATCTCCCGCCGTAAAAGGGACGTACAGAACCAGCGCGGAAGCGACATTGTAGAAATAATCACGGTCAACGGCGATAAAGACCTTTCGGATAATTCTACAGACGTGATCCTGAAACCTTTCGATATCGTAACGATCAAAGAAGACCCTTATTATAAGGAACAGATCAGTGTTACGGTAAGCGGTGAAGTGCTGATGCCTGCCATATACACGCTGCAGAGCCGGGAAGAACGGTTAAGCTCCCTTATTGCCCGTTCGGGCGGTTTGCTGTATACGGCCAATATCAAAGGCGCCAAGCTGATTCGGAAGAAGAAAGAAGAAGTGGTGGATTCCAGCGAGATCAAGCGATTGTTTGTGTCGCTGGAGAAGGATACCACCACGTCTCCCGTGATAGAGCAGGTAACGAAAAATACCACGGATGTAGCCATTGATCTCGCCTATATACTGAAGCACCCGGGTAGTGAAGATGATATTACACTGGAAGAGGGCGACGAGCTGGTGATACCACGTATTAACAATACAGTAAGCGTAATGGGAGAAGTATATCGCCCGCTGGATATCATGTATGAGAGAGGCAAGGGCATGAAAAGCTATATAGCCAATGCAGGCGGTGTTACCAGGCTGGCCAACAGGGGCAGGTCGTTTGTGATCTACCCTAACGGCAGTTCGGCAAAGATCACCAGGGCATTGGGGATATTCCCCAACTACCCGAAGGTGGAGCCTGGCTCGCAGATTTTTGTGCCGCAGAAACCAAAACGCCAGGGATTTGATGTTGGTAAAGCGGGCATTCTGATATCGGCGCTTACGGCGTTCATCACAGGTATTGCGCTGATTACGAGATAAGAGCAGGTATACTGTTAATAATATTCGCACCGGCTTTCTTATACTTTTTAAGCGTATAAGGAATAATGAAGCCCGGTGGTTGACCGGTTTTGAAAAAAAAAACAAAGGGTTGAAAAAAAACTTGGTGTGACTGAGAGGGCGAAGCTCTGCGGTGTCGTGATTGAATTTAAACACTCTGCACAATGAACGAGGATAAGGAGAACTATTATTCGTTAAGCGACATAATGAAGAGTGTAAGATCATTTCTGCAATACCTGCGAAAAAGGTTGTTGTGGATGGGTATGGCCATTATAGCAGCGGCCGGTTTGGGATTTCTGTATTACAATTTGCAGAAACCTAAATTCGAAGCAGCCACCACGTTCATTTTAGAAGAAAAATCATCCGGGGGAGGTGGTTTAGCCGCTATGGCTTCGCAGTTTGGATTCAGCCTAGGTGGATTGAGCGGTGGCGGAAGTATTTTTTCCGGCGATAATATTCTTAATATTCTAAAATCGAAGAAAATTGTAGAAAAGGTGTTGCTAAGTAAGGTAGATAGCGGGTCAACTAACAGTTTGTGTTTAGCTGACTATTACCTGGAGTTCACGGGCACCAGAAAGAACTGGCAGGAAAGGCCTGAGCTTGCCAATATTTGTTTTACCAATCTAAAAAGTATCAGCCCGCTGCAGGATAGTGTGTTGAATGTGATGTACGAAAGAATAGTCAAAAAGAATTTAGCAATAGAACGGTTAAGCAAACAAAGTTCTATCATTAGGGTCGATGTATCGGCCGAGGATGGTGTTTTTGCTAGGTTGATGTCTGAACGACTGGTGAATGAAGCCGCCAATCTTTATTTGACCATTCGTACCGGAACTGCCCAGGAAAATATCCGCGAGATGCAAAAGCGATCAGATTCGCTTCTTAATTTACTGACCAGCAAAACGTATACTACGGCAGCAAGTCAGCTTTTGGATGCAAACCCCGGAATAAAAACAGCCGTTGTTCCTGTCGAAATTGCCAACCGCGATAAAACAGTCCTGGCCACCATGTATGCTGAAGTAGCCAAGAACTTGGAGGCCAGTAAAGTATTACTTTCACAGGAATCGCCTGTGATACAGATGCTGGATAAGCCGACATATTTATTGAAGGACAAGAAAAAAGGTCTTGTTTTGTTATTACTTGTTTTTTCGTTTGCAGGCGGTGCGCTTTACATGGTAGTTGCTTTTCTCAAATACCTGATCTCCTAAGTGTAGAATTAGTCTGTTACAAGCATGATTGGCAAGGTTAGAAATAAAATACTGCAACTTGATGATCTCAATAGGGATCTGGCTGGAGTATTTTTCTTTAAAGGATTTTCCATGATTCTTAATTACCTCATTATATCATTTGTATTGAATATAATCGATACAAAAGTATACGGGGTTTGGCTCACCATCAGTTCCATCATTTCGTGGGTATCATTTATGGACTTGGGCCTGGGAAATGGGCTTAAAACAAAATTTGTAAAACTCTTTTTGTTTAGGAAATATTCGCTGATACGGATCTATATCAGTTCATCCATTTTTACGATGAGCATAATCGGTGCTATTGTATTGCTTATTGCATCAGGTGTGTCGGCCAGCGCTGATCTAGGCGAGGTATTGCAAACTACCATACCACATAAGACATTATTTTGGATCGTATTTCTTTCTGTCTTCTTTTTTATAGCCAAGGCAATTACTGACCTGATCCAGACATACAAGGTGGCTGAGCAAGGTGTTTCTTATACCACGTATATCAGCTTTGTATCCAACATGTCTTTGTTCATCATAGTATTTTTGTTAAGTGTGATGAATAAGAAAGTAGGGTTACTGCCTGTTTCATTTATTTTCTCCTTCCCTCCTTTTCTCCTTTCAGCCATTTACGCGATCATACTTTTAAAAACTAAGTATTCAAATTTAAGACCAGGCTTTAAGTACGTAAATTTTAAACTCACAAGGGATGTTTATAAGCTGAGCCTGGCTTTTTTCCTGATTCAGTTTTCTTCCATAATAATTTTTTCAACGGACAATGTAATTATCTCTTCATTATTTGGCCCTGAGGAAGTGACCAGATATAATATGGCGTACCGCTTGTTCGGTATCATTCCCATGGTCATTAATGTTATCCTTACTCCATACTGGCCGGCCATATCAAAGGCGTATAGTCTTGACAATTTCGACTGGATCAAAAAAAAGATGAATATCCTGATCCTTTTATGGCTTCTGTTTTCTTTAGCCGGTGTTCTTGCATTCTTTTTTGTTGATAAGATCTATTTTCTATGGCTGGGTAAGGATCTGGAGATCACCCAGTCCATGAATTTTGGTATGCTGGTGTATGTTATGATAGCAAGTTGGAATATGATCTATGCCATGTTCATAAACAGTATAGGCAAGATCAGGCTTCAATTGATCAGCAGCTCATTTACAGGTTTATTGAATATACCCTTGTCTATTTATTTCGCGCGGCAGTTTGGCCCTTATGGAGTTATTTGGGCAACCAGTGCATGTTTACTGGTTAGCGCTATCTGGTCGCCTCTTCAATATCATAAGCTTGTTTCAGGAACTGCAAAAGGAATATGGAATAGGTAAATGTGTTAAAATGTACGCGTGGGCAAACATTCGCTGAAATATTTTTTGTTTCGTTTTATCATAGCCGGCTTGTCGATAGTTAAGTTTATTACCAAGCTGGGATCCAAAAGATCTGGACCATCTATCGTATTGATCAAAATTGATCATTTAGGCGACCTGGCGCTTTTTTCAGGGGTGCTAAAAGAAATTTCAACTCGTTGCGGCAAAGAATCAATTATCCTGATTGCCAATAAAGCATTGCAGGAATATATAGATGAGTGTCCGTTTATTAAAAGAGCAATTTATTTCAACAAGTCAAAACAGAATAGTGTAACATACCTGGTTTCATTTTTAATAAAACTGCCTTTTATCAATCCGCAACTTGTTGCAAATTGTAATTATTCCCGAACTATTTTTTCAGATCTGATTGCCTACGCCTTTAATGCCAAACGCAAGGTTGGGTTCACTACCAGGTTAAGTGAAGATGATACGGTAAGGAAAATAGATGAAGCTGTTACCATTTATACTGAAACTATCACCAAAGATAATTCCGGTCATGAATTGGAGCTACATGCCTTGTTCCTGAACAGGCTGTTTAAAACTTCCGGATATATAAATGTTACACCCGGACTATGGAGTATTCAACCGGGGTGTGTTAGTAGCAGGGTTCAACGTCTGTTTAATCAGCAGACGGATGTAAGGATCCTAATCTGTCCCGATGGTTCATTTAAAGAAAAATTTTATGGGTTTGATAATTTTAAAGCAATAATGAGGGACATTGCGTCTCGGGTAAAGGATCCTGGAAAGCTTCGGTTCTTTATTATCGGGACTAAGAAAATTGATTCTTTTGATGAGTTTCTGGAAACCGGATTGAATGTTGACGTTCAAAATATCTCGGGAACCACCAACCTCTCTGAATTGTTTTATATCATAAACTCATGTGATATTCTTATAGGAAATGATTCCGGCCCGGCTCATATTTCACTGGCTTTAAAAAAAATGACCTTTGTGGTGTACGGCGGAGGCCATTATGGTAGATTTTTCCCATACCCCCCTGGCAATTACTTCAAGGGATATATTGGAGCATGCAATTTTTACGGCTGTAAATGGAATTGCAAAATGGGAACACCCATTTGTGTTAGTGAAATACTGCCAGAGATGATATCGATGGATGTAATTAACCATATTTCGAGGAATGCGAGCTAGAAGGATCAGGAAAGCGGCAACGCTTTTTTTGGGTTTGTACCTGTTGATTTGTTTTTTCTTTATTGAAGATACATACGGGTCTTCCTTTAGCAGCCCCTTTATACTCTTTCATAAAGTTGCCGGATTTAGTATTCTGACCCTAATCAGTTTAATTGCGGGGCTCGTTTTCTTTGCTTCTGCCAGAACGCAGGATATGAGTGGTGGGATAAAAAAACTGATCTTACAAATTTGTGTTGTCCTGTTCGTTGCCTATGCTATGACCTTGGTAGGTCAAGGCAGTTCTATGAACGAAGGGAGTGGTCTTTTGGAATTAAGAGCTTTTTTGAACTTTATTGTTTTCCTTTATCTGTGGTCTATATGCATGCATAGCCTGGCCGCCATAAAGAAAATCATTTCCGTGATTGAGATCTTGGGGATCGTATCTGCCATCCTATTCTCTTTGCTCTATTTATTACCTATAGAACTGTTTTCGGTTGATATATATGGCAAAAGCATCATGTTCGAGTCCTCTATTATCTATCTGTGGTGCTTTACCTTTAACCTATTTTTTTGCAGAGTATTGATCCAAAAGAGTAATAGGATTGTTCCCTTGCTTATTGCTATTTTTTTATTGCTATGCATTTATTTAACTCTTCGCAGGGGATTCATACTACTGATACTTTTTTCAATTTTATCGACCCTATTCCTCTTCTTTTATAAGAGAAATAAAATAAAGTTTATTGCCTTATCGGTGTTAGGGCTACTGATTTGGTTTTTGTCAGGCCGTTTATTTGGTAGCAGGTATGATTTTCTGGCTTTACTCGACCCTGAATCGGAAGGCTATGAACTAGCCCAATCAAGTAATCTGGGTCATACATTAGATATCTTTTTGGGATTCAATCGAATTTTACAACATCCCTTCCAAGGTGTTGGTCCGGGGGTAGCCTTAACAACGGGTGTAAAAAGTGAAGACTTTATTGTTTCCTCGGTACTCCATAGTCAACCCTTACATTTTTGGCTACGTCTGGGAATACTGGGCTTTATTTTTATCTTGGTTTTTTACTTTAAAACTATAAAGTTCTGTTGGAAGGCAGTTAAGATCGAGCATATTGATTTTAGGTGTAAATATGCGGCCGCAGCTGTATTGGGTTTCATGACAGGCCATTTTATTTCTTCCTTCTTTGCGCCTCCTTTTTATATTTTTGAAAAGCAGCTCCTGATCTTTTCATTCCTGTTTGTTTTAGCGATAGCCATCAAAAATAAAAACAGGGAAAATAAAAAGCCGTTATCCATTGAAGAAAGTAGCTTACATATATAATCAGGGTATTCGGAAAAATTATGCGGCCATGTCTGTAGCACGCGGTTTTACAAATGCATTTAAAAATATAGGCTTTGAATGCCGGACATTTGATCTGATGAGGTTAAAATTAAGCTTCATTTCAGGTGCAAAAAGGGAACTTATAGCTTTTGCTCCGGATGTTATATTTACTTCAGTCGAGAATATTCACTATTTACCATTGGATCAGTTAAATAATTGCAACCTAGCGCTATGGGGGCAGTTTTATGAACACTGTTCTTTTGAAAAGCAAATTGTGACTATCGGACAGGAAACTAAAAATCAATTGATTAGGTATAGAGATAAACACAGAATATTGATCTGGTCACAACATTCAGATGCTATCAATGATCGTTTCTTCAAAGGGTATCAAAAAGAATTAGGATTGGAGTTTGTTCAATTGATGCATTGCGCAGATAAAAGCCAGTTTATAGAGCCGGTGGCTGAACCTGCTTTTGACTTTATCTGGATAGGGAACGTAGGTCACAGGAAAGACATGTATAATAGTGTGGTATTGCCCCTCAAGAAGTCCTCTGCTAATTTTATTGAGTTTACGGAGTCTAACCCGATCAGCCCGGATCAGATCTTTGAGCAAAAGTACTATAGTAAGGCTCAAATAGCTATCAATGTACATACTAAAGCACAGCTCGAACATCATATTCTTTTAAATGAAAGAGTATTTTCTTCCTCCCTGCAGGGAGGATTTCAGGCATGTGACAACCTTTTAGCCAGACAGTATTTTACAGAAGATGAATTGGTAATAGCTAATAAACCCGCTGATTACTACGATCTTCTTATGTTTTATAAGAGTAATCCTGTGTTACGAGTAGCTATGATTAAACGGATGCAACAAAAAATACTGGATTGTCACCTTTATGAGCATCGTGTAAATCAGGTATTGGATATTCTAAACTGATAACATCCCTATAATTATAGCGTTATGGATATAGATAGATCAGTCGCCATTTTGGTACCGATATACAACAGAAAAGACAATATAGACAATTGTCTGAAAACACTTTTTGCTGGTACCTATTCCAATTTTAAGATTGTAGTGATTGATGATGGCTCAACAGATGGATCCTACGAACATTTAATAAAATACTACCCACAGGTAACCGTTTTAAAAGGTGATGGAAATTTATGGTGGGCCGGATCGATCAATAAAGGAATTGATTACGCCATTGAAAATGATTTCGATTATGTTTTAACCTATAATGATGACCAGGTTTGCAATCGGACCTTTCTTGAAAAATTAATGGTATATGCTGATAAGAATACCATTTTATCTTCTCTTGTTTTATATCAAAGTGATCCTGATAAAATTCTATCGAGTGGGATAGTATTCGATTATAAAAAAGGGCAAACCAGAGGGTATTTGAATGAGAAACAGAGAAGAGTGTTGCAAATTGAACCATATGAAGTTGATGGGTCACCAGGATATAGTTTATTAATTCCTGTAGAAGCTTTGGTGAAATACGGTTCTTTCGATAATACAAGATTTCCACAGATTAATATGGAGTGGGAATTTTGTCTGAGGATGAAGAAAAACCTGGTGTCTATGAAAGTTGTGCCCGAAAGTTTGGTTTATAACGACAGAGATGATAAAAGCAGCGATCCTATAAATTTCAGAAACCCTATACGCCGGGCATCATGGTTTATTAAAAGTATTAAGTCGGATTTAAACTACAGGCAGGCGATTTACTTTAGACAGGTTTTGAAGGAATATTCTTTTGCCAATAGTGTTTTGCTTGATATAAAATTTTTTAGCAGGTATTTGATAAAAGTTTTTTTCAAAGCACTGTTCACTAAACAGCAAAGAAAGAGGATTGGCTATTTTTTTAACCGATACAATGATTTTTGGGCGTAAGGATAGCGATTAACAATAGTTATGCAGACCATGAAAGAAATTACAAATCTATTATCTCACTTAAGCAAAATATTATTGTCGAAGAAGGAGATTACTGATTTAGAAAAAGACCTGTTTGCGAATTTTGAATTCGTAGGAAGAATCAAAAAAGAGCGGACTGCTTTTTGGGAAAAGAAGGAACGACAAATCGTGTATGAATTCCTAAATAAGAACCCAAAAGCCTTTTTGAACTTCAAGTCCATCAAGCACACTATGTTTTATAATGGCAGTGTGGAGGAGCTTCAAAGTATCCAAAGATCAAAGAACTTCCATACGTTGTATGAGAGGTTATTAGTAGAGGACTCTTTTGGAATGCCCCTGCCATTTGCTGGCCTTAAAAAGAGTAGTGGAAATCTTATTCATCATCTTTATTCACTCAAGGTCTTTTTAGAGAACACTAATATTAAACTTGATGATATCAATCAAGTTATAGAATTCGGGGGTGGATATGGAAGTTTATGCCGATTATTTTATAAGGCCAGTTTCAAGTACGAATACCTGATTTTTGATCTACCCATTTTTCTTACACTACAGGAGTATTATTTAAAAGGCATTTTTTCAAATAACCTGAAAGTTGAAGGGGTACAAATTCAACATAATATACCCGTCAATGTAGACAAAGCAGTTTATTTGACACACGATAATAAAGAGTTTCAAAAATTGATAAGACAAGATCCTAATACTACTGTCTGTATTGCGCTTTGGTCTCTCAGCGAATCTCCTTTGGCTGTGAGAGAAAAATTTTTGAGTAGTATAGGTGAACCATCGTTTTATTTGATAGCTTATCAAACATCTTTTGAAAATATTGACAATAAAAAATACTTTGAACAGTTTGTCGCTGGAAGAAGTAATTATAATTGGTTAACGCTCGACATTGACCATATAAAGAATAGCCATTACCTGATAGGTACAAAAAAATGATCCTACAATTCCAGACATAATGCAAACTGCCAATAAGAAATACAGAATATTCCAGGTCATTCCCGACGGAGGCACTATTCTTTCTGCCAACAATAAGAGTTCTATTTGGAAAAAGAACCTTTACCAGTCGCTGGTAAACATTGGGCATGATGTTGTGTTGCTGGACTTCTATTATGATGATTTTTTTGTGCATGCCGAAAACCAGGGTTGGTTAAAAGAGCGGCGTAAGATCTTTACGCAGAAAATATATGATCAATTCATAGCTGAGCATACAAAAAAGAAACTCGATCTCTGCTTTTTTTATTTATGTGATGATTTTATCGATCTGGACCTGGTTCGGGAAATAAAGGATAAGAACGTGCCCGTTTTCAACTACAGTTGCAATAACATTCACCAGTTTCATTTAGTAGAGCAAATAAGCAAGCTGGTTGATTATGCTGTCTATACCGAGCGGGAAGCGAAGATATCATTTAATAAAATTGGTGCCAACGCGGTTCATATGCAAATGGCAGCCAACCCCGACCTGTATTACCCCCGGAAAACGCCTCATATACACGACGTTACTTTTATCGGTCAGAGATACGCCGACAGGGGATATGCCATTGCCCATTTAATTAAAAAAGGAATAGATGTCCGGGCATTCGGGCCACGGTGGGATGTAAACGGTGAAAAAGTAGGAAACCATACTTTGTCTGAAAAACTGGACAAGTTATACAGTATAATAAAAAGGGAAGGGCTGATATCGGGCATGAAAGTATTTGCCTCAAAAGTTGCTGAAGGCAGAAAGATAAATGAAGAAAATGAGATCCTTAAAAATAACGTTGGGCCCGTACTTTCAGATGATGAAATGGTTGCGTTATTCAGTAAGTCGAAGATCAACCTGGGTTTTTCGAATGTTTATCTTAACGGAAGAGACAAATCAAAGGTGATGTCTCATGTAAGGTTGCGCGACTTCGAAATACCAATGTGCGGGGCATTTTATTTAACAGGGTTTACCGATGAAATTGAAGAATACTTCGAAATAGGGAAAGAGATCGAAACATTTAAGAATGTTGAAGAGCTTTCCGATAAATGTACTTTCTATCTGAAAAACGATACGCTCAGAACAAAGATCGCAGAAAACGCGTATCAGCGATCGATCACGTGTCACACTTGGGAAAATCGGTTCAACGAGCTTTTTGCCGCAGTTCCAATAAACTAATTATGCATCCCACAGTATCTGTGCTGATTTGTGTATATAACGATGAAACCAATATTGGGAAAGCAATCGACAGTATTCTGAACCAGACCTTCCAGCACTTTGAGATCATTGTTGTCAATGACGGTTCTACAGATGGCACCGGCGCGGTATTGTTGAATTACAAACAAAAAGACAAAAGGATCAAAGTTATAGATCAACCAAATCAGGGCACCGCCAACGCCGCTAATAATGGCATTCAATATTGTTCCGGGAAATATATCGCCAGGCTGGATTCAGATGATCTGTCTTATTCCCACAGATTACACGAGGAGGTATCATTTTTTGACGCTCATCCTCATGTTGGTTTAGTAGGGGGTGGATGTCATATCACCGATACAGCAGGGCGTATAATTGGAAGTAGAAATATCAAAACATCCAATCCGCATAAAACGCTTATCAACCGTTGTATATACCAGCAAAGCGATGTGATGTTCAGGAAAGATGTTTTAGACAAGCTGGAGGGCAATTTGGTTTACCGGGGCAAATTTAAAGGCGCCGAAGATTACGATCTGTGGTTAAGGATCAGTGAAGTGGCCGTTGTTGCAAAGATCAACAGCATCCTTGGTGTTTGGAAATTAAATACAGGTGGTTACACACTGTCCCGTAAAGAAGAGCAAATGGAGGCTATTCGTGAGTTAAAAAAAATGGCCGTTGCACGCAGAAAAGGCGGGAAAGATTGGTACGATAACTGGACACCAAGTGTTAAAGATGTAACACATAGAAAACAAATGCGGGACAGTGAGTACGATAAAACAGTTGCACTGGTGTTGTTGAAGGAAGGCCGCACCAGAGAGGTGCAGCAACAATTGAAAAAGTATAAGGTAATGAAACGAGAATGGAACTTGGTTAAAAAATGGTATTATTTGTCGTATGCGCCGGCACCGCTACTCAAAATGATCTTTGGCTTTCGGGAATTTCTACTTAACAACAGCTCTATAGAACTGCGATAATGAATATTGCCATCATCCTGGAAGCAACGCTGGGTGGCACCAGAAAGCACGTTACAGATCTGATACTTCATTTACCGAAAGAATGTAAGATCACTTACATATACTCACAAAAGAGATGTGATAAGAAATTTAAAAAAGACATCGTTGTTTTAAAGAAAATGGGTATCAACTGCATTAATCTGCCCATGACAAAAGCGATTTACAATCCTGTTAATCTGTTGTGCATCTTAAAGACGATAAGAATTTTGCGTGCCAATAACATTGAAGTGCTTCATCTTCATGGTGCGGTAGCCGGTGCATTGGGGCGAATCGCCGCTTTGTTCACCAAAGACATAAGAAAAATAATGTATTCCCCGCATGGAGGCGTTATGCATAAAATAAATAAATCCATTTTATCTGGCATATATGTGTTTTTGGAAAAGATATTGAACACGTCAAAAACTTATTTTATTGCGGTATCGACCGAAGAGAAAAGCAACATCAGCAGTTTGTTACATGTAAATAGCACCAGAATCTTCCTGATACCGAATGGCATAAACTTTACCACCCCAAATTATACGGACGAAATATCCGACAAAGAACGCCACACACTTGAAAGCAGGTTTACGATAGCCAAAGACGATTTTGTAATTCTTTACCCTGCTTTATTTCTCGAGGCGAAGGGCCATCTCAATTTTTTCAACACTTTTATTGAACATCAGTTAAAGTTAAAATCACGGATAAAAATATTGCTCGCCGGCGATGGACCTTTGAAGCCGGCGATCAGTGCACTGATTGAAAAGCTTCCGTTTAAAGATCAGGTGATTTTTCTGGGCTTTATTGAAAATATCGATACTTATTTCAAACTGGCGGATGCAGTGATACTGCCTTCTCTGAATGAGGCATTCGGTTATGTGCTGCTGGAAGCAATGGCACATAGGAAAATTATCTTTGCTACTAATGTCGGGGGCATCAAAGATATAGTTGTACAGGGGCAAAATGGTTTTTTATACGACCCCCGGCAATTAGATAAGATGATCGCAGATTTGAACCATTATGCCGATCACCGCGAATACCTTGAGGACCTGGTTGCTGGCAATTCAATGACCACTCAAAAATTTGATATTAAAACAACCATTCGACAAGTGCAAAGAGCTTATAGGGCCTAGGAAGGGTTGAGATCGTTAATATAAAGTTGGGGAATTCGTTGTTAGAGCTCGCTTGCCGTTGCCGAGTAGTGGAATGTGAGTTCAATCAACGACTTACAAGCATTATACATAAAGCTAATGGGTGTAAAATTTTATATTGATCCACACAACGTTTGTTGTGTAATATCGGTCAAATGAATGCCCTGAAGGCTATAGACTAACCACCATTGAACAAGAACCTTTTCTTTCCTCTTTATGAACAACACCACCTTAACCCTTTCCGCCAGGACCAAGCTAACTGTTGACCTATTGCTTCTGGGCGGATCCTTTTTCTTTATTCAGCGTATATTGAATGGCAGCGAAACTGCTTTGTTTACCCCGTATACAGTATCTCTCAGTTGTATTGCTAGCGTAGGCTGGTTGCTGATAGGTGTGTCGTCCGGGCTGTACCAGGATCTACGGATAAAACCATATTCTTATGAATTGGTGCTTTTTATCAAGACGCTCGTCATTTACACGCTCATCATTTCATTCATATCCTTCCAGTTCTACAAATCAGAGATGTATATCCGGTGGATCGTTGGCATTCACTGTGTTTTTTTATGCCTGGCTTTCCCGATGCAGAAATTGTTTATCCGGTTCATCCTTAAAAGGATCAGGAAAAGCGACAGCATCATGAAAAGGGTATTGATTGTTGGTACAGGAGACACTGGCCTGGATTTTTACGAGCAATACGTTAAAAACAAGGAGTTTGGTTACAGGCTCACAGGTTTTCTCGACGAACAAACGCATCCATCCCTGAATGGACATTACCTGGGCAATCTGTCAGACCTGGAGAACGTGATCACAAAACACGAACTGGATGATATCGTAATTACTGTGCCGCTTACAGGTGGCATGCAATTGCGCAACATCGTGGAGACGGGTGAAAAAGAAGGCAAACGTATTCATATTATTCCCGATTATCAGCAATTTGGGCAACGCCGGGTGCAAATAAGGCAGATGGGAGATATGCCCATGATCACCTTGCATTCACTGCCCCTGGATGCCATCGAGAATCAATTTTATAAACGTGTTTTCGATATTGTGTTTTCCCTGCTGGTGATCGTTTTTGTACTAAGCTGGTTAACGCCGCTGATAGCTCTGCTTATTAAAATAACATCCAAAGGCCCTATATTTTTCAAACAGGAGCGGTGGGGGCTGCATAACAGACCTATCACCTGTTATAAATTTCGCTCCATGGTAGCATGCAGCCGGGATTTGGATGAGAACGGAAATTACCAGCAGGCAAAAAAAGGTGATTCACGGGTGACGGCTATCGGTAAACTTCTGCGTAAAACCAGCATGGATGAGTTGCCCCAGTTCTTTAATGTATTAGGCGGCTCTATGTCTATCGTTGGACCCAGACCTCACCCGGTACCTTTGAACCTTATGTCAAAAAGTTCCATTCAAAATTATATGAGGCGCCATTGGGTAAAGCCGGGTATTACCGGCTGGGCGCAGGTTAAAGGATATCGAGGCGAAACAACCAGCAATCCCGTTCGCATGAAAAAAAGAGTGGAAGCAGATATCTGGTATATGGAAAACTGGACCTTCTGGCTCGACCTTCAGATTATCGTTCAAACCGTTGTGAACATTATCAAGGTGGATAAGAATGTGTTTTAACCTGAAACGACCACTATGAGAAACTGTGTTTTGTTATTTGTTTTATTGTGTACCGGCTTTTCTACTTTTGCGCAAATACTTCCTGCAGGCACTCCGTTCTTTGAAGAAAGATGGCGGATGCTTCAATTGAAAGGAGAAAAAGACATCAATGCTTCTTTTTGTATCCGGCCTTTTATTACGCTTAATGATTCGGTGTATACGGCTTGCAGTCCCGCATTGGCCAAAATATCCCACATTAAATGGCTACCCATCACCAGCACGCAGCAATTCAACGCACATAATCCTTATGGCTGGAACAATGGTTCCATGATTCCTGCCAAAGGCTACCAGCATAAACTCACAGGCGGCGTATACGGCCGCTGGGGAATGCTGTCTGTTCAATTGCAGCCCGAGCTGGTGTATGCGCAGAACAGCGATTTTCGCAAGTTTTCCCCGTATCATACTGACAGTGTTTGGGCAACTTATTACAATACGGTTTTGAATGTGATAGACAATCCTGAACGGTTTGACAACGGCAGTTATACCAAAGTTTTTCCGGGACAAAGCAGTGTGCGGTTGCATTATAAAAAATTGTCACTGGGTGTATCTACCGAAAACCTGTGGTGGGGACCCGGTGTAAGGAACTCTTTACTGATGAGTAATAATGCGCCCGGTTTTGGTCATCTCACATTCAATACCACCGAGCCGGTTAAATCACCCATCGGATCATTCGAATGGCAACTGGTAGCCGGCTTGTTGAATGGGTCCGGTATTCTGCCCCCTGATACGGGAAGAACATGGGAAGGACAAAGGCTTTATAATCCAAAACCAGGTGGCGACAGGTATCTGAACGGGATGGTAATTACATGGCAACCCAAATGGGCCAAAGGATTGCATCTCGGATTTTCAAGGGTGTTTTACCAATATAGTAACAATGTTGAAAGTTCGCTGAATGGCTGGCTACCGGCCTTTGGCTCTTTTTTTAAAGGGAACAGCCGCGACGAAAATTCCTTTGGCAGAGACCAAATGTTGTCTCTCTTTTTCCGCTTTGTATTTCCCAATGATAACGCGGAAGTATATGTCGAATATGGAAGGAACGACCATTCACAAAATATCGACGACCTGGCCATGGAGCCGGAACATGCCAGGGCCTATATTGTTGGTGGCAAAAAATTGTTCAAAAATGCAAAAGGTGCCGACATTGAACTGATGGTTGAAGTTACCCAACTGCAAAACCCATCCACCAATTGGTTGAGAGAAAGCCCTACCTGGTATACCCATCACCAGGTGCGGCATGGTTACACCAGCCACGGGCAGATAATTGGCGCCGGCATTGGCCCGGGTTCTAACAGCCAGGTCATCGGTTTAAAATGGTATAAAGAGAACAGGCAATACGGCCGTTCATTCGAAAGAGTAGTGCGGAACAACAATTTTTATTATGCGCTGTTTGCAGGCGAAAATAATTTTGGCAGCCATTGGGTAGATCTGTCCCTGAACGGCCATTATTCTGTGGCGAGTAAAAGATTTGTGTACAGCGGTAACCTGTCTTATATCTATACTTATAATTATGAGTGGAAATACGACAATGGCGATCCGGCCCTGCAGAACGAAGGGCCCACCAACGTACATAACCTGCACGCCAGCCTGTCGGTTTCTTATTTATTTTAATATAGCAGCCATGAATTTGAAGTGATGATCATCAATAAAACAAAACGCGTTCCTATTCTTTTATCTGACTGTAAGTTCTCCATTCTCATACCGAGCTGGAACAACCTGCCCTACCTGAAAAAATGCATTGAGAGCATCCGAAAAAATTCAACTTTCAAACATGAGATCATTGTACATATCAATGAGGGAACCGATGGAAGCTTTGAATGGATAGATACTCAACCGGACATTAGTTATACATATAGCGAAACCAATACTGGTGTTTGTTTTGCCCTGAATGCCTGTCGTGCATTGGCAGGCACCGATTATATTCTGTACATGAACGACGACATGTACGTTTGTCCCGGCTGGGATAAACACCTGTACGAAGAAATTGAAAATACACCACACAAATATTTTTTCTTTTCTGCCACCGCTATCGAGCCCAGGGCGCAAAGTGTATGTTCCATTGAAAAAAGCTATGGCAATTCGCTGGAAGATTTTAATGAGGAAACGTTGCTTAAAGAATTTGCCATATTGCCTATGAGCGACTGGCATGGTGCCACCTGGTCGCCCAATATTGTACATAAAGATATCTGGGATATCGTGGGCGGGTACAGCATTGAATTTTCGCCCGGTTTATATTCCGATCCTGATTTTTCAATGAAGTTGTGGAGTGCCGGTGTGCGACTGTTTAAAGGAGTGGCCAAAAGCCGCGTGTATCATTTTACTTCTGTATCTGTAAACCGCGTGAAGCAGAATGAAGGGTATCATACTTTTATTGCCAAGTGGGGTGTAACGGCCGGCAGTATGTCGAAATATATGTTGAGAAGAGGTACGCCTTTTACGGGTACATTGGCGGCTTACCGGTTTCCTTTGATCATACGGATGAAGAATTTTTTCAAGTCTATCTTTTCTATTACAAAATTAGCTGTGAAGAGATAATTTACAGCTCACGTAATAAGAAGCCCGCATAAATAATTTATGCGGGCTTTTTTATTTACAATGCCACCCATCCGGTGTTCTCCGGCATTTTTCAACCCTACACCCCTTAAAGGTGAAAGAACTAATTCATTCAATATTGAACATCATTCACCAGCCGCAAGTCGGGTCCATAACATAAATTATTTTCATTTTCCTTTCTTGCGTTTGCTGTTATAAATTCCGTTTTAATATGCAACCGTAAAGCGCATGCCAATGTGTTTTGGATTTTCTATTTCATCCACAATGGCCAAGGCTACATCCTCTACGGAAATGATACTTCGGCCGGCTTCATTGTAAACAGGCGTATCCTTACCCGTGCGGTATGTTCCTTTTCTTTCACCCGACGTCCCCTGGTGCATTTCTAAGGCAGGACTCAGAAAGGTCCACTCCAGGTCTTGTTCATTTTTTAGAATATTCAGATAGTCTCTTGCAGCTAAGGCTCCTGCTTTCCATTCTGCTGGAAAATTTGGTGTATCTACCGCCTGCAGGCCTTCAGCAACAAACAAACTACCTGCTCCGCCGTTGACCAAAAGTCTTTTCACGCCCGATTTTTTCACGCCATCCTGAATTGCCTGAGAACCTTGCAAAAACTCGTTATACAAATTCGGGTTTGTCCAACCTGCGTTATAAGCGCTGATAACTGCATCGTGTCCTTTTACTGCGGCGGATACCGCTTCTGCGTCTAAAACATTGACTTGTTTTGCTATTACGCTTTTGTTTTGTTGTACTGTTTCTGTGTTCCGGGCAATAGCCGTCACCTCGTGACCTCGGTGAAGAAGTTCATTTAGGATTGCTTTTCCGACGAAGCCCGTGGCTCCAATTAATGCTACTTTCATATATTTTAGTTTATATTTTTTAACTGTATCAATTTTTATTACAGTTATTGATAAAAAAAATTACTTAAATTTTCTGGCGAAATCTCTCACGGTGATCTTCCCTAATTGCTTCAAAAAATTCTCATCGGCCGCAGTAAACAACTCTTTCAGATGACCATTGATCTGTTTGCCGATGGGACAATCCGGATTAGGGTTATTTGACCTGCCAAGCAGTGGAGTATCGTTCACGGATTTATACACGTCTGATAAATGAATTTGTGAGGCCGGTTTTCCCAATGTGTAACCGCCGCCTTTGCCTTCCTTGCTTTCGATAAATTTATGTGCCCGCAGATTACTTATTTCCCTACGAACCACAGCAGAATTTACGTTGATACTGTCGGCAATGAACTCGGACGAAAGCAATTCTTCCTTCTTGATTTCAAGAAGTGTGAGAATATGTAGCGCTGTGGCAAATCGTCCGTTATTCATACTGTAACAATTATTATTACAGTACAAATATATATACTTTTCTCACTTTTCTGCCCAAATAATTTCAAAAAGAATTCTTTTAACATTTCAAAAATTGCTTGTAGTTCGCTGAAAACTATCAAAATCGATCATGATGTGGTCGGTAATTGTCCGAATTAGGGGAGTTGGTATCAACAATTTTGAAAGTTGCATAATCGACTGAAGTAAAATTAAATTTGCGCAGCCGATTGGCTTCTCATATATTTGCAGCCGAACGGCTTCATAATTGTAATTCATGAGACGAGATATTTTTCAAGCAATTGCAGACCCCACCCGACGAGCGATCCTTGTTCTGATCGCTGTTCAGGCAATGACTCCGAATGCTATTGCGGAGCATTTTGACATAAGAAGGCAATCAATCTCCAAACACTTGCGCATTCTATCCGAATGCGATCTCTTAGTTCCAAGACAAGAAGGCAGGGAGATCTTCTATGAACTGAAAATCGATAAAATGAAAGAGATCGACACCTGGCTTGACCAGTTCCGGAAGATTATGGAAGAAAGCTTCAAGCAACTCGATGACGTATTGTACACCTTAAAAAATAATAAAAAATGAACTTACTATTCGATTTTACTGTTGACAAAGCAGCGCAAACAGTATTCATAACAAGAGAATTTGATGCTGACCTATCGCTGGTATGGGATGCATTTACGAAAGCAGAAATCCTTGACCAGTGGGTAGCGCCTAAGCCTTGGAAATCAAAAACAAAATTCATGGACTTCAAGGTTGGTGGACGAAGATTTTATGCGATGGTAAGCCCTGAAGGACAAGAGCATTGGGCAATTCAGAAGTACACCTCGATTAGCCCCAAAACAAATTTCAAAATGTTTAATGCTTTTGCAGATAAGGATGAAAACCCTGAATTACCCGGTTCTGATTGGGATTACACTTTTAGCGAACAGAATGGAAAGACAACAGTGCGCATTGCTATTTATAATGAATCTCTTGCCCGTATGGAGAAGATGATTGAAATGGGCTTTAAAGAAGGATTTACTATGAGCATGACCAACCTGGAAAATCTATTGACGACTTTATCGAAACGGCCTTGATTCCGATAGCTATCGAGATGAAAGGATAAAAGCATGCGGTTCTTTATCTGGACGGAGCACAGGTTGAGATAAGAAAGCTAACGGATGGAACCACTAAATTTTTTGCACCATTGCAGGGTGAAGGTGAAATAAAAATTATAGAGGGATTACCTGTGAATAATTAAACGCTTATAAAAAAGTCCTCGCTGCTAACGAGGACTTTCCCTTATTCAAAAGCAATTATTCTTTAATATTCACTTCCGCCAAACATATAACCTATAGAAAATCCAATTGCATCCAGCGATCTTGCAGAGCTGCCATCATTGGCTAAATTGGTAAATCCAAAATTGGCGAAAGTGCTAAGCGCAAGCCCGTTAGGAAACTGGAATCCTCCCTTTAAGTGTAGACCAACATCAAAGGGCTTTAAATCAGTTTCATTCTTTCCAAAAGAAATTGATTGACTTTCAGAGCCAAATTTTTGCTTGCCAGATAAGGCATACATTAAATTTGGACCTGCTCCAACGAACAGGTTGCTGTTGTTGCCAAAAATCTTCGAGTATAGGATAGGAACCGGAACGGAAATGCGCGTCAGCGAAATTTTAGTATCATCATAGTCTGTATTGGTCATACTTCCTATTTTCAAAAGAACCGACGGCCTGATTGCGAAATGATTTCCGAATTGTATGCGAGCTGTGCCGCCGAAATGTCCGTTTATCCCGGCATAAACATCATCGTCGTCAGTATAAAGTCCGGCAGCAGTAAACCCTGCTTCCGGCCCGGCGGTTACTTCAACTTGTGCATTGGCTGTGATGGAGGCTGTAATGCAAATAGCTGCAAGGATAAGCTTGTTAAAGATGTTCTTCATTCATGTAAGTTTTAGGGTGAAATTTCACAAAACAACGTCAAATTTCTTTATAACGAAAACTCTTTTCCATTTTTAAAGATATTGGTGTACAGTCTGAAACAATGTCTTGGGGTTACTATTTTAATGCTAGACTCAAACCGTTGACAATAAAGAATCTGAACACATCACCTTTCCCGCCGTTATCGCATTCTTGATTTCCCATCTACTACATCAAGAATACCTTCCGGGCTTGTTGTGCCATGCCCACACTGCCGTTTGTTGCAGGATGTTGGATTGGGATAATGCGAAAAATCGACTGCAAAAAAGAATTGATACGATAACTTTCACAGTCTTTTATTCTTTAAATTTTGCTTTAATGATTTCCAGGTCTTTTTTAATAGTGAGTAGATCCTTTAGTTGGTTCTGCTGAGCTATTATCTTCTTATCCTGTTCGATGATGTAAAGAGTGAGTTCTTCTATTTTCTTTAATAGTGTCGCCTGATTATCTCCCAAGTCCAATCCATCTTTCGCCACCTCAGCCGCCGAGGGCACTTCTGGCAAATGACGATAATGTTGAATATATTGCTCCACTTCTGAAAGCGGTCGCAACCGGTAAGCCGTATCAAAAACAATATCTGCCCAGGAATCTTGATCTACGCGTATTTTTCTCGTACGAATGCCCTTCTCAACATAAAGTCTATAAGTAGCATCATTGATATTTGTTGTTCCGATTCCCACATTTCCGTTGACAGTTCCACCAGTTAGCGGTAAAGCAAAGCTTGAAATATTGCTCTCATTCAATATTTTTCGCCAGCTATGCCATCCATCAGTTCCACCCCTAAAGTATAATTCATCGTACTGGGGATAACCATGCATTATTTGAAGACCACGGCTCGGATTGCCCATTGTTAACACTGCGGCATACCAATTATCAAAAGGAGTATTTGGTACGGGTCCGCCATAACCATCCAATTGAGCACAAGATGCTCCTGACAACGCCGGATCATTAATCCCCGCGGAAGAGCTTCCATTTCTCAGGTCAATGTACTTTGTTTGGGAGTACGCATAAGTGGTTAAGGTGATTAACAAGCACGTTAATGTTTTTTTCTTGAGCAGGGAATAGAGAGTGCTTTTCATTTTTTAAGGTTTTAAAAGTTTAGCAAATAAAAGTAATTTACCCAAGGAGCAAAAATTTTTTATGATGCACTTGCAGTTGAGCTTTATCCACTATAATGCGACCACGCTTGCAAGTGATAAGCAGTCTGATAAGTACCGGATGACTCCGGAAAGGATCATACTGGATAGGAACTTGTTGCTAATTTACCTAAAGCAGGCTAAAAACCGACGGCAGCCAGTTTTTGTCGTACAACCAAACCTACCCGGATATTTGTATCTTGCAACTTAAATTCCGCTTCGCTATGTATTATTCCATAAAGCATCTTCACTCAGTAATAGCCATTGTTTTATTAGTTGGGTTATTGGTAGCTGTTATATATGCATTAAAAGGATGGTCGAAAAACAACCGCTTTACCGCCGGTTCCAAAAAAGTTGTGTTGCTGGGACTGATTGTAACGCATATCCAGTTTTTGGTTGGACTTATCATGTACTTTGTGTCTCCGCTGGGCGCCAGCAATTTTTCGAAAGAAGCAATGGGCAATAGCGTGAGTAGACTATATATGCTGGAACATCCGCTTACCATGCTGATAGCCGTGATTCTGGTTACTATTGGCTATTCCAAAGCAAAACGCCTGCAAGATGATAAAAGGAAATTTAAAACAGTTGCTATATTTTACCTCATCGGTTTATTGCTGATGCTTTCGCGCATACCCTGGAAAGCCTGGTTGGGTACAGCGCAATAAGAGATGTTTGAGGTTTGTAGTTTGGGGTTTGACTCTCAAATCACGGCTACATCCCTTATTTCAAAAATCAGAAATCACCAACCAGCATTTCTTACTGTTTTCCTTTTTTCAATTCCTGGTACCGGAAGGTATAGTAACCAGTTGGTTCGTGTGGTTGCCTGTCTTTATTATAGCTTATTACCTGTAGCTTATAATATTTTCCATTTTGTGTTTTAATAACAATCGTTCTGTCGGCAATGGGTTCAATGCTGTGATCTTCCATATTGTAAATATACCAGCCGTTACCGCTGCCGGTTGCAATAGCTTTGTTGCTGCCCTCATCGGTTTTAAAGCCTGTTGCTGGTATTTGCGATAGTCCTTCGAAAGCTATATGCACTACCTGGGCGCTGCCGTTTACAGAAATAGTTGTTTTTTGGAACGACAGGTCCCAGTTTTTGGCGTCTGCTGTAGCTATTTCTTTGCCCGAAGAGAGGTTGAAATACGCAACACTATGTGATGCGTTCAAATTATCGATATTTTTTGTATTCTGCGCAGCAACGAAACCAGGAGCAGCCAGTAAAAAACTGAATACTATTGCCGGAAATAATATTTTAAGCATTGAGGGGAATATTTGTGCCAGGAATAATTTTTATCAAGGCAACAAAACTAATTCCGCCCGGGCTTTTGATTATTTCGGTTTCAGGAAAAAAGATTGCGAATACGGGAAAGATCGTGCATGTGTTAGAAAATTAAAACCAGTCCTATTCCCAGCATGCCGCCAATAACAGAAGCCACTGCATCCCAAAAGTCGTAGTGTCCTATGCCTGTTATTTTAGAAAACAGCTCAAATCCATAACTAATGGCAACTACTATTACAAATGCAGCAATAATAGCATTGGTTTGACTTTCCATTAGCCAGTTGCAAACAATTTGCAATACCGAACCCATTGGTATACCCACGATAAAATGTTTCCACTTGTCTGGTTGTATTTTTCGGAACACTGCTGCGTTTTAATGCAGGTGAAGGTACGCCATGTTTGATGTGAAATACAAAAGGAGTCTTGCATCCGGTGGCAGCTCCCACTTAACTATTAACTATCGACTCACGCCTTCCCAGCCCGCTGCAGCATCAGGTCAACAATTGTTTTAGCATCGTACCTGAATTTTACTTCTACCGTATTTTGGATATGATACCATTCTTCAAAAACCAGGTGAAAGTTCTCCGGCAGTTCCGGAAGCGTTTTTACTCCCAGCTTTTCCAATGCGGCAGCGTTGCATTTTTGCTCGTACTGACCTTTAATGGGCATTGCCATCATTTTTTTGTTGAGGTGAAGTGCTTCGGCAGGAGTTTCAAAGCCAGCACCGCATATAATAGCATCGCAATGCACCAGGCTATCGTTAAATGCCTTTTTGCCTACCGGAATAAAAGTAAGATGGTTCTCTTTAGTGGTATACTGAACTTCTTTTGAAAAAACCTGGAAGCGATAGTTGGTAAGCTTAGCAAAAAATTTCCTGATCTCACAGTCGCAATACGATGGAAGGTACACCGTTATATATCCCCCGTTTATCGGTTTTGCATTCCATATTTCCGATTTGATAACGGGAGGCAGTATAAAATCGTCGTATTGTTCAAAATGCAATCCTACATAAGTAGAAGCTTTTGCATAGTTTTTTAAGATCCATTCACCCACCTTGCTTGGCTCGGCAGGACGTGGCGTTTTTTGTGACATAAAGCTTGCCTGGTGTCCAAAATTTACCGACGGTACTTTTTTCTGGCGGCAGGCAATAGAAGTAATACATTCAAAATCGTTGATGACAAGATCGTATTCATTTACAGGAAGCTCCGCCACCTCTCTTTTCAAACGAAGCGGAGATATTTTTTTGAGCATCGATAAATAATCAAGGCTGCCCTTGCAGGTGTAAAAAAGGCTAAGTCCCTGGCTTCTGTATTTAACCGGTGCATCGAGCGAAAGCGTGCTGTTAGCCCCGCTCAAAAATAGATCTACCTGCCCATATGCCTGCAAATACGGAAGCAATTCCATTGCCCTGCTGATGTGTCCGTTGCCTGTTGCCTGAATCGCATAAAATATTTTCATCGTAAAGGTTTGGAGTTTTTCGTTTGAAGTTTGTTGTTTGCCATTTTCAAATTACCCCGCCAGCGAGCTGATGTAAAAGCTGATTTCGTCGGTAATAACATTGGGTTGCGGTGTTTCCTTCTCCACTTTCATTTGCGGGAAAGCCGCTTCGTCAAATTCAAACACCGTCCATTCCTTTTTATGATATTCCAACGCTGTGCAATGTTCTACCCAATCGCCGCTATTTAAGTAGGTAACCTTGCCTGCTTCGTTCTGCACCTCTTTTTTCTGCGGCTTGTGAATATGTCCGCAAATCACGTAATCGTATTTTTTTTCAATGGCCAGTTCGGCAGCAATGGTTTCAAAATCATTTATTTTAGCCACAGCCTTGTTCACCCCATCCATTACTTTTTTCGATAAAGAAATTCTTTCTCTGCCCACAAACTTTAAAAGGGCATTGATCACTCTGTTTACCAGTATCAGCAAGCCATAACCGCTGCTACCCAGTTTGGCAAGAAACTTTGCTCCGCCTTTTGTGGTATTGTCAAATACATCTCCATGAAATACCCAGGTCATTTTGTTGTCTATTTCAAGTACAAGTTTGTCGGTTAATACAAAATTGCCTACTCTGAAATCGGAATAACGACGGAGTACCTCATCGTGATTACCGGTAATGTAAAATACCCGCGTACCGTGAGTAATGTAATTAATGATCTCTTTAATAACGCTCATGTGCGAGGCAGGAAAAAAGCTTTTAGAAAACTGCCAGCCGTCTATTATATCTCCATTAAGAATGAGAATAGAAGGGGTAATACTTTTGAGGTAGGCGGCTAGTTTTTTGGCCTGGCAACCGTAAGTGCCAAGATGGACATCTGACAGCACAACCACATCAACAGAACGTTTTTCCATCCGGTAATGTTTATCAAATTTCCTCACATTATATTAAGCCAGCATTAAGCAAGGGTTAAGAAAAAGTGATGAATTCTCACCTTTAGGAGCCTAAAGTTTTATGTGCCCGGCTGTATTGCTACTATTAAGCGACTGTTGCCACGCTCGCTTGTACGGTTGTATCGCTACTCAGCAGGCATAATGCAAACCGGCACAACAATGTTGTCCCACGTTTGTTAGCAAATGTTATAAACCTGTTATTTGTGGAAAATAACCACGGTAGTTCGCCTATGCTAAAGGGTTATTGTTTATTCATATTTTAATATTTGTCTATTTGATTTGCAAAATTTCCACCGGCACCTCAAAAATGGCTCCCTGCAGGTTGCAGGACGTCATCGGGCCTTCCCGATAGCTTCCTGCAGGTTGCAGGACGTCGTTGGGCCTTCTCGATAGCGTCCCGTCACCGGCGGGGCGTTCTATATATTGGAATGCCTTCCTAACAGTGAAAGGAAGGAAAACAGGTGCCAGTATGTCGTTTTGTTATAAAAAGGCAGGGTGGGGGAGTTGGTTGATTGAGTTGACGGGGTAAGGCGATTCCTTCTTCGCAGTTCTCCTTCGTGCAAAGCAGGGTGCGATGCAAAGGGACGCTGCGAGTATCATTGATTACAGTATACCGCAGAGTCGCCTGCCAATGCACAAAAGCTAAACACGGGCAGACGCTGCGGGGAAGAAAAGGTAATTATTATCTATCCGACTATTGATTATGTATTGAGCAATCGCATTCAGCTTAAATTTTATTTCGATCAGCAAAGACGATTGCCCTATATTTCATCTTCTGCACCGATGACCACCACACGAGCGGGGGTAACGGTTAACATATCGCTGGCACCATAGCAAATTTGAGATTTGAGATTTCTGATTTGAGATTGGGATGATCGGCAGGCTAATGATAATTTTTATCAGTTTTTGGTTCTTGGATCTTGTTTTTTGCAACCTATATCTTGGATCTTTTTTTTGCATCTTATCTTAAATTTCGGTTCTTGCGTTTCCTCATCTGATCGCTGATAGCCGATCGCTGAAAGCTGACGGCTGACCGCTTCTCCCCATTTTTTTGTATATTCATTTGTATGAAGAAAATATTAATTACAGGTGCTAATGGGAACCTGGGTGCGGCAGCGGTAAAAAAATTTCTGAACAGCGGCTACCGGGTAATAGCTGTGGCACGGTCGGGCAGTGAACTGGGGTTTGCTGTGGGCAATTCAAATTTCGAACTGCATCAGGTTGATTTGAGTGATGAAAATGCTGCCGGTTTTTTTATTAAAGAAGCGATCAACCTGTACGGTAGCATTGATTGCGCCGCCTTTCTGGCCGGAGGCTTTGCAATGGGCAGCCTTGAAAATACATCTGGCAGTGAAGTGAAGAAAATGATCAGTCTTAATTTTGAAACTGCCTATTTTATTGCACGGTCCCTTTTTCAGCATATGTTGCAGAACGGGTACGGCAGGATTATTTTTACAGGAGCCAGGCCGGCATTGCAGGCAGACCAGGGAAAAAATTCGTTGGCATACGCCTTGTCAAAATCGCTTTTGTTCACCTTTGCCGATATATTGAACGCAACTGCTAAAGGAAAAAATGTAACCGCCTCCGTTATTGTTCCCAGCATTATCGATACGCCTCCTAACCGCAAAAGCATGCCAGATGCTGATTTCAGCAAATGGCCCAAGGTTGAGCAGATAGCCGATGTACTTGAATTTATTTGCAGCGATACAAACTCGGTAGTGCGCGACCCTGTATATAAAGTATACGGCAATGCATAAGTTGCATCAGTAATGCCGGCGTGCAAAACATCAATGATTCACAAACTGGCGACTTACGATCATACCATTTTGAACTACCGATATGATGTTGATGCCCGAAGGTTGCTTTGAATGGCTGATGCTATACACCTGGCTTCCTTTCTGCAACATAATTTGCTGCTGGTAAACGGTTTTCCCATCTGCAGTAGATATCGTTAATCTTGCAGCGCCACTTACATCGGCATTAATCTGAGTAATAACCTGCCCGGCCGAGGCTATAATGCTGTTGAGCTTAAACCCTGCCTCCTGCTGTTTGTACAGTGTAAGTATGTTCGAATAAAGAATGGCTCCGCCGGGTTGTGTAGCTTTTACCCTGTAATACAATTTAGAAACATTGTTGGGCAAATAACCATCGTAAAAAGTATGAAGGTCGTTTTGATTGGAGATGTTTGCAGCAACTGTTTCGAAAGATTTAACCGCAGTACGCAGCGCGGATTTCTGGGAAGCATTGCGCGCACGGCGTTTCTCGCTGACTTTCACTCTTTTGATCGCGGATTTAATGTTTGGCAT
>JBQCFW010000184.1:0-21659 GCA_051958655.1 Agriterribacter sp. | reverse complement strand
GGGATGTGATTCTTCAAAAAAAGAAAACTACTGATCCTAAGGATTTTGTGGTAGTAATTAAACCCAACGATGAGGCTAATTACAAAAATATAGTGGCTATACTTGACGAAATGACCATTAACGAAGTGAAGAAATTCGCATTGGTTTCCATTTCGCCCCAGGAAAATGAACTGGTAAAGGCGACTGAAACTGCGAATAATGTTCAATAGTTTATGGAATGTAGGAGGTACTGCATCTAACTAAATTAAAAACAGCATTATGGAATTAAGCAAAATATTAAGCGCCAACTTGCTCGACATCGTTTTCGATGGTCGTAACAAGAATTATGGAGCTTATGAGTTGCGGACAAAATATTCAAAGCGCCTTACAACAGCTTTGATTATTACCGCATCATTTGCCTTGCTTATCCTTCTTGCCTCTTTTTTGAGCTCTAAATTCGAGAGCAAAGAGAAAAAGCAGGAACTGGTAATCAAGGAAGTGGAAATGACCAATATTGAGGAGGAGAAGCCATTAGAGCCGCCTCCGCCACCTCCGCCAAAGCCACCAGATCCTCCAAAGATCGAGATGGCTAAATTTACTCCTCCCAAAGTTGTAAAAGACGAGGAAGTAAAGCCAGAGGAAGAAATGAAGGAAATCGAAGAGCTGAAAGAAGCTACCATCAGCACTATTAACCAGGAAGGTGCAAAAGACTTAGGTATAGTAGCGCCCCCGGTAGAAGATAAAGGCGGTGTAGTAGCAGCTCCCAAGGCGGATGATGAAGACAAGGTTTTCCAGAAAGTGGAGATCGAAGCCAAATTCCCCGGTGGAGAAGGCGCATGGGCTAAATATATCTCAAGAGAAATCAACAGGTATATTGACGAACTGCAGGAAGCTGGTAAAGCCGGAACCTGCGTGGTACAGTTCATCGTGGACAAAGAAGGTAACATCAGTGAGGTGGAAGCACTTACCATGAAAGGAACAAAGCTGGCTGAAATTTGCGTAAACGCCATTAAGAAAGGGCCTAAATGGGTACCTGCAGAACAAAATGGTCGTAAGGTAAAAGCTTACCGCAAGCAGCCTGTAACCTTCCAGATAGCAGAAGAGTAAATACATCTCGTAAATAATTCTTGCAAATCCTTCCCGGAAACCGGGAAGGATTTTTTTTGCGGTTATACGTATTATCAGTAAGGCAAAGAAAATTAGTGGTAAGGTTGTGTGGAAATGTCAGCAACCTGCGATCTTATTGATAAACACTGTATATGGCTGAAACAAATGTTGCTGATAACAAACAAAACCGCTTTTCAAAAACCACTGCAAGATCTTTAAGAGTTGATATGACGCCAATGGTAGATCTCGGTTTTTTGTTGATTACCTTCTTCATTTTTACGGCGGTTGTAACCAAGCCTACTGCCATGAACTTTATACTTCCTAAAGAAGGCGACGACACGCCTGTGCCGGTTAGCAAAACGCTCACCGTACTGTTGACCGATAAAGAAGCAATTTGTTATGAGGGTTTTTTGAACGACAATCCACGCCAACAAACGGTAAGCATGGTTGAGGGAACCGATGGATTAAGAAAGGTGATCTCTGCCAAACAAAAGGATCTCAGGCTTGCAAACGTTTCCCCGGATTCCATGGTTGTAGTTATTAAGCCGGGCGACAATAGCAATTACCGTCAGTTAATGGCGGTATTAGATGAAATGATGATTTGTGATGTAAAGAAACATGCACTAGGAAGGATAGAGGAAGGGGATAGAAATCTGCTGAACAGTAAGCCTTGACAAACAGAGTTGTATTTTTGCCCAATGGCATCCATTTTTTCAGATTGGAATGATACAATAGTGGCATTGGCAACTCCTCCGGGAATAGGTGCTATTGGCGTAATACGGTTAAGCGGGGCGAACAGCATAGCGATTGTTGACGAATTGTTTACCTCCAAAAATTTGCAGCAGCAGCCTACTCATACCATTCATGTAGGCATGTTAAAGCATAATAAAATAAAACTCGATGAAGTAGTTGTCTCACTCTTTAAAGCACCGGCATCGTATACCGGCGAAAATATTGTAGAGATAAGTTGTCATGGTTCACCCTATATACAACAGCAGGTTATCAATGCCTGTATTGAAAAGGGCGCCCGCATGGCAAAGCCGGGGGAATTTACACAAAGAGCATTCTTAAACGGCAAAATGGATCTTACTCAGGCTGAAGCAGTAGCAGATGTAATTGCAGCGCATTCATTTGCAGCACAACAAACCGCTTTAAAACAATTGCGGGGCGGTTTTTCGAACGACTTGCAATACCTGCGGAACAAACTCATTGAATTTGCGGCGCTGATAGAGCTGGAACTCGACTTTTCGCAGGAAGACGTGGAATTTGCCGACCGCTCGCAACTGGCGGATTTAATTGCTGAGCTGAGTGGCGTTGTACAGAACCTGAGCCAATCGTTTCAACTAGGAAACGTAATAAAAAACGGTATTAGTGTAGCCATTATCGGTAGTCCCAATGTGGGGAAGTCGACCTTGCTGAATGCGCTGCTCAACGAGGAAAGAGCCATTGTGAGCGACATAGCAGGTACCACCAGAGATACCATTGAAGAATCGCTGAACATTCATGGCATACTCTTCAGGCTGATAGATACAGCCGGCATACGCGAACATACGGCTGATGCAATAGAAGAGATAGGCGTTGGCAGAAGTTATGAAAAGATGAAACAGGCCGATATTGTTATTGGTTTGTTTGATGCGGTAAACGACGATGCGGAAGTGGTAAAAGCCAGGAAAAAGTTGTTTGATGAAGGACACCTCAAATATTTAATGGTGATCAATAAAACCGATGTGCAGGGAGAAGCGGAAACGCAACAAAAATTTTCTGCTTCACAAACGCCGGCAATTTATATTTCTGCCCGCGAAAAACAACACATCAACCTGCTGAAAGAAAGCTTGTACAATGCGGTGATATCCGGAGGCATTAATACAGAAAATACAATTATCACCAATGTGCGGCATTACAATGCATTGCTGAAAATACAGGAATGCCTGAGTGATATTAAAACTGCAATGGATAATAACGTAACCGGCGATCTGCTGGCGCTGGATATACGCCGTTGCCTGCACTATCTTGGAGAAATTACAGGACAGGTGGAAACAGACCGTGACATACTGGGAACGATATTCGGGAAGTTTTGTATTGGAAAGTAAACCATTCTGCAAGAAAAATCGGGATTGCCTCACAAGTTGCAATCCCGATTTTTTTAGGCGAAGTTCAAAACCTTAATGACTGATTTTTTACTGCATCTCAATTTCCGGTATGCTTATCCAATGCCATTTTCTTTGAGTAAATCCCGGGGTCAGGTCGCCATCAATTTCAAATCTTCTCAAATCCAATAAACGCGTGCCTCTCCACGACAAAAATACCCTGCGAATATCCACCAGATCGTTGAGTGAAAGCGCCGGTACCGGGGGTTTGTTAGAAGAACCGCTTGGGTCGTATTTCATTATAACAGCGTTGACCAGATCGGTGGCATTTCCGCTCATTTGTCCCCGAACAACCAGTTCCGCCCTGATCAGTTGCATCTCGTCAAAATCACTTATCACCAAAGGATCACGTTCCTTAAACAGCGTGAGCGACCAATGTCCTTTTGGGGCTTTCACCACGGGGTTACGGGCCTTTTCTGCGTCGGTTTTCAGCGCCTTCACCAACGTGGAGTCTACTGCGGCGTCACGAGAGTTAACATTGAGCGCAGAGAAAAATCCATTGCTTGTTTTGCCTACAGTGTTTAAAAAGCTAAAATTTTCCTTCGTCAAAAAAGATTGCTTCACATGCTGCGCAGCCAGCGAATAGTTGCCCGTATACATTGCCAGTTTGGTAAGTAAAGCATGTAACAATCGCTGCTCAGCTTCCTCTGCAAGCGGAATGGCTTCCTGCCAGTAAGCCTGCGCTTTCGCGTACGCGTCTTCGTGACTGACTACCTCATGATTGACATACACGGTTCTGCTGTTATTGCTTATGCTAAAATAATCTGCTATCAGCATCCAGGCATAACCAGCATGCAATTTGGCGTTTACCAGTGCCTGTTGTTTTACTTTGAGCAGGTTTTTTTCTGATTCAGGAAGTTGCAACCTTTCTGCAATGGCGATGGCTTCCTCAGCCCGCGCCCGGTAATTTTGAACGGCAGACCAGGTGCTGAAAAGTGAAGTATTGTCCGGGCTTAGCTTGTCTTCATCCAGTTCCTTGTAGAACTGCGAATTTGGTATAGCTGTAGACGTTATTTCATCCGCAATGGCTCCGGAGGCCACCAGCAGGTCGGAGGCAGCTGTGGCACCGGCATACCAAACGCCTGCTATTACAGGGCCAAATACATACTTGCCTCCATCTATCCTGCCCAACATCTCAATAGAAGACAGCTGCGATTCATCGATGGTATTGTTAGGCAAATCAACATCGTTTACCCATTTATCGCAGGAGGAGAGCAGCAAAATTGCTCCCAGAAATATTCCGTTTTTTAAAAAGAGTTTTATTCGTGATAACATCATTTATTAGTTATTGATCTGTAACCAGACCGGGTTAAAATCCAATATTTAAGCTAAATGCATACGTGCGTGGCATAGGAACTGCCGTCCAATCGGCCGATAAGTAGCTGATACCCCTGGTGCGCTTGCTGCCTCCCTGCGAATCAATCAATGGCTCGGCGCCTCCGTAGTTGGTTGTAAGCCAGAGGTTATTGGCGGTAACCGATAACATACAATGCTTTAGCACATTACCGGTAGCAGCCTTTGCCCAGGCGCTCAGATCGTAAGAAATAGTAAGATTGCTCAATCTCAGGTAGTCCGCTTTTTCCACATAATTTCCGCGCAACCCTTCGTATTCAGACAATGCGGTAGCGGTAGCAATATAACTGTCGGTTCCCGGTGTGAGTGCAGCCAGGGTTGCTTCTAAATCTTCCTTAGCCTTTAAATTGGATCCCTGCAAGGCTACGTTGCGCATAGCTATATTGTAAACTTTTGCACCCTGCGCATAGGTGAATAAAGATTGTAATCGCAGGTTGCTGAACAATTGGAGCGCAAAACCGAACGAGCCGTTGTAAGTAGGGAAAGGCTTACCCACTACTTCTAAACCGCTTTCTTTAGCGCCGGTATACTTGCCGGAAGCATCAAAAACAGCACCTTCCGATTTTGTTGTGTAAAATGAAAATGCAGGCAACCCTTCACGGATCAGGTTAATGAGACTGAGAATGTCGCGACCACCGGCATTTACTACTTTGTTGGACTGGTAGTTGAAATTAGCAAACAGGTCGAGGCTATGTTTCTTGTCTGAACTGGTGAACATGCGACCGTTGTAGGTTACTTCTACTCCCTTTCCCTTGATCCTCCCGATATTTTCAGGATAGTCGCCGCTGAGTGTGGAAGGCCAGCCCAGCGATGGAATGAGCGTAGTATAAACAATTGCGTCGCGGGTGTTTTGATAGTAATAGGTAAAACCGATCTGCTGTTTAAACAGGCTGATGTCGGTGCCAAACTCCAGTTCGCCGGTTCTTTCCGGCCGGATGTTTGGATTACCTCTTCTCGATGGTTTTACAATTGTTCCGAAAGACGAATTCTCTACCAGGTAAGCTGTTTGCGCATCGTTCGGATAAGGCAGCCGGCCTGATTCGCCATAAGCAGCCCGTAATTTCCAGTTATCAATTTTCCCTTTCAGAAAATCCATATCTGCTAAATTGTATGCTATGCTAAGGGTGGGATACCAGATGCTGGCGACATTTCTCCCGATCATGTTAGAAACATCCCTGCGCAGTCCCGCATTCACAAATAATCGGTTGTTATAATTTACAAAAGCCTCGCCGTATAAGCCGTGCGTGCGTTTTTCAAAGTAGGAGTCTGTAACGGATAAAATCTCCGCTGCCGAAGCAATGTTGCTGATAGCCGGGGTAGCAAAATTGCGTACGCTTATAACATCTGCCTTTTCGGTAGAGCGGGTAAATTGCGAAAGCAGTGAAAGGTTCAATTGCCACCTGGCATCAAAAACAACGTTGCGCGAAAGCTTAAAATCCCAGTTCATGTTTTGGTTTTTCCGGTTGCTCACCTGTTTCGATCCCGTGCTGTTTGTACCCTGCAGGTAACCGTAAGGAAGGTAATTGAGCCCGTTTATCTGGTTCAGGTCCAGGCCAAGCAAACTTTCTGCTTTAATGTTGAATGGAAAAGTATAATTGAGTTTTACACTAGCGGTAAAACGGTCATTTTTATATTCCTTACGGATCGCATGCCAGCTTTCTTCGCTGATAAAAGGCCAGGGAACAGTATCGCGCATCAGGTTCCAGATAGCATCGTCGCGCCCCGAAGCCGATTGCGGAATGGCCAACTTACCGGTAACATATCCCGTGGTCAATGATATTTTAAAACGGTCTTTTGAAAAATCGTAGCCCGCACGAATCGTTTGCCTGCGGTCGGTATTACCGGGAATTGTACCGGCATTCGTATTGGTATTTGCAGAAAAAAAGATATTGCTGTTAGCGTTTAGCCGGGCCGAAAGGTTGGCATACAATTGATGCTGCTCGCCGGTTCTGAAAAAATCGTTCAACGATTTGTTATTTACAAACTGGTCGTATTTGCGTGCCAAATGGCTTAAGCCACCGGTATATCTAACATTTACCGCAAGTCCGCTTTGCTGTTTTGAATTGCGTTTTGTTTTGATAACAATAACGCCATTAGCCGCTTCCGATCCGTAAGAAGCCGTAGCCGCAGGTCCTTTGATTACATCAATAGATTCAATATCGTTCAAAGGAAGATCATTCAGCGCACTCATTGCTTCCTGCGACGAATTGATATCGGCGGTGTTGCCGCTATGGTAACGCACCCCATCTATGAAGATCAAAGGATCGCGCTCCATGCTAAAGGTAGCCGCCGAACGAATATCGAAACGTATAGGCATGCCTACTTTACCATTGGTATTGTAAACCTGCGCACCACTGATTCTGCCGTTAAGCAAATTAGCTAACGAAGGTGGGTTGGCGGTTGCAACAATCTCGGTTGCGTCAATATGATCTACATTGGCCCCAATAGCCCTTTTACTTCTTGAATTAGCTAAGCTGGCTGTCACCATCACCTCTTTTAAAAGCAGTCCCCGTTCCAGGTAAATCTCTTCCCGCGCAGAAGGTACTGTTGCATATTGTTTCCGGAAGGTTTCATAACCCACCATTGTAACCAGCAGTGTTTCGCCTGGTTTCAGCAGGATGCTGAATTTTCCCTGATCGTTGCTTATAACGGTTACACTCGGTCGTTCACTGGTAGAAACATTGGCTGCCGCAACAGGCTCGCCGGTTGATTGGTCATACACGACACCTTTCACTACCTGCGCGTTTGCAACAACATTCAGGCACATTAAAATTGCTAAAATGGTAATAATTTTACCCATACACTTGTTTGGTTTACTTATAAAAATGAATAGCTGATTGAAGTTGTAGTAATCTTGAAAAGGGGGCGCTACATAGCTATTGATAATACAGTTGCAGCTTCTTTATTACCCTTTCTTCGTAAGTATTTCGGCATTGAATTTTTGCCGTAGCTTACCGCCCGATGTAGTAACGATTATTCGCTCAGGCTGATTTGAAGGCGGAAAAATAATAATCGCTGTAGTAAAGGTTAGCTTCATTTTCATTGAGTTTTAAAAAGTCGGACGCGAAGGTGTTATCATTTGCATGCCTCCTGTTTATGATATGCGGAAAATAACTTTCGCAATAAGTAATTTAGATATGGCGGAGCACAGGTTGAAACGCAGATGCTGAATATACTTTTAAAAAATTATCATCTTTATTGAATAGATTGATCGGGCAATTCTTTCTGTCTTTATCTTTGCAACGCATGTTTCTCCTGCAAAAAAATATTGCTGTTGTCTTAATCACATTGCTGCTGCTGAAAATGATGGCAATTCCCTTAGCATGCCTTCAGTACCAGTTTAATAAAGATTTTATCGCGGCTAATTTATGCGAGAACAAAGAAAAGCCACAACTGCAGTGCGAGGGAAAATGTCATCTTAAAAAACAAATTGAAAAAAACAGCGATGCACCCAATCCCACTGGCGAAAAAAGCGCTGTAAAGCTTACTATTACTGATTTTTTTGAAGAAAACAGTTTCTCCTTCGCTGGTATAGTATCTGGCACTGGTGCCGGCTACTCCGTATATTACAACAACCATTACTCTCATCTCCATACCAGCCCGGTTTTTCATCCTCCACTTCGGGCATAGTCATCGGTTTACTTTGCAGGTGTTAGTTCGCCGCCGGCATTTCGTGTTTCACGAAATCAAAATTGCGCTATCGTGAAACGCGATTCTCCGGCGGAGGAATGAACTGTTGCCATTGCATTATCTTCTGCATCCATTGAACTGCCTGGTAGTATAGCCTGCCGGTATACAATGTATGTATGCATGTGATGTTAGTAAACCTGTATGTATACAATCATGCAGCTACATTAGTATTCATTGCTTTTACAACCCCGCTTTAAACAGCGGTCAACTTACTATTTAAACTTTATAAATATTCTTTGTTATGTTAAAACAACTGTCTGCACTAAAAACAGCATGCATTGTGCTGTCATCTCTCCTGATAGTAACGTCGTGCAAAAAAGAAAAAACAACGCCCAACAACAACAATGAACTTGCAACATTGTCTGTTGAGTTTGATAATATTGTTGGCGGACAAAACCTCCAGTTAAATACAGGCTCATACGAAAATTCGAAAGGGGAAACCTTTTCGGTAACGAATCTTCAATACTTTATCAGCAATATCAAAGTAACAAATACTGACGGTGAAGTATACACTGTTCCGCAGGACAGCAGCTATTTTCTTATAAAAGAAAGTGATGTAAGCACCCGTTACGCAAAAGTAAATGTTCCGGTAGGCGACTATTCCAAAGTGGAATTTACGGTTGGGGTAGACAGTCTTCGCTCCACTACGGATATTTCAGAACGTACAGGCGTATTGGATCCTTCCGGCAGTATGGAAGACGGTATGTACTGGAGTTGGAACAGCGGTTATATTTTTTTCAAAATGGAAGGCATTTCTCCCGATGCACCTGTTGACCCCAGCGGGCAGCATAAATTTCGCTACCATATTGGCGGATTCGGAGGCTATGATGCGCCTACCATCAATAATATAAAAACGATCAGTATTGATCTGAGCACCGGCGGCATCGCCAAAGTAAGAACCGGGCGGGAAGCGAATGTTCATTTAATGGCAGATATGCTTAAGGTTTTCGACGGAACAACGCAACTAAGCATTGCTGAAAATCCAACGGTAATGTTCAGTGCCTTCAGCGTAAACGTTGCTAATAATTACGCGGGCATGTTCCGCCACGATCATACAGAAAACTAAATTTCATGAGCAGGAAATTGTGTATTGCAGTTATACTGGTTACGGGCATTTGTGCCTGCTCCAAAGAAGCCATAGATGCTTTCAGAGGGTTTGAAAAGCCTGCTAATTTTCCTGAACCTTTGTATCATTTCAATACCAATGAAATTACCAGGGCGAAGTTTGAATTGGGAAGAAAGTTGTTTTATGAGCCGAGATTTTCGCGTGACAATACGATCAGTTGCGGCAGTTGTCATATTCAGTCGGCAGGGTTTACGCATCATGGTCATGATGTGAGCCATGGCATTGACGATAAGTTGGGAAAGCGGAATTCTCCGCCCATTATGAACCTGGCTTGGCGAAAGGACTTTTTTTGGGATGGCGGTGTATTTGATCTGGATCTGCAACCCATAGTGCCCATCACCAATCCGGTGGAGATGGATGAAACGGTTGACAACGTGGTCAAAAAACTGCGGGATCGGCCCGACTATCCAAAGTTATTCTCGCTTGCATTCGGCACTGAAGAAATCAATACGGAGCGGATAATGAAAGCGCTTTCACAGTTTATGGTAATGGCAGTGAGCAGCAATTCAAAATATGATAAGGTAATGCGTAAGGAAGGCGAAACCTTTACCCCCGAAGAAGAAAAAGGGTATGAATTGTTTCAACAGCATTGCAGTGGTTGCCACAAAGAACCATTGTTTACGGATGAGTCGTTCCGCAACAATGGGATAGGCATAGGATACAACAACGATATGGGGCGATATGAAATTACGCTGAACGAAAAGGACAAGTATACTTTCAAAGTACCCAGCCTGCGCAATCTTAGTTATACCTCTCCGTATATGCACGACGGGCGTTTCATAAAACTGGATGCGGTGCTGGAACAGTATGCGGAAAAAATCAAGGAGACACCCAACCTGGATCCGTTACTCAAAAATGGCTTACCGCTAAACTCCGAAGACAGGAAAAATATCCTTGCCTTTTTGAAAACGTTGGATAATCCTGGCTTTGTAACCGATAAAAGGTTTTCGGAGCAATAAATGTTGTGCTTTTTCTCATTAAAATTAAATGTGTATGAAACGAATTATTATACTATTGTTCAGCATTGCATCTTTTGAATGTGCATGGGCATGCGATATCTGCGGCTGTGGAGTAGGCAGTTATTACGTTGGTATACTGCCTGAGTTCAGCAAAAAAATTATAGGTGTGCGTTACCGTTATAACTCGCTTGTTACTCATTTGGGAGCGGGCGGCAGCACATCGTATTTAACTACCGATGAAACCTACCGGACCGTAGAACTGTGGGGCGGCTGGACGATAGGAAAAAAGCTAAGGTTGATGGCCTATATTCCCGTGAGTTTTAATGAAAAGTACAACCAGGGCATTACTACCCGCAAAACAGGACTGGGCGATGTGGGCGTGCAGGGCTTTTACCAGGTTTTCGACAATCGGTCTACCACCGAAGCCAATAAAATGCTGGTACATTCACTGTGGGTAGGTGCCGGCGTAAAAGCGCCTACCGGCAAATACGAAGCACCCGAAAAAAACGGGGTAGAAACGGCCAATATTTTTCAATTGGGTACAGGCAGCGTTGACTTTACATTAAATGCAATGTACGATTTGCGTTTGCAGGATGTAGGCATTAATACCATGGCGAGCTATAAAATAAATACTGAGAATGGAGATGATTACCGTTATGGAAATAAATTCAGCTCCAGTGTGCAGGCCTATTATAAATTCAGGATAATGAATAAGGTAACGTTGGCTCCTAATGCCGGTTTGTTATTTGAAAGCGCAAAAAAAGATCTGGATGATGGCTACCGTGTAGACGTTTCGGGCGGACATATGTTGCTCGGTTCATTTGGCGCGGAAATAACTTTTAAAAATATAGCCATTGGTGGCAATTATCAAATACCGGCTTCGCAAGACCTGGCGGGTGGTTTTGTAAAGGCCAATAACCGCGCTATGATGCATGTGGCGTTTGTGTTTTAGGTGTATGGTTTGGGGTTTATCGTTTGAGGTTTGTTGTTATCAAACTATAAACACCAAACTCAAAACAATAAAACCTCAAACTACAAACTTCATCAATTCAATGGCACAGCAAAATTTACCGTAAACCTGGGGAGCGTTTGTGAGCCGTTGGACGCAACGAAGGAAACAGCGCCTTCAAGAGTGGGCTTTTGATCGCTGCGCACAGAAATCACCTGCACGAAATCTACCTGGTTTTCGAACACCTGTATTTTCGTGCTTTGGTCAGCGCTGCGTCGCTTTTGTACAACGCCTTGCTCATCGAAGTTTTTGGAAAGTTTTATTTCTTTTGCCGGTGCTACCGTTATTTCTGTAGGAGCAGGTCCGTTTTTAGATGAAAATTGCGAGTAAATGAACCAGCCTTTTTAAATAGTGGCGGTAAGGTGCACTTCATAGTCGTTGTTGTTTATTTTCTTGGAAAAGAACGACCATTCAACAGGTTGTTGTGCAAACGACTGCGAAATAAAAAACAACCCGGACAGCAAAACAATTGTCTTCTTCATTTGTTGAATACTTTAATGAGTGACGATGGTGTATTCAGAGCGATAAATGACAGAGGAGGTTGCTATACGATTATATTGGTAAGTTAAAAAAAATGCCTGAATAAATGAAATCATTGTAAAGGCTTGTGAATCAGGTTACCGGGTATAGGATCTGCGAGGCGCTGGTCTTTCAATAGTACGGAGTCGAGCAAAGTATGCAAAAATGAAACAAGGTATTTAACTTCCATATTATCAAGCGGTTTCCCATCGGCAATCAAAGGCGATGTCGTGATATCGGAAGCGTTGTGGGTTTGCCAATGATTAAGCGCAGTGGAAAGTCCCCAGTAACGTCCGTCGTGCATATACGGTGCAGTTCTGCTGATATTGCGGAGCGTGGGAGTTTTGAACTTTAGTGAGTCTGTTTTTTCTCCCGTAATAGTCATCCTGCCAAAATCATTTAGGAAAGTGTCGACTGACAATCCTATGTTGTGATAATTAAGATCTGTAAACAGCGGTTCTGCATGACAGTTAGCACACTTTTGCCGGAAGATCTGATACCCGTTTTGTTCCCACTCGGTAAAAGTTGCTTTTCCGCTTTTTACCAGGTCGTATTTGGAATCTGCAGATACAATGGAGCCGGTAAACTGCGCCAATGCATATAGCATTTTCTGGCTGTTGATCTGTTCGTTTCCAAATGCCGATGCGAACATCTTTTTGTACACCGCGTCTTGCTGCAGTTTCAAAATTACACTGTCAAGACTATTTGCCATTTCATTGATTCCTGTCATTGGTGCCAGCGGCTGCACTTCAATGTGGTTAATAGCGCCGTCGAGGTGAAATTCTTTTTGCCAGGCCAGGTTAAACAAAGGGGGTGCATTCCGAAGCGTAAACCGGCTGTCGACACCATGACTGAACACATGTTCGAAATCAGAAAACGCCGCAAACTGCTGATGACAGGAGGCGCATGCTGTATAACCGTCTTTAGACAACCTGCCATCGTAAAATAATTTTCTTCCCAGCTCAAACCCTTCTTTTGTAAGCGGGTTGTTTTTATAGTCGTATGCGGGCTTCGGAAATCCATCCGGTATCCTCTGTTTGAGAGGATGCACCAACGTATTACCCGGTGGCGCAAACGAAGTTTGTACCGCCATCATTAATAGTAGCAATGCGCACAAGGTTGATATGGTGAACATTAGTTTCAATGGGCTTGCGTGGATTGAAGCGTGAACATGCGCAAATAATTTTCAGAAAATTGCCTGGCCAGCATACCTGCCGATGTGCAGGCAGAATGTTGGGTGATAGACAGTGCATGCGCTCCATCAAACCATTTGTTCACATCTGCCTGCAATTGTATTTTCGAACTTTTTCCTTTTGTTATTTCAACAGCATGTGGCAACACGAGGGAAACGCGTCCTAATACGTTGTGTGCGCCGCTGTATCCCCCGATATGATATTCAAACATCCTACGTTGCAGGGTAGATGCAGGTGAACGTCCCTCCAGTTTTGCCATTACATAACCGCTTTTCCATGTCCAGAACATATCGTTCAACGGATCAAGCGCCCCGGTTTGCGCACCATTCACATTTTTAGCACTGTCAACTCCCAGCAAGAAGGAAATTTTTTGATAGGTGCCGGCGGGCACATTCAGCAAGATCAGCTTAGAGTCAGGTTTAGCTTCATTGATAAGAAAATAAGAATTTTTTAAAAAATGGTTTGTATGATGAATGGTGTCTGAAAATTCAATATTGCTTACATAATATTTAAACTTACTCACGGTAAACCTTTCGCCAAAGCTGTTTTGATAAGTGCTGTCCAGCTCTAATACACGACTGCCAGCCACATGATGAAATTGCAATGTAATGTTGCCGGGTGGTTTTGTCTGAGCAACAGAGTTGAACATATATGCAATCGCCATCGCCGAAAAATGCAGCTTTAGGATATAGCTGAGCTTGTTGATTTTCAAACTTGTCATCGATGCTGAATTTTTCAATCCCATTTGTTCCTAAAATTATCAAATATCGGCGGGTAAAAAGAACGAATATTAATACCATTGGTTAATTCGCAGAGATGTTTGAAACCTGCGTTTATGTCGGTCGCAATTTTTTAGCTGAAAAAATTTGGGTGAAGGGAAATGAAGTGCCGTGGCGCGACACTTCTGCGCCTATAGCAATCATTGTCTGGAAGGGGACGTAATTTGTTCCAATGTATATACATATGTTTCAACTATATGCATTAATTTGTAGCTCTTATCATCACTTCAACTTGCCGTATTACACAATGGTTCATATGAAATATAATAACAAGTTCGGTTTGTTTTTGCTTTTTAGTCTTTTGCAGACCTGCGCATTACAGGCGCAAGACGTATTGAAATATGTTGACCCTGATATTGGCACGGCGCATAGCCGCTGGTTTTTTTATACGCCTGCTGCAGTGCCTTACGGAATGGCCAAACTGGCGCCCTCCACCAATGGGCATTATGGCAATCCATCTGGTTGGGAAGCCATTGGCTACGATACCCGTCACAACTCAATAGAGGGATTTGTTCACTTTCACGAATGGCAGATCGGAGGGGTGAGTTGTATGCCCACTACCGGCGAACTGAAGGTAAAACCAGGTGAGCTGGAAAATCCGAATTCGGGGTACCGGTCGAGGTTTGATAAAAAGAACCAGTTGGCTGAACCAGGCTATTATAAAGTACAGCTCGACGATTATCATATTACAGCCGAACTAACAGCCACCAAAAGAGTAGGTTTTCACCGTTACACTTTTCCGCAAAGCAATAATGCCCGTATTATTCTCGACATTGGTAATAAGCAGGGAGAAAGCAGCGATGTAACGGATGCGGGTATACGTATGATAGATGACACGCATTTTGAGGGTTTCGTTATAACGTATCCTAAATATGTTTATCTCTACGATCCCGAGGGAAAAATAGCCATGTATTTTTATGGAGAGGTCAGCAAAAAGCCACAAAGTGTAGGAGCTTTCACCGCGGGGGGAATACAGCAGCATAGCAGATCAGCCAGTGGAAAAGGCGCTGGTCTGTTTTTAAACTATAGCACTGTACAGGATGAGAAGATAGAATTAAAGATGGGACTTTCGTATACTTCGGTAGCAAATGCTAAAGAAAATTTTAAGGCTGAAGCCACTAGTTTGCATTTTGACCAGGCAAAAGCAAATGCCCAAAAGTTGTGGCGTATGGAACTGGGCAAAATGCTGGTGGAAGGAAAAGACGAGGCCAATAAAAAAAAGTTCTATACCGGTCTTTTTCATGCATTGTTAGGCAGGGGCATTGCGAGCGATGTAAATGGCGCCTATCCTAAACACCAGGCGAAAATAGGGCAATTGCCTGCGCACAACGGTAAAAATAAGCCGGAGTTCATCAATACAGATGCTATCTGGGGAGCGTTCTGGAATATTACCCAGTTGTGGGCACTGTCGTATCCTGAATGGTATAACAGCTACGTGCATACGCAATTGCAGATCTACAAGGATAAGGGTTGGTTTGGCGATGGTATTGCCAACAGCGAATATGTTTCGGGAGTGGGCACCAATTTTGTTGGTTTGGCTATAGCTGGCGCCTACCAGGCTGGCATACGTGATTATGATGTTAACCTGGCATATGAAGCGGTAAAGGCAAATGAGCTTAATTGGCAGGGACGTAAGGTGGGCTCTGGAAAAATGGACACAAAGGCGTTTGTGCAATACGGGTATTCGCCACACCTCGACGAAGACAAAACCGATTCTACCGGTTCCCGTTTTTCTGCTTCGCACACGCTTGAATACAGCTTCAGCGCTTTTGCTGCCGCGCAAATGGCTAAGGCGTTAGGAAAAGAAAATGATTATAACCAGTTAATAAAATATGCTGCTGGGTGGAAACATGTTTTTAACCCGGCAAATAAGCTCATGCATCCCAAAAAAGCCGATGGATCGTTTATAAGCAAGTTCGATCCCTACGAAGCCTGGCGGGGTTTCCAGGAGGGTAACGCGGTACAATATTCTTTCTATGTTCCGCATAATCCTGCCGCATTGATACGGGCTGTTGGCAGGGAGCAATTCAATAACCGGCTGGATAGTATTTTCCAGAACTCTCAAAAAGATGGCTTTGGAGGAGGCAAGGTAATTGATGCGTTTGCGGGAGTGAAATCGCTTTACAATCATGGTAACCAGCCTTGCCTGCACATTAGCTGGTTGTTTAATTTTTCGGGAAAACCCTGGCTAACACAAAAATGGACAAGAGCGATATGTGATGAATTTTATGGAACAGAGCCGGTTCACGGTTATGGGTACGGCCAAGACGAGGATCAGGGACAGCTTGGATCGTGGTACGTTTTGGCTGCGCTGGGTTTGTTTGATGTAAAAGGATTTACCGACCTGAGACCTGTTATACAATTTGGTAGCCCGGTTTTTGATAAAGCATCCATAAGGCTTGGCAACGGAAAAACGCTTGTGCTGGAAACGAAGAATAATGCCGCAAAAAATGTATACATACAGTCTGCCAGTTTTAACGGAGCGCCGCTTACAAACTGCTGGATGTATCGCGACGAATTGATGAAGGGCGGCAGGCTGGTGTTTGTAATGGGAGACAAGCCCAATGAAAACTGGGGAACAACACCACCGCCTTCGCAGCAATAGAGCCTGGAATTTTTTTGCCGCAAATTCGCAGATGAAATACATTTAATGTTGCGAATCTTCGGACCGGTATGGAAGGTTCTCTGAAAAATCAGTCTTATTTTCAGTAAGCGGTCTTGAAGTCGGACAGATTCTATTACCATAAAAAAGTCCTTATGTCATCTTTTTTATTTTTTCATTTGCTGCTGCAGCTTTTCAATCCTTCGCAACCGGTATTTGAAGAGCAGGTTATAGACAATAATATTTCCATTGGTTATGGAGTGGCGTTGGGCGATGTGGATGGCGACGGAAAACCCGACATTCTGCTGGCAGATAAAAAGCAGTTTGTATGGTATCGTAATGGCGACTGGAAAAAGTTTGTAATGGCAGAAAATCTGACTGAATTTGACAACGTATGCATTGCAGCAAAAGACATTAACGGTGATGGTAAAGTAGAAGTAGCGGTGGGCGCGCAGTGGAATCCATCGGAAACCAGCAACGATCAGCAATCGGGAGCCGTTTTTTACCTCGTTCGTCCAACTGATCCAACTCAACTGTGGAAGCCAGTGAAACTTCATCACGAACCTACCACTCATCGCATGCGTTGGGTGCAGGCGAAAAGCGGGCAATATTATCTTGTTGTGCTGCCGCTGCATGGAAGGGGTAACCAGGGAGGCAATGGTGCAGGTGTACAATTATTCGCTTATGAATTCCCTGGCAATGTAACCGATGAATGGAAATTGCATTTGCTCGACAGCAGTCTTCATCTTACGCACAATTTCGATGTGCCTGCCGCTGCCGTAGCAAAGGGACTATACGTTGCTTCTAAGGAAGGCATCAAGTTTTTCGACGAATCATTTCCAGAGAAAAAATCCGAAATATTGCCTTTGTCTGGCATCAATGGAGCCGGCGAGGTTCGCGTAGGCAGGCTTAGCGGTACTACTTCGTTTATAGCCATTGTAGAGCCTATGCATGGAGACAAAATAGTAGTATATCCGCAGAACGGGAAAAATGAAAGGATTGTGCTGGATGAGAATGTAAAAGAAGGGCATGCGCTGGCAGCGGCTGACTTTGCAGGAACAGGCAGCGACCAGGTGGTAGCCGGATGGAGAACGCCTAATAAGGATGGCAAAGTGGGCATAAAATTATACATGAAAACAGATAATGCCGGCAGCCGGTGGCAACAGCAATGGATAGACGAAAATGGAATGGCTTGTGAAGATTTGCAGGTAATGGATATGAATGGCGATGGCAAGCCCGACATTGTAGCTTCGGGAAGGGCTACCAAAAATGTTAAGATATACTGGAATAAGGGTAAGTAAGTTAAATGAGAGAATAAGTAAGTGGTTAAGTAGTTGACTTTTGCGGTGCAAGATGTCCTTCGCTGTGCGAGGCGTCTTCGCCTTGTACGGTGTTATTGTCGCCTGGAGGCGACAACAAAAATATGTGAGGCGAACGCCTCACATAGCTAGCGCCTCACATAGCGACCGAGGCTACCCGACGGCGAGTGGCTAAGCCTATTCTACTTACTCAACCCCACTCAACCGACTCAACCCCCCAATTCACTTAACCAACCCCTCACCCAATCAATCCACTATCTTTGCATATTATTTTATTTAAAGCAGATAGTATGACCAATCAGCAAGTGCCCGTAGAGAAGCTGTTGCAAAATCCCGCCCTCCTGCCTGAACTCCGCGCAGTGGGAGAAAAGATTATTAACAAAGAGCGGCTTTCGGAAGAAGACGGTGTGTTGCTGTTTGAAAAAGCAAGCCTTCCTTTTGTGGGAGCGCTGGCTAACCTGGTGCGGGAAAGACTGCACGGAGACGTTACCTATTTCAATCGCAACTTTCATATTGAACCTACCAATGTATGCGTATTCAGTTGCAAGTTCTGCTCTTATTCGCGCTTATATGCCAAACGCGAAGAAGGGTGGGAGCTGAGCACCGACCAAATGATGCATATAGTACAGAGTTATGATGGCAAGCCTGTTACAGAAGTACATATTGTGGGCGGCGTGCATCCTAAAATGAATATGCAGTTTTTTATGGACCTCATGCGTAAAATAAAAGCGCATCGTCCCGGCTTGCATATTAAAGGATATACTCCGGTGGAACTGGATTATATGTTTCGCAAAGCAAAAATGCCGGTAGAAGAAGGAATGAAGCTGATGCACGAAGCAGGACTGGATTCTTTACCCGGTGGCGGCGCAGAAATTTTTCATCCGGAAATAAGACAACAAATCTGCGATGATAAGGTTGATGCAGAAGGCTGGTTACGCATTCATGAAGTTGCCCACCAACTGGGCATGCATAGCAATGCTACCATGCTTTACGGGCATATAGAGCAATACTGGCACCGCGTTGACCACATGAAAAGGCTGCGCGATCTGCAAGACAAAACCGGCGGTTTCAATACATTTATTCCTCTTAAATTTCGCAACCAGTCCAACGACATGAGCCATGTAAAAGAATCTTCTGTAATTGAAGACATGAAGGTTTATGCTGTTGCCCGTTTGTTCATGGATAATTTTCCTCACCTCAAGGCCTACTGGCCAATGCTGGGAAGACAGAATGCCCAGCTTACACTTTCGTTTGGTGTAAATGATATTGACGGAACCATAGATGATACAACAAAAATTTACTCTATGGCCGGAAGTGAAGAGCAAACGCCCTCTATGACAACCACAGAGCTTGTTTCGCTCATTAAACAGGTAAACAGGAAGCCCGTAGAAAGGGATACGCTTTACAATGTTGTGAAAGATTACAGCCTTGTAGATATGAATGAAATTGAAGCGGCAACTACACTGCATTCCGCCAATTAAGCAAGAAGGAAAGTACCTAAAAAAAATAAGGCCAGCCCTAGAAAGAGCCAGCCGTTGCTAACCTATGAAAAACACCAAGTTAAAATTAGGTAAATTATTTCGTATTTAAAAAATCAATTGTTGTTTTTATACCGTCTTGTATCATCTTGTCTGGCGTTTGCCCTTTTTTGAAGCTCCTTTTTTACAAGTATCCGAAATCTGTCTTCTGATTCAAACACTGTTTGAGCTCTGTTGGCATCCAGGATGACGGTAAAGTCTTTTTTATACTTTTTCCGTATGTCAAGAACTTTTTGCTGTCGATCCAGCTCTTCGGTGATGTTAGTGTCGGTTGCAACCACTTTCAGTTCCTGCCTGTATTTATGAAAAACCGGCCAAAACTTTTCAGCTTCTTCGGGAGTCAACTGGAGTTGCTTGGTTAAGTATCCAATTTCCAGCGATCTGATCCTTTCGCCGCCGCCTTTTTGTTGTGCGGTGGCAATGAAGGTTGCAAATGTAATGAATCCAAAAAGTAAAAAAAGCTTTTTCACCGAAAATTATTTATTTTTTAAGCAAATTTTATTTTATTAGAAAACGTTTTAATAAACAGCAACTTCTATTAATAATAATTTAGTTACCATTTGTCAGCCGTACCGGAATGCAAATGTCGTTGTTATAATTCCTTTGCATAAAGCGTCAGGTCTTCCTCCGGCACATCTTCCAGCATATTCCCCAACTTTGTATCGTCTATCTTTAGTAATGCAACGTCATAAAATTCAGAATCTGCGCTGTCAATAGAAGGTTCGTATATATTATCGGGCAATCCCTTCAAATAGCCGGCAAGGGTTTCTTCCGGAAGCTGTGGTATGGATAACGTGTCACCTGCAGCGGCTGGCTTGGTTGCAAGCGTTTGATTTGCATCAGATTGCAGGTTGTTCCAAAACAGCGCCGCTATACCAACAAAACCTATTACAGCCACGGCTATGGCGTATCTCACCCAGGATTTTGGCGAGCTGTTCATCCGAACCACTTTTGCAGGTTGAGCTGCCGGGCGCTCTAACTGCTCCGTGATGTTTTTTTGAAATTGTTCAAAGTAATGATCCGGAACCTCGAAAGGCTGTTTGTTTTTAATATTTGCCAGCAGGGGAGAAAGGATTGTTATTTCTTCCTGTGCCGGCAGGGAAGTGTTGCTTTCAAGATGATGGATAAGACCGAGCATTTTGCCGGGGAAAGCCTCAAAATAACTGTCCGAAGGGGCTTCAAAAGGCATAGCATGATTGAATTCAGCCATTTTTGGACTGATGCCGGTTAGCTCTTGCTGAATATCTTCTTTACGTTTCATGAAGTGTTAAGACTACGTTATAGAAGCTTGGTTTAATTGTTGAGAATAAAGTCTTCGATCTTTTTTACTGCGTGATGATAGCTTGCTTTTAAAGCCCCTTCCGAAGTGTCTAATACCCTGCTCATTTCTTCGTAAGGCATTTCATCGTAGTAGCGTAAGTTAAACACAAGTCTTTGTTTTTCCGGTAGTTGCTGCACAGCAAGCTGCAATTTCCATTCGGCTTTATTCAAATCAAAACCCTTTTCAGCTTTAAGCTGGTTTACCAGGTTGCTTTCTTCGTTGTCGATCGATAATGAGCTTTTTCGCTTTTGCTGGTCAATATACGTAAGCGATTCGTTGGTGGCAATGCGGTATAACCAGGTATACAACTGCGAGTCCTCCCTGAAGTTTTCAAGCCCGTTCCAAACTTTAATGAAGACATTCTGCAAAACATCGTTGGCGTCTTCGTGGTGTATCACCATCCTGCGCACATGCCAATATAATTTTTCCTGGTATTTTTTAATAATGGCGGTATATGCCTTCTCTCTGGTAGCGGTATTGCGAAATTCCTGTAGTAATACAATATCATCCGGGTGGTTAATAGCCATAGAGGTTATGTTTAGTACAGGTTCTTACCATATACAATGCAAATTCCACAATATTATTCATACCTGCTATTCACAGCAAGGTTCCGTATAGTACGGAACCTTGTTATATTATTTTCAATGAATGATACTTCTGAGCGACTGGTGCGGATGAATGCCACCGTTTACTTGCGTTTCAATACTTTTTCAGCAGCCGCTACCACATCCGGTGTATCAAGCCCGTATTTTTTCAATAATTCTACCGGTTTGCCGCTTTCGCCAAAAGTATCCCTGGTACCTACATATTCAATAGGTATGGGAAAGTGCTTTGCCGCTACCTGCGCAATGCCGTCTCCCAATCCGCCAATGATATTATGCTCTTCTACCGTTACCGCAGCTTTTGTTTTGCGTATAGATGCCAGCACAGCTTCCTCATCCAATGGTTTAATGGTATGTATATTGATAACCTCGGTGCTGATGCCTTTTTCTTCGAGTATAATACCTGCTTCAATAGC
>JBQCFW010000183.1:0-23317 GCA_051958655.1 Agriterribacter sp. | reverse complement strand
TGTTGATTACGACAAGGATGGCGACCTGGATCTTTTTGTTGCCGGCAGGATAGATCCGTGGAATTTTCCCAGAGCAGTGTCAAGCTTTATTTACCGCAACGATTCAAAAAACGGGCGTATACAGTTTACAGACGTAACGAGCAGCGTGGCAAAAGAACTCAATAATATAGGGCTGGTTTGCGACGCGCTTTTTACAGATTTTGATAATGACGGCTGGACAGATCTTGTATTAACCGGCGAATGGATGCCTGTTACTTTCTTTCAAAACCAAAAAGGCGTTTTCAAAAATATTTCGCATACTACCGGTATCAGCAATCAGGTGGGCTGGTGGACAAGCATTGTACCAGGGGACTTTGACAACGACGGAGACATCGATTATGTAATCGGCAACCTGGGCAGCAATACCTTTTATAAAGGCAATGAGCAATACCCGGTATCGGTATATGCAAAAGACTTTGATAACACCAATACCTACGATATGTTCCTGTCGCTGTACCTGCCAGCCAGCCAGGAGGATACAATGAAAAAAGAATTTTCGGCTCATTTGCGCGACGATATGATACGGCAAATGGTATCGATGCGGGGAAAGTTTAAAGACTATAAATCGTATGCGCTTGCCACCATGGATAAGGTTTTTACGCCGGAGCAATTGCAGGATGCGCTGGTGCTGAAAGCAAACAATTTTAATTCGAGCTACTGCCGCAACGATGGCAACGGCAAATTCACCCTGGTTCCATTGCCCATGCAGGCGCAATGGTCGGCCCTGAACGGAATGGTGGCAGATGATTTTGATGGCGACGGCAATCTCGACATCGTGATCAATACCAACGACTACGGCAACGAAGTAATGGTGGGAAGATATGATGCCATGAACGGTTTGCTGCTGAAAGGCGATGGCAGAGGCAATTTTCTGTCACAATCTATATTGCAAAGTGGCATATACATCCCGTTTAACGGCAAAGCATTGGTAGCTTTGCGGGGAAACAACAAATACCTGTTGGCTGCGGCACAAAATCGTGGCGCCCTAAAAGTATTTGAGCTTAAAAAAGAAAGCCATACCATCCAGTTATCGCCCGACGATAAAACCGCTGAGCTGATATTGCCGGATGGCAAAAAACAAAAACGGGAATGTTATTATGGTTCTTCTTTCCTTTCGCAATCAGCGCGCTTTTTGCATATTCCCCAGGCGGTTCAATCGGTAGTCATCACAAAAAATAACGGGTCAACAAGAAAGCTGGAGTTTTAGTTATAACTGCATTACATTGTTATGATAACTACGGAAGCTTTGAAAATATTTGCGAAGTATGGGGGAAATGATGACGCATTTACATATGCGCGCAAAAAAGAACGGGCTATTGTAAGCGACGATGAATTCAATAAAATCTCCCGTTTCATCAGCGACCTGAAATTGGTGGGAAACGGCGTTGCTTCCCCCGGCTACGAAGCAAAGGTTTTTTGAAGATATCAACCATTCAGTTGATACGGAACAAACAAAAACATATTTGATACAACTGGCTAAAACGTTAAGCTGAATATAGCTGAACAACGGCACGGCTTTATTATAATCAATCAATGTCGTTTAGATAATATTACCGATTTTTTCGGTCAGACCGCAGGCCACACTTCATACCCCTTCGGGCGTGCCGACCGGCTTTCCCATCGGCACGCCCAAAGGGTGGTCTGATGGATGATGATGTTGTTGAAATATAACTGGATTACCGGATCACCTCTTCAAACATCCGGATGGCTGTGTACAGCACACCGGCTTCGCCGCGGAACGTACCGGATCCTCTGGGCTTGTTATCAACCGAATACCATTCGTAAAAACCGTTGTTGTCCTTCACACGTTTTACCATTGGCTGAACCTGTTCGTAGGCTTCTTTTACAAAGCCATGTTTAATTAATTGCTGTATCATTCTTCCGCCAAACCATGTCCAATCACCTCCGTTCTGGTAGCTGTATTCAGGGTTCATAATCTTGTTGGCAAAAAAGCCTGCAGGATAAGGAGGATAAATTGTTAAGCCAATAGACGGAGCGCCCGCCTGTTTTACCCGACTGATCATTTCATCCAGTGAAACTTTAATTTCTTTTTTGTTGAGCAAACCGGCTTCTATTGCAATGGCGGTGCCGCCAAAATAGTAAATTGCTTTTTCGTCGAAGCCGGCAGGAAACGGTGATCCTTTCAGGTAAATATGCGGTATGAATTTCTGTGCCTTTGCATCCCATAAATGTTGGCGGCAGTTGGCGGCAATGCGCTTCTTAATGGGTTGCCATTTGCTTTTCGTGTCGGGCAATAACTCCATCATATTGCCGAGCGCTATCAGCAACATAGCGTTGTCGTAAATATCAATTGCAGGATGTGTGTTCGCATCAAGATCAACACCCCAGCCATGTTCGGGCTGCACATCCCCCCAATCGGCTGTGGTGGCGCCAATAATCAGTCCGTATTTTTCGTTGTAGCGGTGCTTCATCAAAAAATCCATGCTCCATTCAACACGATCACTCACCGGCTTATCTCCTATTTTTTCATTTAAAATCGATTTATCACCTGTAAGCTGTATGTATTTATACAGTGTTTGCACCAAAGAAGTTTCCTGGTCAGTCTCTACCGTATTTTTATGGCCGGCATACCGCGGCTCCAGTTTGGAATAGGAAAAGTCGGTCTCGCCTTTGCCAATTTTTTCAGCAGGGGTAAATCCGTCAATGATGTTACCATCCTCTCCCTGCATCCTGAAAAAAACAAGCAGGTTTTCCTTCAAAACTTCTTTGGGATTTACCGCAGCGGCCAACTCTATAAAAGTGTTGTAATCTCTTATCCATACCTCACGATAACCATCACCCGCATTAAACCCTGTTTTCATTACCTCCAATGCCTTTTCTTTTACTAACGGGAAGTACACATCGGATTGAATACGGGCTTTCAGACCGGCATCAACAGCTTTCGGCGGTTGTGCCAGAGATGTTACGCTCTCTAAAACAAATGCAATCAACAGACAGTACTTATACATAACGATGTTTGATGAATTGAAGTAAAATCACTTTGCTCTATTATATGTATAAATGTATGAACATTTCATCTGAATTATCAAAAAATCGGGGGAGACTAAAACCTCCCCCAACATTCAAGCACCGATCCGCCTATACTGGTACCGGCGACGGTGCAGCAATTATAATAGTGTGTTTGCAGCCAGGCTTCTAACGCCTGCTCTCAATCGTATATACGAAACTATCGGCCCGGTAAAAACCAAGGTTGTATTCAATAGGCCGCTCACCCTGGTCAAACACAAAGCGTTTTCTGCAAAGGATGGGGCTTCCTACATCCAGGTTGAGCTTGCCGGCTATAAATTTATCAGCGGCCCGTGCAGTAATTTCTTCCTTGGAAAGATTGGCGGCCACCATATAATCTTTTTCGAGGATTTCGTACAAGGGGCGAAGAAAATCTTCTTTGCCTGTTAAGCCTATGCGCGGATGAAAGTAAGAAACAAAATATACAAACGGACCTTCGGGGCGTCCCCTCAGCCTTTCCATTTTCAGTATTTTTTTGTTGGCCCTGATCTCGAAAAAGTTAGACACCGTTTCCTCGGGTTTTACCCAACTGAGCTTCAGTTCAAAGTTCTTGATCGGTATCTTGCGGGCCTCCATTTCCTGCGAAAAGCTCAGCCAGTTTACTGATTTGGAGCTTACTACGCTGTTGCTCACTTTGGTTCCCACGCCCTTTTTTCTTACCAGCAATCCCTCGTATACCAGCTTGTTGATAGCCAGTCGCAAGGTTGTTCTTGAAATGGCCAGTTGCTTGGCGAGCTCTACCTCGTTAGGCAGCAGCTTTCCTTTGGAGTACTGAGGATTTTTGATGATTTTCCGTAGCAACTCCTCAGCCTGTATGTGGAGAGGCACATGATTTTTATGATCAATCGAAAAGTTCATGATGAAAATATTGGTGCAATATTACATTTTTTTGCATAACCAAATGATGAGCCACCAATTGCGGCAAACTAAATGCATAGCGTTATCGATGAAACAATGCATATCGCCTAAGAATCAATCAAGATTAGTTTTTAAATACTAAACCTTGTTTAATTTCCTTATTTCGAAAGCAGTTTTTCCTGAAATTGAAAACCAGCAATTGTACGCAACAATAACTTTGCGCCTCCACACGATGATCGTTGCAACAGCCTGTTTTAATACTTGTTGGCTTAACTATAAGTACTTATCAAACTTTATATATAGCTACCAAAACGGGCATGCTCAAACATGCGTGGAATTGGTACAACATTCGGGTGGCTCAAAAACATAGTATTACATTCTTCATACTAAGTTTTTAAAATTTGTTGCAGTAATGCAAGTTGCTTATACGCCAACAATGCAACCGGTCAACCGCCAATATTGCTATTTTTTGCCGCATGAAACACAGTTACTAAACTGACAAGGCAACACAAACCTTAAATAACACATAATGAAAACACCCTTAACGCTTATCGCACTCATTCTTTTTTTTATACAGGTGCAACTGTCTTTCAATTTCAACAACATCTTTAACAAAACATACTGGAGCGGCGGATACGACTTTAACCGGCTTTTTCCGGGAGCGCCCCGAAATTTTTTAGCTACCATCTTTTATACGCTTTAAATGACTGCAAAAAAGCTTATTGGAAAACTACACCGCTGGCTTGGCTTTACTGCCGGGCTGGTGGTTTTTATAAGTCTGACGGCCGCTGCCATTTTTGTTTGGGAGGAAGAATTGAATGCATGGTACCATCGTGATAAGCTGTTTGTAAAAGAAGTAAAGGAGCATCGTCTTCCGTTTGATACATTGATAGCCGCTGCAAAACAAGTATCGTTTAACCACGCTGTTTCCTCCGTAAAAATTGATCGCGACCCCGCCAGGGCTTTTGTTTTTCTCCATGTTAAAAAGCGCGAAAAAGCGGGCTGGACCTGGGCATCATCAATAGAAGATTACAGCCGGATATATGTGGACCAGTATACAGGTAAAGTGCTTGGTGTTATTGATATGCGTTACGACTGGATATTTTGTACCCGCATGCTGCATCAATGCCTGTTGCTGAACTACGATGTTGGACATTATATAGTAGGCGGTGCTACACTGATCATTTTTATAATGATTATTACAGGCATTGTTTTGTGGTGGCCTAAAAACAAAGCAGCCTTGAAGCAGCGGCTGTGGTTCCGGTGGAAACACAGCACCAAATGGAAAAGGAAGAACTACGACCTTCATAATATCGGTGGTATTTATACCTTTCTTTTTGTATTGCTGTTTGCGATTACGGGACTGGTTTGGACTTTTGACTGGTGGACGAATGGAATTTATTACCTGCTTGGCAGCAAGGACCCTGAAAAGGTGTTTGAGCGCCCACCAAAACCAATAGCATCAAACTCAACCGGTCGGGCAGCAGTTGATGTAATATTTGAAGATGTTGCAACAAGGGTACCCCGGTGGCGAAACATTAACATGAATATTCCGGCAGATACAGGAGCGTTGAAAGCAGTTTCTTCCACCATTAAATATTCTTCTGGTTCATCGGGTTGGGATGAGTCGGATAGTTATTATTACCATCCTCAAACCGGTGAGTTGTATTTTTCTACCACTCATAATCAAAAAACATTGGGAGCAAAGTGGCGCAACAGCAACTATGCTATTCATGTAGGCAGCATTTATGGATGGCCTACAAAGGTGCTCGCTTGTTTTATCGCATTATTCTGCGCCAGTTTACCGGTTACGGGATTTTATATCTGGTGGGGAAGACGGAAAAAGAAAAACCGGGACGTCACATCAAAGACTATAACGGCTCCGCAATTATTGTTCTAACGTTAAGAGCAGTTCCTTGGATTTTTATGCTCCGAAAATGAAAAATTTACTTTTTGAGGATTGACTAATTACGTTTGATTTCGACCACAAAATTTTCTCGATTAAACAGTACACAAAGCGATCTTATTTTTTTATCTGTGGAAACTCGATGTATGTACTGTATTGAGAACTCCTGTAAATACGAATGGTGGCTTTTTGATAATCCTCAGCCTTGGCATTGTAAATACTGGGCACAAATTTTTGGGGATTCATGTCTATGAGGGGAAACCAACTGCTTTGGATCTGCACCATTATACGATGCCCTTTCAGAAATACATGATCTACATAATGCATACCAACCTTTATTTTTTCTACTTTGCCAGGCGTCATTGCTTTGGGTTTAGAAAAACTTTCCCTAAAACGACCGCGAAAAACTTCACTGGCAACCATAAACTGATAACCGCCGAGTTTTGGATCTGACTTTACTTTACCAGGATATACATCTATCAGCTTCACTACAAAATCTGCATCGCTGCCTGTGGTAGAAGCAAAAAGGTGCGCGATTATTTCGCCTGTTACGATTATATCTTCCGTTAATGTATCGGATTGCCAGGTAACAACATCCGGTCTTCCTTCAACAAAACGCTGATCGCCCAGCATCCATAAATACCAGCGTGAACCTTCGCCATACGTTTGCTCAATGGGGCGTGGCCGGTAGGGCACCGGGTTGTTAGGATCACTGATGTATTCATCGTAATCTTTTTTGCTATTTGCAGTGGGTTGGTTGAAAGATACTTTGTTATTTGCTGTGAGGTACAGTTTATTAATAATTGCTTCTTTAGGCGGCCATGTGTTATAGGTATTCCATTGATTGCTTCCTGTTTGGAAAATAGTCGCTTCCGCAAATTTGCCATCACCTGTTCCTTTCAGCCAGTAATCAAACCACTTCTTTTGAATGTTTTTTTGAAAATAGCCCGAGGTATTGCTTCCCATCACATACCTGTCAAGTTTCCATAAGCTGTCAAATGTCCAAAAGCCATGCGCCCAGGGACCTATGCAAATATAATTCCGGGTGCTGCTGTCGCGCTTTTCCATTGAGCTGTACATCAGTTGTGGACCGTTAAGGTCTTCGGGGTCCCATATGCCACCTACGTGCAGCATGGGAATACGCGGATAATCCATATAACGAAGCGGCGACCTGAACCACCAGCTGGAATCATAATCAGGATGCTCCATGAAATAATTCCATGTAGGTATTTTATTGTGGAAATAGCGATTATTTACATTAGATAGCGGACCCAGATCCCTAAACCATGTATACAAATCGTATTGGTTGAAAGTAAACGCGGTATCTCCCTTTGACGCCTCCTGCGAAAAAGTGTATTCAAAAGCGTACGACAACCGCAAGGCGCCGTTATGATGCAAGTCATCGCCTAAAAAAAGATCGCCCATGCCCGCCTGTTCACTCGCAGCCTTCAAAGCAGGGTGTGGCCTGGCAGCACCAACAAGCGTTGTCCACCCCAGGTAAGAAATACCCACCTGCCCTACGTTGCCGTTGTTGTTTTTGATGTTATGAATCAGCCAATCTATTGTATCGTACGTATCGGTGCTTTCATCAACCGCGCCCGGTTGATCAAGAACGGGCTGGTTCATTACATATATACCTTCACTTTTGAACCTGCCACGAATATCCTGTGTGACGAAGATGTAGCCTTCTGCTGCCATATCCCGCATGTAAGCGCCCCAATGCTCAGGATTTTCCGTTCCCTCACTTCCATAAGGATTCCGGGATAGCAGGATAGGGAATGTTCCACGCGTACTGTCCGGTATAAATACTACGGTATACAGCTTCACACCGTCGCGCATGGGAATCATGTGTTCCTGGCGCGCGTACTTCATTTTTGTTTGAGCCGTTGCCGAAAAAGGAAGGAAGTGCAACAAAATTAAAATAGAAGCAATGATGGCTGCTCGCCGGTGCAAAAGATAACTGGCTGACTTTTTCATACATTAAAATAACAACAGTCTGATCACCTAAAATAGAATGAAATTTGCCAGCGTATACTCGTCGTTAAAGGCGCTGATATTCGCCAGGCAATAGCCCTGTAAGCTGTTTGAATGTCCTGATGAAATGACTCTGATCGGCGAAGCCGCATTCGTAAGCGATGCCGGTTAGCGTGGCGTTTGTTTTTTTCATGAGGGCAATAGCCCTTACCACTTTTTGCTTACGCATATACACTCCGAGCGTGCAGCCAAAGTACCTGGTAAAATGTTTGGAGATGGTGACGGGATGCACGCCGGCCACTTTTGACAGTTCGTCAAGGGTGGGCGTTTCGTTCCAGCGGTCATTGAGTAATGCTTGCAGCTCATTCGCCCACGCAGGCTTGTATGACGTTTCACTTCCATCGTTCGTCAACAATTCCAGCAAAAGCATCTTCATCGTATCTGCCGAATACGCATCGGCGGTTAACGATTCCTTGTACATTTTCAATATCAGCATTGCGGCATCCCGGTGCGATGAAGGGTTCGTATTAGTATGGCTGATATTCAGAGAATTATTTCGCAAATATGAGGAGGTTATTTCGACATTGACATGGCTTGAACCTGCCACCTGATAAGTATTCTGATGCGCTTCGCCAGCATGATAAAAAGTAATTCTTCCAGGTAACCGCTCAAAAGAGGTACCCTGGCGTTTTTCGATATTACCTCCACTCACCACAAGACTGAAATGCGGGTTTTCATGGCAGTGCATCTCGTCAAACGAGCCATCGGTTCCATAACAAACCCTGCCAATGCTAAAACCGTCTGACTGGCTTGCATTAACAACATTGCCGAGGTAAGTATTTGTGTAGAGCACCAGCATATTTATCAAATTTAATGATTGCCGGTGATTGTTTAATGTCTGTTGTTTTACTTGTAGCAGAACGCACCAGCTAAAGGGGTTGAAAGGGCACTTTTAATATATTCCTGCTTTGCAAAAAAGTGATGAAGACATTGGAATAAAATAAAAAAAGACTATCCAAATCGATAACCTTTTGAGTGGTGGAGGATATCGGGGTCGAACCGATGACCTTCCCGCTGCAAGCGGGACGCTCCCTGTCTGCCGACAGGCAGGTAGCCAACTGAGCTAATCAACCCATCAATGTATTTCCTGCTTTTTCTTGCCTTGATATTCATTTCACGCCTGTAGCTTCAGCCCTTGTCTCAAATGTTTCAGTGTACACTATCTTCCAGTCATTTGTCTTTTTAGTCGCTTTGCTACCAGAATTGTTGTGTCTGACAAGTCTGCCATTCAGGTTTTGAGTATGACCAATATAATAGTGGTCGAGATTAGTTGAGTGAAGAATGTAAGTGGTGTAAAACATAGTTGCATAAATTAAAAAAGGCTATCCATATTGGATAACCTTTGAAAGTGGAGGATATCGGGGTCGAACCGATGACCTCTAACATGCCATGCTAGCGCTCTAGCCAACTGAGCTAATCCCCCTTTATTTATAAGAACTTTTTGGAACCAATGACCTTCCCGTTTACCAGCGGAGCGCTCCCTGTCTGCCGACAGGCAGGTAGCCAACTGAGCTAATTCCCCTTTATTAATAAGAACTTCTTGGAACCGATGACCTTCCCGCTTACCAGCGGAGCGCTCTCTGTCTGCCGACAGGCAGGTAGCTAACTGAGCTAATCCCCCTTTTGTTTTCAGGACTGCAAATATAGACTGTGAGGTTATTTCATCAAAATAAAAAACCAGGTTGTTAGGCCTGGTTTTAATTATATAAGATCGTAAGCATTAATCACCCCATATTTCTCCCTTCCCTTCAATCCAGTCTTTTACCGATGCAGTGGTAATAGATTTAGGTCTTTCGATGGGAAGTCCCAGCGCCCTGTCCCAGCACAGGCTGGCTAATACACCCAACGCACGGCTCACGCCAAACAAAACGGTATAAAATTCATATTCCACCAACCCAAAATGTACCAGCAGCGCCCCGCTGTGCGCATCTACATTGGGCCATGGATTTTTTACTTTTCCAAGCGACTGTAATATTTCGGGTACCACATCGTATACTCTCCACACAATATTTACCAACGGATCGTCGGGCATATGCTTTTTACCAAACTCCATTTGTGCCGAAAAGCGCGGATCGGTTTTGCGCAATACAGCATGTCCGTATCCCGGCACCACTTTACCATCGCTCAATGTTTTCTTTACATAGTCTGCAATCTGCTCCTTCGATGGCAACTCTACTCCCACCTGGTCGCGCATTTCAAAAATCCATTTTATTACCTCTTGGTTGGCTAGTCCATGCAAGGGACCGGCCAGTCCATTCATACCCGCAGCCAGGCTCAGGTACGGATCGCTCAGCGCAGATCCTACCAGGTGCGTGGTATGTGCAGATACGTTGCCACCTTCGTGGTCGGCATGTATGGTCATATACAGCCGCATCAAAGCCATAAAGCGTGGATCTTCAAAACCAAGCATGTGTGCAAAATTGCCCGCCCAGTCCAGTAAGCCATCGGGTTGTATATGCTTTCCGCCTTTGTATTTGCGACGATATATATAAGCGGCAACCCTGGGCAGGCGCGCTATCAACGTCATCGAATCGTCGTACATGGCGTCCCAGTAATCTTTCTTATTCATCCCTTCGGCATATTTGCGCGCAAAAATGCTTTCGGTTTGCAGCGCCATAATGGCTACTACAAACTGCGTCATAGGATGAGTAGATTCCGGAAGTGCTTCTATAGCATCAAATACATGGTTGGGAACATGCGACCTGCGCTGCCACATATTAGTTACCTCTTCCACATCTTTTTCTGTTGGAAATTCTCCCAACAGCATTAAAAAAAACAACCCCTCAGGCAAAGGTTCCAACCCTCCCGGTATTCTCGGCAATTTTTGCTGCAACTCCGGAATAGAGTATCCTCTGAAGCGAATGCCTTCCTGGGCATCGAGTAATGATGTTTCTGTAACCAAACCTGTAATGCCCCTCATTCCCTGGTATACCTGCGACAAATGAACCTCACCTATCTTTTTACTACCATGCTGCTTTAGGATATCCCTGATTTCTGTTGACAATTCATCGGCTTTGGCTTTAAACCGTTCTTTTATTGTGGCCATAATTCGTGTTTTAATCAGATTGCCGGTGTATTAGTAATTAGCTAGCGTATGGCGCTAAAGTTAGCGCAAACAGCGCTATATACATGGAAAAATTTAAGCTCCGGGCAATTTATTGTTGAAGGTGGAAGGTATGAGGCGGAAGGTGAAAGGTGAAAAATTCAAGAAACAAGAACCAAGAAAAGGCAGAGGTAAGCAGACAGAAGGCCGTAGTAAGAAGTGCGCCCATGTAACATGCGCCCCTCAACTTGTACACTGCAACCCGCTAATAGCTGATTGCTGAAAGCTGATCGCCCCCTCACTTTGGTGCGCGCCTGTACAAATAATAGGTAAGAAATCCGAATATAACATTAGGCAGCCATGCGGCAATAACAGGTGGCAGGTTGCCTTTTACACTGAAGATGGTTGAAAACCTGTCGAACAAAATAAACAAGGCTGCAATGGCAAAGCCAGCTGCAATATGCACACCGCTTCCACCGCGTATTTTGCGCGATGCGAGAATGGCGCCGATTAAGGTAAGTATCAAAACCGTTACCGGTGTGGCATCGCGCCGGTACAGCTCCACTTCCAGGTCGTTAATGCCTTCCGACCCTCTCAGCTTTTCCATTTCCACCATGTATTTAAGATCGGGAGTGGTTAACCTCGATTTTACATATTCGTCTCTCTTCAGATCTTCCGGCGTAAAATTAAAGTTCATGCGCCGCACGGTATCCTGTTTTACTTCTTCTTTTAAGCCATTGATGTTTCTTTCAATTACACCGCTCAAGCGCCATTTTTTTGCTTTAGCATCCCACGATATATTATCCGAACGCAGATTGTATACCACTTTGTTGCCCTTCAGCCTGTCCATAAAAAAACCGCTGCCGTTTTTGCCGGTAGTATCATAGTATCGTATGCCACAGTAAGTAACAGAATCAATACGCATGTAAATACTGCTGCTGCCGCTGTACACGCCGGGCGATTTTACATACTTAAGCTCAAAAGCGGTGCGGATTTCGTTTGCCCTTGGCACCAAAGTGCGGTTTCCCCACCACAGCAAGCCTGCCAGCAATACGCCCCCCAATATATAAGGTTTGAGCAACCGGTTAAAGCTGGTGCCGCTGGCAAGAATGGCGATGATCTCTGAGCGATTGGCCAAACGCGATGTAAAGAAAATAACAGCAATAAAAGTGAACAGGGGAAATAAAAATGATACGATGAATGGTACAAAGCCTATATAATAGTTGCGCATTACAAAGTCTGCAGAAAGATTGGCTTTGGCAAAATCGTCGGTTTTTTCGCTGATGTCTACCACAACCGATATGGCGGTAAACAACAGGATGCAATATATAAAGGTGAAAATGAAACTTTTAAATATGTACCAATCTATTTTTTTCATGCCCTGCGAACTAAAAAACAATGGGCAAAAGTAACCGAAAACTCTAAAAAGAACTTTGTATCTTCCTGTTATGAAAAATATTCACAATAGTTTCAGACTTTACCCCCTGCAACTTTTATTTTTTTTGCTGATTGTGAACACCGCTGCTCATGCACAGCAGCTACCCGATTTTAGTGCGTATGAGCGCCAGCTTTTTTTGCAGGGAGAAGATACTTTGCCCTGCCGCATCCTTTCGCCCCTTCATTTTTCTACCGGCAAAAAATACCCGCTGGTCATCTTCCTGCATGGTTCGGGAGAAAGAGGTAACGACAATGAATCGCAATTAACCTGGGGCGGCAGTTTGTTTCTTGATTCTGCCAACCGGGAGAAATTTCCTGCGATTGTCGTATTTCCGCAATGCCCGGCAGATTCTTCCTGGAGCGTACGGGTAAAAAGCCCCGCAGGCGATTCTGCCAAGTACAGGTTCCCGATGAACCTTGCTCCTACCCATCCCCTGCAAATGGTAATGAGCTTTATTGATACGCTGATCAGCAGCGGCATTGTGGATACCAGGCGAATATACCTGGGGGGACTATCAATGGGTGGATTCGGCACTTTTGAATTGTTGTGGAGAAAGCCCAATCTCTTTGCTGCTTCCTTCCCTATTTGCGGCGGAGGCAACCCCGATGGTGCCAGGCTGTACGGTAAAAAGTTTCCAATATGGGTTTTTCATGGTGCAGACGATGATGTTGTGCCCGTAAAAAATTCAAGGGTAATGGTTGATGCGCTTAAAGCTGCCGGTGCACGCGTAAAATATACCGAGTATCCCGGCGTAAAGCACGATAGCTGGAAAAATGCATTTGCCGAACCCGAGTTGTTAACGTGGTTGTTTGCGCAAAAGAAGAAGTAATTTGAAATTTGACATTTGACATTTGAGATGGAGACAGCAGTAAGGTTATTAGTAAAAAGAACAGTTTTGGGAATAAGGATTTTAAATCTCAAATTCAATATTTCCTTGTCTGCTTACCATCAAAAAACCACCTTCCGACATCAGAATTTCAAATATCAAATATCAAATCTCAAATCCTATAGTCTTTGTTTATACCGCTGTACACTTTCTTTCATCCAACTGCTGAAATCGCCGGCTTCGATGTGTTTCCTGGCTTCTGTAACCACATGCAGGTAAAACGACAGGTTTTGAATACTGGCAATGGTTAATCCAAGCAATTCCTTTGATTTGAAAAGGTGCCGCAGGTAGGCTTTGCTGTAATAATGGCTCGTTTCGCAGTCGATGCCATCATCAATAGGCGAAAAATCTTTCTCCCATTTTTTATTGTCGATATTAATCACTCCGTTAGATGTGAACAGCATCGCGTTGCGCCCGTTGCGGGTAGGCATTACACAATCAAACATATCTATACCCAATGCAATACACTCCAGTATGTTCCACGGTGTACCCACCCCCATCAGGTACCGGGGTTTGGCCGGCGGCAGATGGTCGCAGCACAAACCGCACAGTTCATACATCATTGGCTCCGGTTCCCCAACGCTCAGTCCGCCAATAGCATTGCCCGTAGCATTTTTTGAGCTGATGTATTCGCACGACATTTTCCGCAGGTCGGTATAAGTGCCTCCCTGTACAATCGGAAACAAGTTTTGCGCATGTCCATAACGGTTATCGGTGCACTGCACCTGGTTAAAGCTCCGGTCGAGCCAGCGATGCGTAAGGTGCATCGATTTTTCGGCGTATTTATAGTCGCTCGGATAAGGCGGGCATTCATCAAAAGCCATTATAATGTCTGCGCCTATGCTTCGCTGTATGTCCATTACCTTTTCAGGCGTAAAAAGATGGCGGCTTCCGTCTATATGGCTTTGAAACATTACCCCTTCTTCGTTTATTTTACGGGTACCTGCCAACGAAAAAACCTGGTAGCCGCCGCTGTCTGTCAGTATCGGCTGGTTCCAGTTCATAAAACGGTGCAGGCCGCCCGCACTTTCCAGTATATCCGTTCCGGGGCGCAGGTAAAGATGATAGGTATTGCCTAAAATTATTTTTGCTTTTACTTCCTGCACAAGCTGAGCCTGCGTTACCCCCTTCACACTCCCTCCTGTGCCTACCGGCATAAAAATGGGAGTGGGTATAGTGCCATGATCGGTAGTAATAACCCCTGTCCTTGCTTTTGAAACTGAGTCCTGCTTTTGTAATTCAAACTGAAGTGCTCCCATATTTTTTCAACATATTTTCACATTACAATAAATCCTTAATAACAAATATTGGTATTTCTTACCTTCGCCGCCATGATTGAAAAGATAGATTGGAGCGAAATTATTTTCGGAGCGTTTTGCCTTATTGCTCTTATCCAGATCATTTATTATTTATATTTTTTCAGAAGGCTGGCTTTTTATCCCAACCACCCGGCGGGTATGCCTCGCCAGCAACCCGTATCTGTTATTATTTGTGCCCGCGACGAGGCTGCAAATTTAGCTAAAAATCTTCCCGGCGTGCTGGTGCAGGATTATTCGGGCAAACAGGAACTGATTCTGGTAAATGATAACTCTATTGATGAATCGAAATACCTGATCGAAGCATTGCAAAAAGATTTTCCGCAGTTGCAAATGCTGGAATTGAAGCAGGAAGCGCGGTTTATACCCGGCAAAAAGTTTCCTTTGTCGATGGGCATTAAAATGGCCAAACATGATATTTTGCTGCTGACGGATGCCGACTGCGTTCCCGCGAGTGAGTTCTGGATGCAGAAAATGACCGACAAGTTTGAAAGAGGCGTGGAAATAGTGCTGGGATACGGTGCTTATTATAAACGGAAGGGATTGCTGAACAAGATCATTCGTTTCGAAACTTTTCACACTGCTTTGCAATACCTGTCGTACGCACTGGCGGGTATGCCCTATATGGGTGTAGGCAGGAACCTGGCTTACAAGCGGGATGTATTTTTCAGGCAAAAAGGGTTTTCAGCGCATAATCACGTTCCGGGTGGCGACGACGATCTTTTTATCAATGCCGCTGCCACAGCCATCAACACCGATATTTCTATTGATAAAGAAGCTTTCACCCTGTCGGACCCTAAAAGAACATGGAGCGAATGGCGGCAGCAAAAGCAACGGCATTTCACCACGGCAAAATTTTACAAACCCAAACACCGGTTTTTGCTGGGCTTATACGCCTTCAGCCATTTTTTGTTTTATCCTTTACTGGCGGCAGCCATTATTTTTTTCCGGTGGGAGTTTGCTTTGGGTGTTTTCCTCGTTCGTTTCATCATCCAGGCAATTATCTGGTATAAGGCAATGGACCGGTTAAATGAAAAAGACTTGTTTAAATGGTTCTGGGCTTTTGATATATTTATGTTCTTCTATTACATTCTTTTCACTTCTGCGCTATGGAAGAAGCCAAAAACAAACTGGAAGTAGTTACAAAATATTTTACTGACTTCACTCCTGCCCAACTACAACAACTGGCAGCACTGGAGGGTGTATATACCGAATGGAATGAGAAGATCAACGTCATTTCCAGGAAAGATATTGACTCCCTTTACGAAAAACATGTGCTGCATTCGCTTGCTATTGCCGCCATTTTTGATTTTGTTGACGGACTTGAAATTGTGGACATAGGAACTGGCGGAGGCTTTCCGGGTATACCGCTTGCCATTATGTTTCCTGGTGTGAGGTTTCACCTGGTTGATTCCATTGGTAAAAAGCTGAAAGTGGTAAGCGCCGTGGCAGAGGCTTTGGAACTTAAAAATGTAACGGTACAGCACACCCGCGCCGAAGAAATAAAGAACCGGAAGTTCGATTTTGTGGTGAGCCGGGCGGTAGCACCGCTAAAAGACCTGTGGAACTGGGGTAAGCCTTTATTGAAAAAGGAAAGAAAAATGGAAGCGTTTACTAACGGTTTAATTTGCCTCAAGGGCGGCGACCTGCAAAAAGAAATCAACGAAAGCCGGCTGAGGCCGCACCTGTGGGAAATAAAAACTCTTTTTGCACAGGAAGAATGGTTTGCAGAAAAATTTTTACTGTACGTACCTTACTAGCTTAATCTTCAATTCTTTCGTATAAATTACAGGTTAGTTGCATTTGCTTAAAATCGGCCGCCTGTTGTTGCAAAAAAAGATACTGCTTTTACCACTCGTTTTGCTTTACGTGGGGTACGCGCTGGCTCAAAAAGCCGGCACTATTGATGTGGGCAACATCCAGGACTTTGAAAAAATTGAAAAAAAGCTCACTTATTTTAAAGATGCCTCCCGCACATACTCCGTTCATACACTTCATCCATCGTTGTTCAAACCGCTGCACAACAATCCTGTTTTTGGCGGGCGCGAGCTGAACGCCAATCATTTTATAAAGCTATCGGTTAGCAACACTGGCAAGAACGATACCTTTTGGCTATACATGGGCAAGGCACAGCAATATACCATGTATACCTACGACAGCGCCGCTGCAAAAATGGTGGCAATGAACAACAGGTTCGAGCTGTATTCGGATGTTATTATGAACGAAATTCCGTATTGCTGGTTTACTGTAAAAAACGGAGAAACGAAAGACTACTATATTGACGCTGAAATCAATTTTTACAACTGGCACCAGTTTGATCCGGTCATCATTGTTCCCGGTGAACAAACTTCTTTTGCATTTGCCTTTTTTCTTAAACCCAGCCGGGCATATTTATATATCACAATCATACTGCTGGGCATTATGTTCAGCATGTTTGCCTATACCTGTACGTTGTTCGTAAGAACGTTCCAAAGAGAATACCTGTATTACTCGGCAGCGCTCTTTGTTTTTATGGTTTATTTTATCATGCGTTTGCTGAATGTGTTTCGCTTTGGCGACCTGTATTTCTTTTTATACGATTTGCGCTACCAGGTATTGCAGCTTGCAGGCAATATATTGATACTGCTTTTCATTGCCTCTTTTCTTAAACTCAAAGCCAACCTGCCAAAACTGTACAGGTTGTTTCGCATCAGCATCGTTTTCCAGATCGTTTTCCTGATCATCAACGTTCCGCTCACCTACACCAACCAGTATAATTTCTGGGGCAACATGGCTTTTGATGTAATAAGGGTATTGGTACTGCTTTATTCCGTATACCTTATTATCACATTGCTGATCTGGCGAAAAGAGAAAGAGGCGCGGTATCTTGGAGTTGGTTCATTTGTTGCCATTTTAATGGCCTGCATTGCTTTATACGTAGACCGGTGGAGCGATTATGATTACATGTTGCTGCGCTACACAGGCATACCGGTGCTGCTTTTTATGTTTGGAGTATTGTTGCAAATGTTCCTGTTCCTGCAAGGACTTGCCTACCGCACACGCAGGCAGGAAATAAGCCGCATACGTGCTGTAGAACAACTGCAACTGGAAAACGACCGGAAGGAACTTGAAAAATACAAAGCTATTATTGATGCGAGGGAAAATGAGCGTAACCGTATTTCGCAGGAAATTCACGATGATATCGGATCGGGGCTTACTTCGATAAGACTGCTGAGTGAAATAGCAAAAGCCAAAAGCAGCCAGCCCGACAATAAAGAACTTGAAAAAATATCTGCTACTTCCAACGTGCTGATGGATAAAATGAATGAGATCATCTGGACGCTTAATTCGCGCAACGATTCATTGCCTAACCTTATCGCATACCTGCGGCACCATGTAGTAGAATATTTTGAGTCGCTGCACATGCACCTGCATCTCACTGTGCCCGATGTTATCAACGAAATAACCATCAGCGGAAAAATACGGCGCAATATCCTGTTGTCGGTAAAAGAAGCGTTGCACAACGTGGTGAAACATTCGCAGGCAACCGATGTAAATGTTGAATTTACCGTAGATCAATATTTCTCCATTTCCATATCCGATAACGGCATAGGCTTCAACCCTGCATTGAACAAAAGCCACAGCAATGGATTGCATAATATGAAAGAACGACTCCAGGTTATTGGCGGCACCTGCTCCATTGTAAACGACGGCGGAACATCCATCATACTCAAAGTTCCACTTAACCATTACCCGCTTTGAGGTAGCAGAAAATAAATTTTTATCTGTTAAATTTGTGACTAACTAAATACATGGATACGATTTCAGTTTGTATTGTGGAAGACAACAATGATATCCGGCAGGCATTGGAGCAAATTATTATGATGGCCAACGGATACCAGTTCCTGGGTTCATTTATCAGCGGAGAAAGCGCCGTAGTAGGCATTCCTAAATTAAAGCCCAACGTGGTACTGATGGATATTAACCTTGGTGGGATGAGCGGCATTGATTGCGTGCGTGAGCTAAAGCCCAAACACCCCGATGTGCTTTTTATGATGTGTACAGTATACGAGGAAGACGAAAAAATTTTTGAAGCACTGGCGGCGGGCGCTAATGGATATATTCTGAAAAAAACAGCACCCGGCAAACTGCTGGAAGCCATTCACGAACTGGCTGAAGGCGGCGCGCCCATGAGCAGCCAGATTGCCAGGAAAGTGGTGGCAGCATTCCAGGAAAAAACCAATCATCCAACCGGCATACTCGATAATCTCTCTAACCGTGAACATGAAATTCTCGAACTGCTTGCCAAAGGAATGTTGTATAAAGAAATCTCCACGCGTTTAGGCATTGCCCAGGAAACCGTGCGCAAGCATGTTTATCACATTTATGAAAAGCTTCACGTAAACAATCGCGTTGAGGCTGTAAATAAGTATTTTGGACGGTAACTCCGATGTGGTCCAAACCCTTGTCAAAATGTAAAAACCGTTTCTGAGGAAACGGTTTTTTTGTGTAATGATATTGAGCATTGCTTCAAACAGCGTCGCTTGCTGCAGGGCTGCCATTTGCCATTTTCACATCGCGCGAAACAGCGAACGGAAAGGGTGAAGCAAGACCATCTATAAGCGGGGCCTTCACTTCAAACAATCCACCATTCCTTTTGTCTTTGTGCACAAAATGCAGCAGCGCTTTTAAACGGGTGAATGCAGCAGTAACTGTATTTTTTATTTGATGTAAGATAACCCGGAGTTTGTTTACCTGCGGCTCCTGCACGATTGCCTTACGGGCTTCAGTGTTGCCATATTTTCCCGGTACGCGAATTGTTTCCACAATTACACTTTTCCCCGGAAGCTTTCTTGCTTCGCTTTCTCTTAAACAAGCACCTGTTTCCGCATGAAAATAACGGTGCACATACCTCGGTCCAATGGCTGTTTTGGTTCGCATACACTGAGTTTACAATTGAAAATACAATTATCCTGCCTAAAAAGACATACCATTCCAATAATAAAAAGCACCAAGTTTCCACAAAAAAAGCGATACAACACCGCGCAGGGTACTCACGGTCTCGCTCCGGGAGCCAACTCTTGTGGAAAACGCTTTCTGAAAGGTTCTGAACCTGATGAATAATACTGTAAGTTGCGGCTAAAACATCAACAGCATGGATTTACAACCGCTTGGTTCTGCTGATATTCCCTTACTGGGGCCGCTTCAACCGGATGATTGGGGCGACATTATTCCTGCCATTACTTATTACACAAACAATGCTGGTTGCTTTCCTTATAAGCTGGTGCTAAACGAACAGATAGCGGGTATAGGAACCGTTATTACGCACACGGATACTGCCTGGCTGGCGCATATTATTGTACATAAGGATTACAGGAATCGTGGGCTTGGCACTTTAATTACCCGGCAGTTGCTCAACAGCGCTCCGCTTAAAACAATAAAAACGATACAATTGATAGCTACCGATCTCGGCGAACCTGTTTATAAAAAACTGGGATTTAAAACAGAAACAGAATACGTTCTGTACAAAGACATTGCTATTACTGCCATTGCTGCCTTGCCCCATATTCATGCGTTTACTCCCGATAAACGGCAGGAGGTTTTAAATATTGATAAACAAATAACCGGCGAAGACAGATCGCTTTTATTAATACCACATCTTGAAAATGCATTTGTTTATATAAATGGCATGAAAGTAGAAGGTTTCTACCTGCCTACCTTAGGCGAAGGATGGATTGCGGCTACTGCAAATGCAGCGGGAATTGCATTGATGCAATTGCGGCTTACCCAAAAACAAAACGCCGCTTTACCCGCCAACAATGTTACCGCCGTTGATTATTTAGCGCAGCAACAAATTCCCGAATACAAAAGAGTAAAACGGATGATATTGGGTAATGTATGCAAATGGCAGCCAGAAAATATATACAACCGGATTGGTGGCAACCTGGGTTAAATTCCTTTTTGACAGTATAACAACTATTTTTTTATTAGATGAAATGCGACACGAACACAACAACTTTTATGTAATAACAGGTGGGCCGGGCTGCGGCAAAACCACCATGCTGGAAGCGTTACAAAAACGAAACTACACCGTAGTGCCGGAAGATGCAAGGCAGATTATTGCAGAACAAACGGCTATGAATGGAAATGCGCTTCCCTGGAAAGACAGGATATTATACCAGCAGCTGATGATGGATCGCTCGGTGGCAACTTACAAAGCACACATTAACGATACGGGAATTTTGTTATTCGACAGAGGTATTATAGATGCACTTTGTTACGGAACATTGATAGGCATTCCCGACAGCGCAACTAATGCCCGAATTGCCAGTCAATACCGATACAACAAAAAAGTTTTTATACTACCGCCCTGGAAAGAAATTTACACTACAGATACCGAAAGAAAACAAACCTGGACAGAAGCGGTAGCAACTTATGAACAGATGGCAGCAACTTATTTACAACACGGCTATCAACTGACAGAGGTACCGCGGCTGCCTGTTAATGAAAGAGCATCCTTTGTAGAAAAAAAAGTTTCGGGTTTGGAGTTTACAGTTTAAGTTTCAAACCCTGTACCCCAAACGATAAACACCAAACGACAAACTAAAACCTCTACCTTTTGCCCTTTTTGCCCGGCGCGGCCGACATAGACGGCGGAGCATCGCCAGGAGCACTTCCCCAGCTTTCATTCGGCTGAGGTCCCATTTCCAGCACCAGGCTGCCACCATCCACCAGGTCGCTGTGATAGAACCAGGGCTTTGTTAATGGCTTGCCATCCAGTGTGGCTGATTGTATATAACGGTTGACGTCAGACGTATTGCTCGCTTCAATTGTAAATGTTTTGCCGGAATAATACTGGTTGTTCAGGTGAATGGTTATTTTTTCGAACAATGGACTGCCTATTTCATAAAACGGTTTTACCGATGTGCCGCCGTCTGTTTGAAAAAGCCCCATGGCGCTCATTACAAACCATGCTCCCATTTGTCCCTCATCCTCATCGCCCAGCCAGCCATGAATAGGTGTAGAACCATAATATTTATTCATGATCTCACGGGTCCACTTCTGTGTTAACCAGGGCTTTCCCGAATAGTTGAACAGCCACGCGGCCTGCATGTTGGGCTGGTTTCCATGATTGATGGGCACCAGGTCATACAAGTCTCCGTCCGCATTAAAACTAAACTTCGATGATTTCTCAAACCCTTCATCCAACCGGTTGTTGAATTCATCTTTTCCCATCAGGTTCAATATACCCTGCACGTCGTGCGGATTGAAAAAGCTGTATTGCCAGGCATTGCCTTCCAGGTAACCGGGACCATTAAATGAAGTACAGCAATAGGGGCTCCACTCTTTTACCCAACTGCCGTCTTTATGTTTGGTGCGTATATACTTTGTTGCCGTATCAAACACATTTTTGTAGTTCCCCGCTCTTTTAATAAACGCATCGTATTCCTTCTTTTTGCCCAATGCCTTTGCCATTTGAGCAACACACCAGTCGTCGTACGCATACTCCAGCGTATTGCTCACCTGCCCTGCTTCGTTCGGCACATAACCCAGCTCAAGATAAGAGTCGAAAAAACGGTTGCCGGCAAAGCCGCCACACTCATGGTTTACACCGGGTACCGATTGTTGATGCACCATTGCTTTAAAGGCTGTTTCTGCATCAAAATCTCTTATGCCCTTTTGATAGGCACTTACTATCAAAGCAATTTCGTGCGAAGCTTCCATAATGCCGGAGTATTCTATCCCGGCAGGACCTTTAGGCAACCATCCCCCGTATTTGTATACTTCCAGCAACGATTTTACCCAACCACTTGCCAGATCCGGATTTACCAGCGTCCACAACTGGTTCAGGTTCCAGAAAGTATTCCAAAAAGCATCGCAGCCATATACAGGCGTGCCCGGCGCTGTCTGCCTTTCCTGTTCGCATACATCCCTGTATTTTCCATTTACGTCGCTCCAAACAGTACGGGCAACATAAGAGCGGTACAGGTTGGTATAGAATTTTTTCAAATTTTCTTCCGATCCGCCTTTCACTTCAATTTTTCCCAGCAGGTCGTTCCATGTTTTACGCGCATTGTTTTTAACAGCGTCAAAGTCCCAGTTAAAAGGGTTCATTTCGGTTTCCAGGTTCAGCTTTGCCTGCTCAATGCTTACCAGCGAAATGCCTGTTTGCATCAGTATCTGTTCGCCTGGTTTTGTATTGAAGTGCGCATAACCGCCAACGTCACCCTTGCCCTTAATAGTGTTGGTATGTTTTAATATGTCGTTACCCGTCCAGCCTCCGAAATCTTCCATCTTTTTATTGAACCGCACCACAAAATGCACAGTATACTCGTTCCAGTCCGACTGCTGTTTTGAATAACCCTCAATTTCCGTGTCGCTTACTTTGGTTAGCTGCACATCTAAAATCTTTGGAGTATACTCAGTAAAAAACTCAAGGTCTATCAGGATGTTGGTCTCTAACGCTTCCGGGTAGGTGAACCTGAAAAATCCAGCCCGGGTAGTGCTGGTAAGTTCGGTATGAATATTTCCATTCAATAAAGTAACCGCATAATAACCCGGGCTTGCTTTTTCTGTTGATTTATCCACCCGCGAGCGGTAGCCGGTGGTCCAGCCCGTGGTAGGTCCGTCGGCTGGTCCCATTTTCGTATTCAATACGCCAACGGTCGGCATGATCGACAACCCGGACATTGTCCAGGAATGGATATGACTGAATCCGCCCACATTGTTTAAAGTATATTCGTACCCCGATTTCCAAACGTTGCCCTGGTTGTCGGGACTTAGCTGCACC
>JBQCFW010000182.1:0-43090 GCA_051958655.1 Agriterribacter sp. | reverse complement strand
AGCGCAGGCATTACCATGATGACTGCCATTGCTTCGGCGTTAACGGGCAGAAAAGTAAAACCTTACCTGGCCATGACGGGCGAAATTACACTGCGCGGCCAAGTGTTGCCGGTGGGCGGTATTAAAGAAAAAATACTGGCTGCAAAACGCGCCGGCATGCGCGAAGTGGTGCTTTGCTGGCAAAATGAAAAAGACGTACGGGAAATCAACTCCGATTTTATTAAAGGAATTAAGTTTCATTTTGTAAAAACCATGCAACAGGTATTAGATATCGGATTAACATAATGCAATTGATGTTAGATAAATAATTTAAATTTTTTAGCTTCTTCTTTCAAGTCATTGGAACCTTTACGAGTATTTCTACGACTTCAATATCGTAAATACACTAAATTAGTACCAATGATAAAGATTGTTATTGCTGACGACCACCCCGAAGTAAGGAATGCCTGGTCAGCATTTCTTACCGAACAAAAAGATATGACTGTTGTTGCGTTGTGTACCGACGGAATTGAAGCGGTAAAAGCAGTTGCCGACCATCAACCCGATATTGTGCTGATGGACATCAACATGAAACAAACTTCCGGCATAGATGCAACAAAAATCATTACACAAAAACATCCGAATGCCAAGGTAATAGCCGTTTCATTACACGGTTCTGCGCTATATATAAAGAAAATGATAGATGCAGGTGCAAAGGGATATATTATAAAACACAATGTTGCCGAAGAATTGTTAGAAGCGATCAATGATGTTTATAATGGGAAAATATATTTCAATACAGAAATTCAGAAAGTAATAGGAAAATAAAAGTTTACATTCCCTGGTTTTAAGTGGGCGCAGATTTATTTGCGCCCATTTTATTTATAATACAACATGTACTATTGGTTAGCCGCAGATGCGCAGATGACCGGGACTTCATCTGCGGCAGAAATGAACTCCGCAGCATTTTGCATTTAGCCCAAGTCGATTTTAATTTCCACATTTTCATCTTAAAAGCCTATTGGTCTGATTTTTGCAAAAAGTCTGCGAACATTCATAGTGGTTGACCGCTATTGATTTTTAATTCAACCCCATCTTCTGAAATTTCTGCTGACCATTTTATATTCATCTACTAACGGTCGCTATTTTCTTGCCACCCTTTTAAATCTGTATTAGAATAATACAATGGCATCACTAAATCCATTTACCGGCGTACTAGGCACGCGGAGAGCAGCACATTTGCTAAGGAGAACAACGTTTGGACCAACAAGGAAACAAATTGAAGCTTTTGCAGCTAAAACCTGCGACGAAGCAATGAGCGTGTTGTTTAATATAAAAACAATTACATCTAAACCACTTGATCCGGTAACCGCGCAAACCTGGGTAGATGATTTCAGAAAAGCTGAAAATTCGGATGAGAGTTTTTTAAAACGCTATGTTGTTAGTTGGTGGCTGGACAATGCCTATAGAGACAATACAATTTTGCATAAATGCATTTTCTTTCTGCACCAGAATTGGATTACCAATTACACAACAGTTGATTCAGCAATATATTACGACTACCTTAAATTGATTGAATTCTATGCTACGGGGAGTTATAAAACACTTGCAAAGAAAATGTGTTTCAATAACTCAATGCTTTCCTACCTGAACGGACGCTACAGTTTTCCTGATTCACCTATTGAAGACTATGCCCGTGAATTTCTTGAGCTATTCACCATTGGCAAAGAAAATGCAGCGGGAAGTCCCAACTATACTGAAGATGATATAAAACTCGCATCCAGCTTGTTTACCGGGTATAAAATGCAGGTAAATAATGATTATATAGATCCCGAAACCGGCATCAGAGCCGGATCTGAGCAGTACTGGCGACACGATACCACAGATAAAACTTTTAGTTCACACTTTCAGAATACTACTATAACAGGTGCAAAAGACGCAGCAGATATGTACCGCGAAGTGGATGATTTTGTTGCCCTGGTATTTAATCAAAATGAAACTGCAAAAAATATATGCAGAAAGATGTATCGATTTTTTGTACACCCCAACATTACAAGCGAAATTGAAAGCGATATCATTTCCCCGCTGTCCTCTTTTTTAATGGAGCAGGATTACCAGATTGGTATTACCCTGCAAAAACTTTTAAAAAGCAAACATTTTTTTGATGAAGATGATGCCAACAAAACAGATGAAATAATAGGGGGAAAAATAAAGTCGCCCCTGGATCTTCTTTTTGGCACCATGAGATTTTTCGATATACATCCTCCCGATGTAAACGAGGATATCGAAGCAAATTATTATCACTTTTATAGGAAGACTGTTCAAGACTTTTTCCTGGAGAATACCGGGTTTAGAATATTCAGGCCCGATAACGTTGCAGGATACAGCCCTTACTATCAGCAGCCAGATTACGATCGGTTGTGGATAAATTCTTCGTCTATTGTAGCACGATATACATTGCCCAAAATGTTGCTGGAGAACAAAAAAGTCATTTTGTATGGGGATTTTTATGCATCGTTTGATATTTTATCCTGGGTAAACAACACCGAAAATATTTCCAATCCTGCCAACGGTACGGTGTTGGTAGATGAGATGCTGCGTTATTTGTTCCCCGAAAACCCCGTTGGAACAGAGAGGTTTAATTTTTTCCTAAACGAAATACTGCTGGGCGGGTTAAGTCTGCGAAACTGGGAAATGGAATGGAACAATTATAAAAGTAGTGGGAATAGCGATTCCGTTCTTCCCCAATTAAAATCTCTTTTTACAAGCATTTTGTATTCTCAGGAATATCAACTGCATTAAAAATACAACCAATATCTAATTGCTTATGAACAGAAGAAGCTTTATCAGAAACAGCTTAGGTTTGGGCTTTACTCCTATATTCCTCAACTCCACCTTACTTAAGGCACATAATACCCTCATGGGATTTGACAATTTCGCTTGTGAGGAAGTACAAAACAGGACTCTGGTTTTTATCAATCTTGCAGGAGGAAACGACGGACTTAATACAATCATTCCACTGGAAGAATCTCGCTATGCACTTTATAAGGCCAATCGCCCTAAAATAGCCATTCCGCAATCAGGCACTACCGGAGCAATCAAACTTGATTCAGCACTGTCCGAGTCGCGCCAGATAGGATTGCACCCGGTAATGACGGGTTTCAAGGATCTATATGACGAAGGCAAGTTAAACATCTTGCAGGGCGCTGGTTATCTTAATAACAGCAAATCGCATTTTAAGGCAACTGATCACTGGGTAACAGGTGGAGATGCCACTTCTGAGTTAAACAGATTGGAATCGGGGTGGATTGGGAGATATTTTGGCAGTGTTTATCCCAACAATATCCTTCAACCAACCGATGACTTCCCCGACCCCCTCGGGCTGGAACTTGGGTCGCCCTCATCATCGGTGCTTTTTAAAACGAACGATGGAAAGTCTTCCAACGTAATGCTTACAGTGAACGCATCAAAATATTACAGCTTTGTTCAAAATGTAGGCGCTCCGTTTCCGCAAAATTATGCGCCATCTCAATTCAGAGATGAAATTGAATATATAAATACAGTTGAAAAATCCGTAAATACCTTTTCAGAAAGAATTACCAATGTTTTTAATGCCGGCAGTAACATTGTAACCTATCCCGACAACGCTTTATCAAATCAACTCAAATCGGTAGCCCGCTTAATTAAAGGCGGATCGCAGACAAAAGTTTTTTTAGTGCATCAGATGGGATATGACACACACGCGCAACAAGTTGACACAACAAACACAAGCGTGGGAACTCATGCCAACCTGCTAAAAGATTTATCCGAAGCAGTAAAAGCGTTTCAGGATGATTTAGCAGCCCTGGGAATAGAAGACAAAGTGATTACAAGCACCTACTCTGAATTTGGCCGAACAGTTGATGAAAATTCCAGCTCCGGCACCGACCATGGCGGCGTCAATCCCATGTTCATTATCGGCAAAGCTGTAAAACCAGGCGTTACGGGCAACCCAATTGACTTAACAAAAGTGGAAGACAGGGGCTGTGTTGATTTACAATTTGATTACAGACGCGTGTACGCCAGCTTGCTACAAGACTTTCTTGCGGTTGATGATGCTGTATTATCAGCTTCATTAACCTCGCAGTTTATAAATAACAAAGTTCCGGTTTTACAATCAGCCTACGTTGCACCAGCCTCCTGCTACAACTCTTTCAGCGTATTGCCGGTATTGCTGGTTGATTTTACTCCTTCTCCTGTGGGCAGCGATGCTGTGCAGGTAAAATGGGCTACCAGCCAGGAAAGGAATGCCAGGGATTTTGTATTGGAAAGAAGCACCGATGGCACAAACTTTTCGGCAATTACGCGGGTGCCCGCAGTGGGAAATTCATATACCCAGCAGCAGTATGAATGGCTGGACCAGGATGCGCAGGAAGGCGCCAATTACTATCGCCTGTTGCAAAGCGATCTCGACGGCAAATACCAGTACTTTGGCCCCGTGCGGGTGATGCTCCAAAAAACCAGGATCACCAATATTAAAAGCTTCCCCAATCCATCGGTGAATGAATTTACACTGTCTATCAGCAGTGCTTCCCGGCAAAAAGCCAATATCATTTTTATGGATATGGAAGGACATCCCTTACACCAGGTTTCGGTGCAACTGGTGGCAGGAGCCAATACTTTTCAGTACAACCACCTGCAATTCAGGGGTACCAAGCAATTACTGATAGCCATAAGGCTGGAAAATGGCAAGCTGGAAACATTGAAGCATGTGATGCGGTAGAGAGCGGGCAGCCAGGAGCGTTGAGTTTGGGGTTTAGGGCTTGGAACTCCAAACCTCAAACCCCAAACTCTACCCGATGCAAAACTGGTGTAACATTAACAAGCTGATGGCTGATAGCTGAATGCTGATACCTGATTGCTGATACCTGACCGCTGACGACTAATCATTTTCAAGTATCTTTGCGCCCTTATGGCGTTAACGAAAACCGTGGCATTTCATACATTGGGGTGTAAGCTCAATTTTTCAGAAACCTCCACCCTGTCGAGGTTGCTTGAAAATGATGGGTTTGTGAAAAAAGAATTTGATGACATTGCCGACGTGTATGTAATCAACACCTGCTCGGTTACCGACAATGCCGACAAGGAATGCCGGCAACTGGTCAGGCGCATACAACGCCGCTCACCCGAAAGCCTGGTGGTAATTACCGGTTGTTATGCCCAATTGAAACCCAGGGAAATAGCTGAAATACAAGGTGTTGACCTTGTACTCGGCGCTGCCGAAAAATTCAACATCACCGCTCATTTAAAAGAACTTACCAAAGGAGATTCAGCAAAAATTTCCAGTTGCGATATCGAGGAGATACAAGGTTTTAACAGTTCGTGGTCGGTTAACGACCGCACGCGCACCTTTTTAAAAGTGCAGGACGGTTGCGATTATAGCTGTTCGTTTTGTACCATTCCCATGGCAAGAGGCAAGAGCAGGAGCGATACCGTTGCCAATGTGGTAACCAATGCGCAGCAACTTGCCCAATCGGGCGTAAAGGAGATTGTATTAACCGGAGTGAACCTGGGCGACTTTGGCATTAACCAGCAACCCGGACAGGAAAACTGGGAACGCAATGAGAGCTTCTACCAGCTTGTACAAGCGTTGGAAAAAGTAGAAGGCATCGAACGGTTCCGCATATCCTCTATTGAACCCAACCTGCTTAGCAACGACATTATAAGGTTTGTGGCGCAGAGCAAAAAGTTCATGCCGCATTTCCACATTCCGTTGCAAAGCGGCAGCAATCATATTTTAGGGCTGATGCGCAGAAGGTATCGCAGGGAATTGTATGCGGAAAGAGTAAATACCATTAAAGCGCTTATGCCGCATTGCTGCATTGGGGTGGATGTAATTGTAGGTTTTCCCGGCGAAACAGACCAGGAGTTTGATACCACGGCCGCCTTTTTGCATGACCTGGATATATCTTATCTCCATGTTTTTACCTATTCCGAAAGAGCCAACACGCATGCATTGAAAATACAACCGGTTGTGCCTGTCTCTACCCGCCAGGCACGCAACAAAATATTGCGCAACCTTTCTTACAAAAAAATGCAATATTTTACAGAACAACATACCGGCCAAATCAGGCATGTTTTGTTTGAAGGCAACAATAAAAACGGTATGATGGAAGGTTATACCGACAATTATATAAAAGTAACAGCACCGTTTCAACAAGACTGGGTAAACACCACCCGGCAATGGAAAATTTAACAACCTGCTTGACATACTTTTGCTAACCTTGTTACGTACATTTTTTTAGAAGCGTTAAAGGATTATAACCCAAAGGAGGTTCACTAAGATGAAAAAGTACCAGGTTACGATCAAGTTCAGCATGGACGACGAGTTTATGACACTCATTCCCAAGCACAGGGAATACATCAACTCGTTAATCGAAGACAATGTAATAGATCAGTATGTTGTAACAATGGAGTCGCAAAAAATATGGATTACGGTTTCTGCAGAAAATAAAAGAAAAGTAAAAAAATATCTGTATGGTTCCCCCATATACAAATACTGGAAATTTGAAATTGAAGAATTGGTAGTGGTAGACGGTCAATTGCATCGTTTGCCCGCTGTGCAGTTGAATTAGCAAGCGGTCAGCAGTCAGCGGTGAGCCATCAGCTTTCAGCGGTCAGCTATCGGCAGACTTTGCATAAAAAACAAAATTCCAAAATTTAAGAACCAAGCATTGCAAAAGCCTTAACCCACTGACAGCTGATTGCTGAAAGCTGATTGCTGAAAGCTGATAGCCTTATATTTGCGCAAAATTGTATAGTATTCATGTCTGGCAGCAGTATAAATGTATTTGAAGAAGGAAAAGTGTTATTGATAGATAAACCCCTGGAGTGGACGTCGTTTGATGTTGTCAGGAAAATAAGATCAACATTGCGCATTAAAAAAGTAGGTCATGCCGGCACGCTCGATCCCCTCGCCACTGGTCTGCTGATTGTATGCACCGGGAAGTTTACGAAAAAAATAAATGAGTACATGGCCCAGGAGAAGGAATATACCGGCAGTTTTACGCTGGGCGCCACTACTCCTACCTACGATCTTGAAAGCACGCCCGGCAACTTTGCAGATTATGATTCTATTACAACAGAACAACTCCGGCAAGCCACCGTTCCGTTTACGGGAAGCATTCAGCAAATACCGCCTGCACACTCTGCCATTAAAAAAGATGGCAAACGGGTATACGAACTGGCGCGGAAAGGAATTGAGGTGGTGCTGGAACCAAGAACCGTACACATTCACACGTTTGAAATTACCCATATAGCACTGCCCGTTGTAGGCTTCAGGGTTGTATGCTCAACGGGAACGTATATACGCAGTCTTGCAAACGATTATGGAAAAGCATTGGGCTGCGGCGCTTACCTTAGCAGCCTCCGCCGCACCCGCATCGGCAATTTTAATGTAAACGATGCCATGAACGTGGAGCAGTTTGTTGAATCGGTTAAGTAGGTCAAGTAAGTTAAATAGGATAATAAGTTGAGTCGTTACCAGATTAATCAATCACCTTACTCAGCTATAACTGCAATCTTATCTTCAGTTTATTAAATCCCATCGCTATAAACATTACTGCCACGGCAAAAAAAGCAGACCATACGATTCCGGGAAATCCATACCGCAGACCATTCGGAAAGACCGTGATATGCAAAAGTGAAAACAAAGCGTATAATATGCCGGGTATGATATAAGTAAGCAGCGGATTGGTAGCAGCAGGTTTAAAAAAGTTCGTCCAGCTATTGATCTTTTTAATATCTATTAACCAGTAGAGGAAACTAAACAACAGGCAACATACGGCCGCACTATATAAACACCAGCTAGGCGTTGCATATATTTTTGATATTTTAAACCAGGGACGTAAAAAATAACCGGCAATAAATAAAACCGCTGCAAACAACATTGCTTCTGTACACCGTCGGGAAAAAGACAAACCCAGCTTTTTTTCTCCAAAATAAATGCGCGACAAAACAATTCCACACAACACAACCGAAGTGTGCGCTGCATGACCTGCCTGCCCGGCCCACCAACCCATGTATTCTTTTGTAGCCGATGAACGGGCAAAAATGTAGAACAAGATGCAAAACACAATCATCCCCATCATAGCTATTATGTTGCCTTTAAACACCTGGTAAAAAATACAGGCAAACAGGTAAGCCCAACCTATCAATCCCAATATACCCCACCAACGTGGCTGCAATGTTTCTGTTCCATCTTCTCCTCCCCTGTATATAAAAGCCAATATTACCAGTCCAACCATGCCGGCTATGCGAAATATTAACGACAAGGTTTTACTTTTAAAAGCATACACATTCCAAACCAGTATAATGCAGGTATAAAATAAAAGCAGCCACAAAGCCACCGGCATACCCATAGCCCGGGCATTGGCAGCCCCGCCTTCTCCGTTTACCATAAAAACACCCAGCACCAGCAGTCCTATAGTACGCCACAGTATATGCCACTGCAGTTGCCAGAAGCTGTCGCCCTTTTGCAACCGGTTCTTTAAGGCAAATGGTATAGACATGCCTACAATAAAAAGAAATGTAGGAAACACCATATCCACAAATGTCATCGCATCAGCGTCCGCCGGCATGTGTTTCATCCATTGCGGAATATCGCGTATACCTGCCAGTTCATTTACAAATACCATCGTTATAATGGTAATGCCTCTGAACGCGTCTATAGACAGTATGCGTTGGGGTTTGGTGGAAGTCAAACAGCAAATATTTTAAAATGCAAAAATCAAGAAACAAGAAACAAATGGCTGTTAGCGATCAGCATTCAGCGATCAGCATTCAGCCATCAGCGATCAGCTATCAGCGTTGAGCATTTTAGCGATTAGGTTTGCAAAGCAGGCCCGGAAGGGCTTCAAATCTCAAATCATAAATTCCCTAATACTTCGCCCCTTGTCCCGGTTTGGGAATACTTTTCAAAATAAACTCACGCAGGTGCTGGTTACTGGTAGCCAGATCCTCTTTTCTAAGATACATCATATGCCCGCTGCGATAGCCTTCCCATGTCATGCGGTTTTTCATTTTTCCCGCAGGGTCCAGTTGCCACATATTGTATTTGGCGTTGAAATAGTCGCAAGCTCCATCGTAGTAGCCGCTTTGCACCAGCAAATGCAGGTTAGGATTTTGAGCCATGGCCTGGCGCAGGTTTTCACCGGTTTGATTGTTCTTGTTATCCCAGGGGTGCACATTACCGAACATGAGGTATTGCAGGTCGGTTTTATAGTTCAACTCATCGCGCACATACATATTAATAGCGGGAGTAAACGAATGCAGCCACGAGGTAAGCTCTGCATTGTAATCCGGTCTTTCACCGGCGTCCCTTTTATCCAGGCCCCTATACCTTGAATCGAGCCTTCCTATAGTAAACCCTTGATCGCGCAGCAATTCCTTCCAATAAAGATTGGTGCCGATAGCAAGATTATTGCTAAGCACCACCTGTTCAGGCAATCCTGAATAACGGGCAATGGCAGCTGCAATTTCTTTTCTTTTTGTTTCGTCTAACGAGCTGCCTTTGCCCAATGCCGGCAAATAACGATCAATGGTAAACGCCTCTACTTCGGGCAGCATGCTGGTCAGGTCTTTCTGCTGCAGATCGGCAGGCAATTTTTTATGGTACCATGCCGTGGCAGCATAATAGGGCAGCAACAATGCTGCATCCATCACCGCTCCCCTTTCAATACCCAGATCGGTAGGCGATACCAGGATGACGCCATTCAGGTACATCCACTGTGCATTTTGCAGTTCCAGCGCCAAACCCGACACACGGGTAGTGCCATAACTTTCGCCAATTAAGTATTTGGGAGACGACCAGCGTTTGTAACGACTAACAAAAGTGCCAATCCATTCTGCCAGGTATTTAATATCTGCGCTTACGCCAAAAAATTTCGAACCAGGCACCTCCTTATTCAACGGCCGCGAAAAGCCGGTGTTTACAGGATCTACATACACAATATCGGCTACATCTAAAATAGAATGCGGATTGTCTTTTAAACCGTAAGGCTGCACCGGGTAGCCCTCATCGTCAATTTCCAGTATACGCGGCCCCGTGTATCCTATTTGCATCCAAACGGATGGTGTACCCGGGCCGCCGTTAAACGAAATCACTAACGGACGGGACGAGCGGTCTGTAATATCCGATCTTTCAAAATAGGTATAAAAAACCCCCGCGATGGGTTTCCCCTCTTCATTCCAAACCGGTATGGTGCCCGCAATGGCTTTGTAGGGAACACGTTGCCCCTTTATAGTTACAACGTGAGCGGTAGTAACCGAATAATCGGGTTTCAGCACACGCAGCGATTCTCCCTCATTCGACGATGGAGGAGGAACAGTGGGCGCTTCCTTCTTTTGCGCTATGCTGTTTGACAACGCCGTGCTCCAACACAAAAATAGTAACACCAATGCTTTCATTATGCCCCGTTTATTGATGAGAGTAAGCGATTAAATTGATTGACCCTATACCCTAAGCCTTACACCCTACACCTTGTTTACTAACATTCCAAAGGTCAATGGCTGAAGCTGAAAAATAAAAATTATTTTTGATCGTCAAAAACGCCCGGGCACGTCACTAAGCCTTTCCATTTTTTAGCATGAACAACGATCAAATCTACAGCATTCCTGCACGTTTCAGGCGGATCGAAAACTTACATATCCTGCTCTGGCTTTTAAAAGATGTTTGCTGGGCGCTCAATTTCCGGGTAATGGGCATGATCATGATTGTACCTACCATTACGGTGGCGGTATTAATTACCTGGCAAACCCGTAAAATGATAGCCGAACTGGTACACAACCTGGCGGTGGTATGCTGGATATCTGCCAACTGCTTGTGGATGACCGGTGAATTTTACGGTTGGGATGAAGGCCCATGGGGCGCCCGCCACCTGGCACTGATACCCTTTTCAGCAGGATTGCTGGTGCTGGGTTACTTCTATATTTTTCTTGCCCCCGGCAAACGATTCAGAGAAAAAATGAAAGCTGAGAAAGACGCAGTGCTGGAGGAGGAAGGCAAAAGGTAGAAGACATAAGGTATAGGGTGAAGGGTATAGGGCATAGAATGTATTCATTTAGGTCTATTCCCGTCCTTACACCTTACGCCCTCCACCCTATACCTTTTAAGCTCATTGCTGAAGGCTGCCCGCTTTTATTTACCTTTGCTGTCCTTTAAAAACACGAGAATGTACAGGACACATACATGCGGAGCATTAAGACTACAGGACGCGGGCAAAGAAGTTACGCTGGCAGGATGGGTACAAACCGTCCGGAAATTTGGTTCCATTACTTTTGTTGACCTGCGCGACAGGTATGGCATTACACAATTATTGTTCGATGAAGCCCTGAACCGCCAGTTGGAAGACACTCCGTTGGGAAGGGAATTTGTGCTGCAGGTACAAGGAACCGTTAGAGAACGCAGTAATAAAAATCCCAATATTATTACAGGAGATATTGAAATAAATGTAACCAGCTTTACCATCCTCAATAAATCGGCAACGCCCCCCTTTACCATACAGGATGATACAGATGGCGGAGATGATCTTCGTATGAAATTCAGGTATCTCGACTTGCGAAGGAACGCTGTAAAACGCAACCTTGAGCTGCGGTATGCCGTAAACCGCTCTGCGCGCAACTACCTGCACGAGCAGGGCTTTATGGATATTGAAACACCGTTCCTTATAAAATCAACGCCTGAAGGGGCGCGCGATTTTGTGGTACCGTCGCGCATGAATGCCGGGCAGTTTTATGCATTGCCCCAAAGTCCGCAAACATTTAAACAATTGCTGATGGTGAGCGGCTACGACCGATATTACCAGGTGGTGAAATGCTTTAGGGATGAAGACCTTCGTGCCGACCGTCAGCCCGAATTTACACAGATCGATTGCGAAATGAGCTTTGTGGAGCAGGAAGATATCCTGAACATGTTTGAAGGATTGATAAAAAGGATTTTTAAAGATGTAAAAAACATCGACTATACTGACGCGGTGGAGAGAATGACCTGGGAAGAAGCGATGTGGTTGTACGGAAACGACAAACCTGACATCCGGTTTGGTATGCGCATAGCCAACCTTAAATTTCCAGGCCACGCCTTCCCGCAAAAACAGCCGGCGGAAGGTCTGGCGCCGGGCTTTAAGGCATTCGACGAAGCAGAAACGGTGTTGGCAATAGCCGTACCGGGCTGCAGCGAATACAGCAGGAAACAAACAGACGAACTAACGGATTGGGTTAAACGCCCCCAGATTGGCATGAAAGGGCTTGCCTTTATTAAGGTTAACAACGATGGATCGGTTAAAAGCAGCTTTGATAAATTTTACAACGAAGAACAGCAGAAAGCATTGGCCAATGCTACAGGTGCACAACCTGGCGACCTTGTATTAATTCTTGCAGGCGCAGAAGAAAGAACCCGCAAAGCCGTGAGTGAGCTAAGGCTTGAAATGGGAAAACGCCTGGGCTTAAGAAAAGAAGATGAATTTAAGTTGCTGTGGGTGCTCGATTTTCCTTTGTTCGAATATGCAGAAGAAGAGAACAGGTGGGTAGCAAGGCATCATCCCTTTACTTCGCCTAAACCGCAGGATATAGACACGATGATATCGCAGTCGCCGGTAATTACCGACGCCGCCAAATATCTTGAACATCCTTATGCCCGCATTAAAGCCAACGCCTATGATATGGTGTTGAACGGAAATGAAATTGGTGGAGGCTCTATCAGGATATTTCAGCGCGGATTGCAGGAAAAAATGTTTTCCGCATTAGGCATGAGTCACGATGAAGCAATGCATAAATTCGGCTTCCTGCTCGGTGCATTTGAATATGGTGCGCCGCCGCACGGTGGCATTGCTTTTGGGTTTGACCGGTTGTGTGCTATTTTGGGCGGAAGTGAAAGCATACGCGACTTCATTGCTTTCCCCAAAAACAACAGCGGCAGAGATACCATGCTCGACGCCCCATCAACAATAGACGAAAAACAATTGGAGGAACTCGCTATTGCCTTGCGGGAATTATAATAAAAAATAAGACTAATGAATGGTGTTTTGAAAACCGCAACGGTTTTGTCGTGGATAAATATTATTATCGGTGGCTTTTTTGTTATTGGAGGATTAATGTTTACGCTGGCATCCGGCGGTGCATTAATGATGTTGATATCTGTAGTACTAATGGCTTCTATCGTATTGCATGGCTATGCTACGTTGCAATTACGGAAAAGCATTGTAAACCCTGATGTGCCTTTAGGCAATCAAACACCGGTTGGTATACGCATGATTGGATTTATTGCTTTGTTTTTCGCCATCCTGAGTCTTATAAATGCCATGGTGGTGATACAAAATGCACCGGAAGCTGCTAAACTGTCGTTGGAGAATGTGAAGATGAAACCTGAAGGCGTAGACTTTGTTGCCATTGTGAAAGGAGCAGGTATTTTTTTGCTCATCTTCAGCATTGGCATCGCGGTAAATGTTTTTCTCAGCATCAGGTTGTTGCGCTGGTATTTGGGAGGAAGGCAATAGTTGGGGTTTGGGGTTTAGAGTTTGTTGTTTGATGATACGGGTTGTGTAACAACTAACGAAAAACAGTAAACGAAAAACAATAAATAACAGTTTGCAAAATGGTCAATCGCTCTAACATAAAACTCGTCGAATGTCCCCGCGACGCCATGCAGGGATGGGCGCATTTTATACCAACCGATCAAAAGGTAAAGTATCTGAATGAATTGTTAGCGGCAGGGTTTGACACATTGGATTTTGGAAGCTTTGTTTCTCCCAAAGCGATTCCTCAAATGGCAGATACGGCAAAAGTTGTTCCGCAACTGGATCTCTCCAAAACCAACACCAGGCTATTGGCGATTGTTGCAAACGTAAGGGGAGCAGAGGAAGCTATGCAATACGACGAAATTACCTGCCTGGGCTTTCCATTTTCAATATCGCCAACTTTTCAGCAGCGCAATACAAATAGTACCATCGCGGAATCGCTGAAGCGGGTAGAAACAATACAGCAGTTGTGCATCAAAAAAAACAAGCAACTGGTTATATACATTTCTATGGCTTTTGGCAATCCGTATGGCGATGCCTATAGTGAAGAAACCGCTTTTAACTGGATAAAAAAGATGAGCGACCTCGGCATAGCGATCGTTTCGCTTGCAGATACCGTTGGCGTTGCAACGCCTGAGCAGGTGCTGAGCATGACGAAGTATGTTATAGAACAATTTCCCGGGCTTGAAACTGGTGTTCATCTTCATTCGGCGCCGCTAAACCGCCAAGCTAAAATAGACGCTGCGCTGGAGGCGGGTTGCAGAAGATTTGATGGCGCCCTGAATGGTATTGGTGGCTGCCCTATGGCGAACGACGAACTGGTAGGAAACATGGATACCGTTGAAATGATCCGCCATTTCCACAAAAAAAACTTAACTACAGGCATAAACGAAGCTGCACTGCAACAGTGCGTTGAAACTGCTAATTCAATTTTTATTTAGATGGATTTCAGATTACCATTTAAAGTACCACCTTTTAGCGAAACCATATCCCACGGGCATTCCATTCTTTTAACAGGCTCGTGCTTTACGGAGCATATGGCAACCCATCTTGCCAACGCTAAATTTTCAGTGCTGGAAAATCCGAATGGTATTTTGTTCAATCCGCACAGCATTGCAACGTCGTTAACTTCTTACATAGAAAATAAAACATACAACAAGGAAGATCTTTTTTATCATAATGAAGGCTGGCATAGCTGGGATCATCACAGCCGTTTTTCCAACCTCGATGCAGAAAAAGCACTGGACAAGATCAACCATTCTATTAATACGGCTCATCATTTCTTACAGCAGGCAAACTGGATTGTAATAACGCTTGGCTCTGCCTGGGTATATGAGCTTACCAATAAAGATAATTTGCCGGCCGGTCAATCCGCCATCGTTGCCAATTGCCATAAAATGCCCGCCAGTCAATTTACCAAACGGCTGATGACAACAGAAGAAGTATTGTCTGTATTGGGCAATATGCTGTACCGTTTATTTTTGTTTAACCCCGGCATTAAAATAATATTCACCATCAGCCCTGTCAGACATTTACGTGATGGCTTTGTTGAAAATAATAAAAGCAAAGCTATTTTAATTCAGACAGTACATCACCTGGTGGAAAAATTTGAACAACTTTTTTATTTCCCGGCTTATGAACTGGTAATAGACGACCTGCGCGACTACCGTTTTTACGCTGAAGACATGGTTCATCCCAATTACCTGGCAACTGATTATGTATGGGAGCAATTCCGGTCGGCTTGTATCAACCCGTCTTCGCTCCCGCTCATTAAAGAAATGGAAAAAATAAACCTGGCTATAAAACATCGCCCATTCAATGAGGCATCGCAGGCTCATCAACATTTTTTACAGGCAAACCTGAAAAAAATAAACGAGTTGCAGGCGCAATACCCGCAACTCGACTTCACAAAAGAAAAGCAATATTTTGAGGAGGCGTTGAAATAAGCAGTCAGGCATCAGGTATTAGCTTTCAGTTGCAAGTTGCATGAATGGACCAGGCAACCTGTAACCTGTAACTTTCCTTACCACCTACCACCTACCACCTATCACTTTCCATTCACCCTTCTCACTTCATAAATATCTGTTCGCCTGTCTTTAATGGTTTTAACCGATCCGTAGTGGTGCAGTTCTTTCAGTAAATTCAGGTCAACATCCACAATCAGCGTCATTTCTGTATTAGGTGTGGCTTCTGCTTTGATTGAATTGGTGGGGAAAGCAAAATCAGACGGTGTAAATACTGCCGCTTGTCCAAACTGGATATCCATATTATTAACGCCCGGCAAATTGCCTACACAACCTGCTATCGCTACATAACATTCATTTTCGATGGCGCGTGCCATGGCGCAGTTGCGAACGCGTGTATATGCATTCTGAGTATCTGTAAGGTAAGGCACAAAAAGTATTTTCATACCGTCCAGCGCAAGCAGCCGCGACAGTTCGGGAAACTCTACATCATAACAAATGAGTATACCTATTTTACCGCAGTCTGTGTTGAATACTGCAATGCTATCACCGCCGGTAATACCATAATATTTTGCTTCGTTGGGCGTAATGTGTATTTTCCTGTATTCGCTGCGGCTGCCATTGCGGTGGCACAGGTACGATACATTGTAAAGTTTGTTTTCTTCTACCAGCGGCATGCTGCCGGCAATAATATTGATGTTGTGAGCAACAGCCAGTTCTGAGATGCGCTGTATAATATCCTGCGTATGTTTCGCCAACGCTATCATAGCTTCGTTGGTATCAAGATGATTATAAGGCGCCAGTAACGGCGAGTTGAAGAATTCGGGGAACAGTGCAAAGTCCGACTTATAGCCACTTAGTACATCTACAAAAAACTCCACCTGCTCCATAAATTTGTCGATAGATGCAAAGGGGCGCATTTGCCACTGAACCAGTCCAAGGCGAATGATGCTGTCGCTGACCGTGCTTTTTTCGCGCGAATAATAAATATTGTTCCACTCCAGCAAGGCTGCATATTCCATCGATTCTGTATCGCCTTTCAAATAATGCTTCAGCACTTTTACCACATGAAAGTCGTTCGACAACTGGAAGCTCAATACCGGATCAACGATCTCTTTCTGCTTTACTTTTTCTATGTACTGTTTGGGACTTAACTCATTAGCATATTTATGATAATTGGGCAACCGCCCGCCTACTTTTATTTCCTTAATGTTCATTTGTTCGCACAGCTCCTTCCGGGCATCGTACAATCTTCTCGCCAGCCTCATTCCCCTGTAATCGGGATGCACAAATACTTCTATACCATATAATACGTCGCCACCTTCAAAATGAGTATCGAAACTGTAATTACCCGTAATTTCTTCGTAGGTATGATCGTCGCCAAACAAATTGTATTGCACTACAATCGACAGCGCGCAGGCTGCCACAATGCCGTCCACCTCTACACACATTTGCCCTTGCGGAAAAATTTGTATCAGCTTGCGTATGCTTGTTTCGCGCCACACAGCTCCCCCTCCCTCGTAAGCTGCAGCCATCGATTCTTTTAATCCTTTATAATCCTCTTCTTGCAGAGGTCGCACTTTTACTTCCATAACAGATTTTAAAATTTATACAATTTATCGTATTAAGATTACTTCGTCAATGCTCTTCATCACAACACAGGAAAGCATTGTATAACCTTACAGGGTACCTGTAGTTTGTAAACAAGCGGTTTAACGCCAGACAGATGATGCGGAGAGGCAGTTTAATCCAGATAGAAAACAAGAGGATGCCATGACGGCTACTGTGTTTTTCGGCATAATGAGGTAGTTTGAAATATTAAAACTTCTGTCAGCCTGGGATTAAAGGGACAATTCCACTATATGAGTGAGTACCGTACAGGTTAGGAACCAGACCAGTTGAAATGCATTGCAAATATAGTTCAAAAAAGAAGAGCGACCAAACTGTAAAGGTGAAAGGTGAAAGGTAGGAGGCGTGGGGAAAACGCACTTTATTCCTTATACCTTACGCCCTATACCTTCTCCCTTACCGCAGCCGGTCAATGCTTTTGATCAACTTTTGATCTTTATAAATACCCCTGATGGCCAGTATGAGGAAAATGGGAACAAGGAAAAGAAATACCGAGGTAAGGCTGAAAGCCCCGTCGGAAAAATGCCTTATTTGTAAATAATAGAATACAGCACAAATGATATACAAAAGCAAAGCAACAACACACATCTTTATTTGCAGGCTTCTGTTCTTGTATAAAAAAATCGCGATAAAAGTCACCAGTGCCGCAGCAATGGTAAAGATGAGTAAAAAGAAATTGCTGCCGGCAGTAAGAGCAGTGTATTCGTTAACGTTATCAATATTCCTTGTCCCTGTATATACAACAAAGCGAATGGTAAGGAACATAAATATCGAAGCCAATAACATCCATAAGGTTTGCATACGTTGCAGCATAATTCTTGGTATTTTCTTGTTATACTATACTTAACTCAGTTCGGGATACAAGGGAAATTTGCTCATAAAGGCATGCACCTGTTTTTTTACTTCGCTGATACTGCCTTCATTTTCGGCGTTCGACAGTACGGTGTCTATCATTTCAACAATCGGCTCCATATCCGGCTCAAGCAACCCGCGCGTGGTAACAGCAGGTACGCCTACCCGTATGCCCGATGTTATAAAAGGACTTTTATCGTCGAACGGAACAGCATTTTTGTTGAGCGTAATATGGGCCTTATCGAGTGTTTCCTGTGCCTTTTTGCCGGTAAGGCTCTTATTCCTGAGATCGATCAGCATCAGGTGATTGTCGGTACCATTGCTGATAAGATTGTAACCACGCTTTACAAATGCTGCAGACATTGCCTGTGCATTTTTAATGATCTGCCCCGCGTAGGTTGTATAATTGTCGGTGAGTATTTCGCCAAAAGCAACCGCCTTGGCAGCAATGACATGCTCCAGCGGCCCGCCCTGCATACCCGGAAATACCGCCAGATCGAGCAAAGCACTCATTGGCCTGATATTTCCTTTGGGATCTTTTACGCCAAACGGGTTGTCGAAATCGTGGCGCAGCATGATGATGCCTCCGCGCGGACCACGCAATGTTTTGTGAGTGGTAGAACTTACAATATGACAATGCTCGAACGGATCGTTCAACAATCCTTTTGCTATTAAGCCCGCAGGATGTGCAATATCAGCCAGCACCAATGCGCCAATTTCGTCGGCCACAGCCCGGATGCGTTTGTAATCCCAATCGCGGCTGTAAGCAGATGCGCCGCAAATGATCATTTTAGGCTTTTCCGCCCTGGCAGTTGCTTCCAGTTGATCATAGTCTACGGTGCCGGTATCTTTTTTTACGCCATAAAACAGCGCCTGGTAATTTTTTCCGCTAAAGTTTGCAGGACTGCCATGTGTAAGATGCCCGCCCATGCTCAAATCGAGCCCCAGTATTTTATCGCCTGGTTTCAGGCAGGCAAGAAATACCGCTGTATTAGCCTGGGCGCCACTGTGCGGCTGCACATTGGCCCAACTGCAATTGAATACTTTTTTTAACCTGTCGATAGCCAGGGTTTCAATTTCATCTATCACCTCACATCCACCATAAAAACGTTTTCCCGGATAACCTTCGGCATATTTATTAGTGGGCACCGAGCCCATTGCCTGCATTACCTGCAACGATGTAAAATTTTCAGAAGCAATCAGTTCAATACCATTTCTTTGGCGTTCCAGTTCTTTATGTATAAGATCAAATACTTGTGTATCTTTTTGCATGGCGCAAAAATAGGACAACGGTAGAGCATTTCAAATTTTCTGTTTAGTGAGTAGGTTTAGTAGTCAATTAAGTTGAGTGAGCTGATTCTTAAACCTTATTCCTTACGCCCTACCCCTTATACCTTGATTTTTCCTATTTTCACGTTTTCAAAGTTCAATGCATAGCAATTCATGAAAGCTATTATTCCGGTAGCAGGTGCAGGAACCAAGCTACGTCCACATACATATACCCAACCCAAAGCGCTCATTCCACTGGCGGGCAAAACCCTTCTCAGCATTATTGTAGACCAATTGGCAGAAGCCGGCGTAAAGGAATTTGTTTTCATAATCGGTTACCTGGGTGATAAGATACAGGACTATGTAAAACAGCATTATCCTCATTTGCAATGTTACTTTGTATTGCAGAATGAACGCCACGGGCTGGGTCATGCTATTTTTCTTACGAAAGATATAGTGGGTGATGATGAAATTTTTATTGTATTGGGTGATACCATTTGCGAATACAATGTGGCCGAAATGCTATACAGCGAACACTCCATGCTGGGTGTAAAAAAAGTAGATGATCCCAGGAACTTTGGAGTAGCCGAAATGGGAGAAGAAGGGCAGATCAGCAAGGTGGTAGAGAAACCGCAGATACCAAAGTCGAACCTTGCATTGGTAGGATTGTATAAAATACGAGATACGTCTTTTTTATTTACCTGCCTGGCCGAAATGATGAACGGACAGCAAAACGGCAAAAGCGAATATGGACTTACCGATGCACTGGAGTGCATGATCAGGAAGGGTGTACTGTTTCGCCCGTTTAAAGTGCAGAATTGGTTCGACTGCGGACGTATTGAAACCCTGCTGGAAAGCAATGCCACGTTGATGAAGAAATTTGGAGGGAAAATTTCGCAGGAACATATTTTCGAAAACGTAATTATCGTGCCCCCGGTAAGTATTGCACGGGGTTGCGAAATTAATAATTCAATTATAGGTCCCAATGTAGCCATTGGCGAAGAAGCAAGAATTACTTATTCCATTGTACGGGACTCCATTATCGGCGATTTTGCAAACTTATACGATGTGGTGCTGCACGACTCCCTTATTGGCAGCGATACAGAGATTAAGGGCGAAACCCGCTCGCTGAATATAGGCGACAATACCCAGATAGACTTGGGCTAAACGAAGTTTCTACAACAAATTTGCACAGCCTTTTAAAATCTTTCACAAGCTGCAATGCAGGCTGGTGCGCTATTTCACAACAACGTATATTAAACCGCCATTTTATTTTATCAAGATTTTTTGAGAATTAACGCTGCCACCCTACTTTTGCCGCGGAGAGTTGGCAGAGCGGTCGAACGCGGCGGTCTTGAAAACCGTTGACTGTAACAGGTCCGGGGGTTCGAATCCCTCACTCTCCGCCAGTAGCAATACAAAACAATTCAAACGCCTGTAAATCGTATGGTTTACAGGCGTTTTTGTTTTCCATCTTTTCATTTCATTCATTAAATCGCATGGAACGGGGGGCAAATTCGGGCACCCGAAAAATCCAAAGCTTGGGTAACCGAATTACTCTGAAGCATTTACCCGGCAAGCAGTTCAGCATTTGAACATCTTGTTTGCATGCCATTGCATAAAGCAATACCTCAGTAGTTAATGTTCCCGGCGGATTTTATCGATGGCATCCAGTAAACCTTCTTTATAGGTATCTTCCCCCAGTTGCCAGAACATTATACCATTAAGCTGGTGGTCGATGGCGTAAGCAGTTTTTAACTGAACAGAGCGTATGTTATCGTAAGAAGCCATTAGTTTTCTTCCCGCATTAAACGAATACGGTGCAGCGGCTGTGCTGTCCCAGTATTGTATAAAGCCATTGGTTGTATTAAGGGTGTCTGCCTGACGATTGAAAGACAGCCCTTGCAAAAATTTTCCACTCCTGTATAGCCCGTTATTGAGTGTATCCGTCACCTCGAACACCCTTGCATAGAAAGCGGCGCCTACCACAATTTTATGAGCGGGAACACCTGCCGCCAGCATCATCCGCACACCATTATCGGTTGATTCTTTTTGCTGAGGCGTGGAATACAATGGCGTATGATGACCACTTCGAGTAGTGTAGCCATTTACCAGGTCGTAGCTCATCAGGTTTACCCTGTCTACTATTTTCATCACCTTCTTCCATTCAATAGACGAGTCAATAAATGATGTAAACCCACCTGCCGCAAAACTGATCTCGTGTTTTTTGCCCAGCTCCTTCCGGAGTTGTTTTACCAACCGGGTGAAAGCTGGTTTATCTTCCGGACTGAACGGATGGCCTGGATGACCTTCAATGGCAGGATATTCCCAGTCAAGGTCAATACCATCGGTGCCGAAATAGTCATTGATTTCCTTTACCGACTTCGCAAATTCTTTCCTTCCTTCAGGTGTAATGAATATAGGAGAGCAGGTTTCGCATCCTCCCCATCCGCCAAGCGACAGAATGATTTTCAGCTTTGGATTACGACTTTTCAACGCAACCATTTTCCGAATGGCAGCTGTATCGCGCGCGCTTCCTATATGCAGGCGATTGCCCTTTAAGTGGCCGAAACAGAAAATCAGGTGTGTCAGTTTCTCCACCGCAAAGCTGTCGAGCCGCTCTGGTCTTCCCGCATAATATGCAATGACCGCAATGTCTTTTTTACCATTATTAATTTGAGCCGATCCTGCAAAGGAAAACATACACAGAACGATGCACAGTGCCGGAAAATATTTGTTCATATAAAGTTGCTGTTTAAAAATTAGTTTCCGTCAAAACTAAAGATAATACTGAACTATTACCCGACTTTCGGAACAGAAGCTATTAATATTGATGGTTACTTAGAACAGATAAGAACAATAACGGGGTTGAAGCCGCTTATACAGCAGCATACGAGTTAGAAAATTGAAAAAGAAGTGAACCATGCATTACCAGTGCATGTTAAAACAACTATAGCAAATAAGTATGCTTGCTACAATAACAACAGGTGCTAATAATACACCCCGCAAAAAAGATCTCATCCTATTTTCCTCATCTCAATCGTCCCCTGTACTCAGTAGGCATTACCAGGATTTTGCGGAAACACTTACACAATACAATAGCAATACCAACGGTGACACCAGTCTCAAACTAAGAGTAAAATGAGCATAACTGTTGGAATAAGCGTTTTCACAGCTACGACAAGAGCCATCGGCTCGGTCGCATATTGTAAGGACTGATTTCAATCCGTTCGAAAAAAAGCGTTTAAAAACAGTTATAAACATAAGCCCAAAGTTGTTTTTGTGATATTCTTTTCGGAGGTCAACCTGTATCAAAATAGAACAGTCTGTGTATCAAAATAGAACACTTTTTATATACAGCAGGTGTTGCACGCAAACTTATGCAAGCGAGAAACGCTCTGGCACACTCTTTGGCACGAATTACTTCGTACTATAGAAACAGAGGAGGCCCGAACACAGTAAAAAAATCCCGGCATTCGCCACAATCAAAAAAAACTCCGATGCTTACAAAGTTCAAAGCCATATTTCGGCACTTCTGGCGGTACAAATTGTTTACTGCATTAAATGTTTGGGGACTCGCCATCGGCATCAGCGCCTGCTGGGTTATTTACCGTATTGTAAGTTATGAGTTCAGTTATGACACTGATATTCCGTACAAAGAAAATATTTACAAAGTAGTTACCGGATCGCTTCGCGATGATCAGGAGTCGTATAGTGGCGGTGTTTCTGCGCCTCTTTACCAGGGAGTAAGAACACAAATAAGCGGACTGCAGCAGGTAGTTCCTGTGCAAACACAATATATTAACTCGGTAGAAGTAAATAACGGAACACAACGTTTATTTTGGGAAGAACCTAAAGATATTATAGCAACCGATGACCAGTATTTTTCTATGTTGCCTTATCACTGGCTGGCTGGCAGTGCCGGCAATGCGTTAAAGTCGCCCGAAAATATTGTGCTTACACAAAGCAGGGCTAAACTATATTTTCCGGGAAAAAATCCTTCAGAAATCATCGGGCAAACAATTAAATACTATGCCGGCGACACCCTGGTGAAAAAAGTAACCGGAGTTGTAGCAGATATGGGAACGCAAACTGAGTTTACCGCAAAAGAGTTTTTTGCATTGCGGGAAAAAACATACAATATCGAAGCATGGACAAATACGTCCGGCGGTGAAAAATTATACCTTCAGCTGAAACAGGAAACAAAGCCCGCCAATGTTTTAAAGCAAATTGAGGAGATGGCCGGAAGCAGGTGGAATGAAGTAATCCAAAAAAACAATTTGCAAAACATAAAACTAAAAAGGTGGTTTCAGTTAATTCCTCTGTCCGAATTGCATTTTTCTACACATGTTAACGACTATAATGTTAGAAAGGTTAATAAAACAGTATTGTATGGTCTGGCAGCGATTGCCGTGTTTTTGCTATTGCTGGCAAGTATCAACTACATTAATATTTGCATTGCTCAAATTCCGCAACGTGCTAAAGAAATCGCCGTACATAAAACATTGGGAGGAAATCGCTTTTCACTGATCAGCCGGTTCCTGAATGAAACAGTATTTATTACGCTGCTTGCGTTTTTGCTGGCGGTATTATTTGTATGGATTGGCTTTGGACTACTAAGCGATATTATTCCGCCGGAAATAACACCGGTGGGCAGTTTCGTTGAATTGTTAGTTTTCTCGCTTTTGTTGATGGCAACGCTTGCGATCATTGCAGGAGTGTATCCCGCATGGTTAATTGCTAATGTAAAAACGATCAGGATATTCCGCAATCATCAAATAAATGAAAAAACCGGGCAGCGCTTCAACCTCCAGAAAGCACTCACTGTATTTCAGTTTGCCATTGCGCTGGTTTTTATTACCAGTTCAATTATTATGGGAAAACAGTTAAAGCATGCGCTGAAAAGTGACCTTGGCTTTAACAGGGAAGCCATTCTGATGGTGAACATACCGTGGAAATACATGGCAGATTCGCTTTACAGGAATAAGCAGTTTACATTATTAAATGAATTAAAAAAGGAGCCTGCCATTGGCGGAGCGTCTGTGGGAACACCACCTACAGAAGATCTTTTTTCAAGCCCGTTTGAGTTTATAAAGAAAGACCCGGTGACCAGGCTATTAATAAGAAAATCGATAGATACAAATTATATTTCGTTGTATAAAATGAAACTCCTGGCCGGGCGAAATTTAAAAGCATCGGATACTGTTAGCGAGTATATTATTAACGAAGCTGCAATGCATGCTTTTGGCTTTGCTTCGCCACAGGATGCAATAGGAAAAACAATTAAACAATTAGGGCGAAAGAACCGTCCGATTGTGGGCGTGGTAAAAGACTTTCATTTAGAAGATTTTTATAAAAAAATTGAACCGGCTGTTTTGCAGAACGGTAAGGAAAGAGCCAATTTTTTAAGCATCAAGCTGGACGAGAGGAACCCTTCTAAATGGCAGGCAGCCCTTGCCGTTATTGAAACAAAGTGGGACCAGTTATACCCCTCCGGAAGTTTTTCTTGCAGGTTTTACGATCAGGCACTTGAAGATCTGTACAAGCAGGAACGCAACTTAACAACGCTCATAAACATTGCTACTGTTATAGCAATCTTTATAAGCTGCCTTGGGTTATTTGGTCTTGTAACACTAACCGCATATCAACGCACAAAGGAAATAGGCATTCGAAAAGTAATGGGCGCGTCACCTCAAAGCATTGTGCGGCTACTGTCGAAAGACTATCTTTCTCTTGTTATCATTTCTTTTGCAATAGCTGCGCCTGTAGCATGGTGGGGAACGAACAAGTGGCTGGAAAAATTTGTGTATAGGATAGAAATACAGTGGTGGATGTTTGCAGTTGCTTGTATTGCTGCCATCCTGATTGATTTGCTTACAATAAGTTTTCAAGCTATTAAAGCCGCAGTAGCAAACCCTGTGAAAAGCCTGAGATCGGAATAATGTGACATGCTGCGGGTACAATAAAATTAAATAACGCCGGTAGTCTTTTTTAGATAGCAATGCATTAAACTTTATTCCATGATAAGAAACTATATCAAAGTAGCCTGGCGCAACTTTCTTAAAAACATGCAGTTTACTTTCCTGAATATTGTCGGCTTATCTACCGGGATGGCCTGCGCGTTGCTGATCTATTTATGGGTAAACGAAGAATTGCGGGTAGATAAATTCCATAAAAACGACGACAGGCTTTACCAGGTGTTGCACCATATGGGTAGTGATGGCAGTATAGGAACCTCTGAAATATTGCCGGCGCCGGCAGCAAAAGCGCTTGCTACAGAGATGCCGGAAGTGGAGCAGGCAGCCATGGCAGAAATTGATGAGTTAAATTCGGGGGGCTTTGCCTCGGTGAATGAAAAACAAATCAAAGCAAAACGCAGGTATGTGACGGGTAATTTCTTCCAGGTTTTTTCATTTGATCTTTTACAAGGAAATAAGGAAAGCCCATTTCCCGATAAGCACAGTGTTTTAATATCCGCGAAGCTGGCAGCCATATTGTTCAGAAACATTCCGACCAGCATTGGGCAAACCATTGGCTGGAATGAAGGAGATACTGTCATTCCATACAAAGTGGCAGGCGTGTTTAGCAACCCCCCTGAAAATTCAACCGCGCAGTTTGATGTCTTATTTTCGTACGAACACAAGTTTGATAAGGCGAGTTTCAGCGCAGACGACTGGGAAGGCAGTTCCACTGCTTTGTACCTTATTTTGAAGGAAGGAACGGATATCAAAAAATTCAATGACAAAATAACCCGGTTCATCAGAAGCCAACACAAAGAGTGGGTTAATTTTTTTTCTGTTCAGAAATATAGCAACAAGTACCTGTACAATACATTTAAGCATGGCGTGCAAACGGGTGGGCGTATTGAATATGTCAGACTGTTTTCCACCATTGCTTTGTGTATACTGCTCATTGCCTGCGTTAATTTCACTAACCTTACCACGGCCAATGCCGCCAGGAGAACAAAAGAGATCGGTATCAAAAAAGTGTGCGGCGCCGGCAGAGGCTCGCTCATTCTTCAGTTCCTTATTGAATCGCTGCTCATTACTTTTTTCGCGCTGGTGGTTGCTATAGGGCTAACACTGTTATTATTGCCCGCATTTAATGCAGTAGTAGGCAAACAGATCAATATGGCTTTTGATGGCAGGATGATCCTGTCGGTGCTTGCCATTACGGTTTTTACGGGTGTGCTTTCGGGTAGCTATCCTGCGTTTTACCTTTCGAAATTTAAACCGGTTGCAGTATTGAAAAGCAAAATCCGGACCTCGGTAAGCGAACAGTTTATCCGGAAAGGCCTGGTAATATTGCAATTCACACTATCCACCATTTTCATTATTGCAGTATTGGTGATTTACAGGCAAATGAAACTCGTTCAAACGGCTGATCTCGGTTATAAAAAAGATAATATTATCAGCTTCAGAAATGAAGGTGCCCTGAAAGGAAACCTGGAAACTTTTCTGACCGAAGTAAAAAGATTACCCGGTGTAGTGCAGGCGGCAAGCTCAGAAACAGATCTGTCGGTTAATCATGGATCAATGTCTGGTGTGGTATGGTCCGAAAAGAAGCCCGACGACAATGTGTCGTTCGGTATTATCATGGTAGGGCATCATTATATGGATATGATGGGATTTACGATGAAGGAAGGACGTATGTTCTCCGAGAAATTCGGGGCAGACGATTCAAAGATTATCTTCAATGAGTCTGCCGTTGCAGCCATGGGCTTAAAAAACCCCGTAGGCAAAACAGTATTCCTTGAAATGTTTAACAGCAGCAAAGAAATTATTGGAGTGGTAAAAGATTTTCATTTCGAATCATTGCATAAAAAAGTAGGGCCCTGCTTTTTTATGATGTATCCGGGAGGAAGAAATATCCTTGTTAAAATCAGCGGTGGAAGTGAAAAGGAAACCATTCAAAAGATCGGGCAATTGTATCAGGCCTTCAATAGCGGGGTCGACTTCGAATTCAGATTCCTCGATGATGAATACCAGGCTCTTTATGTTGCGGAGCAAAGGGTGGCCGTATTGTCGCGCTATTTTGCCATATTGGGCATTATTATTTCCTGTCTTGGTTTGTTTGGGTTGGCTGCCTTCACCGCTCACAAGCGGCAGAAAGAAATAAGCATCCGCAAAGTGGTGGGTGCCACAGTGGGCAATGTAGCATTTATGTTGTCGAAGGACTTTTTAAAGCTGGCACTCATTGCTGCGCTGATCGCCTTTCCCGCCTCGTGGTGGATAATGAACGCGTGGCTGGAAAGTTTCGCATACCACATCAATATCAACGCAGGCATATTTGTAGCAGCGGGCATCGCCATCTTACTCATCACGCTGCTAACGATCAGCTACCATACACTGAAAGCGGCTGTTTCAAATCCGGTAAAAAGTTTAAAAACAGAATAGCGTTTGAGGCAATTCAAACGTGTGATCAGACCATCAGGTCCGCGGTTATAGTTCTTTGGGGAACAGATAAACAATTTAACCGCCCTGACACCAATCCTCCACAGGCGTTTTTATTTTGCTGCAATCATTCTAAAATCGTCGATGAAGGCTTCCTGCTCCCTGTTCACATTGTGTAATACCAACCGGTCAATATCCAACCGCAGGTATTGCTGCAATTGGTTGTGCAGCTCTTCTATGTTTGCATAAATGGGCACAACATCGCTTAGCTGCTGGCGTGTTATATTTTGCGTAGCTTCCTCAAATTCGCGAACGCGGCTGTAGTTGGAGAGTTGATCTGCAGGTAAAATATTTGACCGCCACTGATCATACGCCCCTTCTAACGCTGCCGCCCTATCTCTTGCATATGAAAATGCAAATTGCAGGTACACCGGTTTATTCGTTCCGCCATTGCGGCGAAAGCTGTTTATTTTTTGCTGTGTTTCTTCGATAGACCCTGCTGTGGTTAACAACCCATCTGCCCAATCGCCCGCCCAGGAAGAAGTATGTTCCGAAATAGCTGCGCATAACAACGCCGGTTGTTTGCGGGGTAAAGTATACAGTCTGGCGTTCCGGATGTGAACGGACCCTTCAAAATTTACTTCTTCTCCTGCCAGCAGGCGTTTAATAACATGAAAGCATTCCATCAGCCTGTCATTTCTTTCTTCCTTCGTAGGCCAAGGTGCCCCGGTAATGCATTCGTTAATGGCTTCGCCACTTCCAAGCTCTATATTAAAACGTCCGGGAAACATTTCACAAAGTGTTGCAATGGCCTGCGCTACAATCGCAGGGTGCAGCCGCTGCCCCGGCGCGCATACCATACTAAATGGCAACGTGGTAGCCTGCATGGCAGCTGCTATCCAGCTAAAAGTAAATCCACTCTGACCCTGGCGCTCGCTCCAGGGATGAAAATGATCGGAAGCATGAATGCCCTGAAAGCCCGCGCGCTCGGCCTGCTGCACCAAAGACAAAAGATGCGATGGACTGAACTGCTCGTGCGAAGCGTGATAACAAATAAATGCCATGCCGGTTTATATATGGACTGCAAAGCCCGGGTTAAAAAATAATAATACCATCACGAAAAATAGCAGGGAATGATGGGAACAGACACAAAAAGACTAAAAATGATGCCAGTCCCGTTGAAGACATTTCTCATTTGTTGTTCCACCAACTGTGGATTTTTTCTCTCATCCAAAACCCCGATTGCCTCTTATGTTGGCAGCGTCACTGGGCGGGTGAATTGCTAGCGATCGGATTTGTTTTCATACGACAGAAGTGCAAAAACTTTGGAAGATATTGTAATGGTGGCTCCGGCTGAAAATTGCGGCGCATCAGCTCCTGAAGTATTTGTTTCATCGCTTGTTAGTATAAGCTTACAGGAACGGCTACCCATTATTCCGGGTATGGTGAACTGCACCATTTCATCCGAAGCATTGATCAGCATGAGGAAGCTGTCATCATGCTCGGGCTCGCCAAATTCATTGTCGGATCTTAACTGATCGCCTGCCAGGAAAATGGTGATCGCTTTTTGCCTGGCGTCATTCCAGAAAGATTCCTCTGCCCCAACTCCCCGCGGAGTAAACCAGGCTATGTCTGGCACCGTACTGCCGTTTGTTTGAGCGCCCTTGAACCAGCGTTTGCGACAAAAAACAGGATGGTTGCGCCGCAGTTGAATGAGTTTCTGCACAAAGGCTAGTAAAGCATCATCTTTCTTTTCCCAATGCAACCATGAAATTTCATTGTCCTGGCAATAACCGTTGTTATTGCCAAATTGCGTGTTGCTGAACTCGTCGCCTGCCAGCAGCATGGGCACTCCCTGCGAAAACAATAATGTAGCAAGCATGCTTCTCTTGGCCTTCGCTCGTTCGGCAGATATATGCGGATCGGCACTGGGTCCTTCATGCCCGTAATTCCACGACCGGTTATTATCAGCGCCGCCTTTATTTCCTTCAAGGTTTTTCTCGTTGTGTTTTTCATTGTAACACACCAGGTCATTCAGTGTAAAACCATCATGCGCAGTAATAAAATTAATCGTCGCACTCATTTTGCGAAACTGGTCTTTATAAATATCGGCACTTCCTGAAAAGCGTGTTGCAAAGTCACCGACCTTTCCCTCCTTCCCTCTCCAGAAATCACGCACATCGTCCCTGTATTTGCCATTCCATTCTGCCCACCGCATAGGAAAATTGCCCACCTGGTAACCATCCGGGCCAAGATCCCAGGGCTCGGCAATCAGCTTTACCTGCGATATTACAGGGTCCTGGTGAATAATGTCGAAAAAAGAGCCAAGCCTTTTCACCTCATCCAATTCTCTTGCAAGCGTAGCCGCAAGGTCAAATCTAAAGCCATCTACACGCATCTCCAATATCCAATAGCGCAAGCTGTCCATAATAAGCTGCAAAACGTTTGGCTGTGTGGCATTCAGTGTATTTCCTGTGCCTGTATAATCGTGATAAAACCGTTTGTCTTCAGCCGTTCTGTAAAAAGATATATTGTCTATTCCACGAAAGGACAGGGTGGGGCCCATATGATCTCCTTCGGCTGTATGGTTATACACCACATCCAATATCACTTCAATACCCGCCCGGTGGAGTTCTTTCACCATTGTTTTAAACTCGTTCACCTGTTCGCCATGTGTACCGGTCGAACTGTATCTTACATCGGGCGCAAAAAAACCAATTGTATTATAGCCCCAGTAATTTGAAAGTCCGTTTTCTTCCAGCTCACGATCAGATACAAAATGATGAACCGGTAAAAGCTCAACGGCCGTAATACCCAGCTCTTTAAGGTATTGAATGGAAGCAGGGTGACTGACTCCCGCAAACTTACCCTTTAATGCGTCGGGAATGTTTGGGTTCATTTTCGTAAACCCTTTCACATGCATTTCATAAATAACAGATTGATGAAATGGGGTCTCGGGCTTTTTATCATCTTCCCAATCAAAAGAGGAATTTACAATAACTGATTTGGGAATGAATGGTGCGCTATCCTGTTCATTAAAGCTCAGGTCTTCTTTAGGGTCGCCTATATTGTATCCAAACAGCGCATCGTTCCAGGTAATGATGCCGGCTATTGCCTTTGCATAAGGATCTATAAGAAGTTTATGGTGATTGAAGCGATGCCCCTCACTGGGATTGTAGGGACCATATACACGATAGCCGTATAACTGCCCCGGCTTCAAGCCCTCAACATACAGGTGCCACACATGTCCGGTCATCTGTTTTACCTGCACACGGCACATTTCGGTTATGCCATCGCTTTCAAAAAGGCAAAGCTCCACCTTATCTGCATATTGCGAAAAAATTGCAAAGTTAACACCCGATCCGTCCCAGGTTGCGCCGAGGGGATAAGGCTTTCCTCCTAACAGTTTAATATCTTTCATGCTAACGGTACTCCTCCTGATAAGCCCCGTATCAAATTACGTACCCTCAAAAGAAATTGCAAAGCCTGGTCTGCTATCAAGATTGATCAGATCAAGGCTGTTTTCCACTCATTGTTATCACACACCGGACATGTGTGTTGGCTTTTTTCCCTGATATTTCCGCAGTATCCGCATACCTGGCTTTCCGATTGAGGCTGTTCGTCGATAAACTCCTGGTCCCATTCCGGCAAAACCGCCAGACCGGGGAATGGCTCCTTGTTTTTGACGATAGAAAACGATCCATTCGCCTCCAGGTAAAGCCGCTTAACCGTTCCAAGATGCATGATTTGTGATTGCCTCAATTGCGCGAACAGCTGCTCTTGGGAGATCCTGGTCTTTTTCATTTCGTGCAGTCTCAATACACCGTTGTCGATCAACACACTTAATGTACCCTCTGCCACTTTTTCTAACGTTGGATGTTTTTTACCGAAAATGTGCGTGAGCCACTTTATACAAAGCACCACGGCAATCACGATCAGCGGAGGTATCAGCCCCCGTTCGGGCGCTAAAATAACGAGCCCTGTTGCGGCTGCAAGCGTAGCGATCGCCGCCAGTTCGCTCAAGCTCATTTCTGCAGACAGGCGCTTTCCCATCAGCTTCATTCCAAACGTTAATACCAGGTATACAAACACAGATCGTATGATGAGCTCAAAATAAAATTCAAGCGGCACTTCGCCATGAAGAATACGGTACAGATCTTCGAGATGGATGTCTTCTTTTTTCATTGAACAGGTTTGAATTTATTGCACCGCTGGCTCCCATGAATCGGACCCGCAATTTTCACACTTTTGTGGCCGGCTTTCCTTGCGGTATACGGTTCCGCATATACTGCATGCTACGTTTTCACTGTCTTCGCCGCGGAATGCATTTACCCCTTCATCATTGGCCGGATAAATTGACAAGCCGGGCTGAGCTTCTTTAAATTTGTAGATGGAAAAAGCACCGCTTGTTTCCATATATACCCTTTTTACTTCGCCGAGGTGCCGGATTTCCTTTGAACGCAGCACCCTGAACAATTGCTTTCTCGAAATAATTTCGTCGTTAAGAGCTTTCAATTGTATTTGTCCGTTCTTCACCAACATCGACATCTTACCAAAGACGATGTTTTCAACTTTCCTGCGACGAACTGTCCATAACGTAACGCTACGCTGGAACAGCAGAATCAGGAACAATACAAAACTGCTTTCTACCAGGCCTCTTTCGGGTATCTGCATGGCCGAGGAAACGACGGCGCCGAACATCAGCATTACAGCCATCTCCGTGTGAGTAAGCTTTCCGCTCATGCGTTTACCCATCAGTCTTAATACCAGCAAAAGCACCAGGTAACTGATGAGTGAGCGGATTAAAACTTCCAATAGAAATTCAGCAGGCGCTTCACCCAGTAATATGCGCTGTATATCAGCCAGTGATATCTCTTCTTTTTTCATAACGCAGGAATTAAGATGAATACCCGGAGCCGCTCTTTGTATAGCGGGGAATGTTATATAACATAACCGATGGACGTATAAAAGTTGATTATTGCCTGAGCTTTTTGCATAGCGTGGTTTATGCTGAACGCGATCAAACAGCATACCACCAGCTATTGTGCCGGTTTTAACCCCGGTTTGGCTTGATTACGCAGCCTTTGCCTGCGGCATGTGGAACGAGTGCGCAAAAGATTGCTCAATATGCTTAATATCAATACACAGGTTTTTGCAAAGCAGGCGGCGCGCCGGGATTACCGGGTGAGTCATTTTTATGCATGAAAATGGAGTGCCATATATTTCGGGGCGCAAATGCCCCCAAAGGGAACCGTGAAGTAAACGCCTGTGAATAATTGGCGGTTCCATAAAAGGAAAAAGAGGCAACTGTACACAATGAATGGACAATGCAGAAAGCCAAGATTTGTTGGCGCCAAGCGCTAAAGACTGTTGGCATTTCGCACATATCTATCCGGACTGTTAATTTTCTAATCCCTTAGGCGTTTAGGTCATTTCGCCATTGAGCCTTGTAGCGTAATACATCTTTGGGCAGAGAAGCGTCTTTATTAAAATTCTTTAATTCGGAAACAATATCCGGCTGTGTCGGCGCCAAATCTGCTATTATTTCGTATGCCATTTCCCTTACGCGTACAGCAATTGCCTCATCTTTCTTTTGCTCGTATTGCAGCGCCGCCAAAAAAACGGATTTATTATGGTCGTCAGTTTCTTTCTCGTACACATCCTCAATCGATTGCAATAACTGTTTTTTATCCGCGATATTTCCGAAATAATTATTAATGCAATTGAAAGCATCTTTTTGATGCCTCCAGCCTTTTAATAAAAACTCCTGTGCAGATTCTGTATTTTCCATTTTATTTTTATATAGCAAAGACGCCTTTACGTATTTATCGTGGGCAATATAATCGTCAGCAACAATCTGGTAATATTCAAATGCCGTTTCCTTTTTTTGTTGCAACATATACAGATCACCTACTTTTTCATATTCATTCAACTCTTTATATAGCCCGATAGCGTCTGTTATCATTTGTCCTTTTTCATAACATTCGGCCGCTTTATTTTTGTTTTGCAAATACTTTAAATAAACCGACGCCGCTTCAGGATACATTTTTCCATCTTCTAAAGTTTTTGCAGCCATCTGGTTGTTCTTTAACAATTTCATATATACAAACGCTGCCTTTTGATAATCTTTTTGTTCAATGAGTGAACGTGCAGTCTGATGATATTGTTGCTGCAGTCTCTGATAAGCATCCATTCCAAAAACAGAGCTTCCTCCCCCGTAGTCGGAAGAACGGTTGAATAGCTCAAAACTATTTCTCCTTTTGCTCAATTCAAACCGTTCCATATTTCCTCCCCTCCCTGTTCCCTCATCATCTAACGGTATAGCGTACTTCAAAGCTTCGTTAGGATTATTCTTAAACAAGTCCATCAGTTTATCCATCTCGCTTTGGTTGCGTCGCTCCAGCTCCTCCAGACTTTCTTGCAGCTTTTGGAACCATTGGCCTGCACGGGAACTCATTTTGCCAGCTATCTTTTCCAGAAAATTTTTGAAAACTGTTGATTTGGCTCCAGTTTCTCCTCCATCTGCTTTTGTAGAGCTGAACAATGCTTTTAAAAAGCTTAACTTTATTTTTTCTCCCCAATGCAAGGGTTTATCCTTAAATTCCTCTTTCTTAGGAAAGGCATTTTCTTCCATTACTTTAATGAGGTCTTCCGGAGGCAATGCTCGTACTTCTACCCGCTGTATTTCCATCGGAATAAAGGGCGCAGCAATAGGGGCTGTTATTAAAAGCTCATTTTCTTCGGGTAAACCAAGTAAAGAATCCCATACTATAGGCGTATCTAAGACCACTAAACCAAACTCCGGATGCAACAAATGCGGAGCAGATGGAAATAATTTTACCGTTTCCGTTGCGTTCAACAGTGGGTAAATGGTGGCGTATTGCGGTATATAGAGGTTGTGATATACATATTGGCAGGGCTCATTGGCATTCAACGTTTTCCCCTTCCATTGCTCTTGCTGCAACGGCACAAAACATCCCCATAAGCTATTAGCCAAGTTACCAGGTATGGCAAATACCGGCACCTGCTCCAAATTAACCTGGAGGTATTGTAGCTGCTGCAACCAATGATGCAAGCTGCTACCTTTTATTAAAATACCTGCAAGTGGAAAAGAATTGGTATCGCTTGGTTTAATCTGAAGTTGCATAATTAATAATGTGCCCTATAAAAGTAGAAATATTTTGTAGATAGAATGCTCTTGCGGAAATAATATTCTGCGGTTGATGTTTTTGATTATGTATGGTAGCAATACAGCCGATCTCCTTTAACGCTGCGATCATTTTCACGGCATCATCGTAATATATTTTGGCAGGAATTTTACCGTTCGAAGAAACCACAGCTTCGTGTACATCTGCAAGCCCAAGCCCTGAATATTCTTTTACAATTTTAATGACAGATAACCGATTTGTTCCAGTTTCTTCAATTCTTACATTTACCTCTGCCAAATTTCTATTAAAATAAAATTCACTGCCCGCAAATTCCCGGGAGGTTGCTATACCAAGGTTTGCATCCATTGCAGGTACTATAAAAATGTCCGGAATATCGTGGTTACTGCTAGTCATTGTAATAAAACCACTACGGTCAATTAGTACCTTACTTCCATCTTTAAATCTAAAAAGCACGTTGGAGTATTTTGTTGCCTTTACAACCTTAATACTGCTGCTGTTGGTGGATAAGGAAATTATGTTACCATCATAAGCATTCAGTTGATGCTTGTTAAACACGAGGTAATTGCTCTGATTAATGTATACCTCGCTTATATTTTTTAAAACATTGGTAGGAAAAACAGCAGGGGCATCATTGATCTCTTTTTGTCTTTTTGGATAATCCAGCTCGTAGATATTACTTGTCAACAGTTGCTCTTTAACATTAATATTGCCAGTATTAAAATCTGGCTCCAAAATGAAAGAATCAAGATTTTTAACCAGGTAAATAAACTGACGGTACTTATTAAATAAAAACTGCGGATACCTCTTGCCCGACCAGGATGTAAAGCTTGTTTTTGCCTGTTGCAACGTATCCAGGTTGGTAATGCACAACGCTTTGTTTTGTGGATTAAAAGACAAAAATTGTACTTCGCCGCTTGCCGCCCTGCCCAATTCATAAAAGGAGTTGGCGGGAACATCTCGCAGCAATACCTGCCACCCTTTGTTATTTTTTTTATTTTCTTCTATACTTCTTTTATACAGGCATTTGTCGGCTATTATGTAAATATCATCGCCATACGGAATTCTTTTTGTTATATGCATGGGCGTTGGCATTAACATAGGGGCAGAGCCTAGCGATGCAACCGGAATTAATGGTTGCTGCTTTTCGGTTTTAGGAGCTTCCTTTGTCCATAATTTTGCCAACGGCAACCGAATGGTTTGCAAATGCTTTTGCGCATTATTCGTTCTCCTGTAAAAAATTACCTCTCCTTCTGCATCTGTTGTAATAATGTATTTAAAAAGCGGGGAATGACTGGTTATTTGCTTTTGCACATCAGGATGCTTGATAGCATCTGCTGTGGTTATGAAAAACAGCTCCAGTTGTTTATCGTGTTTATTGATCTCTAAAAAAGCAGCTAACCCCTTTGCCGCATGCAATCCGGCATCTACTTTTTGCAATCCGTCTATAATTTCCGTCTCATTACTACAACTTACAGGAAGGCATTGATTACCCACTGCAAATGCCCTGGTTTCTCCTGACGATTTAGGGTGGCGTGCAATAGCTATGTACGTAGCAAAAGCCAAGATTTTAGGAGTACCCCAGGACTTTAATGAAATATCGATTAAAATGTTGCGATGCTGCTCATCTTTTACAGGCGGCATTTCCCGCTGTATATATAGGGCTTCATTATTGGCGATCCGGTTCATAAAAATAAGATCGTCATTCGCAAACTCCGAAATTAATAACTTATCAAAATCACCTTTATTAGACAGATCAGACACCCCGCCCAAGGGTTGCTCGCTCGGATGCGCGTTAAAGATTGGCACTTTAAAGCCGGCCCATATTGGCTTTATTAATGCGCCGACATGAAACGTTTTCGTATTGTCCAACAGCGCATCAACAAAATCCTTGTAGTTTTTTTTATCCGCTGGCTGATACTCCAGCAAAGGTATTTCTGTTTTATCGAGCTCAGGCAAATCGCCCATCGCATCAATGATGGATTGTACCGTAGGAAATTTTCGTAACAATAAGGCAATTGTCCTAAAATCTTTTAAAAAGACTGTTGTATTAAATTCTTTTTGCTTAATCAGCCTGGTTATGTGATGGACATTATTCTTTAGCCCCGTAACTATGCCTTTTGACGTAGGTGCATTAATCCTGTTATGGCTACCAGCAAAAATGGTTTGTAATAAAATTTGCCGTCTTTTTTCAATGGCGTAGTCCTGTGGTACGGTTTGTAGTAATCTTAAAAAAGTAAAAGCTTCTGTTACAATTTCAGTATACTGTGCTGCGGGCCCTTCCTGCTGATTAATTTTGATCAGCGCGCCCACATTGTCAACTGCATCGTCCATCGTTTTATTGGTGGCAATCATAGCCAATAAAAAAGATCCAAAAGGAGGCAACCCATTTTCTGCAATGCCCGTTAATATTTCTGCTACCTGCTCTCTAAACCCTATAGTACTGCCGCCCGCAATAGCCAGCACATCGGCATCTTCTTCCCAAACCCAGAAATAGTTTTTATGAGATTGATAGTAATCAAAAAAATTCATGCATTGTATACTTTAAAGCTCACAGGTTTATTTTTTCATTGCGACAATATTGCAATATCGTTTGCCTCCAGGACGCAATAGACAGGGGTTGCAACAGGTCTTTCTCTATAAGCGAGTACTTTTTTTCGTCAGTCCACCATATCAGTTCATTACCCGCAGGCGCAATATGTTGAGCCACCGCTTTTTCCAGGATTGAAAATTCCATTGCATAGCCTACAGGAAAAATAAAATGTTCTTTTTGCCAAAATACTTTTCCATTTAACGGCAATAAGGAATCGCCAATAATCAAAGCCTTTGTTTTGTTAACCAAAACCCATTGCAAATGCTGCAATCGGAAAGCCGGTGCGGTGGTAATATACTTATCTGCAGCCATCAGATCTATCAGTAATACAGTTGCAGGCTGTTCTGCTTCGACAGGCACCAAACGTATGAACTGTTGCTGATGCAACCCAAAGAAATGATGATTAAATTCCCCGAGCGTTATAGGAAACGCTCTTTCAATAGGTGTCCATAAAAAACCTGTCAGTTTACGGTTTGGCAGTAAACTGCCCTTGAGAAATAATAAATTATCCCTACAATAATAAAATCTAATAAACGGAATGGAATGCAATATGTTATGGCGCAATTGCCAGTCGGTAAAATCCTTTATCCAGATACTGGCTCCGTCGATGGCGATTTTTAAATTATCCCAATGCCTTATCTGAGCTAGGAAGTCTTTGTGTTGTGCTTCTATCTCTACCCAGTATACTATATCGTTTGCAACATTTTCTGCCATAGGGTTTCAATCTGCGATTGTATAAATTGCTTGTTCTCAGAATTTTTTATCCATCCGCAGCGGGTTTGTACATAGCGTAACTTATCCTTCACCACATTTTGCTCTTCAAAGCTCAATTTTTCATTCTGCCATTTATCCGAGAGGTACTGCACTTCTTTCATTACCTCTTCCGGATTGGGCGCTTTATTAAAAACAGCCTGTGGGTGCGCTTTTTCCATCACATCTTTTTCAATGATAGAATTAATGATGCCTTCCAGTATCTCTATTTGTTCTTCGGTATCCCAAATATATTTTAGAACCCAAAGATCGCTAAGGATGGCAGAAGTTCGTCCGCATATTAAGGCGCTGGCAGCAATAAGATTCTGCAATTTCACTGCCCTTCTGTCGGAGACTTTAATGCCGGTATTCCGCAAAGAATGCACAATATCGATATATTCCTTTCGTATAGGCGCCAAATCTACAGACCTGCATTGGACCTGCAATTGACGTATCACGGCAGAGGTAATAGCAGGCTGCTGCTGTTGCAGATTATTTTCCAGGTTCCAGCCTGCCAATAATACTTCATGTAATTTATCAGGATCAACATAATCACATTTGATTCGGATCAGAAAGCGATCGAGCAAGGCGTTTAAGGACTCTTCTTCAGGCAACGTATTGCTGGCGCCAACAAACATCAGCGCCGGCAATTTTTTAGTCTCTTTACCCCTTCGGAATATTTTTTCATTTAATGCCATTAGCAAACTATTTAATATGGCACTGTTGGCATTAAATATCTCGTCTAAAAACACCATAGATGCCTCAGGCATCATGCCTTCAGTGTTTGTAATGAGCTCTCCCTCTTTTAATTTCCGGATATCGAAAGGTCCAAAAATTTCGTTAGGCTCGGTAAATCTGGTGAGCAGGTATTCAAAATTTTTTCCGTCTTCCACACATTGTGATAACAAACGGATGATCGCACTTTTAGCAGTGCCCGGAGGGCCCAGCAAAAATGCATTTTCCCTGGCGATTAAACTTACGCCCAGCAAGTCTATAATTTCATCTTTGCCAATAAAAGCATGCTTTACAAATTGTAAAACCTCGTTTAGCTTTTCAACGTTATTCATTATTTATCTGATGCATTTAGTGTTCTCCAAAATACGGGGGTAAACATGCCCATATCAGCCCTTATTTTATCACGTAAAGGCAATTGCATTGCCCTCGCTGTATCTTTTTTTGCAACAACCCTGTCGGCATATAATTGTTTAAGACAATCATTTTTGAAAATTTCATCATCGGCTGTAATGACCACATCTTTTGAATAGCCGATGCTGGAATAATGCCATTGCTGCAAATGCCTCTCAATTTCGCTAATAAGTATATCATCCGGATCTATACGCCGCGTTTGCAGTACAACCTGGGGTAAAAACCGTAAACATAAATCTGCAGACAAGATGGCTCCCGCATCAACTACCAGATGATATGCGGGCAACAACAAGGGTAATTCCGTTTCCTTATTTTCTCTAAACAAAATTAACTGGCAGGAAGTGTAAGTAATTTTCGCCGCCCACAAAGCTGCATCTGCATTAAACGGAGGAACTACAAAAGGATAATTTAAACTCTCCGTATCATATTCGATTCGCAGAAATTCTTTTACCAGGGCTTCATCTTCAGGTACATACTGCAGCATTTTATCGTACAGCATCATTTCTTCATGCTGACGTAAATGAAAAATGGTATTATAAAAATGAAATGCCAAGGTTTGGGTATCAGCTTCAAAGATAAGGTGCCTCGATCACTTTTGACCGTTGGTCAACCACAAATAGATCTGACGGCCAATGTCAGTTTTGATTAATGATAAAGAATTGTAATGAAATCTTGCAGTTTCTTTTAAATATATAATAATTTATCAGACCGAAGACATGGTCCAGGTTTAAATGTAAGAGTATACTCAAGGCTAGCGAACGCCAATGCTTTGAGGAGATATATAGCACCATTAATTTTGAAGAACGACAATGCTCCGGTAACCGTGATGCGATCAGATGAAATAATATCATACAAGCGTCAATCTGGTGCCCATAAATATCTTACACAGAAACCTACAGGCCGTTTTTCATCTTCTCTTCATCTTGGGGTAATAAGTTTGTTGCAATTAATCACCCTACTTAAAACAAAGTTTATGAAAACGACTATTTTATTGATCACTTTTGGTTTAGTATCAGCAACTACCTTTGCACAGCAATCTACTGTAAACGCTACAGGATCAGGCAGTTCCTCATCATCGGTTAAAACAGACAAAACAAATGGTAAAATCGGTGTAAGCGGAACTGCAGGCGCCATGGCAAATTCAGATGCCGCAGCTAAAACAGCAGATGGCGCCGTTAAAGCTGCCGATAAAGCAAAGGCTGCAGCGGAAGCTAAAATAAAGGAAGCTGGCAATGAGGCTAAAAACACCGTAAACAACACCAATGCCTCGGCTTCTATACAAGCCACTTCGTCGGTAAACGGTTCGGCAAATGCAGGCGATAACGATAACAACGCGTTAGCGGTTAAAAGCAACAACGATGTTGTGTTGAAACAGGAAATTAAAGGGGCAGACGTAGTGAAGGCTGTGGAAAAGGTTGAAAATACTGCGGCAGCCGGAGTGGAGAAAACAGGCGGCAAAATAAAAGCTGGCTCAGCCCAGGTAAAATCTGCAGTTAAAACCAATGCAGGCAAAATTTCGGGCAAAACCGTATCAACGGTAGCTACCGTAAAAACAGCTTTACAGGCAAAACCAGTAAAAGCCGTCGTTCACACCAAAACGATAACAGGTGTAAAAATAAGATAACCCTTTGTTCGTTAAACAGATAATGAAAAAAAGAACCGTCTATATTCAATTTTTGATAACCGGACTTTTTACTATCCGTACCCTTACAGGATGGGGCAGTGAACTTAAACCACTGCCTTATCCTGTCTTATCAACGCAATTTGTACCGGCGCCGGCGTATTGTTTAACTGACACTGTGCCGCCTAAAAAAACAGACCAGGATAAAAACAAAAAAAACGATGCCGCGGTGCAGGACCCTCCTAAAGTGCCCGAAAACAATGTTACGGCAACGGTTAAAGAAGAGATTAAAGTAATAAAGGAAGTTCCGAAATCAAAAAAGAAGATAAAACCGGTAAAGATCGACGGCATTCCGCCACCGAAAACGATCATCAAACCTAAGATCGTCATTAAGAAGATCAAAGTATAATCTCACTTAAATTATTCCGGCTTATGAAACAATTTATTTTATCCATCATAGCACTTTCTGCCTGCGCCGTGGGTATGTCGCAGTCGGAAGCAGACAGCACCCTGGTACCTTCGGCAGACAGCGTGCCCGCTAAAAGATCAACATTTACCATCGGTACCGTATACTCGAACAACGCCAGTTATTACGGGCAGAAATCTGTTGAAAAGATGCCCTATATAGCCCTGGCTGCCGTATACCGCCTCCGTTCAGGACTTTACGTAACGGGAATGGGCTACAGGCTGCTGAACGATTCCGCCCGGTTTGGCTCTGCATACAGCATTGGTGCCGGATTTGCTTTTCCACTTGGCAAATCGGTGAGCGCCGATCTGAGTTACGACTATAGCATTTACCCCAAATTGTCGCCCTTTCTGCAAGCTGCCAACCCGCATAGCATCAATCTTACCATAGCGCGTGAGGGAGTGGTGAACCTTTCTATTTCGGGAGACTATGCTTTTGGCAAAACGAACGACTTTTTTATTACCCCGCAAATCAGCAAGGACATTGATCTTTTCAGCATCGGGAAAAACGACCTGGTTTCGTTCAGTCCTTCGCTGGATGTAACGGCAGGCACACAGCACTTTTATGAATACTACCAGGAAGAAAAGAGCATCAGAGACAGCATACTTGGCATATTGGTGCCCCCTATACTGGGAGGCTCTCCTTCTGAAGAGAAACCTGCGATTAAAACAACCAACCGCTTTGAATTGTTGTCGTATAATCTTAAACTACCGGTTTCGTACAACCGAAGCAACCTGAAGCTGGAAGTTTCGGGACAGTTTTCGCTGCTGAGCAAACAGGCACAGAGCCAGCCGGGCAAACTGAACTCGTTTTTTAGTGCAGCCTTTTACTATCAATTTTAAATATTATGAGAGCATTGATTGTTGAAGATGAACGGGGCATGGCGCTTGAAATGGAAGACTTTCTCAATAAGTCGGGATATTCGTGTGAGCTGGCCTTTACCGCCAAACAGGCAAGGCTGCTGATGGAGGATTCGGCATTCGATTTTATTTTGCTTGATCTTGGATTGCCGGATAAGGATGGACTGGTAGTGCTGGAAGAAGCCAAGGTTAACTGCCCGGGGGCATCGTATATTATCATAACAGCCAGGGGCAGAGTGGAAGACAGGATAAACGGGTTGGACCTTGGCGCGGATGATTATTTATCGAAGCCATTTTCATTGCTCGAACTGCAATCGCGCATGCAGGCAATTACCCGACGGAAATCGGGTTTGAAAGAATCGCAGGTGGAACTGGGCGGTTTTACACTCTACCTTAATCAACGGGTAGCCAAATGGGAAGATCAGGAGATTGAGCTCTCCAGGAAAGAGTTTGATCTTTTGAGCTACATGGTGCTTCATAAAAACCGGCCATTAACCCGGCTGCAGCTAAGCGAACATATATGGGGCAATCTTTCCGACGATGATTATGATTCTAATTTTATAGATGTTCACATTAAAAATATCCGCAAAAAAATGGGGAACTATGGCGAAACCGACTGGCTGCAAACCATCCGTGGCGTGGGGTATAAAATTAAATTATAAATAACTGCGTTGCGTGAAGCTGCTTACAAAACTTACCCTGTTTACCACCGTTTCAAAAGCCATCATTGTGCTGCTGTTTGTGTGGCTGCTGCCCTTAATGGTGGAGCGTGTGGCCTTTAACTACACCAATTACCTGCTGAAGCAACAGGAAAAAAAAGTATTTGCTACTATTGAAAAAAACGGAATCGAT
>JBQCFW010000181.1:0-16872 GCA_051958655.1 Agriterribacter sp. | reverse complement strand
TACCTCATTGCAAATGCCCCTCATAAAGCCGAGAATTAAATTTTCGGCAGTAAAATTGGATGCGGAAATATTTGAAATGCTTCCTCTGTCAAAGGGGTCGGAACGGCTGCCGTTGAACAAGGTTGTAACAGTAAGCGCGGCCGGATCATTTTTATCGTAATCAATACCATTGATCATTTCATAAAAGTCGGCAGTCTCGGTTGTGTTTTTGTTATTCAGCCTGATCACACTTTCAAAAAAAGACTGCAATACGGAGAACGATTGCCCGCCCGACAGTGCAGCGCCTACAAGAATATAGCCTCCGCCGGGGAAAGGTCTTGTATCTAATGAATTCACCTGCAGAAAGTCGCTTGAATATACAGACAGCTGGCTGCTGGTTCCGATGGTTACATGCATTGATCTTTCCCTGTCTCTTACCGATCCTATAAAGCCTGCCTGGTTATCGCCAATGGCAGCGTACACCGGCACTTTCGAATGGTAATAACCAGCCAGCGAGGCAGATTCGCCAATTTCGGGCAATATGGAAACATCAATACCAATACCGGTTAGGGCCGGAATGTCGAATGCGTTGTCTTTTACATTAAAAAAACCCAGGCTCGCTGCATTTGTATAATCGGTTAATGGCGTTTTTCTCCCGGTCAATTTCATAACGGCATAGTCCATAATGGTACAAAGCTTTACAGCATTTGGCGGAACCAGCGAATTTTTGCTGTTATAAAAATGCGTTACCAGTCCGTAGCCGGAGGCTACATTATGCCCTGTACAATCGGTTAGAAATTCAGTATAGGTAATATTGCTTTGTAAAACAAGGTTGCCCCTGTTGTCTTGCCAGGTATACAGCGGGCTTACCGCCTGCCCGTTATGATCTACATAAACAATCCCGTGCATTTGCCCGGTAATGCCTATACCCCTTATATCGTGGTACCTCGATGCAAATGCTTCGATGATCTGCACAATGCTTTTAACGACGCATTCGGGGTTTTTCGTTTTTTCCCAGGCATTAACAGAATCAATCCTACATTCATTTTCTATATTTATTGACTCCGTGGTTTGATTTAAAAAATCATGTACAATTCCGCAAATAGAAGTAGTTCCAATATCAATTCCAATAAAGTGCATAACATTCTTTTATTATCAAAACGCAGCGTTGTGATAAACAATATTTGTAAATATAAACGGTGAAACAACATTGCAGATGATCAGAAAATATTCTTCAATAATTTTATTCAATTGTTCCTGCATTCAAACAGCTGTTATACAGTTACAGCAGGGGCGCCTTCTGCCAGTTCGTTTTTGGATTTTACACCCAGCTTTTCCTCCAGTTGCTCCAGCGGAATGCCTTTGGTTTCTACAAATAAAAACCAAACAACAAAAAACTGTACCACCATCATCACTGCGCCTATAATAAAGGGAATGGACAAACCAATGGCGGGAATGGCTACAATTACGGGATACACCTGGGCTGCAATAGCCGCCAGCGCCCAGTGGGTAAAGCTTCCTAACGACAGCCCTTTGCTCCGCACCTTGTTTGGAAAGACCTCGCTGATATAAACCCAAATGACTGCACCCTGGGAATAAGAAAAAAATAAGATAAACGTTGCAATACTCCACGGAAACAATTCAATAAAATTCCTGGTATAAGCGATGTAAGCACACAACGCCAATGGAATGGCAGCGCCCCAGGAGCCAATAAGCAACAGCTTTTTTCTGCCTATCTTATCAATGGTTAATAAAGCAATGGTTACGGCTAGCACGTTGGCAACGCCAATGATCACCGGTTGAAATTTGCCGCCGAACCTGGCGCCTATTGCATTGAGCGTATCATTGAGATAATATAAAAATCCATTAACGAACGATAACTGGTTAAAGGCAGCCACGGCAATTCCCAAAAAGACGGGATACAAATATTTTTTTTGAAACAGCTTTTCTTTAGCCTGGCTTACACCCGATTTTAACGAGGCTGTAATTTCTGCCATCTCCTTCTCTACCTGCACTTCGCCGATCTGCTGCAGCACTTTTCGCGCTTCGTTGTATTTGTTTACCGATACCAGCCACCGCGGGCTTTTGGGAATGGTGTAAAGCATGGCGGTAAAGATGACTGCCGGCAAAGCGCCCATGCCTAACATCACCCTCCATTGTATATGCTGCACATCGAGGTTCAACACTTCAATAAGCGCGTTAGAAAAATAAGCGAGCAAAATGCCGAGGCATACATTGAACTGGAACAGGATTACCAAACGCCCCCTGAGTTTAGCCGGCGATATTTCTGCAATGTACATGGGCCCAAGAACAGACGAGCCGCCTATTGCCAGCCCGCCGATAAACCTGAATGCGCACAACGACCAATAGTCCCACGCAAAAGCGCATCCTGCGGCAGATACAACAAATAAAAATCCGAGCACTTTCAGGCTCTGCCGCCTGCCCCATTTGTCGCCCGGCTTTGACGATACCAGCGTTCCTATAATGGTGCCTACCAGCGCCGAAGACACCACAAATCCCATAGACCAGTCAGAAAGCTGAAACAGGGTTTGTATAGCCGAAGTAGTGCCTGCAATTACAGCGGTATCAAAGCCAAACAATAAACCTCCTAACGAGGCAACAATGGCGGCGCGGATGAGTGTTGTGGTAACAACATACTCTTTTTTATGATCGTGGATGGGCTTTTTCATTTGATGCAATTAGAGCTATTGATTTGTTTGGTTAATAAAAATGTGTATTACTGCTACTGGTGGGTGTCTTCACCTACCGATAGGCTAATCAATAAAACCAGATGTCTCATACTTCGACATGACAGGCAGTAGTACAAAGCCGAACATTAGCACAATTGCTTAACCTTTGTTCTATTGCCTGTCACTCCAACCAAAGGAGGAGTCTGTCTTTTCAACTACTCCCACCGATAGGCTAATTAATAAAACCGAATGCCTCATTCTTCAACATGACAGGCAGTAGTACAAAGCCGAACATTAGCACAATTGCTTAACCCTTGTTCTATTGCCTGTCACTCCAACCAAAGGAGGGGGCTGTCTTTTCAACTTCACCCACCGATAGACTAATTAATAAAACCGGATGGTTCATTCTTCAACATGACAGGCAGTAGTACAAAGCCGAACATCAGCGCAATTGCTTAACCTTTGTTCTATTGCCTGTCACTCCAACCAAAGGAGGAGTCTGTTTTTTCAACTTCACCCACCGATAGGCTAATTAATAAAACCGGATGGCTCATTCTTCAACATGACAGGCAGTAGTACAAGGCTGAACATTAGCACAATTGCTTAACCTTTGTTCTATTGCCTGTCACTCCAACCAAAGGAGGAGTCTGCCTTTTCAACTTCACCCACCGATAGGCTAATTAATAAAACCGGATGGCTCATTCTTCAACATGACAGGCAGTAGTACAAAGCTGAACATTAGCACAATTGCTTAACCTTTATTCTATTGCCTGTCACTCCAACCAAATACTTACTCTTCCATTTTCATGATCCTCACATTGCGGATATCCAGCGCTTGCGGATTGAATGAAATATCTTTAACGGTTAACCCTTGCCGGTAGGATACCAGCGTATTTTGACCCGCAATTTCTGTATCGATGATGGTGCCACCGAGTTTAGCATTGCTTTTTACCAGTATTCGTACCGAAAATGGCTTATCCATTCCCATTACATTTTCGATGGCATAGTTGCCTACATGCTGCGGAGAGCCGCCCTGTCTTAACGACTTCTCGGGCGCCGCAAACGAATCCTTTACGGCAGCGCTGTATTGAGCGGTGAGTGCATTTATATCAATCTGCAATGCACAGGCTTTTTCATATTGATCATCATCGGGAGATAAAAACGAAACAGCCAGCTTGCCATTCTTTTTGTTTTTAGGATGCACATCAAAACTGAGTATAAAAGAATTTTCTTCCACCGGGAAAGCACTTGCCTGCTCTATTTTTTTAGAGCGTATGGCGGCATTCTTCGTATCCGGCACCAGTTCTTTCATCCACTTAGTGCCAAGCTTACCATCGGGATATTGAATGAGCTCATGTACTAAAAAAGGTCCTCCCCATCCATTGATAGGCATCCAGCCGGCCATGATATAGCGACCGTTGCCAATGGCCGATACAGAGGGCACCCCCACGCCGTTGTAAAGATCCTTTCCGTCTGCTACTTCATCCCTCCATGGTTCACCTGCGGCGCCTAAAGGTCTTTTCCATAAATTCACAAAGCCGCCTACAATGTATTCGTATTTGCCCCATGTAAAATAAAAAGTGCAGTCGCCTCCCAACGGAAACGCCGTATCGGTACAATACCAGCCGCTGTCTAGCGACTGAGATTCCCAGGTTCCCTTTGCTTTGTAGTTTGCAAACATTTTCAGTTTTCCGTCGGCAGTGGTAAACACACTTGGATTTTCACTATAATGAAACAGCACGCCGCTTTTTTTAAAGTTGCTGATATTGTCGGCACTTACTGAATAAGTGGCGCCGGATGGATAAGCTTTTGTTGCATCGCCCAAAAAATAACCGGATTTCTGGTGCTGCCGGTAATAGTCCATTATGCGGGGATACATCGTCAGCGAATCGGGGTAAATGCGTGAAGTGTGCAACCCATAAGAAATATGCAGCTTATTGTTGTATGCGAAAGGCGTGCCGGTGCCAATGGTTTCCCATTGTTCTTCTATGGGAGTAGCTGCTTCATGCTCCGTCCAGGTTTTAAAATCTGCGGTAGAAAAATGTTCGAAATAATGGCCGCCCACTCCAAATTTACTGGCATGGTGCCGCCGGTCGTACAAATAAAAAACATGATAGCGTCCGTTGTGATACAGCGTTGCCACATCGCCAACCCATGAATTGTGCCCACGTGGAGTCCAGTATTGCACGTTTGGCATCTTTTCCTCTTTTTTGCGACTGTCTCTTTCGGCGATCATGGCCGGGAAAAAGATGCTCGCCTCACTGACCATTGCAGGGTCGATCCGCCATGAATGATCGTTGCCAAAGGAAGGATAACCAATGGCAAACTCGTTATCCATCAGCTCATTGTCTGCATACACGCTCCATGTTACGCCGGTAAAATGTAAAATTATCTCATGCTCACCCCAGGGATTTTTTAACGCAGCCAACGGATACCCTATATCCAGCTGCCTTTTAAAAACGTTTACAGAGGAAGGCGTCAGCATCACGCCGGCTTCCAATACCGGAAGCGATCCATCCTGCATCAACGCAGCCGGGTAATTTTGCCTGTCGCGTATGGCAGGATCGGCCTGCCTGAGCTTTACAGTTACCATACCCGGTATTTCTAAAAGCGTTTGCTCTCCAGCGAACGGCTGAAAATTCACCCGCATTTTTATGGTAAAGCCATCTTCTTTCTTCCCTGCAGAAAAACGGCCTTGTGGCTTTTCCTTACTAATCGTGCCTGTGGAAGCATTTTGGGGTTTGAATAAAAAATACGGACTCAACATTTCCATTTTGGCTACAGTATGCGCCTGCTCCTGTGTATGCTGGGCAAGCCCGATCTGCATCAGTAAAACGCCGGTTAATGCAAAAAGAATTGATCTCTTCATTTCAATGGTTTAAATGATATTTTACGAATTAAATGGCCAGGTTTATTTAGTTTATTGTCTTTGGAGGCATTGTACAGAACGTATTGTTGCGACGATATTTTATTTCTCCGTCAGCAGTCGGTGTGTATGGCATCGTTTCTTTTAATTTACCGACCGGTAGCGAATAAAACCGGATGTCTCATGCTTCGACCTAAAAGGCAGTAGTACAAAGCCGAATATTAGCACCATTGCTTAATCCATATTCTATTGCCTGTCACTCCAACGAAAGGAGGAGTCTACCTGCCGACCGGTAGCCTTGCTGTGCGAGGCGTCCTCGCCTCGCGCAATACTGTTGTCGCCTCCGGCGACTACAGTCGATGATGTATCATGGTCGCCACAGCCACAAGAAATACGTACGAAACCAACCTGCCTGACGGCAGTCAGGGACGCTTCGTACAGCCGGTGTAGTACAAAGCTGAACATCAGCACAATTGCTTAATCCATATTCTATTGCCTGTCACTCCAACGAAAGGAGGAGTCTACCTGCCGGCCGGCAGCGAACCTACCAACCGGGGTTCTGCTTATACAATCCCTTTACATAATTTATTTGCTGTTGCGGAACGGGAAAATATTCGTCGCGGTTCCTGGTAAAAACAGCATCCTTCAAATAGCTCCGCCTTGTTTTTTCCACTTCAAAATAATCATTCATTTCCTCCGCAGCAATGCCCCAGCGCACCAGGTCAAAAAATCTTTTTCCTTCCGTGGCAAATTCAAGCAACCGCTCCCAGCGCAAGGCTTTGAAAGCAAATTCCTGGTTCCATGCGGGACAGTTTACGCCCGGTTGATAAGGCTGAACAGAAAAATTTCCCGTTGGTGAGCCATCGGCAAATTTGAGCATACCGGTGCTGGTGGCAGCACGTTCCCTTATCTGGTTAATTAACAGAAGCGCTTCGTCTAATTGAGCCTGACCGCCCAACTGGATCAGGGCTTCTGCCCTCATCAGTATCACTTCATCGAGTCGTAACACATCCCAATTCAACCCACTTCCCATAAACGGATTTGTTTTTCTGAAGGTAGGATCAGTTGGCAATACAATCATTTTCTGGCTCATGGAATATCCATATACTTCCGGTGTTCTTGCCCAGCTTTTCTGCATTATAAAATCCGGATCGTATTTCCATGGCATGTCGGGAACAGCTACGGTATGCATTAACCGGGGATCGAGCGTTTGGTTTGCAAAAGCGGCTTTGTTGTTCAGCACGGTGCCCGTATTATAACTATCAAAAGCCGGAACCCCGTTGGTTGTTTTATAACTGTTCATCAGGTTTTCTGAAGGTTGTAAAAAACCGCAACAGCCATATTCTGAATTTACGGGGTATATCAGCCAGGCGTTGTTTCGCCCTACTGGAGAATTGTCGTTATTGGCTGAATATTGGATTGCCCAAATGGATTCGGGGCCGTTTTCGTAAGCCGAAAGGAAATTTTTGCCAAAATCATCAAACAATGTTTTGCCTGAAGCATCTATCACATCTTTACACAGACTTGCTGCTTCCGTTAGTTTTTCATTATTGATGGAGATCACATTGTTATTCTCATCCTGCTCGTAGGCTGCAAACAGCAGCACTTTCGCCAGGTACGCCTCCGCTGCAAATTTGGTAGGGCGCCCTACTTCCGATTGCGACGGTGGTAAAACGCTGACAGCATATCTCAAATCGTCGATCAGCTTATTCCAGAGTTCCTGGTCGGTCAATTCATCATTGCTTACTTTGTCATACTCATCCTCCGGAGTATTTTCATCGATGTAAGGAAAAAACTTAAAGCAAACCTTCATATAAAAATAAACATGCGCCCGCAAAAACCGCAACTCTGCTATTCTTTGATTTTTTAAGGGGTACACTGATTCATCTAGGCTTTGAGCCCTGCGCATGGCATCGTGAATGCGGCCCACGGCAACATAGTGAACCCACCATAAATTATCCAAATCACCAGTGGTAGTGGGTTGCATAAAAACAAAGGTTTCCCAAAGATTTCTTTCGGCATTGTCGTTCGTGCCCGATCCTCCTTTATATGCTTCGCCGGCACGCACCGATCCCTCTTCATAAGGCAATCCCATTTGTTTATTAAAATGATTTTGTCCAAGAAAAGAATAAGCGGCATTGATCATTTGCTCTGTTCCTTCTGGAGTGTTGAGGTCGTCGCTTGCAATAGCGCCCATCGGTGTTTGATCGAGCCTGTTGGTACAGGCTGCAAAAAATATCATTAAGAACCCGACAGATGAGCATCGTATTATTCTTGTTATTCTCATAACGTCAATATTTTAAAGGGTTAATTTTATTCCTGCTGTTACTGAAAAAGGCAATGGATAACTTGTGCCCGGAGTTTCGGGATCGAGGCCTGTGTACGCATTTTTTCCCGAGGTTTTCTTAAGTGTTACGATGTTATCGCACCTCAGGTAAGCCCTGAGCAAACTGGCTTTTATAGAACTCATCACCTTTTTAGAGAAGGTATACCCGATTTCTGCATTCCTTATTTTCAGGTAAGAGCCGCTTTCCACGTAATAAGTTGAAAAACGATTTTCTTCATTGTAATTGTTAACGGATATAGCGGGAATTTTTGAGCCGGTATTGGTAGGCGTCCATGCATCGAGCAACCTCACGTCGTAGTTTTCTCCCACGGTACCCAACGAATAGATCGTCCAGCTTTTCCATCCCTGCACATTCAGGTCCTTGCCCCAAACGCCGTTAAAAAACAAATTGAAATCAAAATTTTTCCAGGTCAGTCCTATGTTGAACCCGTACTCCAGTTTGGGGTCCTGCACACCTATCCAGGTGCGGTCATAGTTATCAATTTTTCCATCGGGCTTTCCATCCGGGCCATTGATATCCCGGTACCTTATCCGCCCCGGCGCAGCGCCCACCTGCGTGGGTGCATTGTCTATCTCTTCCTGTGTTTGAAACAATCCGTCTGCTATGTAGCCATACAGCGAGTTTCGCGACCGGCCAAGAATGTTATCGTCTTTGCCATCGCCCGCAAAATTGTTGATCACCACATCGGGCACTTTTACAATCCTTTGTTTATTATGCGAGAGTACCACTCCCACATTTGTAGCCACATTCCCAATATTGTTGTTATAGTTAAGCGTTAATTCAAATCCGCGGTTGCGAATGTCTGCGCCGTTCAGCCACTGGCCTGCACCTTCACCCAACGTGGCCACATAGCCAGGCTTCATTAAAATATCCTTGGTATACTTTAAATAATAATCGAACGATCCGTTTAAGGTTGAATTAAAAAGCCCGAAGTCCACTCCTATATTGTGCTGCGAAGTGGTTTCCCATTTCAGGTTGGGATTGCCCCTTTGCGTGCGCCTGAATCCCGAAGGAAGATTTCCGCCCTGCCCTGTAAAATCGTATGCAGTTCCCCAGTTCCAGTCCCAAACGCTGTTGTTGTCGTACAGAAATTCATACATCTGGAAGGCAGCATAATTGTCTATCTGTGAATTGCCGTTTTGCCCCCAGCCGTATCTTAGTTTCAGGTGCGATAATGCGGGCGACAGGCCGCTGAGAAACTTTTCGTTGGAAAGCACCCAGCCCAATGAAAATGCAGGGAAGGTAGACCAGCGATTGCTGGCGCCAAACACAGAAGAAGCATCTTTACGCAAGGTAACGGAGGCCAGGTACCGGTTGTCGAAATTGTAATTGATCTTACCAAACCACGAGCTCATTGCATTCCTGCTCTCGTTGCCACCATTTTCGCGTTCCGTTTCTCCACGATCCAGTTGCATATAGTTCGGTGTTTCCAGCGCGTATACTCTCCTGCTGGCCCAAAAGCTGTTTCCCTGGAAGCCGATAGATTCCTGGCCAAGCATGATGTCAAAATTGCTCCTGCCTTTATCAAACACATAACGCAGCACATTGCTGTTGTTCCAGTTAAAATCATAGCCGGCGGTTTGAGTCACTTTATTTTTGTCTTCACTTAAAAAGCCCGATCTGTAAGTAAGATCTATCGTTCTTTGCCAGCTTCCAATAAAATCCACGCCAAACGACGATTGAAATGTAAGTCCTTTGGTAAATTCAACATTGGCATAAACGTTGCCAAACAGCCGCGCCTGGTCCTGGTAGTTCTGCAGGTTGTCTTCAATCAGGCGCACGGGATTTTGCCGGTCGCTCATTCCACCAACGGGTCCGCCCCACCCCACCCCATCAACAGTATGCACCGGCACAATAGACATGAGCGATTTGGTGGAACCAAGATTGCCATCGCCTATATTGGTACTTCTGCGCCATTTTGAAACAGCAAGGTTCTCGCCGATTTTTATACGTTTGTTCAGGAAGGTATAGTCGCTGTTAAGCCTGGCACTGTAGCGGTTAAAGAAACTGCCTTTAATAGTACCCTGGTTGTTGTAATAATCCAGGTCAAAATAAACATGCCCGTTTTCGTTGCCATTCGAAAAGCTCACATTGTACTGCTGGATTTGTCCCCTTCTCAAAATTTCTTTCTGCCAGTCTGTATCTGCCGACTTCATCGTCTTTTCTACGGGATCGAGGTATTCCCTCCACGTTACCTTTTCTAATATAAAATTGCCGTTGGCATCCTGGCGGTCTACATAATTATAAAGACCCGCAATACCAACCGCATTGGGGTCGGCATTCGGATTGTCGTTTTTAATTGCCCAGTATTGTGCAATGCCGCGCTGCTCGGTATTCATCAGGTTGAGCGGCTTTTTGCTGCTTACGGTGGTGTAAGAAGCATTGACGCTGATCACCGCGCCTTTCTTTCCTTTTCGGGTAGTAATGATGATAACGCCGTTGGCTGCACGCGATCCGTAAATAGAAGCAGAAGATGCATCTTTGAGCACCTGTATGGATTCTATATCCATCATTGCTAGCTCGCCCATGGAGCGGGTAGTAGGCGTTCCGTCGACTATATAAAGCGGGTTGTTATTGTTCAATGTTCCTTCGCCCCTGATGCGGATGGTAGCTGTTGGATCGGGCGAGCCGTTGGCGGCAACCGACATACCAGCAACTTTTCCCTGCAGCGCCCTCATAGCACTGCCTGTAGGGTTGGTTGCTATCTGGCTAACATTCACCACCGAAACAGCACCGGTAAGGTCTGCTTTTTTTTGCGACACATACCCGGTTACCACTACTTCATCGAGGTTCAGCTTGTCTCTTGCCAATGAAATGGCAGCGCCTTCCAGTTTCGACGCAGGCATTTCAATGGTTTTGTACCCGACAGAGCTAAATACAATGCTGCTGTTTTTTGACGATACTTTAAGTGAAAAGGCACCATTTTCGTCGGTTAAAGTGCTGCGGTTGGCCGATCCTTTTTCCAGCACTGTTACACCCGATAAGGGCTCGCCATTTTCGCCCGTTACTTTTCCGGTGGCAAAAATGTCGGTTTGCTGATTGGAAGAAAGCCGGGAGTTCCCGATACCGGCAACAGGATTGAAAAAGGCAGCTACGAAAAGAATAATAAGCGCAGGCGCTATCCTTGTCTGTTTAAATGTTGGCATAAGCATGTCGTTAATTTTGATTTAGCAAACAATAAGTAAACAAAAAGAATAGTAAATGTAATTAAAACAACAATATATGAACAAGTAAACAACAATATTTTTTTACTTAGATAGGAGGTTTCTCAACACTCAAGCTGCCTCTAGTTTCATTTTTAAATTCAGTTAAAATATAAAAGTGGCTGATTATTAATATATTATAAAAAATTGTTGCGGAGTACTATTTTTGAGATGCGTATAAAAGAAAGTTGAAAAAAATGAGTCAAAGTAATATTTGAAGCACGAGAATGTTTACATTTGCTTTACATTTGTGCCGGGCTTTTGCAACAGGTCATTATTATCAATTACCTTTAGCGTTTTAAGGAAGCGGGCAAAATGGATGGTTAACCAATGCCGTTTAGTGAAGCCGGTTGAGGTTGAAATTTTAAATAATATATTAAAGAGCGCAGATTTTCCAGATAATCCTTCATCTGCGAATCTGCGGCAAAAAATGAACTTTCACTAACTAAATGACGTTGGATTGTAAGCCGGAAACTCTATTTTTAATTAAACAAAGCCAGATCAATTGCGTAGAAAACAACTGAACATTTTTGAATCTTTAAAGGAAGGCATTGTTAGCGGTGTGTATAAAAACGGCAGTTTGCTGCCTTCGGAGGAAACACTGGCCAAACAATATTCGGTATCGCGTCCTACCATTTCAAAAATATACAACCAGTTACAGGACAAAGGGTATATAAAGAAAACGAGGGGCTTCGGTTCGCAGGTGGTTCACAATAATACCAGGATAACCTACACCATCGGTTTGCTTTTACCGGGCTCCGGCGAATCGGAGATCTTTACCATTATCAACGATCAGCTGTTAAAGCTGTCAAGGAAAAACGAATTGAATTGTTTGTGGGAAGGCGCTACGGCAAGCAACGCAGAGATCCGGAAATCGCAGATTGAACACTATTGCGAAAACTACATTATGCAACGGGTGGATGCTATCCTGTTCTCTCCTCTTGAACGGTTGCCCGATACAGATGAAATAAACCAGCGGATATTCAATAAAATTGTGGCAGCCAACATTCCGCTTGTTTTACTCGACCGCGGTTTAAAATTTCAACCTAAGGCAACGGGATATGACATGGTTTGGTTAGATAATTTTTGTGCGGGAGGCGATATGGCGCAACACCTGATTTCAAAAGGTTGTGAAACCATTCATTTTTTCTCGAGGCCCAATTCAGCTAATTCCGTAGACCTCCGCTTGTCTGGCATCAGGGACAGAGTATTAAAAAATCAATTGAAATTTACCGACGAAAACATTTACTGCGGCGATCCTTCTGACATTGATTTTGTAAAAACAATCCGGATAGTGCCTGGAAAAACAGGTATTATATGTGCCAACGATTCCACCGCGGCGGTGCTGCTCTCCTCGCTGGAAAAGGTGAATATCAGGGCAACCACCGACTGCTTAATTTGCGGTTACGACAACATGAAGTACGCTCAATATCTCAAATATCCACTCACCAGTTATCTTCAGCCTTGCGAAGAAATGGCGGGCATCAGTCTTGAACTGGCAATAAGACGCATAAAAAACAATCATCACATACCGGTAACAGTAAGTCTTAATGGAAAAATAATTGAACGGGAATCTACTTCATTTAATTTATAAGCCGGGCGCGGCAAAGCGCAACATGTGTTCGTATACGCTGTTTTTATGCAGCAGCACAACCAGTAAAATAAGACTGCTTCACTCCGAAAAATCATCCAGCATATCTAACGACGGAACGAAAAAAAGCGTTCCTGTTTTTGCGGTGCTGAAATCCAGTATACGATCATAATTGCCCGGTGGGTTGCCAATGAACATGTTGGTCAGCATTTTTTCTACCGTGCTGAAGGTGCTGGCATAACAAATAAAGTAAGTGCCCATTTCATTAGTAGCCACATTTCCAAAAGGCATATTGTCTCTCACTACTTTTAAATCGTCGCCTATATTAGCTAATGCGATGTGTGCATTTTTGGGTTTTACCTCATCGCTCATTTCTATATCGTTGTCTTTTGACCGGCCAATTACTCTTTCCTGTTCTTCTACCGGGAGCGATTTCCAGGCGTTGAGGTTATGAATATATTTCTGAACAAAGAGATAACTTCCTCCTTTATATTGCCTGTCCTGTTCATCAATTACAGCAAAGAAATTACGGTCTGCTCCATGAGGGTTTTCAGTTCCGTCTACAAAGCCTAAAATGGAACGGCTGTCCCAATAACGGAAGCCCTGAACTTCTACTGTACAGTCAGCTATGTTCTTCATAAAATCCGTTATTACCGAAGACATGTCGTAAGCAAAACTTTTTTCGTCGGAACGGATGTGAAAGTGCAGATCGCCGGGAGTTGCAACCGCTGTGTGCTTATCGCCAATAACAGGTTGAAAAGTTTTGAGTTCTTTGGGAAGCGGTTGCGGCAAATCCAATTTCAGCCAGGCTTCGTATCCTATTCCCATTACACAGCTTGCTTTGGCATTGGGAAACCGGTCGAGCGCAGAATTATTGAGATTGGTTACCAAAGCACAAACTCTTTGAAATGCGGATTTTATTTTTTCTGTTGCTACGTCTTTCTTAAAATCCCAGACCAGGAAATACGTATTGTTATTAGGATAATCAGTTACGTTTTGGGCGTTTACCTGCATGATTTATAAATGTATTGACCGGTAAATTGTAATTACCAGATTATCAAAAATACTTTTTATGGATCTAAACGCAAATTGATTCTGGAGCCTGATTCCTTTTCTTCTGTCAAAAAAATGGTTACCAGTTGAAAACTTATGTGTGTGATAGCGAGATTTTTTGAATGTTTAAACACTCAATATTTTTACTACTTCAGCAATTGTTTTTCTGCAAATAGTACTACCTTCCCGCCTCAAAAGAATCGGATTACAGCATATTAAACATTGCTTTCTGATTTGCACACACACTTATCCTGGCAATTTTTAGCAGTCAAACTATTACTCAATTTACTATTCTCAACAAGGTGTTTTTCATAGGTTAACAGGCCCGGATATTCTTGTCCGGGCATTTTTTGTTTTTATTTATTGTAACTAAGGATCACTAAACATGATGAAACATAGCGTTGAATATATGAAACGGATGGATTGAAATCATTACCAACTTAAATAGAGGAAAGCAAAAAATCAGACATATCGTTCGTTGCATTGTTCATGAGTACACGAATAATGTACTGGCCGGAGTCTCTGAACGAATCATCGGGCAGGAATTTATTTGGGCAGGTCCGTGCAGGCTTTGGCTGAAGTAACAGGTGGTAGAATAAAGGCTAAGCAATTGTGCGCATGTTAGGTTTGGCACTGTCTGCTACAAATATTTTTTATCTTCGCGCTTCTAAATATATGCTTCAAAAATGAATGAACTTCTACCCTGCCCTCTTTGTAAATCTACCTACACCTATAAAATGGATAACCTGCTGGTATGTCCTGAATGTGGGCACGAATGGAACCCGGAGGAAAATATGGAGAGTGCAGATGTGCTGATCGTAAAAGACAGTAATGGAAATATTCTTCAAAACGGCGACACGGTGATAACAATAAAAAACCTTCCGGTCAGAGGATCTTCCCAGAGTATAAAAGCAGGAACGAAAGTTAAAAATATCCGGTTGGTGGATGGTGATCATAATATCGACTGCAAGATCGATGGCTTTGGAGCAATGGCTCTTAAATCGGAGTTTGTAAAAAAAGCATAGACGGCTGTTATCCGCTGCACCAGTAAAACCCATGCTGTTAAAGCCTGGTAACTGTAGGCAGCGCTGGGTTTGCTGCTTATTTTTTTTCGAGTTTTTCAGCAATCTTTTTCAGCATTTCCAGTTGCTTTAACTGTATATCATAAATGGTTTTCAATTGCCCTTCGAGGAGCAAATCCATTTTTTGATGAAGGCTTCTTATTTCCAGTTCGGCTTTCATATTGATGAGGTAATCGTTTTGCGAACGTTGCCTGTCCTTTTCTTCCTGCCGGTTCTGGCTCATCATAATAATGGGAGCCTGCAGCGCTGCCAAACAGGAAAGCACCAGGTTCATCAATATAAAAGGATAGGGATCAAAATCATTTTGTTTGGGCGCAAGTGTATTAAACAATATCCATCCTATAATAAGAACGAAAAAGGAAATAATAAAGGCCCAGCTGCCGCCAAACCTTGCTATCCTGTCCGAAATTCTTTGTCCCTTGGTAAGCACGTCTTTTGGAGGATGAAGCAGGTTGTCGATGATCAACTGTTCATCTTCAATGGTTTTTGATACAATCGCTTTTAACCTGGTAAGGTGCTCCTGCTCGAAGTTTAAAAGGTTTTTTATTTCTTTGTCCATATCATTTGCGGGTTTTACGGTGATGCAAAAAATAACTGTCAGGCGCTTTCAGGAGTTTGCCGGTTAAATGTCCAAAGCACTACTTCTAAAAAAAACTTCAGCTTTTCTGCGATGAGATTATCCGGAAAGTCGGCTCCTAAATTAATACAGGCGAGGGTGTTTCCATTTGAATCACAAAAGCTTATTCGTGTCCACCTGTTATTATACCTGAAGGCTGTTTCTTTTAAGGCTAGAGTATGAACATGGGAAAAATCTATACGAACCGGGTCTTTTTGCCGGGTGAATGTTTTATGCACCTGTTCCAGCACAAACTGCCTGCTGTTCCAATTCACTATTAACGTTTGTTCGCCACGTAAAACTGAATATAAAGCCACACCGAAATAGCCTGCAAGGCCAAGGGTAATAACTATTGCAATGGTGTCCGGATCAGGCTGCGTAAGCAGGTAAATACAAACGCCCACCGGGGCAAGAATGAGCAAAAAGACATACAACCAAAGCCACAGCGTTTTATCTGTTTTAGGTTTTATTTTTACATAGTCATTGGTAAAATCGAACAGGTGCTGCTTTTTGTACCTGTCAGCAACCTGTTTCAGTCCGTTTATCGCTTTTTCGAGTCGGGTACTCATTTTTTGTTGCGCCTGCTGTTTTGTATTTGGGGGTGGGTTTTACGCTTTGATCATTTAAATGTAGATAAATAGTTTGAGTTATTTTTAAACGATGCAAAAGACAGAAGCAATGAACGAATTTTTTAAAGAGCTGTTTGAATACAGTCACTACTGCAACCAAAAACTGGCAGACATTTTTAATGACAATCCCGGCAAGACATCAGAAAAGGCGGTTAAACTTTTTAGCCATGTTTTAAACGCCCATCGTATCTGGAACAACAGGATGGAGGCGAAACAAAAGCCTTTTGGCATTTGGGAGCAACATCCGGTTCAGAACATGAAAAGCATTGACCAGGCTAACTACGAGGAGTCGTTGCTGTTGCTTGGCAAAGCCGACCTGAACAAAAGCATTATGTACTCCACCAGCAAAGGAGAGCCTTTTACTAGTACCATCCGTGATATTTTCTTTCACATCATTAATCACTCCACCTATCACCGGGGGCAAATTGCAACCGAATTCAGGCAACACGGGCTTACTCCTTTGATTACGGATTATATTTTTTATAAACGACAATGAACGCTTTAAAAATTGACTGAGTTTATTTTTCCGCAGTTTCTGCCGCGACTGGCTTGTGCGTTGGCTGGCGATTCTGCACTAGCCAGTATCAATAACGCTCGCAGCGCCCCTTTGCTTCGCACACTTGTTCGTGATTCGTGAGACACGAACCACGGCGAAGGACTTGTAGACTCCTCCTTTCGTTATAATGACATCCATCAGGAAAGGTTGAAAATCAAGCTGCATGGAATTTGATTGTACAACCTAATTTTTCTGCTTCCTTTTGGAGCCGTTGAATTTTTTTTGCTTTAATTTTTTCTTCATCCAGCGCAATGATTTT
>JBQCFW010000180.1:0-44293 GCA_051958655.1 Agriterribacter sp. | reverse complement strand
ATTTGTGCTCAAAAGCATCTGTCCATAGTACCTGGTCGTACCCCTGCTGTTGCGCTTCGGTAGCGGCCAGCATACTGCCGCCGTAATTACCAGCATTTTTTGAAAAACCAACGCCGCCAGGTGCGGCACGGGTATATTTTTCTTCCACCAGTATTTTCATGGGTTTGGGAAAATAGGGCCCGGTGGGGCTGAGTATGATGATGAATTTATATTTTTCGGAAGGACGTACGCCCAGCACCCCGTCGTTAGAAAACATAAACGGACGTATGTACAGGGAATGATCTTTTTTGGCAGGAATCCAGTTCTTGTCCACCTCAATCAAACGGCGCATGCCTTCAATAAAAATTTCTTCCGGAACCTCAGGCATATTCATACGAAGCGCCGAAAGGTTGAACCTTTTAAAATTATCGTAGGGGCGGAAAATAAAAGCATTTCCAGCCTCATCTTTATATGCTTTAATGCCTTCAAAAATCGCCTGCCCGTAATGAATAGCTGCGAGCGAGGGCTCAAGCAAAAGTGGTTGATAGGGTTTAATTTCGACGTTGACCCATTTGCCTCCTTCGTAATCTGCTTCCAGCATGTGATCGGTAAAGTATTTACCAAAGGGCAGGTTTTCAAGAGCCAGTTCATTCAACTTACTCCTCTCTATTTTTGTAACCTGAATATCCAGAGCGGCAACCATAAAACACTATTTTTGTTGCAAAGAAACGAAAAATCCCGGTGGCTCGCTGAACCGCTGGTCAAAATTGTATGAGTTTACAACATATTAAATTGCCCGATGCTGTTATTACCGATCTGTATAAAACTCCGATCATACAATTAACAGGCAGCGTGGTTACCAACGACAAACCGGTTATTAAATACCTTGGCTCCAACCAACAACGCATTACAATAGTGGTAAACGTTACCGATGCGCCGTTCCTCACCGATAAATCGTTCAACTTCCTGGCGGGCATTCTCTCCGCCTGTAAATTAACAGTAGCCGATGTTGCTATTATTAACCTGCATCAAATAGCCGATAAGAATTATCAGCAAATTCAGCAGGCTACCTCCCCGGTCTCCATGCTGCTTTTCGGCGTTTCGCAGTCAGACATCGCGCTGCCACTGCAATTTCCTCATTTTCAGCTACAACGTTACGGAAGCATCACCTACCTGGCGGCGCCGGCTTTAGATGAGGTGGAAGCAGACAAAACCATCAAAACCAAATTATGGGGCAGCCTGAAATCACTTTTTCAATTATAAGTATCTTACCGCATGCGTAAAATCATTTTTGCTACCAACAACCAGCACAAGGCGGAAGAGATAAGAGCAATGCTTCCCGCTAATTTCGAGATCATTACGCTGAAAGATGCGGGCATTGACATTGATATACCGGAACCTTATGATACGCTGGAAGAAAACGCCCGCGAAAAATCTGGCACTATTTATTCACTTACCGGGTTGGACTGTTTTGGTGAAGATACCGGGTTGGAGGTGGAAGCGCTGAACGGAGCGCCCGGCGTAAAAAGTGCGCGGTACGCCGGCGAAAACCGCAACTTTGACGACAATGTTGCAAAGCTGCTCCGGAATTTACAAGGCAAATCCAGCCGGAAAGCAAGATTCAGAACGGTTGTTTCGTTAATGCTTGATGGTAAGGAACACCGGTTTGAAGGAATTTGCAACGGACACATTGCTGAACAACCCAGGGGAACCGGTGGTTTTGGATATGATCCGGTTTTCGTACCTGAACCTGATAACCGTACATTTGCCGAAATGGTGTTAGCAGAAAAAAACCAATACAGTCACAGGAAAAAAGCTGTGGAGCAGCTCATCCGGTTTTTAACTAACATCAATTTGTCATCCTGATTATAATCATCTTTTTTTCTGAAGAATGGAGATAGAACGCAACCATAACGTAAACGAGAGCGACTTAATAAAAGGCTGCCTGGAAGGAGACCGGCGAATGCAGGAATTGTTGTATCAGCGTTTTTCGCCCAAAATGTATGCAGTGTGCCTGAGGTACGCTGGAAAAGCTGAAGACGCGCAGGATATTTTGCAGGATGGCTTTGTAAAGGTTTTCAGAAACCTGCATATGTATAGAGGAGATGGATCATTTGAAGGATGGATCAGAAGGATTTTCGTGAACACGGCAATTGAGCATTACAGAAGACAGGTGAATGTGTATCCTGTTACTGAAGGACACGAAAATTTGATGGAGGCTAAAGAAATTTCTGCGATCGATACGCTTAGCATGAAAGACCTGATGATGATCATACAGGAACTTTCGCCCGGCTACAAAACAGTTTTCAATCTCTACGTGATAGAAGGTTATACGCACAAAGAGATTTCGGAGATGATCGGCATCAGCGAAGGCACCAGCAAATCGCAACTGGCACGCGCAAAAGGAATATTGCAAAATATTATTAATAAGTACCCTAAAACAGGATAACCTATCGTTAACCCCGGATCATGGAATGGAAAAGTAAACTATATGACTATGAAGTGCCCCCACCCGAAAGTGTGTGGGGTAAGATTTGTCATGACCTGGATGGTGAAGCCTTCGTTACATTTAAGCAAAAACTTTTTCACCAGGAAGTAACACCGCCCGAAAACCTGTGGAGCAAGATTGATCACGAGTTGGATAGCGAAGCCCTTATTACTTTTAAGCAGCAACTTTTTCACCAGGAAGCAACGCCACCCGAAAGCGTTTGGAGCAAGATCGATCACGACCTGGACAGCGAAGCCCTCATTACTTTTAAGCAGCAACTTTTTCACCAGGAAATAACGCCACCCGAAAGCGTTTGGAGCAAGATCGATCACGACCTGGATAATGACTCCTTTGTTGTATTTAAGCAAAAACTTTTTCACGAAGAACAGGCTCCTCCTTCAGAAGCCTGGAAAAACATTGAACAGGCAATTCATCCTGAACCTGTTGTTGTGCCTTTTGCCAAACGAAACACATTTAAAGTGTGGCGCATGGCAGCAGCGGCAGCAGTAATAGGCATTGCCTTTGTTACTGTAAATTATTTTTTGTCGCAAACCGACACCGTTACGCTGCCTGTTGCCAAAAAGCCAGCAATCAATACGCCGGCAACTCCGGCTCCAGCCAATAAGCAAAGTGTTGTTACTGGTCCTAAAATAGTGGCAGCCACAGTTGCGCGCCAAAAATCGCGTTCGAATATCAGCCGTAACAACGCTAACATTTCTGCTGTTGCATATAACAACAACGACGGCAACACAGTTATCGCTTCCCTGTCTACCATACCCGATGAAAACAGTTCGTTTACCGACCGGCTCGATCTTAGCACCGAAACCAACCGGAGGATTCGTAACCTGCATGGCGAAATCAAAGAAGATGTAAGTCTGCTGGATTTGCCGAACAGCTATTTTTTAATGACCGGGCCAAACGGTCAAACTGTAAGAGTATCGTCTAAGTTCAGGAATACCATTCAGTATCTCAATGGCAATAACAACCACGAAGAGCTGCTGGATGTAATTCTGCGTGAAAGTCATTACTGGAAGAACATATTCAGCGAATGGAAAGTAAAAGTTGGCAATTCATCTTTTGTGCCTTCTTCGCAAAACTTTATGGGCATTGCCGATCTGATGAGCCTGCTTGAACAAAATCGAAACAATAAATAGCCTCACTTTTATGAGCGGTCATTATCTTTGAAAAAAGCATTCAATGGCCCGTATCAAGCTGGAACTTCCCGAACATTTTGAATTTACAACCCGCATTGCCATCAGGATCACCGATATTAATTATGGAGGACATGCAGGAAACGACAGCCTGTTGTCTATCATTCACGAAGCAAGAATACAGTTTTTAAAGCATCATGGATACGAAGAAAAGAACCTTGCCGGTGTGGGGTTGATTATGGGAGATGTAGCCATAGAATTTAAAAAGGAATTGTTTTATGGAGAATGGGTAGACATTGCCGTGACTGCTACAGGATTTGAAAGAGTAACGTTCGATATTTACTACCGCCTGGACACAGAAAGGAACGGCAAAATCATTACCGTGGCAGCCGCCAAAACAGGAATGGTATGCTTTGATTATACTACTAAAAAAGTTGCCTCGGTGCCTGCCGAGGTAAAAAGTAAATTGGGAGGATAAGGAATTTATAAACGGTTGCCTGCACACAAAGGTTGCTTCTATGCCAGGCGTTGCGAGATCGATGTGCTTGCTGGCTGCCAGGCACTCAACCCCTTACCGTCATGGCGAGCCTGCGGCGAAGCTATCTTCCGCACTAAGCAACAGTTGATCATGCACGAAGGTTCCTTCTCCTGCCGTACCATGCTATTAAGCTTAGGGAGCCCCAGGGCGGGATAGCAACGACGTGCGGAGAGGTTTATGAATTTGTATGTTACTCAAGAACCAAAAAGAAATCTCAAGACCAAATTACAAGAACCAAATCAACATCCATAAGAGAAAATTAAGTTCCAAAAGGCAAGCTGCAATTGGTTCTTGTTTCTTGAAATTTGTTTTTTTCCTTGGTTCCTGGCGCTTCTTCCTAATAGCTAACTTCCTCCAATTTCACTTTTCCCTTAAATGTCCAGAACACAAAAGTGGTGTAAGTGAGCACGAGCGGAACACCGATTGCGGCAAAGGTGAGCATGATGCCTAATGATTTTTGCGAGGCCGAAGAATTGTGTACCGTTAAATGATAAGCAGGATCAATAGTAGACATCAGCATATTCGGATAGAGCTCTACCGCCACAATAATCAGCAGCAACCCAATAGCAATAGCGGAAGAAAGAAAAGCATACCTGTATTTGCGTTTGGTGATTTGCCTGGTAATATTTGCAATGCTCAATACCATCAGCACCGGTATAATAAACATCCACGGATTGGCTTCTATATTATGCCGCAAATGCGGAACATACAATAAGGTGTAAAAGCTCAGCAACAGTATACTGATGGCAAAAAAGATGGTGGTGTTCTTTACCATAATCGTCAGCTTTGCATACAACCTGCTTTCCGTTTTCATTACCAGGTAAATAGCACCATGCATCATAAACAAAGCCACGGTGGTAATACCTACCATCAATGAATAAGGGTTAAGGAAATACCAAAGCGAGCCGGTAAAATTGCCGTCCTTATCTACAGGAATACCCAACAAAATATTCCCCAATACAACACCCAGCAAAAAGCCGATCAATGTACTGGAAACGGAGTAAGAAATATCCCACATTCTTCTCCACCACAACATAGGCTCCTTGCTCCTGAACTCTATGGAAACAGCCCGAAAGATGAGCATGCATAAAAACAACATGAACGGAACATAGAAAGCAGAAAATACAGAAGCATATACTTTAGGAAATCCTGCAAACAAAGCACCCCCTCCTATTACCAGCCACACTTCGTTACCATCCCAAATGGGTCCGATGGCATTTAATGCAATACGCCGGCTTTGCTCCTTGTTAAAAAACAAATGCAGCGAACCGGCTCCCAGGTCAAATCCATCCAGTATGGCGTAGCCGGTAAATACCGCGCCAATTACCAGGAACCACCAGGTGGCATAATCTATTCCTAAAAATGTTTCCATACTTTGTAAGCCGTCAGCTGTCAGCCGTTAGCTTTCAGCGATTGGTTTTTCGTTTTTTGTTATTTGTTTCTTGTTTTTTGTTTCTTGTCTTCTCTCCTCAATCAACCTACTTAACCAATCAACTACCTGCGGGGCTTTTCTTTCTCCCAAACTCTTCGGCCATTGCCTTCAACTGCGGACTGTGTTCATCGTCTTCGTTACTGTCGTCAAATTCTGCAGGTTTATAAAACGGACCATGTTGTATTTTCCTGTTCATTAAAAAAACAAATAAAGAGAACAGCAGCATATACACCACCGTAAACATAATTAATGAAAACCACACCTGCTCGGTAGTAACGGCGGCAGACAAGGCATCTGAAGTACGCAAAAGGTTGTATACTACCCATGGTTGCCTGCCGGTTTCGGCAGCAAACCAACCCGCCTGGTTGGCCAGTTGTGGTAATAAAACGCCCCATAAAAAAATATACATCATCCACTTCTTTTCAAACAATTTGTTCTTCCACAACAAAAAACTTCCAACCGAAGCAAGTGCTATAAAAAACATACCTATCGTTACCATTAAATGATAGGTTTGAAAAACGATATTGGGTGCAGTGGGACGGTCTTCAGGTTTAAAACTTTTTAAACCCTTTACCGGCGCCTCAAAATCCTGGTGCACCAAAAAACTTAAACCGCCCGGAATGCTGATGCCCTTTGTTTCTTCTTTCTTTTTGTCAACATATCCCAGCAGGTACATGTCGGCCGCAGCCAGGCTATCAAAGTGTCCCTCCATGGCAGCAAGCTTGGCGGGCTGATGTTTGGCAACTATGTCTGCCGACCGGTGACCAATAAACAATTGCAGGATGGCTGAAATGGCAAAAACCCAAAAGGCGGGCTTAAAGGATCTAACGGCAAATTCGTAGTGCTTTTTTTTAATAATATAGTAAGCGCTGATGCTCATTACAAGAAATGCTCCCGCTATAAATGCGCCTACCCATACATGTAATATTCTTTCCACCGAAGAGGGGTTAAACACCATTTCCCAAAAGTCGGTGATCTCTGCCCTTGCCTCCATCCCCTCGCCAACAATATGAAAGCCTGCCGGCGTTTGCTGCCAGGAGTTTGCCACCACAATCCATATAGCGGAGAACATAGACCCGAGCGTTACCATAACAGTGGCAAAAAAATGTACACCGGGTTTTACCCTGTTCCATCCAAACAACAGTATGCCGAGAAAACCCGACTCCAATGCAAATGCAAAAATGCCTTCTGCAGCCAGCGCGCTTCCAAAGATATCGCCCACATAGCGTGAGTAAACGGCCCAGTTGGTTCCAAACTCAAACTCCATTACAATACCGGTGGCTACGCCTATACCAAAAATCAGGGCAAAGATCTTTGTATAGAATTTCGTCATGGTTTCGTACAGCTTGTTACCCGTTTTAAGGTACATGCCTTCCATTAAAACCATTACAACACCCAAACCAATGCTTAAAGGAGGATAGATATAGTGAAAAGAGATAGTAAGTGCGAACTGTATGCGCGAAAGAATTTCTACATCCATGATACGCTTTTGTTGGCCGTGGCAAAAGTAAACGATCAGCAATGTAATTGAGCTGATGCTAGTCAGCTTTTTGTAAAAAACCTATAAGGTTCGCCGGCAGCAGGTGCCGGGCTACAAACCTTACAGGTTTATAGTGTTACAGGTTTTATAAGCTCTTACTCTTTGGCGCCACTTCAAATTTGCCCGACTGCACAATAGCTTTATACCCTCCCTGCACATTGATCAGGTTATCATAGCCCCTTGAACGCAGTATGGAATTAAAAACCATGCTCCGGTACCCGCCGGCGCAATGCACATAATAGGTTTTGTTTTTATCCAGCCGGCCCAACTGGTCATTAATATAGTCGAGCTCTACATTTTCTGCACCTTTAACATGCCCCTCCGAAAACTCGCTTTCCTTGCGCACATCCACAAAGTTCACGGGCTCTTGCGCTTGTTTCCTTCTGTATAGATCATCGACCGGAATGCTTTCAATATGATCAGTTTCTTTGCCGGCCTGCTGCCACGCTTCAATGCCACCTTTAAGGTAACCAATAGCATGGTCGTATCCCACTCTTGCCAGCCTGGTAACCACCTCTTCTTCCCTGCCATTATCGGTAATCAGTAATATCGGCTGCTTAATATCGGGAATTAAAGCGCCTACCCACGGTGCAAAGCTTCCGTCGATACCAATATTAATAGAATTAGGAATAAATTGTTTTGCAAAAGTTTCCGGCGCACGCGTATCAAGCATCAGCGCACCGGTTTCATTGGCTGCCGCTTCAAACGCATCGGGACTTAACGCTTTGGTTCCATGTTCCAGCACGGTTTCTATAGACTCATATCCTTCTACATTCATTTTTACATTCTGCGGAAAATAAGCCGGTGGCGGCGTAAGTCCGCTGGTTACTTCTTGTATAAAAGCTTCTTTGCTCATGGGTTGCAAAGCATAATTTGTTTTCTTCTGGTTGCCCAGCGTGTCGCTGGTTTCTTTGCTCATATTTTTGCCACAGGCAGATCCAGCCCCATGCGCGGGGTATACAATAATGCTATCTGCTAACGGAATTATTTTATTGTGCAATGAATCGTACAGGTAACCGGCCAATTTTTCCTGTGTAAGATCTGCCGTTATTTTCTGCGCAAGATCGGGACGGCCAACATCGCCTATAAATAAAGTATCACCGCTAAACAAAGCCTTCTCCTTTCCGTGCTCATCTATCAGCAAATAACAGGTACTTTCCATGGTATGTCCCGGTGTATGAATGGCCTTGATGGTAGCCGCGCCTATTGTAAACAGTTCACCATCGGTTGCAATGTGAGCGTTAAAACCTGGTTTAGCCGTGGGTCCGTATATAATGGTTGCACCTGTTTCTGCCGCCAGGTCGAGATGCCCCGAAACAAAATCTGCATGAAAATGTGTTTCAAAAACGTATTTGATGGTTGCATTGCGCGAAGCGGCTTTCTTTATATAAGGCTTCACTTCTCTCAGCGGATCAATAATAGCTACTTCTCCTTTGCTTTCAATATAATAAGCGCCCTGGGCCAAACAACCCGTATATATCTGTTCTACCTTCATTGTTCAACATTATATTATTACAGCGCAAAGGTACGCATTGCGGGGAGTTGGTTGGCTGCCTTTCAACTTTTCGCTGCATGCATCATTTTCCGGTTGTAGAAACGACATAACCGTCAGCTTAAGAAGATAACTATGATTAAATGGTCGCTTTTTGCACCGTAGGTACTCTCTGTTTATAACTATCGTCAACATCTTTTTTACTGCGCCGTAGGTGCAGCCCTCTATAAGGGTAGCACCTACGGCGCAAAGTTAAAGAGGCTGGCTTTTTGCAAACAGGTTGCCTCTCTAAGGCATAGCCTTTGTATCTTTTTTAAGTTGATGCCTAATAGAGACACCGACCGATAGCGCGCCTGGTGCCGGGCATCTTCACCGTCAGCGAAAATGCGCCCGTTGGTTGGTTACAGGAAAATTTCCTTTATAATAATGTATAATCCGGTGATCAAAACAAACCATCCAAAACTTTGTTTTAATTTTTCTGACGAAATGCCTTTCGACAATTGCCCGCCTATTAAAATGCCTGCAATAGCAATAGCAGTTACCGTTAGTAAAAAGCCCCAATGGATATGATAATGCCCCACATCGCCCAGGAACCCAACCAGCGAATTGATAGCGATAATAAACAACGATGTTCCAACCGCTTCCTTCATAGGCAGCTTCAACAAAAGCACCAAGGCAGGAATAATCAAAAAACCGCCGCCCGCGCCTAAAAATCCTGTAACGCAGCCAATGCCCAATCCAAACAATGCAATCAGGCCATATTGGTTTCCTGCTTTAGCAGCAGTTTGCTGTTGATTGACCGTGTGTTTTTTAAGCATCGATACGGATGCCACTATCATTAGCACCGCAAACAAAAGCATGGTAAGCCCGGAGCGGGTAATGGCAATGCTTCCTATGCTTCCGAACCGCTCGGGAATGTAAGGAATAACGTAATGCCTTACAACAAACACAGTAAGCGGCGACACAATGCCTAACGGCAATGCCAATGTAATGTGCGCATGTCCCTTACGGTAATTATTATACGCACCTATTAAACTGGTAACGCCCACAATAAAAAGCGAGTAAGAAGTGGCAGTAAAGGGCGATAAGTGGAATACATACACCAGCAGCGGAACGGTGAGTATAGAACCGCCCCCGCCAATAAGCCCAAGCGAAATGCCAATGCAGGCTGCCAGTATATAACCAATGATTTCCAAATCGTTTATCTTATCGTTTCTGTATCAGCGTCAAACAGGGTGAACCAGGCTTTACAAGGTTACTCTTGCACGTATTTTAACGATGCAAGGCAAGGTAATGTTAATTAAGGTTAAAACCGCAATAACAACCCCTGAACCGCAAGCATTTTCGCTTACTTTCAGAGAAAAGAAAAACACATTGCATTAAATGGCATACAACGTTTTACTGATTATAGCTGTCGAAGCAAATACCCATAACCGTTAAGCCTTATCCTTTTTTTACTGCTGTAACGGTTGGGTGTTTGGGAAAATCTGTTTAAATTGATGTCTTTAAACCATGCATAAGAACCTTACCAACTGCTATAATTTTGATGCCTTTGCAAAACTACTCGTCACAGTTGCTAGCTTATTACCGCAGTTATTGCACAGTCAGCAACTGGCAGATACGGCTATTGCCAGGCGTCAGGAAACACTTGCAGCAAACATTTATTACACCTCCCTTCAATACCAGTCTGGCATTTATAACGGCAGCGAATACGTTCAATACACACATCTTTTAAAAGAAGGGCATCCTTATTTTGATACTACGCTATTGAAGCAGGGAACCATACTGTACGATCATGTTTTATACAATGACGTGCCCATGCTGTATGATATCATTCGCGACGAATTGATTACGCTGCATTTCAACAAGATTTTTCTCATTCAGCTCATCCGCAGCAAAATAGACTGGTTTGAATTATACGGCCACAGGTTCGAACATCTGGGGAAGGACAGCACTAAAAAAGGAATGGTAAAAGAAGGGTTTTATGATTTGATATACGACGGCAAGATTAAGCTGTACGTTAAGCGGGTTAAAATGATACATGAAACCATTCCCGACATGCAGGTAGAAAGAAGAGCGTATGCCAATAACCGCTATTTTATTTTTAAAGACGATGTTTACCACGAAGTAAGCAGCCAGTCGTCGGTAATGAAAGTATTGCCCAACCATAACAACGAATTGAAGCAGGCGGTAAAATCAAAAAAAATAAAGTACCGGAGAAACCGGGAGTATGCTATTACGCTGATGGTTCAAAAATACGATGCGCTAAACTAACTGCAGATGAAAAGGATTTACCTACTCGCCACATTATTACTGCTTATGTGCAGCCAGGCAATTTTTGCACAGGAAGTGCCGGCGGTAACAGGCGAGTTCAAAGGATTAAAAGCTTCGCAATTTGTTGAGCAGCTGGAAAAAACAACCGGCTACCGGTTTTATTACGACACCACGGCGTTTGACAGTGTTAAGGTTGACATGGTTGTTCAGCAGCAGCCGCTTGATAAAGTGCTGCAGCTGGCTTTTGACAGTACAGATTACCGTTTTACCATTTACAACCAAACTGTTTTTATAGTGCGCGGCGCACCGGTAACTACCACCTTACCCGACGATTTTTTTGACAAAAAACTACCGGGAGATTCTTCAAAAAACAATGCCGCCGAGGTAACGGTTTTTATTGAAGAAGACAATAGACCACAAACCGCCACGGCAGAAAACAAGCTGCACCAGATTGGTATAAAATCTTCGGGCGCATTACAGGGAGTTGCAAAATTAGGTGGCTACATTAAAGACATTACTACCGGCGAACCGGTGCCGGGCGCCGCAGTGTTTGTAGATAAATTAAAGATATCTGTGGTAAGCGACCGGTTTGGCTATTATTCCATCACGCTTCCCAAAGGGCGCCACCTGGTAAACATTCAAAGCCTGGGTAAAAAAGATACCTGGCGCAATGTTATGTTGTACGGCGACGGGAGCCTGAATGTAGACATGCGCGACCATGTGCTGTCGTTAAAAGCAGTGGTGATATCCGCCAAAAAAGCAGCCAACATCAACAGCCTGCAAATGGGTGTTGAGAAAGTGGACATCAGAACCATTAAGCAAATACCCGTGGTGTTTGGCGAAGCAGATGTATTAAGAGTAGTACAAACCCTACCCGGCGTAAAAACCGTAGGCGAAGCAAGCACGGGCTTTAATGTGAGAGGCGGATCTGCCGATCAGAATCTTATTTTGTTTAACGATGCAACCGTGTACAATCCTTCTCACTTCTTCGGTTTCTTTTCTGCCTTTAACCCCGACGTGGTGAGCAGCGTGGAATTATATAAGAGCAGCATTCCCGCTAAATATGGAGGAAGGCTTTCTTCCGTGCTGGATGTGGTGAGCAGGGAAGGCAACAAGAAAAAAATAGCCGGATCGGCAGGCATTGGTTTGCTTACGAGCAGACTTAATGTAGAAGGGCCGCTCATTAAAGACCGCACTTCTTTTATTATTGGGGGAAGAACCACTTATGCCAACTGGCTGCTCAAGCACCTGCCGGGTGAATATAAAAACAGCAAAGCTTCTTTTTACGATGTCAATCTGTTGATCAGTCATAAAATGGATGAAAAGAACGACCTCTATCTTACAGGATACATCAGCAACGACCAGTTTAACCTGAACAGCGATACCGTGTATGGATACGGCAATAAAAACATTTCGCTAAAATGGAAACATGTTTTCAATAACAAGTTCCAAAGCATTGTAACAGCCGGGCACGATTACTACGGCTATAATATACACAGCGAGAAAAACCCGGTAAACGCCTACAGTTTAAAGTTCAACATCAATCAAACCAATTTCAAGATACACTTCAACTATTTCGTTAACTCAAAACACACGCTCGATTTTGGTTTAAATTCCATTTACTACAAACTTCAGCCGGGCTCCTTTACACCCCGTGGCGACAAATCGCTGGTGGTAAAAGATGAAGTAAGCGCAGAACAGGCGCTGGAGAGTGCAGTATACCTGTCGGAGAAATACAATATCACTTCGCAGCTATCGGTACAGGCCGGTCTTCGCTTTTCACTCTACAATTATATGGGCCCCAAAACCGTATACAGCTATGCAGAAGGGCTGCCCAAAACCGAGAGCAATGTTATTGATACGAATACCTATGCAAGAGGAAAATTTATCAACAATTATAAAGGGCCGGAATACAGGTTGTCGCTGCGCTATGCCTTTACCGATAATTTTTCCATTAAAGCCGGCTACAACTCATTGCGGCAGTATATTCATATGATGTCGAACACCACTGCCATCGCTCCCACCGATATATGGAAGCTCAGCGATCCTAACATAAAACCACAAACCGGCAACCAGGTTTCGCTGGGACTTTACAAAAACTTCAAATCAAACACTATAGAAACTTCAGTGGAAGTATACTATAAAAAAATAAAAGACTATCTCGACTTTAAAAGCGGCGCCATACTGGTGTTGAATCATCATGTAGAAACAGATGTTTTTAATACTACCGGCAAAGCCTACGGTGTAGAGCTGATGATAAAAAAACTAACGGGCAAGCTCAACGGCTGGATAAGCTATACCTGGTCGCGCACCTTCCTTAAAATGGACGATCCGAACCTGGGCGAAGTGATCAACCGCGGAGCATTTTATCCTGCCAATTACGACAAGCCACACGATGTAACCTTTGTGGGCAATTATCGCTTTTCGCACCGGTTCAGCATTTCAATGAATACTACCTATAGTACCGGACGCCCCATCACCATTCCTATTGGCAGGTATTATTATGCAGGCAGCATGCGCGCGTTGTATTCCGACAGGAACGCATACCGTATTCCTGATTATTTCAGGATGGACCTTTCCATGAATATAGAAGGCAATCACAAAGTGAAACAAAAAACGCACAACTCCTGGACGTTTGGCGTATACAACCTGCTGGGAAGAAAGAATCCATATTCCGTGTACTTTGTTTCGGAAAACGGTGTCATCAACGGCTACAAACTTTCTATATTCGGCAGCGCCATTATTTATGCCAACTTTAATATCAGGTTCTAACACATTAAAATGAAGCGACATTATTTTACATACCGTTCTCTTTTTTTAACCGCAGCAATATTGCTCTTTGCTGCCACCTTGTTCTGGGCCGGGTGCAAGGAGAAATACGAGCTTCCCGAATCGGCAGTTGACAAAAACTATCTGGTGGTTGAAGGCTTTATCAACAACGGAAATGCCTTAACCGAAATAAAACTGAGCAGAACGGTAAAGCCACAGGACACTGCCTATATTTTGCCTGAACAAAATGCGGTGGTAACAGTAGTTGGCGAAAATGGCGAAGTGCATAACCTGGTAGAAGAAAACCCCGGAGTATACAGGGGCGGACCATTTTCACTGGATCAGTCGGTTAAATACGGTTTGAAAATACAAACCTTCGACGGGAAACAATCTGAATCGGAATGGAGTGAAGTGAAAACCACGCCGGCTATAGACAGTGTAAGCTGGACAAGAGAAGCAAATGGCGTGCAGATATATGCCACTACACACGATCCGGGAAATGCCTCAAAATATTATGCATGGCGGTTTGAGGAAACCTGGGATTTCTATTCTTATTCATGGTCTTCATATGAATATGAAGCATCTGACAGCTCGATGAAGCCACGCAGTGATCCCGAAAGCATTTATCATTGCTGGCAGTTTGCACGATCAACCAACATACTCATAGGTTCTTCTGCAAGGTTAAGTGAAGACGTAATTTATTTGGCCCCGCTCACCTTTATTCCCGACGATTCGTGGAAAATAAGCTCAAAGTACAGCGTACTCGTGCACCAGCGTGTGCTGAGCAAAGGAGCTTACGATTACCTTGAAAAAATGAAAAAGAATTCCGAACAACTGGGCAGCATATTCGATCCGCAACCTTCGTCCAGCGGCGGGAATATACGTTGCGTATCCGATCCTTCGGAAATTGTAATTGGATACATGTATGTTAGCTCTGAAGTGGAAAAGCGCATATTTATTGATCGCAGCCAGCTCCCCGGCTGGAAATACAGGTTCTCTTGCGAACAAGATACAGTGTTGAACAACAAAGACAGCCTGGCTTATTTCTTTGGTGCTATCAGGTGGCAGGCCATTGCACCGATTATGGGACCGATGGGTGGTGGCATAACACATTACTCAGCATCCACACTGGCGTGCATGGATTGTACACTCAGGGGAACCAATGTAAAACCTGACTTTTGGCCGTGATCATACAAAATTATACAAGACTCGTTAAATGCAATGCGCAGCATGAATAAATGGTACCGCTATATAGTTTACTCAGGCATTTTGCTGGGATCGCTTAAAACCACAGCGCAATCTGGCGATGCAGCCCTATTGCAACAGCAATTCACCAGCTATACAGAACATAACCTTACCGAAAAAATTTACCTGCATATCGACAGGAACTTCTACATTCCCGGAGAAATTGTATGGTTTAAAACGTACCTGTTCAACGAAGTTTCACATCATGCATCTGCGTTCAGCAAAGTGGCTTATGTAGATGTTATCAATCACAACAACAAACCGTTTCTGCAGGCAAAGATTGCGCTCAACGATGGGTTGGGAAACGGCAGCTTATACCTGCCGGTCAATCTCCCTTCGGGCAATTATAAAATAAGAGCCTATACCAACTGGATGAAAAATTATGATGCAGGATTTTATTTTGAAAAAGCGATAACAGTTGTAAATACAACTACCGCAGCCGGGCTGCCGCAGGCGGATACTACACCGAAGTACGACATCCAGTTTTTTCCAGAAGGCGGCGCACTTCTTAAAAACGTTCAAAGTAAAATCGCTTTCCGGATAACCGATCAACATGGCAAAGGCATTCAGCAATGCAAAGGAATGATCATTGGCGATCAGCACGAAACGCTGGCAACTTTTTCCCCTTATGCATTTGGAATTGGCAGTTTCAGTTTCACTCCCCGCACAACAGGCAGCTACACCGCGCAGATACTGCTGCCATCGGGCGATACGCTTAATAAAACGCTGCCGCCTGCGCAGGAAATCGGCTACTGCATGCAATTGCAAAAAAATGCCAACGGGCAGTTAGGCATAACCGTTACGGCAGCCAACATTGGCGCCAACTCTACTATTTATTTGTTTGCCCATACGCGTGGAATCATAAAGCAGGTAACATCACAGACATTACAAAACGGAAAAGCGTTTTTTAATATAGGCGCCAATGTGCCCGGCGATGGCATTACGCATTTTACCGTTTTTAACGGCAACAAACAACCGGTTTGCGAACGGATCTATTTTGCGCAATCGCCGGACAGGCTTGCCATCAATGCCGCAGTGACGGAGAAGGAATATGCAAGACGGAAAAAAGTAACCATTAATATTAACAGCAGTAATGCAAAATCAGCCCATATGTCGCTGGCAGTGTATCGCATCGATTCGCTCCAAAACAACGAACACTCCGATATTTACAGTTATCTCTGGCTTAGCTCCGACATAAAAGGCAATATAGAATCACCAGCATGGTATTTCAACACCACTACAGACAGCGCTGCAACCGGTATAGACAACCTGATGCTGACGCATGGCTGGCGGCGATTTAAGTGGCAGGAGGTGCAGCAGCCCCAAAAGCCGGCTTTCGCCTACCTGCCTGAATATACAGGACATATTATCAATGGTCGCCTTACAGATACGGCTACCCGAAAACCTTTCGCGGAGTCAACCGTATTTCTGGCTGTGCCTGGCAGCTATACCCAGTTTTATGCAGCGCGTTCAGACGAAGGCGGCAACCTGCGCTTTTATACGCACAACGCATACGGACCGGGTGAATTGATTGCGCAGGCAGAAGGACTGAATGGAGCCTCCTACAATGTAGAGATAGCCTCACCCTTTTCTGAAAAATATTCTCAAAACCTGTTGCCTCCTTTCGTTATTGATGAACGAATGAAATATGCGCTGCAGCAAAACAGCATTAATGCACAGGTGTTAAGAAAATTTGCAACAGAACAGATCAGGCAGTATAAATTTCCCGATGTTGATACTTCCGCTTTTTTTGGCAAGCCTGATGAGCGATACCTGCTGGACGATTATACAAGATTTACCACTATGGAAGAAGTGCTGAGGGAATATGTGCTGGGAGTAATGGTGGGAAGATCGGGAGGAAAGTTCAGGCTGATGGCACTGGATATGCCCAACAACAGGTTGTTTAAAGACAACCCGCTGGTATTGCTGGATGGCGTTCCGGTATTGGACATGGATAAAATTATGAGCTACGATCCGCTGAAGGTTCGGAAAATTGAACTGGTAAAACGACGCTATTATTATGGTCCACTCCTGCTGGATGGTATTGTGAGCATGACTACCTACAAAGGAAACATGGATGAGTTTCCGATGGATCCCAAAGCCGTTATATTGGATTATGACGGATTGCAATTGCAGCGCGAGTTCTATTCACCTGTTTACGAAACCGAAGCACAACAAAACAGCCGATTGGCAGATTACAGGAATCTTTTGTTCTGGTCGCCCGAAATTATAACAGGCAAGGATGGCCGCACCAGCGTTAGCTTTTATACCAGCGACCTCACCGGCAAATACAAAGCTGTTATTGAAGGGGTAACTGCAGACGGACAGGCAGGCAGCCATGAATTTGGGTTTGAAGTGAAATAGCGGTGAGCGGTGAGCCGTCAGCTTTCAGCTATCAGCTATCAGTCAGCTATGGCCGGCACGCCCCGCTCGAGCCGTGTGGGTTGATACCGGGCGGTCTGACCAACCCGAAGCCGTTAGCGATCAATAAAAATGTAATGTAGAGACAGGGCCTGCCCTGTCTCTACATTACAAACATCAAACCGCCCCTTTCATTCTTCTTACAGTTGTCCATTGCCTATACCACATACCTTCCACCTTCCGCCTTCCTCCTTCCTCCTTCCACCTTCCACCTTCCGCCTTCCGCCTTCCTCCCTACACCCTTCACCTTACCCCCTTTCACCTTTCCCCATACACATAATTCACCTGCTTGTTATCGCCCGCCTGTCCGTCTAATCCGATCTTTACAGTAGCATGTTGCGGCTGCCCGTTCAGCGCGTAGGTGTATGTATACTTATACCGGTTTTCGAGCACCAGGTTTTTATCAAAATGATCTTCCTGCACTGTATTGTATTTGCAAACCGACTGGAAGAAAAGCTTCAGCAAATCTTTATGCGGATAAAGCGGGTTAGGCTTGTCGTCATACTTATAATTGATATGACTGTCGCGCCTCAACAGGTTGGGCTCTTCTGCCGCCAGCATCAACACCGTTTGAACCGGATTATCATTGACATCAAAACTAAAACGGGTGCTCAGCATAGGAACATAATCATTCTCCGTTCTTACATAATAAATAATTTCCTGCACAGAATCTTCAACCGTATGATAAGCTGAATACGCTATGTTTTCTTCCCCCATAAAAAAATGGGCACGTATCAATTCACCTTCATCATAAACGGGAACGATGGTCATTCCATTATCTCCCGTCAGTTCCTCCACCTTATTATCTTCATTATAAGATACACTGTACTCCACCGATGAGCCGGAATCAGACAGCAGCGTGGTGGCGATCTTTTTTACGGTGCTGTCTGCGTTATAGGTAAACCGTATAAAATCTTCGCCGTTGCTAACTTCCACCAACTGTTCTATAGGACCGGGTTGCTGCGGTGCCGGTTTGTCGTTGTCTTTTTTGCAGGCGGAAAATATAGTTGCGAACAATGCTATTCCCAATATCGAACGAATGCCCCTTGCAAGTTTTTCTACGTAATACATCTCTGTTATTTTTTATAACCCGAAGTACGCAACAACTTCAACAACCAGGCAACGGTTTGTGCATGAATTGAATATTTGCACGAATAGATTGAACAACCATCTTACCATTACGATTACACGAGATACATAAAAAAGGCAACACCTCGTTTCCCCCGAACATTTTAAAATCCCAGATTAATAACGGAAACGAACACCCGCAATTTAGTTTGTCATAGTAAGGTAAGTTTCCCGCTTTCGTAACAAAGTTTCCTGCTTTAGCAAATCTTTAGATTTCAGTCAATCTACTTTCGCAAAAAAATTACCCGATTACCACTGTTTATGAAACAATCAACCGGCCAAACGCGTAAAAAAAATAAAAACAGTTCGCGCAGTTTGTTTTACAGGATCTCGGCCTGGCTTCATTTATGGCTCGGATTGATTTCTGGTATTATTATGGTAATTGTTTGCATTACCGGTTGTATATGGGTTTTTCAGGATGAGATTACAGCGTGGATGGAGCCTGAAACAAAAGTTGCAGCACAAAACAAACCCGTTATTGCCCCGTCGGCATTAATGCATATTGCAGACTCTCTTTACCCCAAAAAGAAACCCAACTACGCCGCTTATCAGCAAGGCAGGGCCATCACGCTGGCGCTGGGGCAAGGCAGAAAAGGGAATACCATTCTGCGCGTTCATCCCTACACAGGTGCGGTGATCAGCACAAAAAACCACAAAGAAGGAGAAACAGATTTCTTCCGCTTTATATTGAACGGACATCGCTTTTTATGGATGCCTTATGAAATAGGACGACCGATTGTAAACTACGGCACTATGATCTTTGTGCTCATCCTTATTACGGGCATGGTGCTGTGGTGGCCTAAAAAATGGACCAAAGCCACCCGTGAGCAAAGCTTCAACATAAAATGGAAGGCGTCGTTTAAAAGAGTGAACTATGATCTGCACAACGTGCTGGGCTTTTATTCACTGCTGGTATTAACAGCCATTGCTCTTACAGGAATGGTATATGGCATTGAGTGGTACAGCAAAGGTTTGTACTGGATTACCTCCGGAGGAGAAACGCTGCCTGAATTCAAACGAAACAAATCAGACTCGTTGCAACTGGGTAAATTTTATACACCGCAGCAGGTTATGGATGCGAGCTGGAACAAAGTGATTACCGAACACCCCGAAGCAAAAGGTTTTTATTATGTCTTTGCAGATACTTCGCGCGCATCATCACCCATATCTATTACTATTTATCCCACTGTAGGAAAATACTACGATACCAGAAGCTTTTCTTTTGATCAACATACAGGCAAGCAACTGCCCGCCGCCAACAAAATATATGAAAAGAGTTTTGAAGAAGGATCGGCAGGTGATAAGATCCGGAGAATGAACTACGACATACATGTGGGTTCCATACTGGGTTTGCCTGGAAAGATAATGGCATTTTTTGCTGCGCTCATCGGCGCAAGCCTGCCCATTACCGGTTTTATTATATGGTGGGGCAAACAAAAAAAGAAGGGCAGGAAAAAGAAAAAACCAGTCATACAAACAAAAGAAAATGCTATTGTTCACGCAAAAAAAGAAACAATGCCAGCCGGCTAAGCAACATATAAACATATACATATAAAAGAGAGCCGCACAGGTGCAACTGTACGGCTCATCCGCCAAGGCGGAGCTTTTCCATCTGTTCAATTTCAAAGCATATGCAATATAAAAAAATATTGTTAACGGGTATTCTATGCCTGTTACTACAGGCCCTGTGTGCCCAGCAAAAAACTCAAACGGGCACCGTTACCGGCACCGTAAAGGACAAAAACGGTGTACCCATTCCCTACTGCACCATTAGTGTAAAAGGATCGTCGATTGTTACCAATGCCAATGATCTCGGCCAATTTGTACTGAACAATGTTCCCGCAGGCAACAGAACAATAGAAATTTCCGCCGTAGGCTTTAACAACATCATTAAGAAAATTGCAGTTACCGAAAGCAAAACCACGCAACTGTTCGTTGAAGCAACTGCCAGTGAAACCACGCTTGAAACAGTTTCGGTAATAGGCCGTTCTTCTACTCAGTTAGCCAACCGGCAGGCTTATAATGTTACAGCCATCGACGCCAAGCAACTGCACAATTCAACACTCGACTTATCGCATACGCTCGACCGTGTGTCGGGCGTTCGTGTAAGAGAAAGCGGTGGCGTTGGATCGAGCTTTAACTTTTCATTGAATGGTTTTTCAGGCAACCAGGTAAGGTTCTTTCTGGATGGGGTGCCAATGGATAATTTTGGTTCTTCTTTCCAGATCAACAATATCCCCATCAATTTTGCCGACAGGATTGAAGTATACAAAGGAGTGGTGCCTATCTGGCTCGGCTCCGATGCACTGGGAGGCGCTGTAAACATTATTACCGGCAACAGGCAACGGAATTTTGTGGATGCGTCTTACTCTTACGGCTCTTTCAATACACACCGGTCTTCTGTGAACGCTGCTTTTACCACACGCAAAGGATTTACTGTACAGCTAAATGCGTTCCAGAATTATTCAGACAATAATTATAAGGTTACACTCGATGTGGCAGATATCCATACCGGCAGGTATTATCCAAACACAACGGTAAAGCGTTTTCACGACCGCTACCACAACGAAACGCTGGTAACCAATATTGGGTTTGTAAATAAAAAATGGGCAGATAAGTTTTTAGTCGGCATTACTCTTGGCAACAACGCCAAGGAAATACAAACGGGAGCCCGCATGGCATCTGTATTCGGTGCCTGGAACCGCAAAGGCAATATAGTGATGCCTGCAATTAAATATCAAAAGCGCGATTTAATAGTCAAAGGTTTGGATGTTGTTGTCAACGCCAATTACAACCTTGGCAAAGAACAAAATATTGATACAGCTTTCAGGCGCTACGATTGGTTCGGTAACTATAAGCAATACCCCGGGCCGGGCGCCGAACGCTCCAGGACCATGTATAAGTTCAGCAACAACATCGGGCTTGCTACGGCTACCCTGTCTTACAAAATCAACGAGCAGCATTCCGTTGCTGTTAACAATGTATACAGTTCCTTCAACAGGAAGGGCAACGATGAACTATATCCGAACGATGACAAATACCAGCAGCCGCAACGTACCAACAAAAACATATTAGGCTTCAGCTACAAATACGACTATAAAGAGAAGTGGAGCATTATGGCTTTTGGCAAACACTTGTTTCAGCATGCGCATACCCGCATATCCTACAACCCCAGTGGGAACTATGGCGATGTAGCCTATAAGGATCAGGACAACAAGATCAACAAATCCGGTTATGGTATTGCAACGAGTTATTTCCTGACACCAGTATTGCAGTTAAAAGCCTCGTATGAAAGAAGCAACCGCTTGCCGGAAAATGAAGAAATGTTTGGCGACCTGATTAACCAGGAAAGCAATTTTAACCTGAAGCCTGAACGCAGCGACAATTTTAATGCAGGCATTCATTATGGTTTTAAACTTACCGAATCGCATCGCTTTGCGCTATCCGCATCCGGCATTTACCGGAGGGCAACCGACTTTATTTATTTCCGGCTGAACAACAACCAGTCGATGCTGGTAGCAGACAACCTCGCAGGCGTAAAAAATACAGGCGGTGAAGGTGAGATAAGATACTCTTATAAAAACTGGCTGGCCGCCGGGGTAAATTTTACTTACCAGCACATCATCAACAAGCGTAAATACGAACCTGGTCAAACCGGCGTGAGCATCGTGTATAACGACCGGATGCCCAATCTGCCATTTATGTTCGGTAACGCCGATGCATCTGTGTTCTTTAAAAATGTATGGAAACAGGGCGATCATCTCAGTATTGGATACAACCTGTTGTATGTGCATGCTTTTTACCTCTACTGGCCCAGCTTAGGCTCCAGCGGCGACAAATACGGCATCCCCAGGCAACTGGCGCATGATGTAAATATTTTATACACGTTGAGTAACGGGCGTTACAATATAGGACTGGAATGCAAGAACATTACCAACGATCAGCTCTACGACAACTTCAGTTTGCAGAAGCCAGGCAGAGGCTTTTACGGGAAGCTCAGGTATTTCTTTTCTAAATAATCTACACACAAAAATTAAAACTACATACAATGAAAAAGGTAAACTATGTTGCAGCGGCACTGCTGTTTGCGGCAGTATTTGTATCCTGCAAAAAAGACAACGACCCAACGCCGGACCCCGATCCCAACAACCCGGAAAAAGGAAGATTTGTAGTAGCGGTAAATCCTGTGGCAAGCACAGCAGTAGCTGATTACCTGCTCACTGCGGCTACCCTTGATAGTGGTACACTGTCAATTAGCGGAAATGGTTTGGAACAGGACGGTACTTACCGGTATTATACCACTTCAGGCACAAAGTTTTTCAGCATGTTGTATGGGCAGGGAAATCCCGGCGCTGTAACTATATATGACCTGGACGCACAAAGCAAATTGAATAAGATCAGCAATTTTCAGTCAGAAACGGTACAGGCTTTTGCGCCAGTGAATGATGATATACTGATGATTAAAGCTGCAAGAAGGTTTGAAAGCCCTGTTGGACACTGGTATAAGGTGAGTACCGAAAGCATGGAAATAACCGGTGAAGGAACGTTTAATGCAGTGGAAATGGCCAACAATGGCGAGCTGGCACATTTTAGCTGGATACAGCAGGTAGGCAGCAAAGTATTTGCTCCTTATTTCAGCATCAAAGCAACAACCGATGGTGGCTGGACAACTGATTATCCGGATAGTGCCTGGATTGCTGTATTTTCTTATCCCGAGATGACTTTTGAAAAAGTGATTAAAGACAACAGGACCAGCTCTATAGGGCTATACTTTCAAAATGGTCTTGCGGTTGTAGAAAACGGTGACGTATATGCGTTCTCGCCTTCCAATACAATTGGCAAAGAGGGTACCAATCAGTTCTTCAACTCCACCAAACCCTCTTCCATTACACGCATTAAAGCGGGCACCACAGAATTTGATCAAACCTACCTGTTTGACGTAGAAGCCGTAGCGGACGGCGCCTATGTTGCCGGATGGATTTATGTAGGCAACGGCAACGTAGTGGCAGCTTTAAATACAGAAGACAAAAAGAGCCAATGGCAGGCAGCCAACAAGCTGGCTATTATTAACCTTGAAAGTAAAAGCTTCAAATGGGTTACGGGCATTCCTGCTGCCGGAAACATCACGGAGTTTTCGATGACGAATTACTCGCCCATGAACGGAGTTGCCTATATGGGTATCACCACTTCCGACAACAAAAGTGCAGTGTACAAAATAGACGCCGGCACGGCAACGGCTACCCGGGGAGCAACAGTAGATGGAGGCATTATTACCGCTATTCAATGGGTTCCATCGGCTGATTAAGATATTAAATACTAAAGCAGCGGTTACTATCTGAAGGGCAGAAGCATCATTTGTATCACTTCTGCCCGGACGATATACACTGTACAAAATAAAAAAAAATTATGAAAAAGTATTTCTTGAGCATTGCATTGATTGTATTTTCATGCGAGTTATATGCCCACGCCTTATGGATTGAAACAAACCCAAGCGGCAAAAAAGGACAACCACAGGAAGTGAAAATATTTTATGGTGAATATGCCGAATTTTCGCCGGAGAAAATAGCCGACTGGTATTCGGACGTAAAAGAATTTACATTGTGGCTGGTAACTCCCGACGGACAAAAAACCCGGTTGAACACGTCGCCGGCAGAAGATCATTACACCGCAAATTTTACGCCCGACAAAGACGGTGTGTATACCTTGCAGGTAAGCCACAGCGCGAAAGACCTGGGCAGAACGACCTTGTACCAATTTAACAGCAGCGCTACCGTAGCAGTTGGAAAAAATGCAACTGCAGATATACAACGCAATTCCAATCCCTTGAAATTTCAGCTAAAAAGCGGCAAAGTAAACCAACCTGTAAGTATAAACGCATTGTTTAACAACGCTGCTTCAAACAAAATGGAAGTTACCGTTTTTGCTCCCGGCGGATGGACAAAACAGCTGGAAGGAAAAAATGGAATTGCTGAATTTACTCCTGAATGGAAAGGGAAATACATGATAGAGGTTTCGCGAAGCGACGAAGAAAAAGGTGCTCACTACGGAAAAGACTATACAGCCATCTGGCGTTGCGCTACTTTTTTGTTGGAAATAAAATAGTTAATTGGTTAAGTCAGTCAATTGAGTTGAGTAAGTTCATTAAGTCGTGTTGACTATTTAACTTACTCAACCTGCTTAACTATTCCCCAATTCAATCATTAAACGACTGGATCAGTTTCTGAACCTTCATCTCATCATCTGCTTTTTCTAATAACTCATACAATGCTTCCAGCTCCAGTCCGGTAAGGTACATCTGGAAAAACTCCGTTCCCGCAATATCCAGCATAATCGTTTTCTGCAAAGGATTTTTACCGGGATGTGCTTCCTGCACATGACGTATATACCGCAAAAAGCTTGACCATTGCTGTTGGGCAAGATGAATAATACTGTTACCAAATACTATTTCCAGGGTTTCGCAGTGAATGCACTGAGCAACATAGCCTTTTTCATTGCTGATAACTTTAAGGAACTCACACATGGTAAAACAGATTGACTAAGGTGAAAAATAAGTATAGCTTACGGTGGCAGCCCGGCGTACGGTAACAATGTCGCGCACGGGCGATATACCATCATAAAATTATTCATGAATGTATTTTAACCAGTGCCGGATTGGGAAAAGGATTATCGCTATTGGTAAAAATTGAGCGTAGTTGAGTTGGTTAAATGGAGATTAAGTTAAGTAAATTATCAGGAGAAAACACAACCTGATCCACCCACTTAACTATTCCCACTTCATTAACTCATTTAACCAATTACTGGTTATACACTTCCTTGATCCATGCTTCATATTTCAGCCGAAGTTGCTGTACAATTCCAGGGTGCTGAGCGGCGCGATTAGTGTGTTCGGTACTGTCTTCTCTTAAATTAACCAGCATTAGCTTGTCTGCCGGGAGTTCCGGCGCTTTTACTTCATAAGGATTATGCAGCAGTTTCCAGTCGCCCTCGCGTACAGCCCATTGGGGATTTTCTATCGTGCCCTGGCTTTCCCAATAAAATGTTTGATGCGGACTGGTTGCATTCGCCGATTCAATTACCGGCCTGATGCTTTTACCATCTATCTTTCTTTGTGGCAAACGGATGTTGCAATAGTCAGCCAAAGTAGGCAGCCAGTCTATATTGGTACAAAACTGATCACGTGTTTCATTTTGCGGAATATGCTCCGGCCAACTGATAATAGCCGGCACTTTAATACCTCCTTCCAGCAGGCTGAACTTTGAGCCACGCAATTTACCTGCAGATCCACCGCCGCCGAATGTGCGTATTTCAGTAGAAAATCCATGATCGGATTGAAAAACAACAATGGTGTTTTTGGTAAGACCAAGCCTTCCGAGTTCCTTCAACAATAAACCTACCTTTTCGTCCATTGTTGAAATAAACGCAGCATACATATTCCGTGGCGCAGGCAGATCGCGATAATGCTTCAGCCATTTTGTTTCGGCCTGGAGCGGATAATGCGGAAGGTTGATGGCAAAATACATAAAGAAAGGATTTTTCCTGTTCTCCTTCATGAACCTGCCGGCTTCTGCCACCATCAGATCAGGAAAATATTGTCCGGGTTCCCATATCTGCTCACCGTTGCGCCAGAGGTCGTGCCGATTGGGACCATCCCAGTAAAAGAAGTGAGAATAATTATCAACACAACCGCCCATAAACCCGAATGAATAGTCGAACCCCTGGCGGTTGGGCATGGTGGGTTCCGAATATCCAAGATGCCATTTACCAATGTGCGCGGTTTTGTAACCGGCATCCTTAAACATTTCGGCTATCGTGTATTGTGCGGTAGGCATACCATCTGCTCCATGATCGCCGCGGGCGTTATTGCTTAAGCCGGCACGTTGGGGATAACGCCCTGTAAGCAATGCAGCGCGCGAAGGAGAACATACCGGGGCCGCAGCATAAAAGTTTAAAAAGCGGGTACCCTTTACTGCAAGTTGGTCCAGGTGAGGAGTGATCAGGTCTTTGGAGCCGTAAACACCGAGATCTGCCGCTCCCTGATCGTCTGAATAAATAATAATCACATTGGGGCATTGCTGCTGCGACAAAGCGGTTAGCGTTGATATTAAAAGCAGCATGCCAGATAAAAGCCGTTTGAGCATTGTTCTTGTTTTGAATCCAGGAATGGTTAGCTGTTAATGTAAGCTTCACGCGCAATATATGCAATATTGCTTCGCATGATGACGATCGTCTAAAATATTCGCATTTCGTAAATCATTTTCCGGGTTGCTGTTCAACTTCCGGTTGTATACCGGAACTTTGCTACTTACGATAAAGTAAACTCGATCATGAAACGAACCGGCTGGCTGATTGTTATTTTTACAATATTGGCTTTATATGGATTTGCCCAACAAGCAGGAAACAAATTATTATTGACAGGCACACTCAAAGATTCTTCAAATGCCAAAGCCGTAGCTTATGCTACCATCAGTGTGTGGAACAGCCAGGATAGCAACATCGTTAGCACTTACTCGCTCGAAAACGGATCGTTTAAAATAGAGCTTTCGGAACCTGGCACTTATAAACTGGAGCTGAGCTGCGTTGGATACAGGTTCAAAGAAGTAATGATTGCCTTTCCTGCAAACCAAAGCAGTTACAGGCTGGATGCCATTGCGCTGGCGCCGGGAAGCGATGTGCTGCAGGAAGTAAAAGTTACCGGCCGCAAAAGGCTGATTGAACAAAAACCCGGCATGCTTGTGTACAACGCCGAAACCGATGTAACCAACAAAGGTGGTACGGCTGCCGATGTGCTGCGCAAAGCGCCGGTGCTGAATGTAGATGCGCAAGGCAACGTGAGTATGCGCGGCAGCAGCAATCTTAAAATTCTTATCAACGGAAAATATTCCGGACAAATGGCCCGTAGCGCGGCGGATGCCCTGAACATGATGCCTGCCGATATGATCAAATCTGTAGAAATTGTTACAACCCCTTCTGCCAAATATGATGCGGAGGGAGCGGCAGGCGTTATCAACATTATTACCAAGAAAGGAAAGAGCGACATTAGCGGAACGCTGGAAGCAAGCGTAAGCAACCTGGAGCAAATGCTGAATCCCCGGTTTTCATTTGCCAAACAAAAATGGAATGTGAACCTTGCGGGGCATATTCACCGCCTCCGGAGAAAAGAAGATATTTTGCTCGATCGTACTTCTTACAACAACAATACAGCCATCAACCAGTTGCAGCAAAGCACATCTCGCGACAATGCAGCGCCGCATGGCTCTGCCGACCTTTCTATTACCTATGAAGTGGATGAAAAAAATGAACTGAGCTTCGGCGCCAATGCGTGGATTGGCAATTGGCCCGACGACAGTCGCATGAGCAGCACCGTTAGATTGCCCGACGAAACCGTTGCCGAACAATATGGACAGTATATAGACTCCAGGAACAATTACCTGGGTGTAGATATGAACATTGGCTACAACAGGCTATTTAAGCGCCAGGGACAGCAACTTACTTTGCTGGCGCAAAGCTCACCTTCGCGCGACAGATCGGGATATGATGCAGTGCAAACCAATCCGCACAACCAACTGCTATACCGCGAATTGAACAACAACAAAACCAACAACCGGGAATGGACGATACAGGCAGATTATATTCACCCGCTGAACAAAAGAAACACATTGCATCTTGAAGCAGGCACCAAAATCATATTACGCAATGTGGGCAACCGTTACAATGTGTCGGCAAGTGATGCTCAGAACCCTGAACAAACAGTACCCGTTCCCGAAAGGTCCGACGACTTCCGATACAGTCAGGATGTGTGGGCGGGATACAGCATGCTGAAAGTAAATTTTAAAAACAACTGGTACCTGGAAGCGGGCGCAAGATTGGAAGCTACTTATATTAACGGCCGCTTCGTATACAGCGGTGCTGCTTTTAACAATAACTTTCTCAATTTCGTGCCGTCTGCAACGCTCTCTAAAAAGCTAGACGAACGCAATACGCTTAACCTGAGCTATACCAAAAGGCTTACCCGTCCTTACATATGGGATCTGAACCCAAATGTAAACGCCAGCGATCCGAAGAACATTCAATCGGGCAACCCCGAACTGCAACCTGAAATTGCACACCAGGCAGAATTATCTTACGGACTCAACACCGGAGCCGACTTTTTTATGAATACTGCATTGTTCTGGAAACAAACCGACAACTCGATCATTGAGTTTGTGGAGACGGACAATAACGGTATATCCTACACGAGCAAACAAAACCTTGCAGCCAACCGGCAGTTTGGACTCAATATTTCGGCTACTGCCAACCTAACGCCGCAATGGGGACTAAATGGTAATGTCAACGTGAATTATCTTGATTACAGCAGCGATGCATTAACCATCTTCCGTTCGGGTTGGGCAACAGATTTTAATATCAATACCACGTATAAACTTCCCCGTAATTTTTCTGTACAAGCATTTGGTGAGTACAACACCCGGATGGTAACGCTACAGGGATACCGTACAGGCAGGTACTACTACAGCTTTGCAGCAAAAAAAGAACTGAAGAAAATAAAAATAAACATCACGCTCGCTACTGTTAATCCGTTCAATAAATATATTTCTCAAACAGACGTTTTTGCCCGTCCCGATTTCTATTCCAGGATTGATAACCGGTATTTCAGCCGGGCTGTTAAGCTGACCGTTAACTGGGAATTTGGCGGTATGCTCCAGCAAAAGGAAAGAAAGAAGATCAGCAACGACGATGTGAATGTGCAGGGAAGGGGGTAATGCGAGTGATAAGTGGCAGGCTGGATCGAAGCGATCAGCTTTCAGCCGTCAGCTATCAGCGAAGGCTGCGAGCAAATCAGAAATCAGCGAATCAGAAATCAGTAAATCAGGCGTCTGCCTCCTTACTTCTTACCACTCTTCTTCCTCACCAACCCGTACGAATGATCGATCCATTCTTTTACGATTTTCCAGGAAACAGATCCATCCACTTTTATGGTGTTCCAATGTTTTTTATTCATGTGGTAGCCTGGCAATACACAATCGTATTGCTCACGCAATTCATCTGCTTTATCCGGATCGCATTTTACATTGAATTGTGTAGGTTGCGCATCAAGCGACAGCAACAGGAACATTTTATTATCAACCTTAAAAACAATATTGTCTGGCCCAAAAGGCAAAGATTCCTCAGCACCCGGTTTGGCAAGGCAGTACTCGCGGATTTGTTCTACGTTCATAGTGGTTGCAAGTTACCGATTTAAGGCAGCAGTAAAGCAGGCTGGACGGTAAGAGATTTTAACTACTGCCTTTTGTCTTTTACTCCTCCCTTCTTCCTATTTTCTCAACACCAGGTCTTCCTTCGCTACCCACATCCCAATGTCCTGCTTGCTGAGGGCCGCCGCCATTAAATCGGGGAATTTATCGGGTGTACACGCAAAGACGGGAATACCGAGATTAGAGAAAAATTGTGCATTTTGATGATCGTAAGCGGGCGCGCCATCGTCGTTCAACGCGAGTAAGGTTACTACCTGAACGCCGGCAGCCACCAGCTCGGCAGCTTTTTTTCGCATGCCCTCCACGTTTCCTCCTTCATACAAATCGGTGATCAGCACCAACACGGTATCCAGCGGGCGGGTGATGACCTGCTGGCAATACGACAACGCCAGGTGAATGTCTGTTCCGCCTCCCAGTTGCACGCCAAACAATAACTCTACCGGGTCGCTCAGTTCCTCCGTTAAGTCGGCTACAGCCGTATCAAATACGATCATTTTTGTTTTAATGGCAGGAATGGACGCCATCATCGAACCAAAAATGCCTGAGTATACAACCGATGCACCCATGGAACCGCTCTGATCGAGACACAGCACCACATCTTTGAGCGATGACCGCTTTTTGCCATAACCTATACGGATTTCGGGTATAATAGTCTTATACTCCGGTTGATAATGTTTCAGGTTCTTGCGGATCGTTAAAGGCCAGTTAATCTCATTGTGTCTTGGACGACGGTTCCTGGCACTGCGGTTAAGGCTTCCCGTTATTGCCTGCTGAGTGGGCTGCGCCAGCTTCTTCATCAGCTCATCTACCACTTTACGCACCACCTGTCTTGCGGTATCTTTTGTTTTATCGGGAATCACCCGGCTCAGCGTCATTAACGTTGCTACCAGGTGTACATCTGCTTCTACATTTTCCAGCATTTCCTTTTCAAACAGCATCTGGGTAAGATTCAGCCGTTGCAAAGCATCTTTTTGCATTACCTGCACCACAGTGTTGGGAAAGAAAGAACGGATATCACCCAGCCAGCGGCTCACATTGGGCGATGAAGGACCCAACCCTCCCGATCTGTCGCTGTCATATAAGGCTTCCAGCGCCTTATCTATCTGTACATCTTTTGCAGACAGAGAAAACCCGGTACCATCATTTTGCTGTCCGCCAAGTATCATCCTCCATTTACGTGTATGCGCTTCGTTTGACATGCGTAGCTGTATTAGTTTTAACTTCTGTTATTTGTTTGCCGGTTGATCGTAACCAAACAACTGCATCATTACCGGAATTCCTCTTCGCGCCCGCTCGGCATCAAGAGGTGTTACTGTAATGGTATTGGAAGAAGCTGTTTTTCCTGATCCGGCTTTTTCGCCGAGTTTCCTTCTTTCGCTGTGCGAATAACGGGCAAAAGTTCTTCGCAGCAATGGGAGCACCTGTATAAATTCTTCTTCCTGCAGTTGGCCTACCCAATTGTTTACCACATTCCACAATTCTTCATCTAGCAATAACAACGTACCACTTCCCTTTAAAAATCCTTCCAGCCATGCCGCAGCAACCCCGGGCGCGTTGGCGGCAGACATCGCAAAATAAAATGTTTGCAGCAACTCCTCTCCTGCCAATACCTTGCTGTCTGAGAGCAGCCTGGTTGTGTAACCTGCTACAGCGGGCGACACATTTTTATTTCTTGCAATGATCAGCAATGTTTCCTGCCACAGCATGGTAATATCTTCTTGCTGCAACAGGTTCACCGCATCATTCATTTTAAAGAAAAGCTCCAGCAGGTTTTGGGCCGCTTCCTCGTCAATGCCGGCGCATGCAGCGGGAAGACTTACGCACACACGGGTGATCATACTGTTTACAATTCCCGCAACCAGTGCAGCGTCTGTTTTGCGCACATTACCGTAACGGCTAACCGAAATAAGACCAGGAATCACTTCCATCAATTGTATTACATCGGCGCTGGCGGCAGCAAGGTTATTTACCTGTTGAATTAAATTGTCTATTGCGGCGGGCAGTTCGGCGGGAATGGATTGCTGCAGCAGGTTGCACACACCAGGCAATGATTGCTCTTCTTTTGCCTGGTGAATTACATATTGGGCAGCGGCTTCGGCTGTTGTATTGCCCCATGCTCCTTTTTCAATAATCTCAATAGAAAATGCCGGATCCCATTGCAGGCGCCATTGTTCTTTGAAGGTTCCTTTGCCACTCACATCGTATTGCGTGCCCCAGGCAATGGATAATAATTTCAACCGGTGTAAAAAAATGCTTCTTTCCAGGTCGCCCTCCTTGCGTAAATCAAGTGTGTAATCCTTAAAATCGGCGGTGGGCGGCAGGCGCAATTTTTTTTGCAGCTTTTCTATATCCACCTGCAAAGGTGGTTTGGGTATATCAACAGGTACTTCGCCAATTTTGTTGCTTACAATCAGTTCGTCTTGTACAAGACTCAATAAGATATTCTCTCCATTGCACAATACGCTCAGCGTTGCTTCATTCAACTCCTCCAGCCCCGCTTTTGAAAGATTGCGCAGCGAGGCCAGTGAGTCTGCCAAACGAACCGATTCAATTACATGCGCCACAGAAGTATCCATTTTATTTTTGCGGAACAATGCGGCTACTTTCGCCATCCATCTTGTTCCATCATCGTTGGCATAATGCCAGGTATGCTCGTACCAGCCCGGCGAATTAATACCTGCACCGTAGCCGCTCCAGGCGCTCAGCCTGCTATACGTCCACGGAACCCAGGTGCAGGTTACCTTTACTTTCGGCAATCCTTTCAGCAAATCATTGTCTTCTTTTTGTTTGGGCATTTCTGCCAAAGCTGGCGCGTGCCATGCCCCGCAAATCACCGCTATGTTCTGAAACATTTCTTTTTCGGCCTGCCGTATCACTTTCCGCATGTGGGCTTCGCGCAATAGCTCCAGCCTGTTTTCTTCCTGCGGTAAACTGTTGCGCAGCGATTGCATGGCTTCCGTTACAGCTTCAAATACCTGCTCATTGCGTTGCCGGTATTCAAACATATGCTCCCACCATTTCTCCGCATCGTCATACCCCGCTGCGTCGGCCAGGTAAGAAATGGGATTTCGCCTGATCGTACGTGTTATATTTCCCTCGTTGTGCTCAGCGGTATCTACAACATCAACGTCATCGTCTATGCCGGCTTCCGCACTTTCAGGAGCATTGCCTGCAGGCTGTTCTGCAACCGCCTTTTTGTTTTCTGCTTCTAATGCAAACTGGTGCGCAACGGGAAGATCAGCAAACCGCACATGAATATTATTGCACTTCGCGTAAAGAATGGCCTGCCACTCCGGCGAAAACTCAGCAAACGGATAAAAACACGCCTGCTTCGGATCATCCGGCTGATAACACAAAATGGCCACAGGCGGCTTTAACTCATTGTGCGCCGCCCATTGCAATATTTCGTCCGCCTCTGGCGGACCTTCCACCAATACAATATCCGGCTTTATTTCTTCCAGGAAATTTTTCACATTTCTTGCCGAACCCGGACCATGATGTCGTATGCCTAGTATGTGAATGGACATATGATTAAGTTTTGAGTAAGAAGTGAGGAGGCAGAAGTGAAATACCCTGCCTTCTTACTGCTGTCTACTACTATTTGTTCTTACCGATTGTTTCTATCCGTCAGTCATCTTCGTAAGCATTCGGAATTCCTCCATGATTAAAACATTTATCTCCACACAACAGATAAAGCAGCCCGCCTTAATTGATTTTTTAGATTATACTCCTCCTGCTTAGGAAGCTTAGCTACTATGTTATACGTTGCCTTCAGTAACAAGATTGCTTTCTGCCAAGCTATCAATCTCTTGTAACTAAAATCATTCATTGTGGTGCTTTTCATGTTAACAATTCACTTTCCCCTTATTCCTCACTCCTTACTACTCACTTCTTACTTACTCCTATAATAATTCCCTGCACGCTCTATACACATCCTTCCAGTCTTCGCGCGGCTTTACGACGGTTTCAAGATATTCCTGCCAGACTATTTTGTCTTGCACCGGATCTTTTACCACCGCGCCGATGATACCTGCAGCCAGGTCGTTTGCTTTTAACTGGCCATCACCAAAATAAGCCGCCATCGAAAGCCCGTTGTTTACCACCGATATTGCTTCGGCGGTGCTTAACGTACCGCTCGGTACTTTTAATTTTGTTTTACCATCCAGCGTTACACCATTCCTCAACTCTCTGAAAATGGTAACGATGCGTCGGATCTCCTGCAGCGCGGGCAACTCGGCAGGCAGCTCCATCACTTTTTCAAAACTTTCAACCCTGCGTTTTACAATGTCAATTTCTTCTTCCATCGAATCAGGTACCGGCAGTATTACCGTATTAAAACGCCGCTTTAATGCGCTCGAAAGATCGTTCACACCTTTATCGCGGTTATTGGCTGTAGCAATAACGTTAAAGCCTTTAACTGCCTGCACTTCCGTATTCAACTCCGGGATGGGCAAAGTTTTTTCCGACAGAATTGTAATGAGCGAATCCTGCACATCGGCGCCAATGCGTGTAAGCTCTTCAATACGTACAATTGTTCCTTCTTTCATAGCCCTCATTACCGGCGTTTCAACGAGTGCTTTTTCAGACGGACCTTCTGCCAGCAGCCTGGCATAGTTCCATCCATAACGTATTGCTTCTTCACCTGTGCCGGCAGTTCCCTGCACTATTAAAGACGAATTGCCACTGATGGCTGCCGACAAATGTTCGCTCACCCAGCTTTTGGCGGTGCCGGGTAAACCATACAACAGCAAAGCGCGGTCGGTGGTAAGCGTTGCTACCGCTATTTCCATCAGCCGTTTATTGCCAATGTATTTCGGCGATATCTCAAAACCATTTTTAAGTTTTCCTCCTACCAGGTATTTTACTACCGACTGGGGAGAAAGTTTCCAGTTGGCTGGCTTTTTTAGGTCATCCTGTTTTTGCAGTGCTTCCAGTTCTTCTGCAAATAGCTGTTCGGCATGTTGGCGTAGTGTTGTAGACATACAATGGTTTTATGCTTTGAATGCTTTTATAGTTTGTTGTTTAAGCTGCACGAGTTTGGCGAGGTATTCACAAGTGTTTGACCACATTGTTTTATAATATTCCTCTTTCGGAACAAATTTTTCCAGTTCCGGTATTATGGCAGGCGGTATCTTTTGAATGTGTGTATTAAAAAAAGACTTTGAATACTGGTATGGGTTTTGGGAGGCGTATTCAAAAATAAGCCGCGCCAGTTCTATACTCCATTCCTTTGTAAACTGCAACGCATAGGATAGCACGCTTTCTTCGTGTCCCTTAAAAAATTTTACACTGTAATGTTCCTGTTGTTGCGAAGGCAGCAGAGGAAGAATGTCGATGTAAAACACCTCGCTGTACTGCATTAAAAAAATGGCAAATTGCCTGTCGCTGAATCTTACGGTGGCGTTTACAAGCGCCGGAAGCATTTTTTTGCCGGTGTCATTTTTTTGAAAATGCTGCAGTGTTTCCTGCGGCGTACATTGCAATTGCTTTTCCCAGAACGACGTGGGAACAGATGCGATCAATTGGAACAGCACATATTCACTATCCGACATTTCTTTTTTGTTGCTTAGCTTTTCAATACCTGTTTGATGCAGTCCTTCGTCCAGCGGCGTGAACTCAAACTGCAAAACAGCTTTATTTACCAGCCCTAATAAAGCCTTTTCTTTCTTCAGATGAACGCGTTCACCCAAGGCTCGCTCGTAACGCAATACAATAGCCGAAGACGGAATACTTCGCTGCAATTGTATTGCTGCTTCTTTTACTTTTTTACTTTTTTCCGATGTCAGTGATTCTAAAAATGGAAGATCCGATTCCTGCAAACCAACAGTCATCAGGTCGAGAAAAGCAGCTTTTGCATTCGCATCCTCCTCCTTCCAGGTTTGTTGCAACCATTCCAGTGCCTGGGAAGGATTGGATTTCCTGGTTTCCAGGAAAATATTTTTCCGCATTTCCATGGTGCCGGTTTGCCAAACCTGCTCTGCCGTGTCGCCCGACGAAAAATTCCACTGCGGATTAAACTTTGCCAGCCATTCGCCCCTCCTGCCACAACAGGAATGAACAAACGATTGTAACTTTTTATGCTGCGTGGCTACAAACAGCAACGCCGGCACCATAGCGGCATTTACAATTTGCCCGGCGCCTACACAATGCTCCAGCCATATTTGCAGCAATGACATTGACTCTTCCGAAAGAATATCTTTTAAACATTGCCGGGCTTCAGCATTGCAATAACGCTTATCCTCCGCAGGGGCTGCGTCCAGGTCAACGTCGGTATTGACGGCAGGTATAAAGCCGCTTTGCCGGTAATTGAATGCAATAGCCGCAGTTTGCAAAAAACGTTCTTCCTTATCAATCCCCGCATTGGCTTGCAGAGTTTCCAGTTGCTCAGCAACATCGTTCGGCAAGGTGCCGGCAGCCGGTTGCTTTCTATCGGTGCCGATCATTGCGCTGTTTACGATATCGTTCCAAAATTCCATGATGCAGCTTATTCTGTTTTATAGAATATTATACTCGTTGTCCTTCCAGGCGGCAACGGCTTCAAAACTTTTTTCTTTTCCAATCACAGTCATATCCAATGCTTCGCCGCCACTTAACGCCAGCAGGTTCCAAATAATTTTTCCTTCATTCCTTAACAACATCACATTGCCAGTCTTATCTTTCAGCCACCATTTTGCGTCTATCTTAACCGGTTTTAATTGCTCTACTATAAACGCCCGCTCTCCTGCCAGCGGAAGCAAACTGCTGTATTGTGTTTCAGCCTCTGCCACCTGCAGCCAGCCTCTAAACTTATTGAACTGCCCCGTTGGCACCGTTAACGATTGTGTTTTTACCAATGCCCGCAACGGCACAGCCGAAGGAAAGAAAACCAGCTCTGCTTCTACAGATAAGCCGGGCACTAAGTTCAGCTGAGCGCCCTGCCCCCGCACAATGAACTGCAACACCAATGCATACTGGTTGGTTTTTACACCATACAGCCAAAACCGTTCGGTGGTAATATTATCTTCTTCGCTTGTTTGTTTGGTTAATACCAGCCAGGTATCAGTTATTCCCTGCTGGCTTTTCAGTTCTTCCTGGTTGTGTGTAAAGCCGATACTTGTTCTTATGTCGTGCTGCAGCAAAACAGGCAGCTTTTCCACCCTAAGAAAACCTTCGGCAGCCGTGTAGATGCGCAGCAACTGTTCAAGAAAAATACTTTGCCAGCCTTCTTCATAAAAGTTGATAGCGCCTAATTGCCTCACCATATTCGCCAACCCCGGGGCCTGTGCATCTACCATTCGCTTTGCCATCGCTTCAAAATAAGCCGCTCCTTTTTCAGGAGCCATTAAAATACCGTTGCGCACAAAGTCTTTTAACCATAATTTCAACTCTGCTATGCCTTCGTTTACTTTTTGCAGTCTTGCCTGGCGGCGCTTTAACTGGGCGGCTTCATCAACAGGCGCTTCTTTTTTTTCCGCCTGCTTCTCCTGCTTTTCTGTGCGTTTACCCAACCATTCATTTACCCATGGCGGTGGATCGCCCTGCGAAAAACTATTTTTTTGACGCGCAAACAACAGCAGCAAACCCAGTCCATGCTTGCAGGGAAACTTACGGCTGGGACATGAACATTTGAAAGCTATATTAGAGAGATCGACCTGTGTTTGATATGGCTTGCTGCCACTACCCTGGCATTCGCCCCACAATGCCTGCTGGTTAAAGGCTTTGGTTACCCACCTGGAGGCATTGGCGAGATCTTTACCAGACTTTTTAGAGGAGTCGTCGGGTGCCAGGGCAAGGATTTGTTCTTCGGTCAGGTTCAAGGGAAAAGTTTGGTATGAAGATATAGGTATTTCGCATTAAAAGCAGCGCGAAATGAATGTTGATTGGAAAATTTAACCGCGCTTAGAAAAAAAATGGCAAAATTATTTTTCAAATGATATTTTCTTTATTTTTAGACACCCGCATCATCCGTCCCTTTGCAATCGCCACATTGTTTCAACTAAAACACACCGTGCTATTATGAGATTCCGCCTTATCCTCACTCGCGCGGACAACGCAAACGTTATTCCGATCAATCTCCAATATCCTTTGAGTGCCGTGATTTACAAAATCATAGCCGAAGCTGACAGCGCCTATGCCACCTTTCTGCACGATACAGGTTACAAACAGCGCCACTCGCTTAAATCCTTCAAGCTTTTTACCTTTTCCGATTTAAAAACCCCGTTCAACATAAACGGCGACAGGTTGGTATTGTTGACCAACAAGGCAGAACTGGTTGTTTGTTTTCACCTGCCACAGGCAGCAGAAAACTTTATTAAGGGATTGTTCCTGCATCAGCAATTTGACATTGCCGACAGAACAAGCAAAGCTCGTTTTGAAGTACAGTCAGTAGAAGCCATACCCAACCCGTTGCAACAATATAAGGAGCAGGAAATAATCCACATATCCTTAAAACCGCTATCGCCTGTAGTAGCAGGCTTGCCGAACGACAAAGGCAATTACGATTTTCTGTCGCCTGAGGTTGCCCGGTTTGCCGACAGCCTCGTTTATAACTGGCGCAGCAAAATAGCCGCCTGCTACGACGATGCTACTGCTTCGGCTGCATTGCTGATGGCAGCAGTGAAACCAACGTCCAGACCGCCGAAGTCGAGATTGATCACGATAAAATCCGGCACCCCCGCAGAAACAAAAATAAAGGGCTGGACGGGCTTTGAATTGAAAGTAACCGGCGAGAAACGATTTGTAGAGTTGTTGCTAAATGCGGGTTCGGGAGTATATAATTCGGTTGGGATGGGGTGTGTGGGTGTATAAATGCCGGTATAACAACAGCATTTCGCCTGATCGTAGGCAGGATGATTTTTCGTCTCCCGATACCTTTAATTATATAAAATAAAATTTTAGAGAAGAATGATAAAAGAGCTAGTCAATTTTACAAACACTCTTGATGAAGACTTTAAAAATTTAGGAGTAAATCCACGTGAAGGACTACATATTGTATTGACCCAAAAAGAAGCAGGCGGAAAAGATGGGATCGATACCGAGAACTATCAGTATGCCTTGTTTTCAAAAAAAATGTCGGAAGAAAGTCCTCTTTTGGCAAAATGTAAGTTCTTGTCACAGAATGCCTGGTGTATTGACACAAACAAGTGCTTTGATTTGCCCACCAAAGCCATTCATTCGTGTTCTCCTTATTTGATAGCTTTTAAGAGGGAACATTTGAAGGGAGGAGAAAAGTTCAAAACAAACCAGACAAAACGAAAAGTTCAGATTTATGACCGCTTTGACACTTACTTTGAAAAGGCGGAAAACTTATTCCAGCATGAGGAAGATGTATACAGTAACCAGGCTTTCCGTATGCTTTTTATATCCGGAGAGTTTGAAATTGTACTCAACAGAATTTTCGAAAGAAATAAAGATGAATACACGAAGATCAATACTGCAAAGGAGGCATTAGAACAACAGTTGAGAGAAACAAAAGAAAAGGACACAAAAGATGAATTGAAAAAGCAGCTAAAAGAGTTAGATGAGCAATTGCTAAAAGCCCGCCCGCTTGAAGATAGCGACTATATTCTCTTTTACCTGGATAAATCGTTGGAAGACTATCGGCTGGTTCATAGCAAGTATTTGGCTGACAAATTATTTAATACTGATAAATACAATACCCCGCCCGATTCTCAAGGCATTATTTACGGAACGAGCAACTTTATGAACGGCTACAACAGCAGTATGCCATTTCTTACACACCAGACGGCCAGCTTTGATATAACAGGTCGGATCTCTAACGCAGACGCCAAGTCGCTGTATGAATTTGAACAAATTTTGCCTAGGAAGATTTTACCCAACCCGCTACCGTTATTTGTATACAAAGAAGAACTACAACGAAATTACATCAGTCTTTACAAGAGCAGCGAATTTAAACTGGGCTATAAAGAACTCATTTCTGAACTATGGGATGCTCATAAAAACGAGTTGGCTAATTACTATTTATTAAACTGGCAAAACACCAAAGACGGATTAATTTTTCAAGACTTCGATTTTGTGAGCAAGTTTGAATATGAAATAGATGCCAAAATTGAAAACTTTTTTCAGATCAGGGAAAAAAAAGAAAAAGGAGGCAAACCGCTTTATTATCCCAAAATCAACAATGTGTTCGATCTGGAACAGCATGTTTTCAAGCCACTTCTTCAAAACAAATATTTACGATTGGATTATTTCAGTGAGTTAAAAAAAGACGAATACGAAGGCTACAACAATGCTTTTCAAGCTTATTCAAAATACCGCAAAGCCATTTATGACTATATCTACAAATCAAAGCGCCAGGGCATTACCGAATATATTTTTACCGACATGGTGTTCAGTCGCATAAAAGACTATTTAAAACAAGACGATGAGTACACGGAGAAGAATATCAAAGAAAAGCTGAACCTATGGTTTAGTTTATATGAAACATTTAAACAAAGTAATAATCAAACCAGAATAACAATGGCAAGTAAATTAAGACATTACCAGGATTTTGTAGCCCGCCTTTCAAAAGGTGAAGCGGATACCGATACGGCTACCGACGCCGACTTTGCTTTTGCTGCAGGGCAGGTAATCGATTATATTTTAGATAAAAGTAAATCGGAAGATAAAAGTTACCAGCTTTTAGAACCTTATTTACAGCAATCGGAAAGTAACCGCTTTAAAAAAGCCATAGCGAATGACATAGCTCGCTACAAACATGCGATAACCGATAGCGACTGGCGGTTTAAAGCAGTGTGTGACTTTGTGCTGACCTATGAAACTGCAGCCAATATAAAAGATTTAATGCCGGAAATCTTAGCTGGTGTTTTTTCAGAGTGCCAATTCTTTAGTAAAAAGGAGTCGAAAAAGGCAGATGCTGTCAACAATTAATAAACCAATTCAAAATAAAAGACATGAGCAATTCATTTAAAAATCGCGTATTTGGTTGTGCTATTATTAAATCAATCAATTCAAACTACAATGCTGATTTTTCGCATCAACCACGCACTCTTCCTAACGGAACGGTTTACGCCACCGATAAAGCATTAAAGTGGGCTGTAAGAAATTATTGGAAGAAGAACTTAGCTATTAATATTTTTTACTCAAAATCGCTAGACGAGAACATGGCCCCGAGAACGCTTGACGAAACTTTCGAAATGCACTTCGGGAAGGAGATTCTTAAAAATTCGGACAAAAACAAGCTGAGGCTCCAGGTTTTAAAAAGTATTTTGACTTACATCGACGTTAAAGTATTTGGCGGTACGTATGCCGGGAAAACCAATCTGTCTATACATGGCACTTGCCAGATAACCCATGGGGTCAACCGTTTTGGAGAAAATGTAATTTATTCGGAACAAATCATGTCTCCTTTTAGAAATCCAAGTGAGAAGAGCAACGATAGTACAATGACCACGCTCGGCACGCAGTCAAAGCTACAGGAAGGGCATTATGTTCATCACTTTTCTATCAACCCCAGGAATATTGAAGAGGACGCAACAAGAGCCGGCGTGGATGGACTTACGAACGATGATATTGCTACACTAAAGGAGGGATTAAGAAGAGGCGTAACCTTTTACGATTCTGCAGCCAAATCGGGCTCAGAAAACGAATTACTGCTTTGGGTTCAGCTAAAGGAAAACTCAAAACTCGTATTGCCTTCCTTTGTTGAATTAGTGACAGTAAATGATGATAAAACCATTGATCTGGCAGCTATCAACAACCTATTGGAAAAGGAACACATTAAAGATGAGATTGAAAAAATAGAGCTGTTTTACAACAAGGATATTACTAAAGTTTCAAATGCGCCGATTAATGCTTTGATAGGTGAACTGTAAATAATAGTTGTATGGAGAAACTTATATCAGTTGATTTCAAAAGCGACTTTGGTTTTTTCCGAAAGCCGGATGCTAATAATACGATCAGTCTATCTTATACCATACTTCACAAGCCTGCCTTATTGGGTATCCTGGGCGCTATTGTAGGATTGGATGGTTATAAGGAAAAAGGAAAGCTACCCAGGTATTTTGAGGTCTTTAAAGCTGTTAAAGTGGGTGTCGAGCCGCGCAATCATGAAAAGGGAAATTTTCAAAAAACAGTTATTAAATATTCAAATACTGTGGGCTACGCCAATAACGGCTCAACTTTTCTTACAGAAGAGGCAACGCTTATCAAGCCTCGCTACAGAGTATACTTATTATTGAACACCGAAGATAAATTCCAGGATATTTTGTATACGAATTTAAAAGAAGGGAAGGCAGAGTATTTACCCTATTTTGGAAAAAACGAGTTTTCGGCGTGGTGGGAAGATTTTAAAGAATATTCTTTTAAGGAAATAAAAAAGGCGGAAGAGGATTATGAAGTAAAAACCGTGTTTTTAAAACAGGACCTTATCAAGGAGCAAAAAGGAGAGCTTACGTTTGATTTTATGTCATTCCACATTAATGAGACCCCGTTTATGTTTTTTGAACGCCTGCCTAAAAATTTTGATGAAGAACTATTTCAATACGATCTGGGAGACTTTGTTTTTACAACCTGGAGAATGAAGTCATCTACAAAGATCGATAATCTCTATTACCTCATAGATATGGAATATTATGTCCAGCTTTTATGACACTGTAGCAGCTATACTAAAGACGACGCCTCCCCTCCATACATTTTTGGAGGGATGCAATAGATATTATGCGCATGTGTCCCCAAAGAATGCGGTGCATCCATTGTCACCCGAAACATTACAAGAGCATATCGAGTTGGTGCTGGAAAAGCTTTCCTTAATTGTTTCGCAACACGGGTTAGACACTGTAATTGACAACTTGATTCTCGATTTTTTGAAAGTCCATAACCTGCAAAACGATTTAAAGCTGGGACAGTTTATAAAACGGCTTTTTGTCAACACAATTGTTTTTCATGATTTTGGAAAAGTGAATGAGAATTTTCAGGCAAGCTACAGGAAAATGAACAACGCTTATTTTAAAGGGAAAGAGAATCGGCAAAGCGTGCTTTCCACTCGTCATTCAGGTCTTGGAGCATATCTATTCATTGTAAAGAGCATTTCGGAGGCCAAAGAAAAGTTGGGTCCAAAATCGCAAGCCGTTGTGATGGCAACCATCTTGATGTTTGCTTATCCTATTTTTAAACACCATAGCAAATACTTAAACGATGAATACATTGACACAATTAGTTTCTCTCCTGAAGAAGTGAACTGCATGAAGCGATATATTTCACACTATCAATTTAATATTCATCAGCAATTTGTTGAGATACTCCCGGCACATCTGAAAAAGGCTTTTAAGGATCTACAGGGGGCAGAGGTTTTCAATTCGTTTTCGTTGTACTCTTTGGTTAAGTTAAACTTCTCACTGCTCACCGCCTCAGACTATTTGGCAACAAGTCAATATATGAGTGGCAATAAACTGGTTGTAAATGACTTGGGCGTGTTAACCGTAGAAAGAATACTTCAGATCTTCGATTTTGTAAGTAAAAGTGAATTTCTGAATGCTCCGCACCTGAAAAAAAGAAATTACAATAGAGAAACCTATGAGAAAATCAATGAAGGTTTCCAATTAGAAAATCCCAAGACAGTCGGTAATGATCATTTAAATAAATTGAGGCAGGAAATGGCTTTCGAGGTCATCTTGAATGTCAGGAAGAATAGCTATAAAAATCTCTTTTATATAGAAGCCCCGACAGGGGGCGGAAAAACCAACCTGTCTATGCTTGCTGTTGTAGAATTGTTGAAAGCGAACGAAGGTAGGATCAATAAAGTATTCTACGTTTTTCCTTTTACCACTTTAATCACACAAACTTATACAACCATCAAAGAAACCTTAGGATTAAGAGACAGTGAAATTATCCAATTACACTCTAAAGCCGGTTATAAAGAGAAAGAGGAGAAAGGAGAAGAAGAAAAGGAAGACGGACTGTATAGCGATGAGAAGGAAAATTATATTCACAACCTTTTTACCCATTATCCATTTTCTCTACTTTCACATATTAAGTTTTTTGACCTCTTAAAAACAAACGAAAAAGAAGCCAACTATTTGCTCCATCGAATCGCAAACTCAATAGTAGTAATCGACGAGCTTCAATCTTATGATCCGGCACACTGGGATAAAATTATTTACTTCATCACTCAATACGCGCAGTTATACAATATCAGGTTTGTCCTGATGTCCGCTACGTTACCAAAACTAGGTGATTTAAAAGTTCTTGAAAGACCATACACTGACGAATTTGTATACCTTTTGCCCAACGCGAAACAGGACTACTTTTTAAATCCGAATTTCAGCGAACGGGTGAAATTCAACTTCGATTTGTTTGAAAGACAAAACTTAACGCTTACTGAAATATCCGAGAAAGTTTTAGCAGAGTCCCAAAAGTATGCCCTTCTTGACTTCGGTACACTCAAACCAGCCAACAGCGTTTATTGCATCATCGAATTTATATTCAAAAAAACAGCAACAGATTTCTATCAAATTGTTGAAGGGCTAAACAACAGCTTTTTTGATGAAATACTAGTGCTTTCCGGAACCATTTTGGAGCATAGGAGGAAAGAAATAATAAATCTGCTAAAAAGCCCTGAAGCCCGCAGGAAGAAGATATTGTTGGTTAC
>JBQCFW010000179.1:0-8165 GCA_051958655.1 Agriterribacter sp. | reverse complement strand
CCGCAATACCGCGAACATTTGAAACGTCGTAAGAACAAGCAGACGATCATGCTTGGTTTTTCTGATGGAACGAAGGATGGTGGTTACCTGATGGCTAACTGGAGCATCTATAAGGCAAAAGAGGAACTTACCGCTATATCTCGGCAATATGGTATCAATGTGGTGTTTTTTGACGGAAGGGGTGGCCCGCCTGCGCGTGGAGGTGGTAAAACACACAAGTTTTATGCTTCGCTCGGACAAAATATTGCCAACGAGGAGATACAGTTAACCATCCAGGGACAAACTGTAAGCTCGAATTTTGGCACCATTGATTCTGCACAGTTTAACATTGAACAGTTGATCAACGCAGGCATTTCAAACGATTTGTTTGCATCGCAAAAACTGGCACTTAAAGATTCAGAAAAAGAACTGATACAGCAGTTGTCTGAAATAAGCCTCGAATCTTACATAGAGCTGAAAAATCATCCGTATTTCTTGGAATATCTCGGGCATGCCAGTCCGTTGCGGTTTTATGCAGAAACCAATATTGGCAGTCGTCCGGCTAAAAGAGGCAGCTCAGGTAAGCTTTCTCTGAAAGATCTTCGCGCCATTCCTTTTGTGGGTGCCTGGAGCCAGCTGAAGCAAAATGTAACCGGCTACTACGGAGTGGGTACTGCGTTTAAAAAAATGGAGGAAGAAGGGCGGTGGGACGAAGTGAAGCAATTGTACGACCATTCCACTTTCTTTAAAACATTGATCGGCAACTGCGAAATGTCGATGAAAAAATCCTTTTTCCCGATGACGATGTTTTTATCAAAGCATCCTTTATACGGCGAAATATGGAATAAGATCTACGATGAATACGAACTTACGCAACGATATATTTTCAGGCTTACTGGCAAAAATGAACTGATGGCGGATTACCCCGTTGAACAACTTTCGGTACAAATGCGCGAGCGTATTGTGCTGCCGCTGGTTACCATACAGCAGTATGCTATTACCAAAGTAAGAGAGATGGAAGAAGCCCTTTTACAATCGCCCCAGAAAAAAACATACGAGAAGCTGGTAATGCGTTGTTCATTCGGTATTATCAATGCAGGAAGAAATTCAGCATAGGGGGAGCTGGCGGCTATCAGCAATCAGCTTTCAGCAATCAGTTTTGAGTAATTTTTAAAGCTATGAGGTTTTGCAGCCTGCGCGGCAAAACCTCATAGCTTTTTTACTGAACGCTGATGACTCATTTGTTTCTTGGATTTTGTTTCTTGAATCTTGTTTCTTGAAGTTTTCTTCAAAAAAGAAGGCCCTCCATAGACATGGAAGGCCTTAACGATTGCTTGCCCTATGAAAAATGTATGCTATCGTATAGCAGATAGTTTTGTTTGTATTATAATTTTTCGTCGTGTTGTGTAAGGTCTAAACCTATTTCTTCGTCTGCGGCACTTACCCTGATCGGGTGAATGATATCTACCAGTTTAAAAACAATAAAGCCCATTACAAGAGAGAATACGACTACTATTAAACAGCCAAGCACCTGTTTCATAAAGAAGTCTGAACCTCCATATATCAAACCGTCGGCTCCGACTCCGTTGATTGCTTTGCTGGAAAAAATACCAGTGCAGATCATTCCGACAATACCACCAATGCCATGACAGGGAAATACATCCAACGTGTCGTCGATGGTGGTTTTGCCTTTCCAGTACACAGCCAGGTTTGAGCAGATAGCAGCTATAAAGCCGATGAAACAACTTTGTGGCAATCCCACAAAACCGGCTGCCGGCGTAATGGCCACCAAGCCCACAACTGCACCGATGCAAAAGCCCAATGCAGAAGGTTTTCTGCCTCTGATGGCATCAAAAAATATCCATGAAAGCCCCGCAGCAGCAGAGGCTGTATTGGTGTTGGCAAATGCATTTACTGCAAGGCTGTTTGCGCCGAGCGCAGAACCTGCATTAAACCCAAACCAGCCAAACCACAGCAAACCTGTGCCAAGTAATACATAAGGAATTCTTGCCGGTTTTACTTCCGATCTGTCCATATGTACTTTTCTTCTTTTAAGAACAATGGCGCCAGCCAGCGCAGCACAGCCGGCAGAAATATGCACAACGGTGCCACCTGCAAAATCCAGCACACCCATTTTGAACAACAAGCCGTCGGGGTGCCATGTCCAGTGAGCTATGGGTGCATAAATAATGAGGCTGAACAGTACCATAAACAGTACATAGGAGGTAAACCGGATACGCTCTGCCGTTGCGCCTACTACCAGCGCGGGCGTAATAATGGCAAACTTCATTTGGAACAATGCGAACAATAATATGGGAATGGTAGGAGCGAGGCTCCAGGGTTCGTGCCCATTAATATTCCTCATAAAAAGAAATTCCGAAGGATTTCCTATAAAGCCACCGATAGAAGTACCAAATGCCAGGCCAAAACCGATCACCAGCCAGAATATGCTGATAAGACCCGTTGCGATAAAACTTTGCAGCATGGTGGATATTACATTCTTTTTGCCCACCATTCCTCCATAAAAAAACGAAAGACCCGGCGTCATCAGCAATACCAGGGCTGCTGAAATAAGCACCCATCCAATGTCGGCAAAATTATAAACCTTGGAACCATCGAAGTCGGAAACCAACGGTACAAATATGCCGATGATAGAAAATAAAGCCAGTAAGAGAAAAGGGATTGCACTACCGATTTTGTTCATGTTAAAACGATTTTAGGGTAAATGTTTAATTGTCAGATATTAACACTCTCTCACTTCTCGTTTCATTTTTTCATGTAGCTGCTTTGGTGAGTGGTCAGAGGTCAGCTATCAGCAATCGGCTTTCAGCTTTCAGCCATCGGTGAGGTATTCAGCATTCAAATTTCAAATCGGGTAAGCCGATTGTATTTCGATAGCAATGAAAACACAGGTTGGCTGAAAGCTGATCGCTGAAGGCTCATGGCTTTAAAAGTGAACAATTGCTGCCAACAGGAAGGTGCCGGTTGATTTTGCAGATGGACTTTCGTAAGCATCATCTTTTTTATAAAACATCGGATCCTTGGCACTGTCGAGTCTGAACTCAGGAATGATGGTTATGTTTTCGTGGGGTTTAATATTGAGCGATAAGGTGGTTTGGAAGATACTGCTGTTGAATCCGATCACTCCTTTTTTATCGTCGAAATATTCGCCGCGGAGTGTTAAACCAAATTTGTCGGTAGGATCAACATTCACATACAATGCAGAGCCCCACCAGGAGTCGGATTCGCCGCCCTCAGGTTTATACATCTTAACGGTGCCGTCGTAACCCAGGCTGAATTTGTCGGAAATTTTGCCGGTGGCAGTTAAACCAATCTGGTGGCCGGTGCCATCTGACATGTCTTTGCCGCCTACATAGTTCAGGAATGCACTGAATTTATCCCAGGTGGTGCTGAACTGTGCGAGGAAATTCTTTTTGGCAAAACTGGCTGATGAATAATCTGTGGGATTCGCCACACCTACCATCAAACCAAAATGATCGCTCAAACCAAAATCGGCTTTAATACCAGTATGAGAGAAAGGACCATAAGAGAACATATAGCTCATGCTATAGTTGCGGTTCAGTTGGGGATCGAGTAATTCATAACCTACATGGGTACCCCATTTACCCATAGTGAATTTAATTTTATCGGTGGGGGAGTAACTTACATAAGCTTGCTTAACTGCTTGCAATATGCCACTTTCTATATACGAAAATTCCTGGGCACGGGTACCAAAACCCAGATCTAATGTGGCTGAAATTTTACCGTAGGTATAATCGGCTTTGAGCGAAGCCATGCCCAACTCAAAGGAGTTTTGAGAATTGGTAAAACTTGTATTGTTATTGAAAGGATGACCGCCTTCGCCGTCGTCCACGTTTTTAGGGTTGTTGAAGTTGTAGCGATAATAAGCATCAACGAAGCCGGAGATGGTTAATTCGCCTTTTTTAGCGGTGGAATCCTGGGAAAATGCAGTGGAAAAGGGTGCCGCAATCACGGCCAAAGTCAGAAATTTTCTTAACATTGCAGTTGATTTTAAGTGTTAAATGAAAGGGTACGGTCTAAACCTGGTCAGAGGTTTTGATAACTGTACCTTTTCCTTTTTTATATAAAGCTTACAGTGCCCTCTGTTTTAAACAGCTTCTTCTTCTTTGATTTTGCCATTGCTGTGTACCAGCAATGTACCCTGAAGATATTTTTCGTTGTGCTGTGTGGCATCCAGTCCAAGCTCTTCTTCTTCGGCACTTACACGAAGCGGTAAAATGAAGTTGATGAATTTAAAAATGATGTAAGACACCACGAAGCTGTATCCTACGGCAATTAACATGGCCTTTAACTGGGTAAAGAAAAATCCGGCGTTACCATAAAACAAACCATCTGCACCTGCACCGTTAACTGCTTTAGTCGCAAACACACCGGTAAGCAGCATACCTACTATGCCGCCCAATCCATGGCAGGGAAATACGTCGAGTGTATCGTCGAGTGTAGATTTTTGTTTGTAGTAAACAGCTATGTTTGAAATAATGGCTGCTACTACGCCAATGAATATGCTTTGAGGAATGGCAACAAAACCAGCAGCAGGGGTAATGGCAACCAATCCTACAACGGCGCCAATACAAAAGCCTACAACCGAAGGTTTTTTACCTCTCAATACGTCGAAGAACATCCAGCCTAAACCAGCAGCGGCAGCCGCAGTGTTGGTGGTAACAAAGGCTGAAACAGCCAGCGCATTTGCACCAAGTGCAGAGCCTGCGTTAAAGCCAAACCATCCAAACCACAGCAAGCCGGTTCCTATAAGAACATAAGGAATGTTGGCTGGCGGAATTTCTTTGTGCTCCATGTGCGACTTGCGGCGTTTTAATACCAAAGCACCTGCTAAAGCTGCACAACCTGCAGAAATGTGTACTACGGTTCCACCTGCAAAGTCGAGTGCACCCATTTTAAACAGGAATCCGTCGGGATGCCAGCTCCAGTGTGCCAGGGGAGCATACACCAGTATGCTGAATAACGCAATGAAAAGAATATATGAAGTGAAACGAATTCTTTCTGCAACTGCCCCTACTACCAGTCCGGGGGTGATGATGGCAAACATCAGCTGGAATACAGAAAACAATGATTTTGGAATGGAAGGTGCTCCTACCCAGGGTTCGCCTGAACTAACATCTTTAAAGAACAGGTGCGTAGTGGGATTTCCGATAAAACCGCCTACATCTTCACCGAAGCAGAGGCTGTAACCAACAAATATCCAGAGCACGCTTACTACTCCGGCGGCTACCACACTCTTCATCATGGTTGAGATCACATTTTTACGGTGAACCATGCCACCATAAAAAAATGCTAGTCCGGGGGTCATTAAAAATACCAACGCCGCAGCCACCACAATCCATGCAATGTCAGCGGGGTTGTATTTGCTGGTGTCGCCAAAATCAGCAACTGGTTTAACGAAAATAGCAGCCAAGGCGATGGCTGCCAGTACCAGGAAGGGCGCGATCTGTTTTAAAGTTCTTTTAGCCATGGGGCAATTTTTAAATTAAAATTTTTAATATTTAATTATTATCCAACAAAACTAATAAGTTTTTTGACAGTATTCCAAAATATTATTCACATATTAATAAACTTAATTCAAAATCACTTTTTGTTCGATTTCTTCTATTTTTTGATAAAATGGCTAAAGTTTTGTTGAACGAGAGAGGAATAAGCAGTGAAAATCCATGCCGTTTGGTGAATACAGGTTTAGAATTGTAATAAAACAGCACCAATATTGAATATGTAAATTTTGTTTATGGGATAAATGAAGGTTGTATAGCGATACCCAATTCGCTTTTTGGATACGAGTAGGTTGAAAATTTCCACATTTATGATTAGAATTCAGTTATTATGAGTTTATAGCATAAAAGAAAAGCCCGGCTTATGGCCGGGCTTTCCAGTATATAACTGTATCAGTTTAGTAGTTGAAACTTACTGCTCCTTTTTTCAGATCCTGGAGTTCAGCTTTTAATTTGTCGATTTGATTTTGCTGCTCCTTTAAAGAGGCAACCAGTACAGGAATCAAACGCTCTTCGTCAACTACTTTAATAGTGGCGCTGCGGTAGGCATTTTTGCCATACATGTAAGAGATCTTTTTTTCTGTTACCAGTTCAGGAAATATCGCTTGCACTTCTTCGGCAATAAAGCCATATTGTTTTCCTTTTTGCAGTTTCAGGTATTTGAAATTGTGAACATTGTACTCGTATTTTTTGGGCTGAAGCTGCATCAGTTTCTGCAGCTGGTCTTCCATTGCCGCAATGTTCTTTTTAACCTCGGTATCAGGAATATCCTGTGCATTTACAGCAATGGCTCCTAAAACAAATACTGATAATAAAAACGTGCTTTTGATGTATGTATTCAACGATTTCATGGTAAATTTTTTGTGAATTACTAGTGATGTGAGAAATGAAATTTGTAAACTTAGCGACCTGCAATCAGCTATCTTGGGCATCAGCCATTCAGAACAAAATCGTTTCTGACCTGCATGTCCATATGCAGATTTATGAGAGCCGATAGCTCATGGCTGAATGTTCATTATGCTTGTTCAGGAGGCGGTGTGAATACCGGAAGAAATGCATTTTGCCACCAGGCAGTATAATTAGATTGAAACCGAAGGTTACCTTTATCCGCAGCTAAAAGATGAAAATCGAAACCATGTTTTTCTTCACCTATCACCTCCCGTTCACCGGCTTTGCTTTGTTCGCCGGTATTTTCGGCTCCGGTTTCGGCAAGCATTTCCATGGAGTCTTTTTGTGCAAAATGTGCTGACAGAAAAGGCAGGGCAGGCTGTAATCCTTTGATAATGAAAATCATCATCAGAAACAGAACAGCGATATGTGCAATAAGCCCTTTCATTAACCCTGCGAAGATAAAAAAACGACAAACTTTCTTCAAAAAAATGGCTCGTTTTTTTGGTTACAAAATGCTAAAATTCAATACGTTAAATAAAGGTTGAAAAACTTAAAATGCGTATTGCGCCAAAAATAAACGCGATTCCGCGCTGTTAGGGCCGAAATTTTGAATTTCGGGAGATGAAAAAGCAAAAATTGAACAAAAAAAACAACAGAAATGGGGTAAGCAATGTCAGAAGATCAAATATCAAGAAATATTAAGTATGTGAAAGAATAGCGGATGGATTTTAATCCATCCTTACAATATGCTACCGAGCTTCCCCATCGGTCCGCCCGAAGGGTGGTCTGATGGATAGCACCACAATACTACTAAAAGAGATTTTATTCCTCTACGTAGTTCAAATCCTTGCCAAAAGTTTCTTTGGTGAGAATAATAGCGGCAGTGCCAATTGCCATAATAATGATGGCAGCTATCCAGCCGCCCGTGTAGTAATCGGTAACGTTTCTCAATCCCTGGAATAAGGGCAGGATGAAAATAGCCAGCATGCCCCTCACCATGTTCGGAATGGTGGTAGCTGCGGTAGCCCTTATATTGGTGCCAAACTGCTCGGCGCCCATTGTTACAAAAATGGCCCAGAAACCCGTTCCAAATCCAAGTCCCGCACAAATCCAGTACATCTGCATGGCAGAGCCGTTCCATTGTATGGTGAAATACAGCAGCATAAACAAGGCTGTGATGCTGTAAAAGAGATAGAGCGCTTTTTTACGGCTGCGCATCCACTGGCTTACAAAACCAATGGCAATGTCGCCCAATGAAATGGCGGCATAGGCAAACATGATGGCTTTGCCCGGATCAATTTTTTCGGTAATGCCCATGTGTTTGCCAAACTCGCTCGAAAAAGTAACCAGCACGCCAATTACAAACCAGGTGGGCAGTCCAATTAAAATACCGGTTATATATCGCCTGAACCTGTCGCCATTGGTAAAGAACATGAACAAATTGCCGCGTCGCACGGCCTGCTTTTTAGCTTCGTGAAACATGCCCGATTCAAAAACAGAAATACGCAGTAACAACAGCAGCAAACCCAATCCTCCACCAATAAAATAACAGATGCGCCAGCCATCAGGTTGATCAAAAGTTTCTTTCATTATAAAGGCTACAACGGCGCCGGTTAGTCCAATGCCGGCTACAAGCGAAGTAGCAATGCCTCTTTTCTCTTTGGCAGTAAGTTCCGATACAAGTGTAATGCCTGCACCCAGTTCGCCTGCCAGCCCAATTCCGGCAATGAAGCGTATCCATTTGTATTGATC